>CAYXJR010000034.1:0-42689 GCA_964465145.1 uncultured Porphyromonadaceae bacterium | reverse complement strand
ATGTATGTCGTAGATTATGTTAGCTTTACAATTATTCTTTTTCAACTTGGGTTAAAATGGTTCAATGGGAGTTTTCCAGGACTATATAATAGCAAAGGAAAGGTGGTCCTACTCGATTTCTGGGCCACCTGGTGTAAACCATGCATCAAGACTTTCCCTGAATTGGAACGTTTGCAAAAAACCTATGGGCCGGAAGGATTACAAATCCTGGGACTAACCCGTTTGGATAACCGGCAGACTGAGGCTGATATTGAGGCTTTTATTGATAATCAGAGCTTTGTTTATCCAATCGGCTTGTCCGACGAATCCCTGAATAACCTCGCCTATGGCATAGGCGCCATCCCACATGTCGTTTTAATTGATAAAAAAGGCGTTGTCAGATGGTATAAAATAGGTGCCGGCGATACAAGGGAAATGGAGGAGATGATACGGGAGTTATGTAGGGAGTAGTAGGACGCAATTATGCGTCCCTACCTAATCCTTTAAACTTTTATCTTATAACCTACTTTTGCCTTCTGCCATTTGCCTTTTGCCTTATGTTTATAAGGTAAACCCCTATCATAATAACCGTCATACAGGCCAGATGAAGCAAGGTAATCCTTTCCCCATCGATTATTCCCCACATGATAGCAAATATTGGGATGATGTAGGTTACAGATGATGAGAATACAGCTGAAGCATACCTTATCAAGCTGTTCATCAACAACATGGCCATGGCAGTACCGATAATACCAAGGATGGCTATAGCCATAAGGTGAATATGCCAATCCGGATTCTCAAAAACAGGGTCAAAATCAGTGGTTAATAAATATCCCAGTGCCACAGGCCAGAGAAACATGAATGACAAAGAGGTGATCTGGGCACCGGTAAGGTGTGTAAGGGTAGACTTGATTACGTTTACATTGGTGCCATAAAAAAGAGTGGCCAGAACGATAAACAAGGCATAAGTATTTATATTCCTGAGGGATACCCCCTCACCAATAGAGATAAGGGCAACAGCACCTGCTAAGCCTAAACCCAATCCCAGTACCTGCTTCCAGCCTGTTTTAGTCTTATGAAAAAGCAAGCCGATGATCAGCGTAAATACCGGGGTGAGAGAGTTTAGCATACCGGCCAGGGCACTATCAATCCTGGTCTGCGCCCTTGTAAAAAGAAAAGCAGGAATGAAACTCCCTATAAAACCTGCGATCAACAAACTTTTCAAATCCTTCTTTTTGAGATTCTTCAGGTTTTTCAGTGCTATTGGCAGCAATACTGTTGAGGCTAATAATATACGTATGGCTGCCACCTGATTGCTCGAGAAACTCTTCAGTCCGATTTTCATCAGAATAAAAGAACTCCCCCATACGAAAGCCAGGAGTAATAGAATCGAATATTGAAACCAACGTTTTTCCCAATGCATGGATGGAAATACAATTGAGGTCAAAATTAGTTTTTTTCACACTCTATTTGTTAAGTTTGCTGAAAGCATATTAATTATGAGTTATGAATTATGAGTCCCCAAATCAGAACCCGTAATCAGAACCTGAAAGCTTTGATAATAAAGGTGGCTGGGTGACGACCAGCAGTTTATGGATGTGATGGGTTCGCCCTATCTCATGGCACATGGACTGGGGATCCCGGTTGAGGATGCAGTAACCAGTTTTTCAGTTTTGGAGCCCGGTGAATATTACATATTTGTGCGGACCAGGAACTGGGCAACAGGAATGGGCCTCGATATGTCGAAAGATTTTGAACATATCCGGGATTATGGATTACTTGTAGTATTCTCAAATTGGTCCTACATAAAAAACCACTCTAAGGCAAAAGAAAAGTTTGCCAATGAGCAGTTAAAATGGGTAGCTCATATTGCTGGGAAAAGGGAGTCACGTCGGTTGGAAGGCCTGAGTATAAGTATAAGTAATTGGTAATAAGGTTATAAGTAAACCTCGAATCACCTGGAATCACCTGAATCACAGCGAACGCAGTGAGCGAAATAACCTTAATCCCCTTGAATCCCCTCTAACCAGATCTTTTAACCTTATAACCATCCCTTTCCAATATCTCCACAACTTTGTTCCGGTGATCCCCTTGAATCAGAATCTCCCCCTCCTTTACACTGCCGCCAACTCCACAATTTGTCTTGAGATGTTTACCCAGTTCTTTGAGGTCATCTTCTGAGCCTATGAAGCCAGCAACCAGAGTTACAGCCTTCCCCTTACGATTGCGTTTATCGAGGCTTACGATGAGTTTTTGCTGCTGAGGAGGAAGAGTATCTGATTCTTCCTGTTCCTCCTTTTCGTAATTAAAATCGGAACTTGTTGAATACACCACACCAAGCCGGTCTTTCCAGTCTTTAGCCATAAGTGCAATTTTCTACAAAATAACAAAAAGTGGGTGGATTTTTTCCAATATCAGGAAATAATGCATCTATACCATTAGAATGGAAAATATTTAAATAAAATGTGTAACCCCTACGGGGTAAAAAATCGGTTATGGTTCTATGTTTCTATAACAGTTTATGCCCTACGGGCAATTATTGACATGGTAAAACCCAACAACCACATATCCCGTAGGGATTATATTGTTATAGAACAAGGAATTACACAGGGATTAATCTACCCCGTAAGGGTTGTATTGTTATAGAACAAATTCAAGGATGCAAAATCAATTATCCCGTAGGGATTAAACTGTTATAGAAAATGACACAGCACAAAGACAAAATATCTTTGAAAATTTATCCCGTAGGGATTATATTGTTATAGCAAAGGATACCTTAATTTATTATCAATTCCCCGTAGGGGATTAACAGAAAAAATATGAAACCAAAAACCTATTGCCAATTATATGTCCACCTTGTATTTGCCGTTAAAAACCGTGAAGCCCTTCTAAATGATCAAATTAGGCCAAAGGTTTTTAAATATATGAGCGGAGTTGTCTCAACCCTAGGTCACAAGTCAATAATTATTGATGGCACTTCAGATCATGTTCATTTACTGATTGGATTGAATCCATCAAAAACAATCTCTGAGGTGGTTCAAAACGTAAAAAGAAGTACATCCCTCCTCATCAATAAAGAAAAATTCTGTATGGGCAAATTTTCCTGGCAGGAAGGATATGGAGCATTTTCTTGCAGTCATTCCAATATGGACAGGGTCTATAATTATATTTTGAACCAGGAGAATCATCATAAGGCCAGAACATTTAAGCAAGAATTTTTGACCTTTCTTGAAAAATTGAAAATAGAATTCGACGAAAAATACCTTTTTCGGTTTATTGAAGATGTATAACCCCTACGGGGTAAGATATTGATTGTGGGACGTGTGTTTCTATAACAGTTTATGCCCTACGGGCAATTATTGACATGGTAAAACCCAACAACCACATATCCCGTAGGTATTAAATTGTTATAGAACAAATTCAAGGATGCAAAATCAATTATCCCGTAGGGATTAAATTGTTACAAACCCCTCCAGCACCCTTAACCCTTCCTCAAAATCAATCCGCCCTAAACCAATACGGACCCTATTTTTTTTATAGCCATATACACTTGAAGGCAGAAGCATAACACCAGTTTTCTTTGTCAGGCATCTGCAAAAATATTCCACTTCATATCTCACAAAAATTTCCGGAAAAGCAACTGATCCAGCCTTTGGAGGGATCCATCTGATAAAATCCGGATTTCTCACCGCGAATTCTTCCATTAAGTGGATATTTTTTTCAATTATTTTCAGATTTCTTCTGATGATCTCGTCTCTGTTTCTTATTGCCATCAGAGCAAGAATCTCTGAAGGCCCTGGCTGGCATATTGTGGTGTAATCTTTATACGACTGCAGCTTGTTCATGACAACAGGATCATTGATAATCAACCAACCAAGCCGAAGCCCAGGGAGAGCAAAACTCTTCGACAAACCACATAGGGTAATTGAGTTTTCATAGATCTCACAAGCTGATGGCAGCCTATCCTCCTCTTTATACTCAAGAAACCTGTACATCTCATCTGAAAACAATAAAATATCCCTCTCTTTCGCTAAGGAGATCACCCTCTCAAAATCTTTTTTGCTCAATTGGTCACCAGTTGGATTATGAGGGAAATTAATCACCAGCATTCTGGTTTTGTCAGTAATAAGATCCTCCAATTTATCTACTGAGAATTCATTATTATCATCAGGCTCCCACTTACCAACTTTACAGCCCTGGCTAATAGCAATCTCATATAATGACTGATAGCCGGGGAAGGTGGCAACCACCTCATCGCCGGGCTCCAACAAAGTCTGCATAGTTAGAAAAATCCCTTCCTCCGGATTTACCACCATTACCCTGTCAGGCTGAATACCATCATACATGCCGGCAATTTCCTCCCTGAGAGCTGGCAGGCCTAGCGACTCGGTATAGGCCAGCTTTAGATTATTCCACAAGTCTATAGCCTCTGGATCGGCCATATCCAACAACTCTTGCATCGCAAGGGGTTCACAATCAGAGCTACTAAGGAGGTGCTTCGCCGCAAATTCAAATTCTGCGAAATAGCGTTCGAGGGTGAAAGGTCGGATTTCCATTGATTTTGATTTGAAAAGCTAAGGTAGGAAAAATAGGGAATTGGGGACTTGGGAACGTGGGAACGAAAATAAGATACAAGTTAAAGGACGAAAGACCCAGCGATGTCTTCAACATCTAATATCCTCTTTATCCAACAACCTCCAACTTCCAACCAATTGATAATCCGGTTCAGAAGTTGTATTTTTAATTTCTATTAATTCTCAATTCTCCCTAAATCCTGATTGTCATGAAAAACATTCTTTTTCTCCTTGTCCTGCTAGGCTTCTTCTCCTGCACCAACCAGATTGAGTATGAAACAACAGATCTCAAGCTCTGGTATGAACAGCCGGCAAAATCATGGAATGAAGCTTTACCAGTTGGAAACGGACGATTGGGAGCCATGGTCTTTGGTACGGTGGCCCGCGAACGGATACAGTTCAATGAAGAAACATTATGGACGGGCGAACCCCGGAGTTATGCACACGAAGGGGCTTTTGACTACCTGGATACTATCCGCCAGCTCCTTTTTGAAGGAAAGCAGAGGGAAGCCCAGGACCTGGCAATGGAGAAATTTATGAGCCTCCCGCTCCACCAGATGGAATACCAGCCCTTTGGTGATTTAATAATTGAATTCCCTGGCCATGAAGAGTTTACTGATTATATCAGATTACTTGATATAGAAAACGCCATTGCCAGGACGACTTACAAAGTGGGTGATGTAACATATACGCGGGAGGTCCTGGCCAGCGCACCCCACCAGGTTATTGCTATACAACTGGATGCTGATCAAAAAGATGCATTAGGATTCCATATTGTGCTGAATTCCCCACATGAACAATCAGAAGTTATTACTGATGGTAACCAGCAAACGCTTTCTGTAACTGTAAAGGATGGTGTTCTGAAAGGTATAGCAAGGATAGAAGTTCGCACAAAGGGAACTCTTATTACACATGAATCCCATATTGAGGTAAAAAATGCCAGCTCTGCTACCATATATTTAAGTGCCTCAACAAACCATGTTTCATACCAGGATGTAAGCGCAGACCCGGAGGTAGAGTTAACTGCCAATTTGAGTAAGCTTAGAAATGTTCCTTACAATAAAGTGAGAAAGGATCACATCGCCGATTATCATAAATATTTTAAGAGATTCGCTCTTGATCTCGGATCGAACGGCCGGGAAGCCCTCCCAATGGACCAACGACTGCATAAATTCAATGAGCTGCCTGAGGATCCACAACTGATTGCACTCTATATCCAATATGGCCGCTACCTGATGATATCCTCCAGCCGGCCGGGGACTTTTCCTGCCAATTTGCAGGGTATCTGGAACCAGGATCTCAAACCTGCCTGGGGAAGTAAATACACTTGTAATATCAACGCCGAAATGAATTATTGGCCGGCTGAACTGACTAACCTATCCGACTGCCATGATGCTTTATTTAATATGATTGAAGAGGTTGCACAAACAGGTGCTGAAGTAGCGAAAGTTCATTACAACTGCGATGGCTGGGTACTTCATCACAACACAGATATCTGGAGGGGAGCAGCACCCATCAATGCTTCGAACCATGGCATCTGGCTGGGAGGAAGCGGTTGGCTCTGCAGTCATCTGTGGGAGCATTACCTGTACACCAAAGACATTGATTTTCTTAGAGATAGAGCTTGGCCTCTAATGAAAGGGGCAGCAACTTTCTACTCCCAGTTTCTCATAGAGGATCCCAGGACAGGCTGGCTTATAAGTACCCCTTCCAATTCCCCGGAGATTGGTGGATTGGTGGCCGGCCCGACCATGGACCACCAGATCATTCGTTCTCTTTTCAAAGCATGCATAGAAACTTCAGAGATCCTGGGTGTGGATAATGATTTTGCCGATTTACTCAGGGATTTAACCCCTAAAATTGCACCGAACCAGGTTGGCCGTTACGGCCAGCTACAGGAGTGGATGGAAGACAAGGATGATCCTGAAAACCACCACCGGCATGTATCGCATCTTTGGGGTGTAACTCCCGGCGCTGATATCACCTGGGAAACCTCTCCCGAGATAATGAAAGCCGCCATGCAGTCTCTCCTATACCGTGGTGATGATGGCACAGGATGGAGCCTGGCATGGAAAATCAATTTCTGGTCGCGCTTTATGGACGGCAATCATGCATATGAATTGATTAAACTATTATTCAGAGTTAAGGAGGATGGTAACACACAGTACCAGGGAGGAGGATCATACATCAACCTTTTTGATTCCCACCCTCCATTCCAGATAGATGGAAATTTTGGTGCACCTGCAGGGATGGTTGAGATGCTGATACAATCCCATCAGAGTGCTATTGATTTATTACCCGCCCTACCGGATGCCCTGCCTGACGGATCAATTTACGGAGTTTGTGCCCGTGGAGGATTCGAACTCTCATTCAGCTGGGAGAATAGTGAACTACAAGAAGTTAGTGTTTTATCCAAGGCAGGAGAGCCTCTCCGACTCAGGTATAAAGGGGAGGTGAAGGAAATGGAGACAGAAAAAGGGGAAACATACAAGATTTCATTCTGAAATAGTGACGAGTGACAGGTGACGGGTGACAAAAAAAGGGGGATGCAAAGTGACAATTGACGAATAACGAGTAACAAATGAAAACAATAAGAAAAATCCTAACAACCGCCAGCATTTTTCTTTGCTTATGCGCCTGCTCAACCGTTATAGAATCTTTCACCAGGGCCGCTGGCCTGTTGGCGCCGAACCAGATTCCTTCCAATATGTCAATTTTGCTGTCAGAAATGAACAATTCCGCCTGGTGGGCTTGAATGAACTATATGATGTCCAGGCCGATCCCGGGGAAACATTAAATGTTATTGACCAGTACCCTGAAATTAAGGCTGAACTGATGGAAGCCTATGAAAAATGGTGGATGGAAGCCCGCCCTTTAATGGTGAATGAATTCGTCCCGATGAGTAAGGTTAAACCCTTTCACGAATTATATAACCAGCAAATGAAGAATGAGGGAATGATACCATGGAACAAGCCGGAGTTTAAATAGGGATCCCTATTCCCCGTCCCCTATCTTAAACGCGTACGCCGCCTGCCCGCTGAATAATTCCGGACCGAAATGTGGCATCCTGATAATAAGATCATGCTCATCCAATAGAAAATCCAAATCTTCTCCTGTCAGTAGGAAGGTCACTTTTATTTTGTTGTCTGCACCCCTTAAATCACCCGGCTTATTTCCATCATCATACATCTTTATTCTCAGATCCGCCCCTGGCCATTTCGGTGTTATGGCATATATTGTATTTCCTTTCGAAGTAAAAAAGATTTCCTTGATGGCCATTCCGGGATCAGGATTAATGGTTTGTTTTAGGATGTCAAAGCCGGTCATATATTCACCCCGTGTCAATTCCGGCATATTTCCTTCCGACCACTGGCAAGGCCTTTCCCACATCCTTGTGCCATAAATGGCCTCACCGTTTATGCCAAGCCATTCACCTATCTGAAGCAATCTTTCCTGCATAATTACCGGAATGCTGCCATCTGCCGCCGGGCCTATATCCAGGCATAGGTTTCCTCCACGGCTCACCAGGTCGGCCAGCATCAGAATAAGTTCCTGCGCACTTCTGTAATCCTCAATATTTTCGGCCCGGTTATATCCGTAAGAATAACCCATTCCCCGGTTCTCCTCCCAGGGATGAGAGTCGTCATTCATACCAGACCCGTATTCCGTTGTATAGAACCCGCCATGCTTGTGCCGACTGTCGTTGCCCCAGCGATCATTGATTACAAGGGTTTCTTTGTTCGGAGCATTATTGAACCACCAGGCCAGGAGTTCAGGAGATCTCCAGGTTGCAGAAAACTGCTCCCACTCCCCGTCGGTCCAGATAATATCAGGTGTGTACCGGGTAACAAGGTCTTTGAACTGAGGATGAAAATGCTCCTCCACAAACCTATTCACATCTGTCTTATACAAAGGATGATACCACTCATAAAGAGAATAGTACAACCCGAATTTTATATCATTCTTCCTCATTGATTTTTCCAATTCTCCTACTATATCCCTTTTGGGGCCCACTTTTACCGGATTATAATTTTCTCCATAAGATTGTTCAGCTTCTTTACTGGGCCACATGGTATATCCCGAATGATGTTTAGTGGTAAAGACGATATACCTGGCACCTGCCCTGCCGATCAGACTGGCCCATTCATCAGCATTAAACAGTTCAGCCCTGAACATCGGGGCAAAATCTTTAAACTGGAAATCCTCCCCGTAAGTGCGCCTGTGAAAATCATATACCTGGCCGTTACTGGATTTCTGCTGAAGCCAGTACTGATACCATTCGGAATATTGCCCTACAGGGCTCCAGGCCGGTACAGAATATAGCCCCCAGCAGATAAAAACACCGAATTTGGCATCGCTGAACCATTCAGGGGTCGGACGGCTATCAACCGATTCCCAGTTTGGTTCATATCGTTTCTGGGCTGTTGCAGCCAGTCCGATTAGCAGGAAGAAGATGATGATTGGGATACTACAATCCCAGGTAATTTGTGGAAATCTAATGGCTTTCATTATCAGAATAAAATGTCAGTTTCAGAATTAGGACCGTTCGCAAAATTATCGATGTAATTTACAAATTACCTATTGGAAAGCCAAAGGTCGGGCCTAAGCCAACCTTTGGCTGGGTATTAGAAAGTGTGGAAAAAATATATACGAACCGCCATCGATCAAGGAAAAAAAATCTATATTACTGGTTCGAATGCCAGTATGTTGAGCAAAAAGTTAGGCACAAAACTGACAGGAAGATACCAGCAATTGGAGTTATTTCCGTGTGGAAATGGATGGCCAAGGGTTAGCTATAGCCCAACCCTCGGTTTCTACAATAGTTCACTATTTTATTAACATAAATTACAAAGATCTAATGGATGTCCAGGTAAAATCCCGATACACAAAGAATGAAGAACAGGCTAATGCAATTTCCCATCTTACCGGAACCCTTCTGGCAACTGTTGGATTAGTTCTGTTACTGGTAAAATCAGTGCAATTGGAAACAGGTTGGCATATAGTTAGCTCGGCTGTTTTTGGTGCCAGTATGATAATTCTGTATTTCTCCTCCACCATGACCCACTGGCTAAATCCCGGAAAGGCGAAAGAGGTTTTCTTTACCCTTGACCAGATAGCTATTTTCCTCCTGATTGCTGGAACATATACGCCCCTCACTCTGATTGCCTTACACGGACCTTTGGGATGGGTTCTATTTGGCCTTGAGTGGGGACTGGCAGCCATTGGAATTATTATCAAACTGGCCAAACCTACCCAATTCAATAAAGGAGTTAACCTGTTTTACATTCTGTTATATGCCGTCATGGGCTGGATGCTTTTGATTGCCATAGTTCCCCTTTTTAAAAATGTTCCGCTTATGGGTGTAATGTGGATATTGATAGGCGGGTTGTGTTATACTATCGGAATCTTCTTTTACCGAAAAGCCAAATTTAAATACCACCATCTGGTATGGCATTTACTGGTTATCGCCGGAACAGTAGCACATTTTATAGGTATTTTCTTTTATATTCTTCCTTTATCCTGGTGATGTAGCAAAATTGAATCACCAGAATCAGATAATAGTCGGAAGAACACAGATTTTTAATAGTTTTGGGTTGAGAAACCATCTATAGAAACAGTAAATTGAACGATATGACACATCAAACCATAAAATTCAGATACTTATTTTTCTTCCTGTTGGTATTAATAATTATTGGAACTCCTGATAGTTACGGGCAGAGAAAAAACAAGGTATACCTATACTCAAAGATTCTGGGGGGGTATGGTAATGTGTTCGACCGGTTTGATGTGACTACCCCCGGCCAGACCGGGCCGGTAACGGCAAAGTTCAGGGAGTCACATGGTAATGGATTTAATTTAGATATTGCCGTTGGAGGAACCTTGTCTAAATCCAAACATGTTGCAAAGTATTCCTATTTTGATTTTTTTGCCTTACATCGCCAACTTTTCGCTTCGGAGTCGTTTTTTAGTTTCTCCGGCGTGGGCCTTCAGGGCAGAAAACGCCGGGTGCACGCAAATGTTGTAATTGGATACGCTATCACCAGTGATGAAATCCCAAATAGAAGAGACGAGCAGCTAATTATTGGCTATAGCAAGATGGAAGGTTTTGCCTATGGATTGGGAATTGGGGTGAATCTGCCAAAGGAAGAAAGAAGTAACCTGATAATGATTTGGGATGTAAATCTGTTATTTCCGAAGAACGCTTACGATGATCTGACTGGCTTTTTACACTTCACCTGGTTTTCCACATCACTTGGTATAAAATACTACCTCTCGCGGATCAGGTAGAACACCACCCTTAATAATCCTTCCGTTTCTTTCTTAATTGCTTCATGAGGTTTCCCGAGCTCAAGGCATAAAAGGGAACTATAGAAAAACCTCCTTCCTTAATAGCCCTGGCAGTCCACACATTGCAGGTTTTGAACAGATAATATTTTTCCACAGAGAGATAAAACCGGCCTCCAACATCACTGTCACTTTCAATCGGAATGATCTTACCGGCCTGATCAAGGGCAAAACTCCTGTTAAAATAATTTAGCAGTTTATGGTAACCCTCTGCAGGCAATGTCAGTTCAATTAGCTTATTTTCATCAAAATATTTTGACGGATGCTGGTAATATGGCATAACAAGCAGCACCGATCCGGTGGGCCATAACATGGCTTTCAAAGCCATACCCGGGGTGGCTTTTTCGGAGGTAAAGAAATCTAAATCTCCCCAGCCAATCTCCAGGTATTCGGCCCCGGGATAAACTTCCTTAAGTACAGAAAGATTATTGAAAGTTGATCTTTTCAATATTATACCGGTATGCCATGTATGCTTGGCTATGTAGATTTCTTCAAGAACAGGCTCAGATGAGGCAGGTATAAATAAATTCCCTACCCGCTCTCCACAGCCAAAAATACCCAGAGAAATAATAGCCATTATGCGAACCCAGGCTCCCATTGGCCTTTTCAATTTATATTGTTTTAAAGTTCATAATGCACTAAAGATAAGAATACTATCACATATTACCCTGCTGCCTGCTAATTACACTATAATATTTGTCTCCTGATAAGTCCAACTTTCAAACCAACAATCACCCAAAATAATGGTATCTGAAAATACTTGTTTTCAGCCATTTGTTCTCATTAAAAAAATCCTGTTAATTTTGCAGAACAAATTTTTGAAAAACAAATAAAATGAGGGGACTAAAAATGAAAAGAGAATTAGGTTTAATGATAATCTTATTAAGCGGATTATTGCTAATAGCCGGATGTAAATCTAAACCAGATAACACTGATACTCTGCAGGCAATGAATGCACACCAGGTAAAGGTGAAGGAATTTATTCAAACAACCAATTACACATACTTCAGGGTAAGTGAAGGGAAATCGGAATATTGGATGGCAGCCCCTAAGACAGAAGCCAAGGTGGGAGAAACCCTTTATTATACAACTTCCTCTGAGATGAAGGATTTTGAAAGTCCGGAATTGAAAAGGACATTCGATCAGGTATTTTTCATTCAGGACCTCAACAAAGGCCCAAAGATTCAGATGGGTACGCCTAGCAATCAAAACCCACTGATCAATACTGATGGGCCAGGTGAAATAGTGGGTGAGGTAAAAGAAGAGATCAGTATCCATGAATTATTGTCCAATTCAGATGAATATACCAATAAGCTGGTGAAGGTGACAGGAAGGGTGATCAAGGTAAACCCTGCTATCATGGACAGAAACTGGGTGCACATCACGTCTGAACCGGCAGATGACAACAATTATGATCTCACTTTAACTACTCAGGAAAATGTTGAGGTGGATCAGGTAATCAGTGTACAGGGCCAGATTTCCAAAGACCGGGATTTTGGGGCTGGTTATAAGTATGGTATAATAATGGAAAATGCGAAACTGATCACCAAATAAATAATTAATTAGTTCAATATGTCAGGGAAAAAATTCTTCGGTCTAGTAGTAATCCTGTTTTTTGGCGGATCACTAATTATTAAGGCTCAACAATCACAATCCAACTGGCCTCAATGGCGCGGCCCTCTGGAAACCGGTGCTGCTTTGGCCGGAAATCCCCCAACTGAATTTGGGGAATCTAAAAACCTGAAATGGAAAACAGAAATCCCAGGTAAAGGGCATGCCACCCCTATTGTCTGGGGCGAGCAGATCATCCTGTTAACCGCCGTAGCCACAGATAGAAAACCTGTGCAGGAAGAAGGAGAAGAAGAAATAAGCCAGGAAGGAAAAAGGATGGGGCCTCCTTCCAGCGGAACTGAACTCATCCACCAATTCATGGTCGTTTCAGTAGATAAAAACACCGGGAAAATCAACTGGAAACGCACTGTCAAAGAAGAACTTCCACTCGAAAGCACTCATGAATTGGGTAGTTGGGCTTCAAATTCACCAGTGACCGATGGTGAACATATATTTGCATATTTCGGTTCCCGAGGACTATTCTGTCTTGATTTTGAAGGTAATGTGCTCTGGGAAAAGGATTGGGGACAGATGGAAAAAGTGATGAGTTTCGGTGAAGGCAGCTCACCTGCACTTTATGGGGATAAAATTGTAGTCCTCTGGGATCATCAGGGTGAATCATTTATTGTGGCTTTGGATAAAACCACCGGGGAAGAGATCTGGAAAACTGAGCGTGATGAAATTACTTCCTGGACAACACCACTGATTGTTCAAGCCGGAGGAAAAACCCAGGTAATCACCAGTGCCACCAATAAGGTGAGAAGCTATGACCTGGAAACAGGAGAAATCATTTGGGAATGTACAGGCTTGACCAGGAATGTGATACCCAGCCCTGTATATGGAGATGGGATTCTCTACGTTATGAGCGGATATAGAGGCACGGCTCTGATGGCCATCGACCTGGCTAAGGCTAAAGGAGATATTACCGGTACCAAAACGATCCTCTGGGAATACAACCAGGACACTCCATATGCCCCCAGCCCCCTTCTTATGGATGGTTACCTCTATTTCATAAGAACCAACAATGGCTTCCTGACATGCCTTGACGCAAAAACCGGAGAAGTTAAATACGCTACTGAAAAAGTGGAGGGAATCAGCACCCTTTTCTCCTCCCCAACCGGTGCTGGCGGTAAAATTTATATTGTTGCCACAGGAGCCGTTAGTGTCCTCAAGGCAGGCCCGGAATTTGAGCTATTAGCCTCCAACACCCTGGATGACACTTTCCATGCCAGTCCTGTGGTTATTGGCGATGAGCTCTTCCTCCGGGGATTTAAAAGCCTTTATTGCTTCGCAAAAGAATAAGACGAAAGATAAGGCAGAGGGCAGAGGGCAGAAGGCAGAAGGCAAAAGTAGGTTTAAAGCTTTAAGTCTTAAGGAAAATAAGTTAAGTTAAAAGAGCGACATTTAAAATCTAAAATCCAACATCCTTCTTTTAAGTCATCCGTCATCTGTTATCTGTCATCTGTCATCTGTTATCTGTTATCTGTCATCTGTTATCTGTTATAATAGCCGTAGGTGCTGTCGGCGGTAGAGCAAGGCTCCGATAAGGAAATAAATAACCGTGATCCCGGCCAGGCAGGTTAATTCCGGCCATATTTCCCCAAGTGAGGCTTCGAATATGCTGATTTTTTTCAGTGCGCTGACGGCATGGTAGGGCGACATTAGTCCTGGCAGAGTAAAATCATACGATGCAAAACTGAATAGTGTTGGTCCGTGAACAGGCATCATAGCTCCTGTAAAAAACATAAACAGGAAAAGAGGGAAATTACCAACTACCAGTACCTGGTTAACAGTACGTGTGAGAGCCGCTACAATCAGGCTAAACCCGATTATTGAGAGACAGGTGAGTGTTGTCACGATTAAGAAACTTCCCCATGACCCCCTGAATTCAAATCCCAATGCAGCTGCAACAGCCAGAGTGAGAAGAATAGAGAAAAATCCGATAAACATTTGAACCAGGCTGACTCCGGTAATAAATTCCCAGTTCTTTAGCTGTGATAACTTAAGTCGGATAATTGTTTTCTGTTCAGGCTCCCGCACGAAGGCAATTGCCGCCGTAAACATCAGCATAACGGTTGACAGGATCAGCAAGCCCGGAACATAAAGGTCGAACTCATTCATCTCCCCCGAAACACCAGCCGGGGTTTCCCTGAATTCAAATGGGGTTTTAATCCCTGTATTTTCACTAATAAAAGCACCTATCAGCTCATAGGTCCAGGTAGCAGCCAGCATATAATTGATATCTGAAAGATCTCCAGTAAGTTCAAATGGTATCTGCACATTTTCGCCCCTGCCCAACATCACTGCCTTCTCGCTGAAATCCTCAGGCAGGATAAGAATAGCATCAGATTTTTTGTTCCTTATCTGATTGAGGGCATTATCCCGACTTGCACTCAGATGAAAGTTAACAGGGAGTTCATCGGATGATTGGGAAATAACAAATTGGCTGATTTCCTTTCCATAATCAAACCCACCATATCCCTTGTCGAGGTTAACAATCTCGACATCCATGCTTAGCTTGGTGGATTCCCACATAAGGTAATAAATTCCCACAAAAAACGGGGCCATGGAAATTGTGAGGATCACGACCCAGATTTGTCGGGATTGCTCACTGAGAGATTTCATTATTACAGCCAGGATCTTCATGACCTAAGTTTTTTTCCTGTTAACTGAATAAAAACATCTTCAAGAGTTTTTTCCCTTACAACCCACTCTTTTATCTGTTGTTCCCCTCCAATTAAGGCTTTGAGCTCACCCGGGGTTCCCAGTGCAATTATTTTCCCACTATCTATAACTGCCACCCGTTCCGACATCCTGTCGGCTTCGTCCATATTGTGTGTCGTGAGCAGGACAGTTTTGTGCGGCACAAATGACTTGATAAATTCACGCACCATAACCCTGCTTTGCGGATCAAGCCCTGCTTCATGCTCATCAAGAATTAGTATTTCAGGATCATGGATCAGGGCAAGGGCAATGTTCAATCTGCGCTTCATCCCTCCCGACCATTTGGCAGTAACGCTGCTGGCTTTCCCTTTTAGGCCTAGTTGATCAAGCAGCTGATAGGCCCGCACCCTGCTTTCTTTTATCCCAATCCCGTACATCCTTGCCATGAACTGAAGCTGCTCGAGGCCTGTGAGTTTTGGCCAGAAGATATTTTCCTGCGGACATAAGCCAATCTTAAATCGCAATTCCTGAATCTTCCTTAGATCTTTCCCTAATATTTTTACAGTTCCACTATCCGGGTTCAATAAACCACAGATCATGTTGATTGTGGTTGTCTTTCCTGCCCCATTAGGACCCAAAAAACCAAGTATTTCACCTTTTCTGATCTCAAGGTTCAATCCATCTACTGCTTTCAGTTGACCAAAACTTTTGGTCAAACTTTCGCATTGTATAACCGGGATGGAATCCATAAGCAGTTTTATGATAAATGATCCCTAATTTAGATTATTAAGAATGTTTTTCAGATAAGTCAAGTAAATTTATTTTTTCTTGTCACAGTATGCAAGTTATTTGATATTCTTGTGTCAAATGATAAAACTGACTGTTCAGAATGACTGAAATAGAGCTGATCCGCAAATTGATTGTTGATAAATCCGGGGCCTTCAAGGAACTGGTTGACAGATATCAACGGCTTGTGCTGGCTACAGCTCGCGGATTTGTGAAAAATGATGAGGATGCCCATGATCTTTCTCAGGAAGTTTTTATCAAAATTTTCCAGTCCCTTGATCAATTCCGTCAGGAATCCGGATTGTCGACCTGGATCTACAGGATCACTGTAAATCTATCCATGAATTATATACGTGACAATAAGAAACATCGGGATGCCAGCAGTCTTGATAGCAATATTGATAGCAATAACCCTGGTGACAATAGCTCAAGAAAGATAAGCTTGAAGATTCCAGTGGCTGGTTGGGAGATACCCGACAAGGAGCTGGAAAATAAGGACCGGGCTAAATTCCTTCATCAGGCAATAGACTCTCTTCCGGAAAATCAGCGCAAAGCATTTGTACTGCATAAATACGATGAGCTGTCATATAAGGAAATTGCGGATATCCTGGAAATAAGTATTTCTTCCGTGGAGTCTTTGCTGTTTCGGGCCCGGAAAAATCTGCAGAAAAAATTATGGAACTGTTACAAAAAAATGTGCTGAGTGCAAGTTTATGGAAATTAAAGTGTCAAATAGTTAAAAGCCATCCTAATGGAATGTAAAAATTGTCATAGCAAATTAACGGATTACATCGAAGGAGGCCTGAATATACAAGATATGCAGGAGGTAGCGGCCCATTTGAAAAAATGCACCAGCTGCAGCACATTTGTAATCTATCTTAGGACCACCCTCGATATCATACAAGAGGAAAAACAAATTCAGCCGTATCCCTTTTTGTATTCACGGATTATGGCAAGAATTGATTCTGAATCCAATGCGGGGATTCTCAGACAGACTTTTTCGTCTTTCAGGTGGATACCTGCAGTAGCCGCCGGCCTGGTTCTGCTAATTGGTGTTTTAGGAGGATTGGGATTAGGTAAAGTTCTGGCCCCGGATGTATATCAGGATGAATCTGCAATAAGCGGATTTGAGTACCTGGTAAACGATATGGAGCAGGAACCTATTGAGCAGTTCCTGTTAAATTTATAAAACGCGACAAAAGACATGAACGATAAACGCATATATAAAATTCTTCCCTGGCTGGTTCTGTTATTATTAGCTACCAATGCAGGGACCATTATTAGCCTTGTTAGTCACCTTAAAGAGAAAACGGGTGTATCTGTTCAGGAAAATCTGCAGGAGGAAAATATTCCCGACATGCAACGAACCCGCTTTTTCACCGAAAAACTAAATCTGGACAACGATCAGCAGGAAAAGGTATGGGAACTGAACCAGGGATTCAACCGAATGGCTAACAGGATAAAGGCTGAAATGGATATCTCACGCCAGGAACTGGTAACTGAATTAGGCAAAGGTGAACCAAATGAACTGGCGTTAAGTCAGTTGTCTCAAGATATTGGGAATAAGCATACTGAACTAAAGCAGGTAACTATCGATTTTTATCTTGGCATAAAAAAGATCTGCAATCCTGAGCAAAACGAAAACCTGCTGAAACTATTCCAAACCCTTATTCAAACTGATCAACCATCTGGCAACAGACAAGGATCAGGCAGAGGCCCAGGGCATGGGAGAAGGTTTAGCAATGGGAATGAGATTAAATAAAGAGACGGACAGCCAGCCGGTTCCACGACAAAACTATCCGCCTCAAGTATTAATTAAAATAAATATAAAATTATGAAAGAGGAAGTGCAAACCTGGTGGAAGCGCTGATGGTAGTGGCACTTATTGAGGAAGTGGATATTATCGATCTGGCAGATGTATATGAATTGTCGCCGGGTGAAGATATTATTGCTGTAGCTGAGGCACTTATGCTAGAATCCAGAAACCACCTACGTGCATTCAACCGTACACTGGGATTTCAGGATGTTGTATACGAACCGGTTCCGGCAATTAATTATATACTTGCATAATAATGCCTGACAGGAGGCCGTCCCAAAAATGGGATGGCCTTTTTTGTAAATCCACCGTAACAATCCATACTCTGCTTTTTACAATGGAAACAAAAATTATTGACATTCAACTCGGCATGAATCATTGTTACCTGATTAGCTAAATAAAAGCTGGCGGGAATTGATGAACAGAGGAGTTAAAATAATATATCCCAGTTATGGCAAAGCATTCCGGGCAGAAAAGACAAAGAAATTTATTTACTGAAATATCAATCCTTCTTACTGCCTTTTTTTACCCCAACAAACGATAAGGCTATAGCCAGCAGTGCCAGGTTGGAACAGGCACGGGAATAGCTCTCCGGGGCTAAATCCATGATTGTTAAATCAGTAATAGCAGTCAGAACAGCGAAAATAAAGGCTACACCTGACAAAATAACGAGAATCCAGCTTACCCACCTAATTAAAGTTTCCATAATAATACCTCCAGATATTAATTGATTAAAGATTAATTTCATATTAGGCTGGCTCTTATTCTCCCTTTTTCTTTTTGGGCTTTTTCGGATCTAACTCTGGTTCAGGAGCAGCGGCCAGGGCTTCCTCCAATTTCTTGCGCAGGCCAATCGCCTCTAATTCCGATTCATCCCTCCTTTTTTTGCAAGAAGAAAGTTCGGTTTCTAAACCGGCAATTTGTTTTTCCAATAGCTGAACTGCTTTTCTTTTTTGGATCATTACGATCAGGTATCCGATCATAAAACCCAGGATCGCAGCTATCACCAATACAATGATGATAAATAGGAGGTCGGAAGAGAATCGTTCACTCATAATATTATTGGTTTTTAATGGTGATTTCTACTCTGCGGTTTTTGGCCCTGCCTTCAGGCGATTGGTTTGATTCAGCCGGCTCTTTGTCCCCCAGGCCTTTGGATTTGATTAGGTCCTCCCGGATCCCTGCCTCCGTCAATAATCCTGAAACAAACAGCGCACGCTGACCGCTGGCATACATGTTAGCCTCCGGGCTCCCTTTTGAATCTGAATGGCCAGTCAGGTATATCCCTTTCCCAGGCTCATTATCCATGTAAATACGGAGCATTTTAAGATATTCCCTGTCATCCTCCGATAGTTTTGTTTCAGATTTGGCGAAATCGAAATAGATGGTTTTGGTTTGTACATTTTGCATATATGCCCTTGCTATTGACAAGGAATCTACAGGGGCAGGAGGTGGGATAAGGCTGTTAGCCCGGGAGTCTTTCATAAGAGAATCCGCTTCATCAGGCTCATCTATCAGCAGGGTTTCTTCCTTTTGCTCATTATCTATTGTTATCTCTTGTCCGGAATTACAGTTGTCCCTGATCTTACAAACATACCAGAAGCTTGATCCGGAAATCCACAGAAAAAGCAGAATACAAAGTGCAACTAAAATCCGTTTCATGACAGGTTTTTTCTAAATGTACGAAATTAATTCGAAATAATCTATTAAGGTTTAGGATGTATGAGGATATAGGATGCTGGAGCGCAGCGACAGTCCCGGCTTGCCGGGAACAGATGACGGGTGATTAAAAAAGGTTACGAGAGGTTATGTAAGGTTACGAATAATAACTTTCCTTATAACCTCAAAACTTAAAACTCATACTTATACTAAAGTCTTATGCCTTAAGCCTTCCCGATACGCTTCGCTATCGGGATCTCCGCTTCGCTTCGACAAGCCTTGGTAATTTCCAGCGAACGAAGTGAGCGAGAATACAGTTGTAATTTGGAATTATTTAGTATTTTTAAGGGTGATATTAAAACATAATTAAATACCTCCCAGCATGATACTCTCTATCTCCGAGTGGTGGCCCTCCCTGGGTGCCCTTGAAAAGGTTTACTGGATCATTGCCATACCTTTTTCCGTGATTTTCATTCTGCAAACCATAATGACATTTTTTATGGGGGACATGAGTGATGTGGATTCTAGCGGGGATGTTGATGCCAGCATCGAAAGTGACCATGGGATTGGTTTTCAGTTCCTTTCATTGAAAAACCTCGTTGCCTTTTTCACCATTTTTGCCTGGGCTGGGATCGCATGCGTTAATTCCGGTTTGAGTGTGCCGCTCACCCTGATAATTTCCCTGGGTGCTGGCCTCCTGATGATGGTAATCATGGCATCCTTGATCTATTTCATGTGGAAGCTCACTGATGATGGCACCCTGAGGCTGGTAAATGCTAAAGGGAAGATTGGGACTGTTTACCTTACAATACCTCCCAAAAGGGCCGGGATGGGTAAGGTGCAGATATCTGTGCAGGGCCTGCAAACCCTCGATGCCATTACTGATAGTGAAGAGGAGCTCAAAACAGGGGCAGTAGTTGAGGTGATCGATATATACAATAATGAAATTCTGATTGTTAAACCTTCCGCTAAATAATTCTTAAATTATACTCCAATGGGACAATACACACTTATACTGCTGGTTTTAGCAGCACTTTTCGTTTTCATTCTCATCATTTCATTCTTCAGAAGGTACAAGAGATGCCCTTCCGACCGTATTCTTGTTATTTATGGTAAGATTGGTAAAGGCGGGGAAGCAGAGTACCGTTCTGCCAAATGCATACATGGGGGGGCAGCCTTTATCTGGCCGGTGATCCAGGATTATTCATTCCTCGATCTCACACCGCTATCCATTGAAATCAATCTAACCAGTGCTTTGAGTAAGCAGAATATCCGTGTTGATGTTCCATCCCGCTTTACTGTTGGTATTTCCACAGAGCCGGGTGTCATGACCAATGCAGCAGAAAGGCTTCTTGGCCTCTCACAGCAGGACATCAGCAACCTGGCCAAGGACATCATTTTCGGTCAGTTGAGGCTGGTGGTAGCAACAATGGATATTGAGGAGATCAACTCTAACAGGGATAAGTTCCTGGCGGCTGTATCTTCCAACGTTGAGGCTGAACTAAAAAAGATCGGACTTAAGCTGATCAACGTGAACGTAACCGATATCAATGATGAATCCGGATATATTGAAGCTTTGGGTAAAGAAGCTGCCGCTAAAGCTATAAATGATGCCAAGAAAAGCGTTGCCGAAAAGAACAGAGATGGATCGATCGGTGAAGCCCAGGCCCATCAGGATCAGAGGATACAGGTTGCATCCGCCGATGCATCAGCTGTGGAAGGGGAAAACACCGCTAAAATCACTATTGCCAACTCCAATGCCACCAGGCGTGAGAAAGAAGCAGAAGCCGAAAGGAAAGCTGTTGTGGCTGAGAAAGTCACACAAGCCAAAGCCCTCGAAGAGGCTTATGCCGCTGAACAAGATGCTGAAAAGGCCCGTGCCGAGAGGGACAGGGCCACTCAGAATGCCAACATCGTGGTGCCTGCCCAGATCGATAAGGAAAAAGTTGAGATCAATGCCGAAGCTATTGCCGAACAGACAAGGCGGCATGCCAAAGGGGAAGCAGATGCTATCTTCCTGAAGATGGATGCTGAGGCCCGTGGTATTTACGAGATCCTGAGCAAAGAGGCCAGCGGTTTTGAGAAGCTGGTGGATGCTGCCAACGAAGATCCTTCCGCTGCCGTTATGCTGATGATAGCCGATAAGCTGCCCGAGCTGGTGAAAACACAGGTTGAAGCCATTAAGAACCTTAAGATCGATAAGATAACCGTCTGGGATAATATGTCGTCGGGAAAAGACGGAAAATCCCCAACATCTGCAAACTTTCTTTCCGGGATGCTCGGCTCCATACCTCCATTCGAAGAACTATTCAGGATGGCCGGCCTCGAACTACCTGATTATCTGAAAGGCAAGAAGGTGGAGGAGAAAAGGGAAATAGAGGGACAAAGGGACGAGGGGACGGAAAAGAGTGACAAGTGACGGGTGACGAGTGACGCGGGAGAAAAGGGGACGGAGGGACCGGAGACGCAAAATACAAGATACAAGATGCAAGACGCAAGATGCAAGAATCTTGTTTAAGAAATCAAGATCAAAGAATTAAGACCAAAGCTATCCGTTATCTGTCATCTGTTAACTGTTCCCGGCAAGCCGGGACTGTCGCTGCGCTCCAACATCCATGGTCTTTTTCTTCAGCCCTAAATAAGCTCAGGCAGACTCAGAAAAAGCAAAGGATCCGGGTAGCAAATGGTGAGAGGAAATAAATGAGAATACTTTGCAGATCCCTGGAGGACAAATCACTTGTATGGTTTGAGAAAAGCAACAAGTACGTGTGGATGGAGGAGCCTGCTTACCGGGTTTTTGATCAGTTAAATAATAATATTCCCCTTGATAATATTGCCTTTTGGTGCTCCAATACCTATGGATTGCCAAACGCTGATGCCCAAAAGTTTGTGGGGGAAGTCAGTTCCCTGATAGAATTAAACAATAAGCCTTTTCAAAATATCCTTAATCATACTCACCAGGATTCAGTTAAGATCAATCCTGAGGGTGGAATTTATTCAGAGAAATATTACCAGTTCGCTGGATGCAGCTTCTGCTTTCAATATTACCATAAGAAGCTGGAGGAAATGTTCCACCCAAAACTTGCCCACCTGGAAACAAATGAGGTAAAAGACGATTATCACACATTTATGCTTTTCAGGATTGAGGATAATCTCTATTTGCGGTCTGATGATAAGCTGATTGGCCCATGGGGTATGGATGAGGTACACTTCTTCCAGGGCAAGGTTTCGGCGGAATTCCTGAATAAAGTTTATGACAGGAAGGAAGAAGACTGGATAGGGGTTTTCCATGCATCAGCCCTCAGCGATGGGAAAAACAGCATAATTATGCCCGGTGAATCAGGAAGCGGGAAAAGTACAAGTCTGGCTATACTTCTTGCCAATGGTTTTGATGTTATAGCCGATGATTTTGTGCCTATCGAGGCTGCAACAAGAGAATTACGACTATTCCCCTCCGCCATTTCAATAAAGGAAGGAGCTTGGGATCTTATTAAAAACTCATTCCCTGAATTCGGGGAACACAGAGAAGTCCATTATAAGGATGCTGCCACAAGAATGATTTTTCTTCCCCCTCCCATTACGGCTGATCCTGAAAACACGGCTGCCCCGGTTAAGGCAATTGTTTTTATTAATTATTCCCCGGGTGCTGAACTGGAACTGACTGAAGAACCAAAACATATCGCATTTCAAAAACTGGTAACGGATTCATGGATCTCCCCGATATATGAAAATGTAGAGAGCTTTATGGACTGGTTCATCGAACTACCCTGCTACAGATTAACATACAGCGATAACGAACAAATGGTGAGTACTGTGCGTAAACTGTTCAATGATGAACTATAAGGATACATTGTTCTTTGTTGGAAACTGCCTTACTCTCAGGCATTACCCGCAACGCATACCGGAGATTAGAAAAATCCTGCAGAGCGGTGAGTTGGAATGGGAACATCTGGTATTGGTGAGCAGCCAGCAACTGGTACTTCCGGCTCTGTACATCCAGCTGAGAGACAGCAAGCTCCTGAACGAATTACCTGCTGACCTGATCGTACATCTTGACCATCTGCATGAAACCAACTCCCGGAGGAATAAGGAAATACTAGCCCAGATAAGTGATATTATTAAGCTGCTCAATTCGAAAGGCATTTCTCCTATTTTCCTTAAAGGTACTGCCCACATGATGGATGGGCTCTATCGGGATCATGGCGAACGCATGATCGGGGATATTGACTTCCTTGTTGCCTGGGAGGAATTACTCCCGGCAGTAGAGTTATTAGGGGAATTGGGATATTATTATCCCATTCCTTTCAGTACCGATATATTAAAAGAGATAAAGCATTATCCCCGTTTACGTAATGATACTTTGTTAGCTGCTGTGGAAGTGCACCGGCAGCCAGTATCGAAGCCATACGACCGGAAATTCAACTTTGATCTGATAGACACGGAGAAAAGAAAATTAATCCATGAAGGAGAAGCCTTTATCCTCTCAGATAGGCATCAAATTATTCATAATATGATGAATGCTCAGATGAATGATAAGGCTTTTAAGGAAAGAAAACTGTCTCTCCGTCATAGCTATGATTTGTTTTTACTTTCCCAAAGGGCCAATTGTTTACAAACCAGCAAGGATTTCGGTCATTATTTCAAGCGCCTAAATGCCCATATTATTGTTTCTCATGAATTGCTTGATCGCCCCGACAGCCTGCAATACGAAAATAATTCTCAGGCCAGAAGATACCTCCGTCAAATTCTGTTTTTTATTAATCATCCTGCCTGGCATTCTGCATTCAGAATAGCTTTGTATTTTGGCACACGCCTGAAAAGATATGTCACATTGCCCGTGATAGCCATTTACAACAAAGCAGAGCGGAAAGCTCTCATCCGTAGGTTGGGAGATAAGTCTTGGTACAAAGCACATTTTGCAACCTATAAAAACCTTTTTATCAGACGCTAAATCATAAACCTGTCCAATTTCACTAAAAAAAGTCATTATGACTGCGCAATTCAATTTAAGTTAATAACTTTGCATTGAGTAAAAACGTTTTAAATACTACGCAAGGTTATTAAAACAAAGCAATTTTTGCACTCATCATTGTATGGGTGTTTGGTTCTATTATTATTATTTTCAGCGAATTATTCATACGCCCAAACTTTACAGGCTGTTGCTGCTGATCAAGGTATTCCTGTGGCAACAACAGAGAATAACACCTGGCAAAATGTTTTATCCTTACCTTCTATTTCCCAAAGGTGTCTTGTTATTTTAGCAGTTATTAGTAAATTAGATAGACCGATTTTTAACCTATTAAAACCTTAGAGCATGGTAAATATTAACATAGCTCAAGAACAGCCAGAAAGTAAGCTTTTTGGACTCCTCAAGTCTGGTTATTTTAAAACTGTATTTCTTTTCGTCTTATTTGCCATTCTGGTTGGACAAAAAGGCTGGGGGCAAATAACATCTCTTACAAGTGGTAACTGGAGTGCCACTGGCACCTGGGTTGGTAATGTTGTTCCAACCGGGACTGATGATGTTATAATTGCAACAGGACATACTGTCCAATTGAACCAAAATTTTACCTCTAACGATACTCATTCTATTACTTTAAACGGTGTGATTAACATTGTAAGGGGTAATACATTAACTATTGGTTCTGGAGCAACTATACAGTTTAATTCAACTAGTACTACTCAGCTTACCTACGCTGCAAACGTTACTAATGGGAATCAAACAACTTTTGCCATGAATGGCAATTTGATCACTATGAATCAATATGGGATATATCATGCAACAAGCACCGGTTCAATACAAGCACCAGCACTGCATCAAAATGTAACTCTTAGTACAGCTGGCAATTACGAATTTAATGGTGCTGACCAAATAGCAAACGGATTGCCTGCAACTGTTAATAATCTAGTTTTCTCCGGAACAGGGATCAAAACGGTTAGTCAAGCTCAAACAGCCGCGAACATTACAATTGGATCCACAACCGGAGTAACTTTCAGTAGTAATCTTATAACTACCACCCTGTTGGTCCAATCCGATAATACCTCTTCCGGATCTCTTATCGTCGGAGGAACCTCAACCGGAAATATTACTTATGAGCGCTGGATGACAGGCAAGGTTGGTGCAGTGGTACCGTGGCATCTTGTGTCTGCCCCAGTTGTTGGTCAGGATATTTGGTCATACGTTACAGGAAATAGCATTGCTTCTAATGGTTCTCTAAAAGCAATAACAACCTACAGTGAATCTGCTGATGACTGGAATACCTATCCTTCGGCTGATCCTGGTATACCCTTCACAAATGGCATTGGTTATTCTACCCTGCGTACAGGAGATGGAATTGTTTCTTTCACAGGAACGGTACTAACTACTGATGTACCACCAGCTAATATGACTATTACCCGCACTGTTTCCACTGGTCAGGGCTGGAATTTGCTGGGAAATCCATATCCGAGCGCCATTCGTGCTACCTCTGGTGGTGCTACAGATTACTTATTAAACAGCACCAATGTAGCAATACTTGATGTCAGTTATGCTGCCTTGTATTTGTGGGAAGCTTCTTCTTCAACATACCAGACAATAAATAATTCTGGTGCTTCTAATCCAACTGGATCTTTAGCCCAAAACTATATTCAGGCAGGACAGGGATTTTTTGTAAGAGCAAAAAATGCAGACCCTTGGACATTTACCTTTAGTATCACGGAAGCCATGCAGGAGCATCAAACTGGTACTGACTTTAAATCCTCCAATACCCCATGGCCCAGCATTCAGCTCATCGCAGAAAGCCAGGATATCAAAAGCAATACTCTAATAGCTTTTGATCAATCTATGACACGTGGGCTGGATGTTTCTTATGATGCCGGGATGTTTAAAAGTAACCCGGATTTTTCTCTCTATTCAAAATTAGTTGAAGATAATGGTGTGGATTTTGCCATTCAAAGTCTTCCTGAAGACTATGATGAGCTTGTAATACCAATTGGACTGGATGCTCCGGCAGGTATTATTGTTACATTCAGAGCCGCAGTAGATAATTTGCCGGAAAATGCATTCTGCTACCTGGAGGACAGGAATGCAGGAGTTTATACAAGGCTTGATGTTGAAGGATCATCGTACTCTGTGCTTCTCGATAATGAAAATACCAAAGCTGGCACATTCTTTTTACATACAAGTGCGAAAACACTCAGTATTGAAGAAGCTGAAATATCAGCAGATAATTTGAAGTTCATAGTTAACCAGCCCGAAGGCTATGTGAAAATTATTGGAAAAATGGATAATGGTTCCAAAGTGCGCGTGTATGATCTTTCAGGACGATTAAGAGCAGAAAAGATTCTAAAGGATAAGTTTGATAATCTTCTGTACTTACCCCAGTTGAACAGGGGAATCTACCTCCTGCAAATACAGAATGGAAATGAATTGATAAATGAAAAAATTTCCTGGTAAAAACAAAATTAATTTATTTTCATCCATTGAGAATTGAATAGCAATGACTGACAAGAAGAATAAAAAAGCCACCACAGAGAAAAAAACTGAAGCAGAGATAATTTCCAGAAAGGAGGCTCTGAAAAAGGCTGGCAAATATGCTGCCTTTACAGCCGCATCCATGCTCTTTTTCTTCAGTCCAAAAGAAGCTCAGGCTGACTCAACAGCACCAAAGGTACCAGGTGGTGGCGGGTGGTGAGAGGAATTAAATGAAAGTGCTTCGCCTCCTATAAAAATCTATTTATCAGCCTTACTGACTTCCCCGCTAACATTTCCAGCGATCCCGCCTCTGGCAAAAATGAGTTGTAGAAAAAAATAGCTGTCTCAACCTCATAACCGCCATGGGCATACTCTTTCCTGTCGGGCAGATAACCTTCGAGCCCGTTAGTGCAAGAGATCACCATAATTGGAGTATGGATTTTTGAGCGGACAAGGTTCTCAAATTCTGAAAACAGTTCGGCATTAACAAACAGGATTGCTAGTTGCCCAATCATCAGACAGTTCAGTTCAATAGCTTTGGTGCTTGCCGGGCCATTTTGCACCTTCCTTTTCATGTCCTCTCTCCACTTTTCCACAGCCTGGGGAAAAACCGGCCCGAACTCATCATTCCATTTACTGTCGGACAGATATTTTTCGGCATACCGGTCTATCTCATCAATATCTAAAGACCTGAGAGGAATTTCAACCGTTGCCGACTCAAGCCTAATAAGTGGTCCATCCGGCAGGGTAATTTCATTGCTGCCATTCAACAAGCAATCCATTGCAGTTCCGGCTATCCGGCTGCCCCAGTCCTGCATTTGTTCATAGCTAACACCCACTCCAGGTGGATCAATATCCCCGGCTGCACCTAATCCGAATAACACCAGTGGCTGGCCGGGCAGTTCCTCACCCAGGGCCTTGCTTACCCATCCGGGATAATCGGCGCTTATACCTGTACCCTTCAGGCATACAGGATGCATGGCATAATTCAGAAGAACAGATTTGAGCTCTCCTCCATGCTTTCTCCAGGAGAGTATCCTTAAGGGATTATCTAAAGGATCATCACTAACATACCTTCTGTTCCGGCCCAGCTCTAGGGAAGCCTCCCGGAACTCAGGCGTGCAGGGTTCAGGATCCTTCATGGCAGCCCGGCATCCTTCCAATATTTTATCCTGCAGGAAATCAATATAATCAGGGGCATACTCACCGCAAAAATTCAGGTGAACCGTCCCCGGCCCGCTGTGGGTATGGGTAGCAAAAATCTGAATGTGCTCCTCAGGAATATCAAAATCAATATTTAATTCTGATCTTATCCTCTGTACAAAACTGCCCTCTACACCTATCAGGTCGGGGTTTATCAGCAGGAATTTTTCTCCCCCGGCATCCAAATAAAGAATCCTGACATACAATGGGTCTAAAATATGGTTTGATGGCTGCGGCCTTTTTGCAAAACCGCAAAGTTCAACACACGGAAGGGGAGTAATGTCAATTTTGAATGTGCCAACAAGCATTGGAAATCAGTAAATAGTTAATAAGAACCCGTCACCTGTCACCCGTCACCCGTCACCCGTCACCTGTCACCCGTCACCCGTCACCTGCAACCCGTCACCCGTCACCCGTCACCCGTCACCCGTCACCCGTCACCCGTCACCCGTCACCCGCAACTCAAAGCACCAACTCCAGGCAATTCAGCCAGAACTCATTATAATGTTCCCAGTAAACAAAGTTCAGGCCCCAGTGGGGCGCTGGATCGGAGGTATAGGCCAGCACTTTCCCTTTTCCCACCTGCCTTACTGCCACAAGGGGATCACCTGTTTCCTGCACACGAAGGAGAACTTGTCCTTCTTCAATCTCCCTGGTTTCATTATATCCCAAAATTGGGGGAATATCATCCAAAATAAGGTTCTTAAAGGTGCTTTTCCCAAGTTCTGTCAACAGAGGAAAATAACCTTCAGTACTTTCTACCAGATCCTCATAGTCGAGGCATTTCACAGGCAGGATATCCCTGAGCATGGTTCTGCCCCAGCCTCCTTTCCCAGCCTCCCCGGTGAAGGAATACCATCCGCCCAGGAACATCAGCCCCAGGCCATTTTGCACCGCTTCAGTAGTAAGCCGGATACGGTCGGGGAAAGTCAGGATGCCCTGGCCAAATTTCTTCCTGTCGAAAAACTCCGGGGAGAGCTGAAAAAGCTTACTCTCAAAGTCGCTGAATATCAGTACATCATAATCATTCAAAATGGCTTCATATTCCCCCGGGCCAAGATTATAGAAGTCCCATGAAGCCACCGATTTGACCTCATGTTTCCCATCCGACTCCAGGGCATCCTTTAGCCATACACCATAATTAAATATCTCCAGCCCTTTATGTGCATATTGAAATGGACTTTCGGCAAACACCGGGCCGGTTAATACTGCCCAGTCGCCAACATAATATATTTTAGCCATAGTCGGGTTTTTACTTATCAGTGAAATTTACGGATTTATGCCTCAATCTCCTAATCAGAAGGAAGCCTAATCCAAATGTTAATATTAAACCAAGAATTAAAATAAAAGGCCTGCCTGCAAACAGGGCATTGGTGAAAAAAACTAAACCAAGACTTGTACCAATCCCCATAGCTGAATTGATCAGCAAATTACGGTTTTGAGAGACTTCCTTGGTCCCTAAATTATCTCGAACCGGGCCCCACCAGCCTATCGGCCGGCATCGTTCATAAAATATTTTAAGTTGATTTTTATCTTCCGGTTTTGTCAGTATGGTAATGAGGATTAATACTAAAAAGCTAAGGCCAAATAGTATTGCAAGACCCTGCCACATCGATTTATCCTGATAGTCCAGAACAAACCATACGATAATGGACAGAGGCAATCCCAGGATGATAGCTGCCAGTTCCCCCCATACGTTAAACCTCCACCAGAAAAACCGGAACCAGGAAAGGGGAAGGAGGAAAACCACCATGGCAGAGTTAATAAACACAAACCAGCTGACCATATTCTCAACAAACAGTACTGCCACAAAACCCGCCCCGATGAACAGGAGCAATGTGCTCAGGCGGCTGACGGTTATCTGCTGCTTTTCACTTTTCAGCATTCTCTTAGGGAGAAGATCATTCACCACGAAGCTGCTGCCCCAGTTGATCAGGGTACTAAGCGTCGACAGGTAGGCTGCCACTTCAACAGCAATCAATAAGCCCCTTAGCCCGTTTGGTAAATTTGTCCAATTGATCAGGCTGCCCCAGGCATGAACGGGATCGTCAAGGACGGTCATCCCTGCAGGTACCTGACTCATTTCCCCTGCCATATCTCTGGTCAGGAAAAGCGACATACAAACAATCCCGATCCCTATCAATGGAATGGTCCTGAGCGAGAGTGCCAGGAAGGTATTAAAAAGTTGGCCTTTCATTGCCTCCCTCTCAGATTTTGCTGCCATAAAACGTTGTGCCGTCGATCCCTCTCCGGCCGTTGGTGAACCTGCGAAAAAGAAGCCTTGTAGCAGAAGAATGAGCAACAAGGGGATGCCAAACGAATCGGAGGGTGGAACTATTTTCATAGCATCCGGACGGATGGCGGTAACTTTTTCAACCACCGAATGCAGTCCGCCTGCCTGATCCATAGCAAAAAACAGGAACAGAAAACTTCCTGCCATCAGGAAAAAGAATTGCATCACATCAACATACACCACCCCTGTGAGTCCGCCAAACATTGTATAAATAACCGCAATGCCACCGAGAACAACCAGGACCTGTATCTCTGAAAGCTGAATTATTGGAGCAAGGGTCTTGACAAAAAACCCTGTGATATAACCAATCAATAATACGGCAAAACCAAAACAGCTGATAAATGCATAGGATTTCCTGGCCACCAGGGCCTTTTTCCCTCCATACCGCAGTGTAATCAGCTCAGCCGTAGTATTAATCTTCATTCGCCTCCACATGGGAGCCCAGATAATAGCTACCAGTGGCATCCAGATAATCCAGCTGGCCCACCATATCCAATTCCCCACTAATCCGAAGGTGAGGATCAGCATTACAAATCCTCCAGCCCCTGATTGATATGTGGCCGTATTCGATAAACCAATGGCCCACCAGGGAAGATTCCTCCCGGCTGCAAAATAACCAACAGTCCCCTGGCCCGAGGATTGCTTAGAAAAATAAAGCCCTAATCCCAGTGAAAAAACCAAAAGCAAGGCAATGACTGTCCAGTCGAAAAAAGAGATCATTTAATTTACTATTTTTAAAATCTGCTATAATATGAAATGAATATGAAACGATTTTACTTTCTGCTGACAGCTGTTTTTCTGCTGATTTTTTCCCCGCAAACCAAATCACAAGATAATCATTCCTCTCATTCCGGGAAACAAAGCTACGACTGGGCCTGGATGTATGTCCGGGGGGATATGAGCGACCATCAATGGGATAAGAAATTCCAGATGATGAAAAATTCAGGGATTGACGGGATATTGCTGCTGCACCCGAGGGAAACCGAGGAATTAAGCCGGGTGGCCAGGATCGGCAAGGAAGCCGGCCTCAGCATGCACGTCTGGATCCCAACCACCAATCCTCATGGAGGCAGGGACCTGCAAAAAGAACATCCCGAATGGTTCCAGGTAAGCCGCGAAGGTATTTCCTGCCTGGATAAACCACCATACATACCATCCTACAAATGGCTGTGCCCAAATAATCCCGGGGCCCGTGCTTACATGATTGACCAGATGCGTTCACTTGCCAGCCTGGATTACCTGGATGGAGTGCACCTGGATTATATCCGTTTCCCGGATGTCATTCTTCCAGTCGGCTTACAACCCAAATACAATCTGGTTCAGGATAAAGAATATCCTGAGTTTGATTTCTGTTACTGCGAGCATTGCCGTAAAAAGTTTAAAGAAGAACATGGTATTGATCCTATGGACCTGGATGATCCGCCCAATAACAAAGACTGGGTGGAATTCAGATATAATTCAATTACCACATTGGTCAATGATATCTATGATGTGGTCTACCAGGAAGGAAAAATGTTGACTGCAGCCGTTTTCCCCACACCGGAGCTGTCGAAAAAACTGGTACGGCAGGACTGGGCCAATTGGAAAATTGATGCAGTTATGCCAATGATCTATCATGAATATTATTATGAGGAGCTTAGCTGGGTGAAGACAGCAGCAAAAGAAGGAGTTGATGCCTTGCCCGACAATATTCCTTTATACAGTGGAGTGTTTACCGGCTGGATCAAAGCTGAAGAAATGCAAGATTTGGTAAGATACTCTAATGAAGCTGGAGCTAAGGGGATATGCCTCTTTAACGCCAATTCCATGTCGAAGAAACAGTGGAAAAAGTTAGGAAAAGCCTTAAAAAACCAATAAAACTTAATATTCTAAAACAATGAAAAAGAAAGTGATTGATCGCCGAAGTTTTATAAAAACCAATTCAGCAGTCCTGGCCGGAGTAACCCTCGCAGGCACCTTTCCCTTTGTGGCCAAGGCAGCAACCCGGCAATCTGTTAAGAAAGTCAGGATCGGATTTATTGGAACAGGAGGCCGTGGACGCGGTCTGATGGCCAACATTTTATCAATAGAAGGAGTGGAAATCCCCGCTGTATGCGACATCGACCCGGCAGCTCTTGAAGCAGCCCAAAAGATCGTTATGGACAAGGGACAGCCCAAACCTGAAGGCTACCCAGGGGAAACAGACTATCTGAAGCTTGTCCAGAGAGATGACCTTGATGCAGTCATTATTGCCACACCATGGGACCTGCACACTCCAATGGCAGTGGCAGGGATGAAGGCAGGGAAGTACACCTGCTGTGAGGTGCCGATCGCATATACTCTCGATGAATGCTGGGAACTGATAAAGACCCATGAAGAAACAGGAGTGGAGTGCATGATGATGGAAAACTGGAGCTTCAGGCCTGATAACCTGGCAGTTCTCAATATGATCAGACAGGGCCTGCTGGGAAATATGACACATGCGCACTGTGCTTATTCACACGACTGTATTGACCATTGGTATTTTGATAGTGCAACAGGAAACGACCGCTGGGGGGCCCGCTTTCTTTTGGAGCACAACAGGAACCAGTACCCTACCCACCAGCAGGGGCCGGTAATCAGCTGGCTGGATATCAACTGCGGGGATGCTTATGACACCCTGACCTCAACGGCCACCGACTGTTTCAGTATTAATGAATATTTCAAGAGGAGGTTCCCGGGCCATCCGAACGGCGACCGGACATTTAAGCAGGGTGATATAGTTACCACTGTTGTTCGGACCAAGATGGGCAAAACAATTGTTATCAATTTTGATATGCAATCGCCCCGTCCCTACGATAACCGCTGGACTGTTCAGGGGACAAAAGGGATTTACAACGAACAGAGGGAATCGGTGTACCTGACAGGTATCAGCCCTCAATATCACAGCTGGGAGCCATTCCCTCCATACCAGGAAAAATATGAGAACAGGTTTGCAAAGGATATTTTTGGCGGTCACGGCGGGGCAGATGGCATAATGCTCAATCAGATTGTTAAGGCCGTAAAGGATAAAACCAAACTGCCGCTGAGTTTGTATGACGGTGTGCTGATGTCGTCCATTGGCCCATTATCGGAGAGCTCAATTGCCAAGGGAAGCAAGTCGATTGAAGTACCAGATTTTACAAGGGGCAAATGGAAAACCAATAAGCCATACTTTACGCTTTAAACTCCGAGGAAACGCTTTGGGTTTTCTACTGAGATCAGTTTAAAATATTCATTTCCCAGAAAAGCCCTGAGGTCAATCCCAAAGCGGCGTTCATCTGCTTTTGTTTCAACCATGTAATAATCTGAACCAAAGAGGATTTTACGGTTGATTTTATCATCATACATCAATACTTTCAGCAGAGAAAAATATTCCCTGTTGTTGAGGGTAAAAGAGATATCGGTATAGAAATTCTTATATTTCTCTATCATTCCCTTGATGATGGAAAACCAGTTGTCCTCGTCTTCCGGATCAGAAAGGAACTTATCCCAGTAATGTCCGGAGCCGAAATGGGCAACGCATATCCTGAGGTCTGGAAAATCCTGCAACAGCGGTTCATAATTGGAAGGATGTGCAAAACAGGCGAAGAGCTCTTTTTTTGATTTCCCCTGGATATCGATCGGTTTTAGTGATTTGGACAACAGGGCGGCCACCTCTTTTCTGCTGCCCCTGTAATGGACCAGGTTAATGGGGCTGCAGTGGGAAATAACCGGCAGGTTGTGTGCCTGGCAATATTCATATACCGGGTATAAATACTTATCATATGGGAAATATCCGAGGGGCGGATAGAGCTTTATCCCTTTGAATCCATTCTCCTCCACATTCTCTTTTAATAAATCCAGGACTCCGGGCCGACGGGGATCAATATGCATGAAAGGGATAATTTCAGGTATTTTTCTTGCCAGGCCTGCCAGTTCATTAAGCTGATCATTATACTGCCTGGGAACCTCCCCTGCCCTCATATAAGCCATATCCATCGGGAGTATAACAAAACGGGAATCGCGGGGATAAAATTTCTGGCATTGTTTGAAAATCTCCTCCTGGGAGCCCAGCTTTCCAGCCTTAAAAAAATTCACATAACGGTTGAAAAGGTCATTGTCGGTGAAGGGATTGATCATGTTAAGGACTTTAGCGATCACAGCTGTTCCAGCCTTTGTAGCCAGTATTCTCACCAGGGAAAGGGGTAAGAATTTTCGCGGCACATCAATATCCATAAATGTGTGAATGTGGGAATTGTAAAACATGGTATTTTTCGGGTTTGATTGTAATACCTAATATACTAAAAATTCAACAACCAAGGGGTGCAATGTTGTTGAGCTCAATTCATTACCTTTAGAGCATAAAAAAAGGAGTATTTTGAACAACTTTGAAATGGTCGCCACCACCCTTTTTGGGTTGGAAGAAATCCTGGCAAAAGAGCTATCAGCCCTGGGTGCTACTGATATACAAATCATTAACAGGGCAGTAAAATATCTTGGCGATCAGGATCTGCTGTATAAAAGTAATCTGCATCTGCGGACTGCACTCAAGGTCCTTAAGCCCATTGCGGTTTTCAATGCAAGAAACGATGTTCAGCTCTACGAAAAGGTAAAAAAGATACCCTGGAATGATTATTTCACCTTCAAACAGTCGTTTGCCATAGATGCCGTTTGCAATGGTGATGTTTTCCGCCACTCCAAATATGTGGCCTTAAAAGCGAAGGATGCCATTGCCGACAAGTTCCGGGAGCAATTCGGAATCAGGCCCTCCGTAGATGTTATCCGGCCCGATGTGCAAATCAATGTACATATTGCAGATACCCGTTGCACCATTTCTTTAGACAGCTCCGGGCTGCCTCTCAGCAAAAGAGGCTATAGGCTTGATCAGGTCCACGCACCCATTAACGAGGTGCTGGCAGCCGGGATGATCAGTCTTTCCGGTTGGGATCAGAAAACATTATTCCTGGATCCTATGTGCGGATCAGGAACCATCCCTATAGAAGCAGCCATGATAGCTGGGAAATACGCCCCGGGCAGATTGCGCACTTTTGGTTTCGAATCCTGGAATGATTATGATCAGACCCTGTGGAAAAACCTGAAAGAACAGGCTGAATCCCAGATTATTACCCCTGAATGTAAAATTCTTGGCCGGGACAACGATTCAAAACCCCTGGATAGTGCAATGCGAAATGCCCGTCGTGCCGGACTGGGTAATATTATCTCTTTGAAAAGTGAGGATTTATTTGATTCCAAATCGAAAGATCCGGAAGGACTGATAATGATAAATCCTCCCTATGGGGAACGGCTGGAAGAAAAAAGCAATGTCAATGCCCTGTATGAAAAAATTGGAACTCATCTGAAGCACAATTTTGAGGGATGGGATGCCTGGATTATCAGCTCAAATATGGAAGCCCTGAAATTCATCGGGCTTAGAACCTCGAGAAAGATAAAAGTATTCAACGGCGCCCTGGAATGCAGGTTTAATAAGTACGAGTTATACCGGGGGAGTAAGAAGGGAACAGGTAACGGGGAACAGGTAACGGGGAGCAGGGAGTAAAAGAAGATACAAGATACAAGAACTAAGACGGAAGACCTAAAAAAATCTGTTATCTGGTATCTCAGAGCAGGGTGGAGATCCCTCTTATAAATTACATATAACCTTATTACTAATTACTTATACTTATCCTCAAGCCTGAAACCTCAAGACGCAAGTATGCGTCTCTACGAAGTTTTCCATATCATTCAAGAAGTGTTTATCAATGCCTTGCAACCTGCAACCTGCAACATGCAACATGATTCATCTTTTTTTCCTACCTTAACAGCTTAATCCTGAATCAAAAACCTATTAACATGAATACCGAAAAATTCAGCGTAAGGGATATGCCGCGCAGGAAATTCCTTGAGCTTAGCTTTAAGGGTGGGCTGATGATTGCCGCCACCCCTGCTATCTTATCTAATCTTGTATCCTGCTCTATGGATCCCGCCGTTTCAGCTTCAAAACTGAATATGGACAAATCGATATTAAATAAGGTAATAGCCAGGGCATTGAAAAATGGAGGGGATTTTGCCGACGTATATCTGGAAAACCGTGTTTCAAGGCAGATCGTGATGGAGGAATCGAAATTCAAAAGCGGGCTCTATGGAATAAGCCAGGGAGCAGGTGTCAGGGTGATATCGGGCAATAAAACCGGGTATGCCTATACCGATGAAATTACTGAAGAAAAGTTAATGAGGGCAGCCGAAGTGGCTTCTTACGTTGCCAAAAACGGTACAATTACCGAGCCTGTCGACATCAGCCCGGCAAAACGCGAATCTTTCGTCACTGTTAAGATGCCCCTCCTGGAGATTGCAGATGAAAAGCGTATTGAGGTTATGAAAAGGGCTGACCAGGCGGCCATGGATTATGATCCCCGCATAAAGATGGCCATGGTGAACTATTACGATGAGGTACGTGGACGGGTGATCGCCAATTCTGAAGGGGTATATCTGACGGATGAGCTTCCACTCCTATTCTTCATTGTAGAGACCATGAGCGATGATGGGAATGCCAGGCATATGTCGCGCGAGAGGCTGAGCAAGCATTCAGGATTTGAGATGTTCGATATGGTCAGTCCTGAAGAGGTGGCCCGGAGGGCTGCCAGGGAGGCCATCGCCATGCTGGATGCTGAGGAAGCTCCGGCAGGAATTATGGATGTAGTGATGCAGAACGGCTGGGGCGGGGTGCTGGTTCATGAGGCTGTAGGACACCCGCTGGAGGCCGACAATATTGCAAAAGACATAGGTGCCTTTACCGGTAAACTGGGGCAAAAAGTTGCCAGCGATTGCTTCACCATGGTTGACGACGGGAGCCTGCCAAACTTCAGGGGCACTATTAATTTTGATGATGAGGGTACCCAGGCAAAAAGAAATGTACTGATTGAAAAAGGTGTACTTAAAGGCTATATGACTGATATCCTGAGCTCTAAGCAGCTGAACATGGAACGGACAGGCAACGGGCGGCGTGAATCATTCCGCTACCTGCCTATTCCCAGGATGACCAACACCTTTATCGACAAGGGGGAGAGTGATCCTGCTGACATTCTCGCATCCACCAAAAAGGGCATTTACGTGCAAAGCCTCAGTGGTGGAAGTGTGAACCCGGTCACCGGGGTATTCAACTTCACATGCCGCGAAGCCTACCTGATAGAAAATGGTAGAAAAACCAGGCCAATCAGGGGTGCTACCCTGATCGGATCATGCCTGGAGGTGATCTCAAATATCGATGCTGTAGGGAATGACCTGGATTTTGGCCCGGGTATATGTGGAAAAGGGCAAGCTGCCGAGGTATCTGCCGGGCAGCCCACTGTGAGAATAAGCGGAATAAATGTGGGAGGAAGTAAAGCCTGATTCGAACTATCTAGAACAAAACATCATGAACTATAAAAAATTATCCGAAAAACTTGTTCAGCAATGTCTGAAGCAGGGAGCAAGTGCAGCAGAGGTTTATTTTGAAACCAGCCGCGACTTATCCATAAACGTACTTAACGGGGAAATAGAAACCATCGAGGAAGCCTCTTCCGCCGGTGTGGGATTCAGGGTGCTCGTAAATGGCAGGATGGGATTTAGTCATTGTAATGACCTGACCGGCACGTCATTGAAAAACACTCTTAAACAAGCTATTCAATTCGCCAAACTCACAACAGCCGATGAGAATAACCTCCTGCCAGCCAACCAGGGTTTTACACCTGTTGATGGCTTGTACGACCCTAAAATTGCCTCGGTTTCTATGGAAGATAAGATCCAAATGGCCCTTGAGCTTGAAAAAATGGCTTTAGAGGATTCCCTTATCACAAAAAGTTCCGGAGCTAGTTTTGGGGAGGGTGATTACGAGGTGTTTGTTGCCAATTCCAATGGCATTTCGAACAATTACAGATCATGCGGATGCTCCATCGGCGTGAGTGTGGTAGCAGAAAAAGGTGAACAGAAAAACACCGGAGAGGAGTATTGTACACGGCGGTTTTTTGCCGACCTGGATCCAATCAGGAAAATTGCAGACAGTGCAGCTGCTAAGGCAAAAGAATTGATTGATCCGGTGATGGTATCAACCCAGCGGGCAAGCGTAATCTTCGATCCATCCGTAGCAGGTTCAATGATAGGGGGAATCCTGGGTGCTATTAACGGTGAAAGGGTAAGCCAGGGAGCCAGCTTCCTGAAAAATTCACTGGATCAGCAATTTGCTTCCGAGCTGCTGACAATAATCGATGATGGTACAAGGCCCAAAGGTATGGGTAGTGCGCCTTTTGATGGTGAGGGTGTTCCTACACAAAAACGAATTCTGGTTGAAAAGGGTGTACTGAAAAGCTTTATTTACAACACTATAGCAGCCAAAAGAGCAGGAGTGGAAAGTACAGGTAATGCTTCACGTGGTGGATTTGCCAGCCTTCCAGGTATAGGAACTCACAACATTTATGTTAAGGCGGGTAATGATACCCCGGAAAAAATTATCGGGGATACAAAGCGGGGAATTTTACTAAAGGATGTTACAGGATACGGGATCAATCCGGTAAACGGAAATTTCAGCGGTGGTGCCAGCGGGCTGTGGATAGAGAATGGAAAGGTGGTTCACCCGGTAAAAGGACTCACCATTGCAGGCAGCGCCAGCGATATCCTGATGGCTATCGACAGGATGGGCAATGATCTCGACATGAATAAATCATTTACAGCACCTAGCTTCCGGGTTGCTGAGATGCAAATCGGAGGGAAATAGCATGATAATCGGGAACCTTCTGCTGACTTGAGTGTATATCTTATGCGCACACTATTGTAAAAAACCGGTTAAAAGAATATGAATAACGAGGAACTATTAAAAATCCACGAGATTGAGAACAAAGAATGGATTGAATCCCTGGATTATATTATTGAAAATGAAGGCCCTGAACGGGCAAGGGAGATATTGCTTCTTCTTCAAACCAGATCCCATGTACAGGGAATAGCATTCACCTACCAGGGCAATACCCCCTATCTTAATACAATTCCTGCAAGCAAGGAATCCCCATATCCGGGAAGCCGTGAACTGGAAAGAAAAATAAAAAGTATTATTCGATGGAATGCTATGGCAATGGTAGTAAGGGCTAATAAGGTAGAGGATGGTATCGGCGGACACATTTCCACCTTTGCATCAAGTGCTGCTCTTTACGAGGTGGGCTTCAACCACTTCTTCCGTGGTGGTGAAAACGGCCTGCCTCCTGATATTGTATATTTCCAGGGTCATGCATCTCCTGGGATATATGCCCGGTCGTTCCTTGAAGGGCGTTTGACTGAAAAAGACCTGAAGAATTTCCGCAGGGAACTGAACCCCGGCGGGGGACTTTCATCCTATCCCCACCCCAGATCAATGTCGGATTACTGGCAGTTTCCAACCGTTTCCATGGGGCTGGGACCCATTATGGCTATCTACCAGGCACGCTTCAACCGATACATGGAAGATAAGGGGCTGATCAGTGAATCAAACCAAAAGATATGGGCTTTCCTCGGCGACGGAGAAATGGATGAACCTGAATCCATGGGTGCATTAACCCTTGCTTCGCGTGAGGAACTTGATAACCTGATTTTTGTGGTTAACTGCAACCTTCAACGATTGGACGGCCCGGTAAGAGGAAACGGATCAATAGTGCAGGAACTTGAATCTGCCTTTCACGGCGCTGGCTGGAATGTGATAAAAGTTCTTCATGGCCAAGACTGGGATCCCTTATTTGAGAAAGATACTGATGGAATACTGGCCAAAAGGCATGGTGAAATTGTGGATGGCCACCGCCAGAGATATGTTATATCCTCTGGAGATTTTATCCGCCAGGATTTCTTCGGGAAATATGAGCAGACGCTGAAAATGGTGGAACACTATTCGGATGAACAACTTCAAAAACTTCGTCGTGGCGGCCATGATCCTCTCAAAATTTATAATGCTTTCAAAGCTGCTGTGAATCATAAAGGCGCCCCTACCGTTATTCTTGCCTCAACAATCAAAGGCTATGGACTGGGAGAAGCAGGTGAAGGGAGGAATATTACCCATTCTCAGAAGAAGCTTAATGAAGAGGAATTGAAATATTTCCGCGGTCGCTTCGGCATTCCTATCTCAGATGAAGACATCGGGGAAGCTCCTTTCTACAAGCCGGATCCTGACAGTGCAGAAATGAAGTATCTTATGGAACGACGGGAGAAACTCGGTGGCTTCCTGCCTAAGAGGGTATCGGAGAAAATCCGTTTCGCCATGCCTGATCATTCCATCTTTGAAGAGTATTCCAAAGATTCTGGCGGTAAGGAAGTAGCTACCACAATGGTGATGGTACAGCTTCTCTCCAAACTACTGAAAGACAAAAATATAGGCAAGCTTGTCGTTCCAATAGTACCCGATGAATCAAGAACATTTGGCATGGATTCACTCTTCCGCCAGGTAGGAATCTATGCCCACACCGGCCAGCTTTATGAACCTGTCGACCGCGATAGCCTTATGTACTATAAGGAGGCAAAAGATGGGGCCATACTGGAAGAGGGAATCAGCGAAGCAGGATCAATGTCCTCTTTCATCGCCGCCGGTACCAGTCATGCTACACATGGGGTAAATAACATTCCCTTCTTTATATTCTATTCCATGTTCGGATTCCAGCGTGTGGGTGATCTGATCTGGGCAGCAGCTGATGTCAGGGCCCGTGGATTTTTGATTGGTGGAACATCCGGCCGTACAACCCTGGCAGGGGAAGGTTTACAGCACCAGGATGGGAACAGCCACCTGCTTGCTATGACTTATCCCTCCGTTAGAGCCTATGATCCCGCATTCGCCTATGAGTTGTCAATCATAGTGGAGGAAGGGATCAAAGATATGTATGTGGAGGCCAAAGATGTGATCTATTATATCACCGTGATGAATGAAAAATATCACATGCCAGCCAAGCCTCCCTGCACCAAAGAACATATCCTCAAGGGGATGTATCAGTATAAACATTCTGAGACTAATCAGTTTAACGTAAACCTTATGGGCAGCGGAGCCATTCTGAACCAGGTTATACTGGCCGCAGATATTCTGGAAAAGGAATATGGCATAAGCCCTCATATATGGAGCGTGACCAGCTATAAAGCCCTTTATGACGATGCCCGGGATGTGGATCGCCATAACAACCTGAATCCCGGCAAAAAGGAAACCAGCCACCTTGGATTCCTTCTTGGAAAAGAACCTGGATTGTTTGTTGCCGCTAGCGATTATGTAAAAGCTCTCCCGCTTTCAATTGCTAAATTTATCCCTGGCGATTTCACTGTGCTCGGAACTGACGGTTTTGGCCTTAGCGAAGGCCGAACAGAACTCCGTGACCATTTTGAGGTAGATGCCAGGCATATCGTATGGTCAAGCCTGGTTCAACTTCACGGTAAGGGTAAACTAAGTGCTGATCTGTTATCGAAGGCTAAGGAAAAACTTAAGATAAGATCCGGAAAAAACAACCCCGCCGCTGTTTAAGCGATAATTCTTATTGAGATGAAAAAAAACATTGTACTACCTGAAATAGCAGATAATGTTGATTCAGGATACCTGGCCCGGATCCTCGTGTCGGTTGGGGATATAATAGAAGAAGATCAATCCATAATAGAGGTAGAAACCGACAAAGCAAGCACAGATATACCCTCGCCATTTGGAGGAAAAATTATTGATATCAAAGTCAACACCGGAGATGAGATACGTGTGGGTCAAACCATTCTGGTGGTTGAATCCGAGAGTACCGAAAGTGATACGGTTCCGGAAGTTGAAGCGGTGAAAACATCCGATGCTCCAATATCAGTAAAACCTGAAACTCCTCCAGCTGAAAAAATAGTAACCGCACAACCTGTTATCCCGGCGGCTGCCGTTGAAACTACCCCGGCATCCACCTTCTCTGTTCCTGCATCTCCTTCTGTGAGGCGTTTTGCCAGGGAATTAGGTTTGGATATTGCCAGGGTGAAGGGAACAGGCCCCGGCGGCAGGATATCAGACGAGGATGTGAAGACTTTTGCTAAACAAGCCATCCATGGCAGCACTTCCAAGATTCAAATGGAATACGCCGAGATCCCCGATTTTTCCCAGTGGGGTGAGATTGAATTACAGCCTATGAGCAGGATACGCCAGATCACAGCCGAGAGTACCGTGAATTCCTGGCAGACCATTCCACAGGTTGTTCAGTTCGACAAAGCTGATATAACTGAGGTGGAGAAATTCAGGAAAATGGGGAAGGCAGCCGTGGAAAAAGCCGGTGGGAAACTCACCATGACGGCTATATTGCTGAAAATTTCAGCACTGGCCCTGAAACAATTTCCGAAGTTCAACGC
>CAYXJR010000033.1:0-43069 GCA_964465145.1 uncultured Porphyromonadaceae bacterium | reverse complement strand
CAGCACAGCTATGGCTGTCCAAAATCCGTTAACTTTTTTTCATGCGTTTGCCCTGAATTTATTTGGAAACATTTGTTGTGATACTAATGGATAAGGATTTACAAAAACCAAAGGAGCTCTGGTGGAGCTCCTTTCAATTATTGATGAAAACTATATAATATTAATATCCTATGGATAGTCAATGATAATTATTGTGGGATTTGGATTGGGACCCGGACCTGCGTCAATAACATCCGCATCAGACAAAATAGCTCCAATATCCAGTTCGATCTCAATTGAAAAATTACTTCGAATACCCAAATCACTCAAAGAAACAGTATATTCGTCCAACCTCTTATTAACCTGGTTCAGCTCATAAAAGACCTCTTCCGATTTAACCGACTTCCCATTATTAATGGTTATTTTGATGACAGGTATTTCGATTTTACCATTTTTTGTTTTAACTGCGAAAGTAAGAGAATCCCATACGCCATCACCATCTGAATCAACAACAACTCCTTTAATAACCTCAAATTCAGTATATTCTATTGCATTAACAGGCTTTTGTATTAGAATACCTAACATAAAAACCATAAGGATTGAGATTGCAGCTTGTTTCATTTTCTTTCTTTTTTGTTTAAAACTCCCCCTCATAACTGTACATCTTCAAAGCAAATTTGTGGTAAATATAACACATTTATCGTATATTTTTTGTTTTTTTAACATAAATATGGTGAATTAGACTTCTGGAAGGGCCTAAGAATGAGTATGTTTTCGAGATTTATGGACTTTGAACGAGTTGGGTGGTTAATAAAAATACCCTGGCGACTAAAATATTGCTTCATCATACTATGTATTAATCTCATTTTGTTTTCCTCAACTGGTCCAGCTTTTGGTCAGTCGGCGATACCTATAGTAGAGTCTGGCGTTGAAGCATTTTTATCCGGTGATTATGGGGTAAGCCTTGGGCATTATTTCAATTACCTTAAATCTCATGACCAGCTTCAAGATCAGCAAAGGCACGCTTTACTTCTAAGGCTGGCTTATATTGCAGCCTGGGCTGGGCAAACAAATTACGCCTTAGCCTTTCTTAAAGATGGGGATGAACTCGAAGCAGCAGGTTTAATTCCGGACTCCACTTCAAGAGCTGACCGCTTTTTGCTACAGGCAATTTTTGCCTATAATCAAAACCGGTTTACAGAAGCCGCCGATAGCATACTTGCCTCCTTACCGTTTCGCATAGTTGGGGATAAGTTTGAAGAATCAATTCTTGCCAATTCCTACGGTTTTTTAGGAGTGACTTATAAATTTTTGGAAGATTATGCAACTGCTATCAGGTATTACGATGAGGCAATTCGTATTGACAGGGTATTAAATCGTCCATTTGTGATGGCCAATGAGCTCACCGAGCGTGCGAGCAGCCGAATGGCAATTGACCCCTTTGACCCCGAAATAGAAACAGATCTTGAGGAAGCCCTGCAAATATATCGCTCACTCAATAATTTTCGGTGGCAAGCTTATGTGAACAACGAATATTGTATTCTATTTCAAAAGCGAAAAAACACCCCAAAAGCTCTTGAATATATATTAGAAACAGCCAGGATTGAAGAATCTATCCAGGATGAAGTCAATCTCGATGTCACCTATAATAATATTGGTGCACTATATGAAAACATGAATAAAATAGATAGTTCAATTAACTATATCCGTAAAGCTATTAATACAGCAAAAAATCAGGGAAAAAGCACAAAAGGTGAATATTTAAGTAATCTCGGTACCCTTTTTGGGAAATCGGGCCACTTGGATTCGGCTCTCCTTTATTATGAAAAGGCTATTCAACAGCTTATGCCAAATTCTCTTCCAGGCGACTCCGTCACCACTTTCTATTCGATGGTTTATCCTCAGTTACCAGGATATTTCGCCGGTAAAGCGAATGCATTTTATGAATCGTTTCATAATAATGGGAAGCTTGATGATCTAAGGCAAAGTATCATCTCATATGATATTGCATTGCACCAACTTGACACCTTACGTTCATTATATTCATTTGAGAACAAAGCAAATGCAGTGAAAGACAATCGAAAATACTACTTCTTAGCCCTTCAATCAGCTGCTGAATATTTTGAACAGACAGGTGATACCACTGATTTGGAAACAGCCTTTCTTTTGGCCAGCCGGTCGAAGGCCCTGGTTTTTGATGAATACTTAAGGGTTAATGAGGCCCGTGTATTTCTTGATATTAATCCTGATCTGATCAGACGGGATGACAGCCTTAAGATGAAAAAAGCAGCAATACTTCAAAAAGTATATGAGTATGATTCTCCACAATCAAACAATGATTCAATTTCAAAGTATAAATCCCTCCTGTTCGAAACAGACGAGGCTCTGGGTGTATTAAACCGAGAGATAAAAACCCGAAATCCGGCATACTATCAAAGCGTACATACACAGAGGGCCTTCCCCTCTGATTTGATCAGATCGAGGCTTTCTGAAAATGAATTGATCCTGGATTATACCTGGCATAAAAATCAAATAATCGTCATGGCCATCGGATCTGATGATTTCAGTATGCATCATTTTGAAGCACCTGAGGATTTGAGAGAAATTCTGGGAACCTATCGTAATTTTCTGGAAGATCAACCTAACCAGTTAACATACAGGGAGTTTAAGGAACATTCAATGTTTTTATATAAGGTATTAATGGAGCCTTTCGAGTCATTAATAAGTGACAAAGACCTTTATATAATCGCGGATGACAGCCTCGCCTTATTGCCATTTGAAACTTTACTTTTTGAAGCTCCTATTGAATCCATTGCCGATTACGCTAAACTCCCTTTTCTATTAAAGAAAAATCCCATTTCTTATTACCATTCCATACAGCAATTCGTTCTGAATACGGAGAAGAGTCCAATATATTCTTCGGGTGTATCAGCATTCGCACCATTTGACAAACTGGATTACAATGATGGAACAGAGCATTTAAACAGACTTATAGGCAGTGCTGAAGAAGTTAAAGCAATCAAAAAGTACTTTCCAACACTTATTTACCGTGGAAGGTCAGCATCCGAGGCACGTTTCCGCACTGCTTTGAGCCAACCAAAAATAGTTCACATTGCCACGCATGGTTTACAGGCTGACTCAACTCCTCTTGAGAACCACCTCCTTTTCTATCCCAAGAAGAATAATCAGGATTTCAAGTTTCACCTTTTTGAGCTTCTGGGGATGCAAATTAATTCACCCCTTGTTGTCCTTTCCTCCTGCAATACTGGCAGTGGAACCTTACAACCTGGAGAGGGAGTATTAAGCCTGGCCAGAGCTTTTCACTTTGCAGGCACGCCAGCTCTGGTGATGAGTCAATGGCCAGTAGATGATGCCGTTGCTGCAATAATAATGAATGAGTTTTATGGAAATCTTAAAAAGGGCTTACCTTTGAATCGAGCAATCCAGCAGGCAAAGCTAACTTACCTGGATGGGGCAGGCAAAGTTAGAAGCAAACCGTTCTACTGGGCAAGTTTTCAATTGACAGGATATTCGGGTTCCATTGTTGTTGAGGAAAGCACAAATTTTCGCTGGGGTTTTCCTGTACTAGCCATCTCATTATTGTTATTAATTATTATACTGACTGTCAGGCTTTACAAGAGAAGAAAGGCCTTATAATAACTGATAATATTTCAGTTTTCTTTGTCACTTTCCCTTGTTGCTTCTTAAAAAAAAATGTTAGCTTTGCCCACCAAATTTGATTCGGATTTCCGTTAGTTATACCAACATCCAGAAAAAATAACGTACTAATATGAAAGTTTATCAAACCAATGAAATAAGGAATCTTGCCTTAATTGGAAATGCAGGATCCGGAAAAACAACCTTGTCCGAAGCCTTATTATTTGAAGGTGGAGTTATCAGCAGAAAGGGTGACATTGACAGCAAAAATACGGTGTCGGATAATCATGATATCGAGCATGAAAGGGGCAGCTCAATATATGCCAACCCCTTGTATGCTGAATACAACAATCACAAAATAAACTTCATTGATACGCCTGGTGCAGATGATTTCACCGGGGCCACAATAGCTTCATTGAGCGCAGTGGATTGTACGTTAATGCTTATCAATGCACAAAATGGTGTGGAAGTGGGCACGGAATCCCTGATGAGGTATACTGAAAAGCACAACAAGCCTGTTATTCTTGTTGCCAATCAAGTTGATCATGAAAAATCCAATTTTGACAAAGTTGTTGAGTCGGCTCGGGAGGCCTTTGGCAAGAAAACTGTTATTGCGCAATATCCTTTGAATGAAGGAGAAGGTTTTGACACAGTCATTGATGTAATAAAAAAAATGGCCATAAAGTTTCCCCAGGGAGGTGGAGATCCTGTGGAAATGCCTATTCCAGAGGCAGAACAAAAAAAGGCAGAAAACTATTATTCCGAATTGGTTGAAGCAGCTGCTGAAGCTGATGAAAACCTGTTAGAGATTTTTTTCGAAAAAGATACCCTCACCGTTGACCAATTGCGAACAGGATTAAAAAAAGGTTTGGCTGACAGAGGAATCTTCCCCATCTTTTGCACTTCAGCCAAATATGTCCAGGGCACAAAAAGGCTGATAGAATTTATTATTAACATTGCACCATCACCGGCCGATGCTCCTGGATTTAAGACAGGCGACGATACAGAAATAAAATGTGATCCGAACGGAAAGCCCGTTGTCTATATCTTTAAAACTTTTACTGAACAGCACCTAGGGGAGATCTGCTATTTCAGAGTTATCAGCGGGAAAATATATGAAGGCATTGACCTCATAAACCATAACACTTTCAGTAAAGAGCGTATATCTCAGATTTTTGCGGTAGCTGGGAAAAATCGGATCAAGGTATCCGGGATGAATGCAGGTGACATTGGGGCGACGGTTAAACTAAAAGACACAAAAACATTTAATACACTTGCCGACAAGGACCTCGACAAACCGATTATCCCAATCGCCCTACCGGAGCCCAAATACCGTGCGGCTATTAGACCTCTTGATGAATCCGATGATGAAAAGCTAGGCGAAATGCTGACACGACTTCACCAGGAAGATCCATCACTTATTGTTGAATACTCAAAAGAATTAAAACAGATTATTTTACACGGACAGGGTGAATACCACCTCAATATTATAAAGTGGCTGCTTGAAAACATTTACAAAATACCTACTGAATACCTTACTCCTAAAATACCATACAGGGAGACCATCACCAAGATGGCCAGTGCTAATTTCAGGCATAAGAAACAATCTGGCGGTTCAGGACAGTTTGGAGAGGTCTATTTGATCATTGAGCCACACGATGATTCCGCTCCTGAGAAGAAAAAGTTTAAGGTTGACGGTAAAGAAATGGTACTGTCTATTAGGGGATCTGAAGAACATATACTTCCGTGGGGAGGTAAACTAGTATTCAATAATTGCATAGTTGGTGGGGCTATAGATGCCCGTTTTCTGCCAGCCATTTTGAAAGGGATTATGGAAAAACTTGACAACGGACCACTAACCGGGTCCTATGCGAGAGATATCAGGGTATATGTTTATGACGGTAAAATGCACCCGGTTGATTCCAATGAAATTTCATTTAAGCTCGCTGGAGCCAGGGCATTTTCTGAGGCATTTAAGAAGGCTGGTCCAAAAATCCTTGAACCAATTTATGATGTTGAGGTAATGGTTCCTTCAGACCGGATGGGTGATGTGATGGGCGACCTGCAGGGACGCCGGGCAATGATCCTGGGCATGAGCTCACAAGGGCGTTATGAAGTATTAAAAGCAAAGGTCCCATTGGCTGAAATGAATAAATATTCAACATCACTGAGCTCCTTGACCAATGGGCGTGCCAGTTACACCATGAAGTTCAATGAGTATTCTCTGGTACCACCGGATATTCAGGATAAGCTTCAGGCTGCATATGAAGCCGAACAAGATGAAGATTAGTTAATGGTTAATGGTAAATGGTTAATAGTTAATTATAAATTATTAATTATTAATGACTTAGGGTTTTGGGGTTTGGGTTTTCACTAAACCATTAAACTTTTAAACTTTTTAAGGGGTCCTGGCGCGGATCCCTTTTTTTATCTGAGAAGGGTAACAAATCCAGTATAAAGCCTGTTATCTTTATTTTTCCTGGTATCCTTATATTCTTTATAATCGTCAGTTATATAATCCCAATCCCAGCCCCGGGCTTCAATAACATAATAATAAGTCCCTGAAGGGGATTCTCCTCCTGTACCCTGGTTTGTTCCATTCCATCCAGCATCCAGGTTTTTCCAATCGGTCCACTCAAATACCAGTTTACCCCATCGGTTAAAGATCCTGCCATTGAAGCTTTTTAATGAGAGTGATTTCACCTGAAAAAAATCATTTAAACCATCTTCATTGGGTGTAAAGACATTTGGGATTTCCAGAAGGGAGGAATCTACCCGAACCAATTTATCGGTAACATCAAATCTATATGTGCATTGATCATAATTAGCTGTCATCCAAGTGGTGTATTCACCAGGACGTTCAAAAATTAATTTATTCTCGGTAGAACTTAACACCATGTCGGGATCTGTGATTTCATAAGCCTCCCATAAATAGCTGACCTGCGAACTGGATCCACCATTGTCAACATCCTTAGGAGTAAATTCTACTTCCAGGGGAGCCTCTCCGCTCAAGGGGTCAAAGGAATATTCAGCATAGAGCCCATATATCAAAAGGGTAGTATCATGGAAACATCCAAAATCATCTTCCACTCTGAAGATATACTTCTGATGTCCCTCATCAAGAGGAGGTTTTGACCTTGCAATACCATTTCTGTCCGACAGGATCATTGGTCCCGACCATGTATAAGCTGCCTGGTCATATGTATTTTCAAACTCATATTCATCTCCTTTCCATGGATTTGGGGTAACAAAACCGGTTAATGTGATTTCATCTCCAGAACATATGGATGTTTGGTCCGATCTGGTTCCTGAAAAGAAAGGGGGCATACCGACAAAGACATGTACCTCTGGAATATTCTGAGCAGGATTTTCGATGAGGCTTTTAACGATTATTCTGACCAGAAAGTGGCCTCCTTCCTCGAAGGCATGTGCAATTGTGGATCCAACAGCAGTGGGTCCCTGGTATCCAAATTCCCATGTAAAAGTAACCTGGTTATTATCAAAGGCTGAGCCATCGGTATTGTGTCCCTCGGCTATGAATATTACATTAGTACCCGGACAAGAATAAATAGTATCCTTCGCAGGCTGCTTGATACTTATTGTGTATTCACCTTCCTGGGCCAAAAGATTTCCCGGCATGAAACCACAGATCATTACCAGAAAAATAATTGCACTATAATTTAAGCTATTCCGTTTCATTCACTTAAGATGCTTTTGATCAAAAACTTTCAGGGTACAATATTAGTAAATAATCGAGGAATATGAATATCCCCGTGGCTTTCCCCTTCATATTATTATTTTTGTCCCGTGTTTTAATAGGGCTATGAAAATAACGTACAGTTTCTAATTTGATTTTGCAGGAGATAATAAATTGATTGATTTTCTTAATGACCTGAATCCCGTTCAACGTGAAGCGGTCACTACCACCGCAGGCCCCAGCCTGATCATTGCCGGAGCGGGTTCTGGTAAAACACGGGTTTTGACCTACCGGATTGCCTACCTTTTATCACAAGGGGTATCTGCTTATCATATCCTTGCCCTAACTTTTACAAATAAGGCTGCAAAGGAAATGAAGGAGAGGATAACTAAGCTAACGGATGAAAATATTGCCAGAGAATTATGGATGGGGACATTCCACTCATTGTTTGCACGCATATTAAGAAGAGAAGCTGATGCAATAGGTTTTCCTAAAAATTTCACCATTTATGACACGGATGATTCAAAAAGCATGATCCGCACCATTATCAAGGACCTTAAGCTGGAAGACCAAACTTATAAACCTGCCGAGATTTTCAGAAGAATCTCTTCTGCCAAAAACAATTTAATCACAGCAGACCAATACATGGCTTCAAATGACATCCAGCTACAGGACAAGTCGGCAAGAAAACAGGAGACAGGCCAGATATATAAGAACTATGCACAACGGTGCAAATCATCCGGGGTAATGGATTTTGATGATTTGCTAGTGAACACTAATATCCTTTTAAGAGATCACCCTGACATTCTCGAAAAGTATTTGGGAATCTTTGAATATGTTCTGGTTGACGAATACCAAGACACTAATTATGCCCAATATTTAATCGTGAAAAAGCTGGCCTCAAAGAATCAGAACATTTGTGTTGTGGGAGATGATTCCCAATCAATTTATTCTTTCCGCGGAGCGAAAATAGAAAATATACTGAACTTCAGAATTGATTACCCCGACTACAAATTATTCAAACTTGAGCAGAATTACCGATCGACACAAAACATAGTTGACGCTGCCAACAGCCTTATATCAAATAATCACGGACGGATTCCAAAAAAAGTCTGGTCGGCTCAGGAACCAGGAAAAAAAATACAGGTTGTTGAGGCAAAAACCGACCGGGAAGAAGGGTTTATTATCTCTGGTAAGATTCTTGAAATCCACTTACAGGATAGGGCAATGTTCAGGGATTTTGCCGTTTTATACCGAACAAATGCTCAATCCCGGATTTTGGAGGAGGCTTGTCGAAAACAAAATATTCCCTATCGGGTTTATGGCAGTATTTCCTTTTATCAGAGAAAGGAGATTAAAGATTCGCTTGCCTATTTCAGGCTCGCCATTAATCCCAGGGATGATGAATCTCTGAGAAGAATCATAAATTTCCCAATGCGGGGAATTGGTAAAACCAGCATTGACAAATTATCGGAGGTGGCTTTCTCCAGTGGTATCTCCTTGTGGGATGCCATAGAGGACTCATCAAATCTAGTTCCTTCATTTAACAAGGGAACACTTGAAAAGCTGCATTTATTTCATAGCACCATGGAAACTTTCAGGCAAAGGCAGGATCAGGAGGATGCTTATGACCTGGCTATGGATATTCTCACACGATCAGGGATAATTAAGGAATTTAGTTATGAAAGAACAGCTGAGAACCTAAGTAAAGCTGAAAACATTCAGGAATTACTCAACAGTATCAGGGAATTTATTGAATTAAAAAAAACAGAATCTCCTGCTCAGGTCATTCTGTCTGAATATATCGAAAATATAGCCTTGCTAACCGACCAGGATACCGACAATAATAAGGAGGACCGGAACAGGGTGAGCCTCATGACTATTCATGCGGCAAAGGGACTGGAATTCCCCTTTGTATTTGTTGCCGGACTGGAAGAGGAATTGTTCCCCAATCAGTTTTCGGTTTCATCTGCCCAGGAATTGGAGGAAGAAAGGCGGCTTTTTTACGTTGCCATAACCCGTGCCATGAAACTGGTTTTTATTACACATGCAGAAACCCGTTATAAGTGGGGTAATCTTGTTAGCTCAAGAAGAAGCAGGTTTCTCCGTGAAATTGATTCTCAATACATCGAGCAGAACGAAAGGTATGAACCGATAGCCAATAAGATTTCATCAAGAAGACAAACACCTTCTACCACCATGCCTGGGAAAGAAAATTTAACAAAAATACGAGATGCTAATCGCAAAGCCTCTCCAGCGCCTCCTATGGAAAATTTTGATGCCGATGAACCATCCAAAATCCAATCTGGAATGCTGGTAAAACATGCCAGGTTTGGAGAGGGAAAGATAATTCAGATTGAGGGTTTTGAGCCCAACAGAAAAGCTGTAGTGTTCTTTAAAACCTCTGGTCAGAAACAACTTTTATTAAAATTTGCCAGGCTCAAGATCCTGAAGCACTAAAGTTTGATGTAAAACCCGTATATTTGCACCAGGTACCAACCGAGTCTTTCGCTCGTTATAGAGTTCAAAGGTCCCTCCAGGGTATCTTTTAAACATATGTCATTTATGGATTATAATACACAAAGAGAGAAACTGATACTGCCTGAATATGGCAGAAATATTCAGAAAATGGTTAACCACGCCATCACCTTAAAAGACAAGGAAAGTCGTAATCTGGCCGCCAATACGATTATTCAGGTAATGGGGAATCTTAATCCAAATTTAAAAGAGAACCGTGATTTCAAACACAAATTATGGGATCACCTTCACTTTATCGCTGATTTTAAACTGGATATTGATGCGCCTTTCGAGGTGCCTGAAAAAGAACATTTTGAAAAGAAACCGGATTCCTTACCCTATCCTTCAAGCCAGATCCGCTTTAAGCATTATGGAGGGATTGTGGAGAGGCTCATTCAAAAGGCTCTTGAAATGGAGGAAGGGGATATGAAGGATGACTTTGTACGGTTCATAACTAATCATATGAAAATATCTCATATCACCTGGAACAAGGAGGGTGTTGCCGACGATGTTATTTTCAAAGCCATAAAGAAACTATCCGAAGGCCGTTTGAGTGTTAAGGAGGGAGTTAGCCTGGTTGATCCCAAAGAAAGCCGTCCCCCAAAAAAGAAAAAGGCTAAAACTCATCACTCGAAAAACGGAGGGAGATAAAAGTCAAAAAATAAAACATGGCTACTTTCAAAATTGAAGGCGGCAGAAAACTTTCAGGTGAATTAAACCCACAAGGGGCAAAGAATGAGGCTCTGCAAATTATTTCTGCTGTACTCCTGACTCCGAAGGAAGTGATTGTTCACAATATTCCTGAAATCAGCGATGTTCGGAACCTTATTAAGCTATTGGAGATAATAGGCGTTGAAGTTAAGGAAATGGGCTCTGGTAGCTGGAGTTTTAGGGCTGAGAACATTAGTCCGGAATTTTTGGAAAGCGATGAATTCAAAGAACAGGCCACCCGCCTTAGAGGATCGGTAATGATCATGGGTCCTTTACTTGCCAGGCTGGGACATGCAGTTATGCCCCAACCAGGCGGGGATAAGATTGGGAGACGCAGGCTCGACACACACTTTAATGGGTTTTCTAAGCTGGGTGTCGAAATTATATATCAACCTGTTAAGGGTAGTTATGTTTTAAAAGCGGTAAAACTTAAGGGTGCAGAAATGCTAATGGAGGAAGCTTCTGTTACAGGCACTGCCAACCTTGTGATGCTGGCCGTTCTCACTCCCGGAAAAACCAGTATTTATAATGCAGCCTGCGAGCCCTATGTTCAACAATTATGCAAAATGCTGATCAGCATGGGAGCGTACATCAAAGGACTTGGGTCTAATCTGCTTCTGATCGAAGGTGTTCAGGAATTACTTGGAACAACCCATACGATTCTGCCTGATATGATTGAAATTGGCAGTTTTATAGGATTAGCTGCCTTAACCGGTTCCGCTATCACCATTCGTCCCGCATCCATTGATCAGTTAGGTATTATCCCAAGATCATTTGAAAGGCTGGGAATTCACCTGGAAAAACATGCAGATGGCATTCATGTTCCCGCCCATGACCATTACAAAATTGAGACCTTCATGGATGGATCGATTATGAGTATTTCCGATGCACCCTGGCCAGGGCTCACTCCAGACCTATTGTCGGTCTTTTTGGTGGTTGCTACACAGGCTGCCGGTTCTGTTTTGATTCACCAGAAGATGTTTGAGAGTCGTCTTTTCTTTGTAGACAAGCTAATTGATATGGGTGCCCAGATAATTTTATGTGATCCCCACCGGGCAACGGTAATCGGGCTCGACCGTCAATATTCCCTTCGTGGTACCACCATGTCATCTCCCGATATCCGGGCGGGAGTGGCCCTGCTCATAGCCGCTCTGAGTGCCGAAGGAAGCAGTATTATTCACAATGTGGAGCAGATCGACCGGGGTTACCAATTCATTGACACAAGGCTGAATCGTATTGGAGCCAAAATAACACGTATTTAAGTAAGGGTATGCCAAATTGTCCGGCAGCCAGGATTGGCAGATATTTTGTTGTTGCCGATGGGAATTTTTTTATATGTTGATGATGAATAATTATTAGATAATGGAAGCAACGGAGAAACAGGGAAACGTTACGGAGGAAGTCGATCAAAACCATGATGAAATCCAGGATATTACTCAGAAAAAAGAAGCAAAAAGCACAGAAAAAGGAGAATCACCCTTGAGCAGGAATAAAGGTGCAGGTTCAAGCCAGGCAAAGGCAAAAAAGAGACTTGCAGAAAGCCAGCATGCCCTTGCTGAGATGCAGGACAGGTACCTACGATTAACTGCTGAGTTCGATAATTACCGAAAGCGTACACTCCGGGAGAAAATGGAACTGGTGAAAACTGGTGGGGAACAGGTTATTCTTAATTTGCTTCCCATAATAGATAACCTTGAAAGAGCAATGGTATCAATACGTGAGGCCAAGGATTCAGAAGCCCTGAAGGAAGGGATGGAACTGATCTACGGAAAATTCCAGGAGTTTCTGACTCAGAATGGAGTTCAAGAAGTTGATTCTATGATGGCTGATTTTGACACCGATGTTCATGAGGCTATTACTAAAATCCCAGCTTCAGATCCTGAGCTCAAAGGGAAAGTAGTGGATGTCATTGAAAGAGGTTATTACCTGCACGGCAAGGTGGTACGGTTTGCAAAAGTTATTGTTGGAGAATAAGTTCTGAGCCGATTGCTTAATGAGAGATTATGGGAAAACGTGACTATTACGAAATATTAGAAGTAGCAAAAACTGCAACAGCGGAAGAAATTAAAAAAGCCTACCGCCAGCAAGCGCTGAAATTCCATCCTGATAAAAACCCAGGAAATAAGGAGGCTGAGGAAAGTTTCAAAGCTGCTGCAGAAGCTTACCAGGTTTTATCTAATCCAGAAAAGAAGGCGAAATATGATCAATTCGGACACGCCGGACTTGGGGGAGCTGGAAGTTCTGGATTTGGTGCGGGGGGTATGAATATTGAAGATATATTCTCTTCTTTCGGCGATATTTTTGGAGATTTTGGTTTTGGCGGGTTTGGAAGATCCGGCCGTTCTGGAAGGGGCCATCAGGTTAACCGTGGATCAAACCTCAGAGTCAAGGTAAAACTGACTTTGGATGAGATTGTCAAAGGCACAGAGAAAAAAATCAAGGTAAAAAAACATGTAGCCTGTAAGGAGTGTAATGGTTTGGGTGCAGCACATGGTTCATCTTATTCAACCTGTTCCACATGTAAAGGAGCGGGTCAGGTGACCCGTATCAGCAACACCTTCCTGGGGCAGATGCAAACTACCGGAGTCTGCCCTAGCTGTGCAGGAGAAGGGAAAATTATCACTCAAAAATGCACTGCCTGCTACGGGGAAGGGGTTGTCAAAGATGAGGAGATCATCTCTCTTAATATTCCGGCCGGGGTTGTTGATGGCATGCAGCTTTCTGTTGGTGGCAAAGGGAATGCAGCCCGTAGAGGTGGTATTAATGGTGACCTCCTGGTTGCTATTCAGGAAATTGAACATCCTGATCTGGTTCGTGATGGGAATGATCTCTTATATAATCTTTTCATCTCATTTCCAGAAGCAGTTCTGGGAGCTCCTGTAGAAATCCCCACTGTAGATGGTAGAGTTAAAGTCAGGGTGGAGGCTGGAACCCAGCCTGGTAAAATTCTCAGACTAAAAGGGAAAGGTATACCTGAGGTCAACGGCTATGGCAGAGGTGATTTGCTGGTCAAGATAAATGTTTGGGTACCCAAAAGTCTTAACCGGGATGAAAAGAAGGTGATGGAGACCTTTAAGGGTACGACAAATTTCATACCTGCTCCCAGCGCAGCAGAACGGGGCTTCTTTAAGCGGATGAGAGATATATTTGAATAAATTTGTATGTAATTAACTAAAAACTACCCCTCTGGATGGACTTCTTCAATGCTAATAATGTTGTTAAACGATTCTCCAACCACCTGGCGCTTGATGATGTGACCATTGCTGTTCCGGAAAAAAGTATTTTTGGGCTACTGGGACCAAATGGTGCAGGGAAAACCACACTTATACGGATAATTAACCAAATTACGGCGCCTGATTCAGGAGTTGTATACCTTAATGGCAAGGTGTTAAGGGGAGAGGATGTAAGGCGGATCGGCTACTTGCCGGAGGAACGCGGACTTTATAAGAAGATGAAAATAGGGGAGCAGGCGCTTTACCTTGTGCAGTTGAAAGGAGTCAGCAAACAGGATGGTCTTCGAAAGCTTAAATACTGGTTCGAAAAGTTTGAGATCCAGGCATGGTGGGATAAGAAAGTGGAAGAACTTTCTAAAGGGATGCAGCAAAAAGTACAATTCATTATTACCGTACTCCATGAACCCAGTTTGCTGATATTTGATGAACCTTTTTCCGGCTTCGACCCAATCAATGCTAATCTGATCAAAGAAGAAATTCTTGAACTTCAGAAAAAAGGTGCCACCATTATTTTTTCCACACATAACATGGCATCCGTTGAAGAACTATGTGACCATATCGCCTTGATAAATAATGGGAAAACAATTCTGGGCGGGCAAATCAACGAGATTCGAAACAGGTTTAAGCCAGACACTTACAGCCTTACATTTAAGGGTGATGTTACTAGTATCCATTTAGCACTGGATACATCTTTCGATATTATCGAGGAACCCCATTCGGGAGATCAGCAAAGGGTGACCATTAAGCACATCAATGGGCTGGTAGCCCGTGAATTGATCAGCAGGATCAACCCGGTAGTGGATATCCTGGCCTTTCAAGAGGTAATTCCCAGCATGAACGATATTTTTATAAGGGTAGTGGAAGGTTCTAATATCGAGAATAAAAAGTCTCATCAGAAAATTCAGCCGGCATGAATAAAATCGGATTGATCATACAAAGAGAGTACCTTTCCAGGGTAAGAAAGAAGTCTTTTATCATAATGTCAATCCTGGGGCCCATTCTTTTCGCGGCCTTACTAGTTGTCCCCGGATATTTAGCGATGAAGGAGGACACTGAGAAAAAGATCATCGCTGTTGTGGATGAAACCAATATCCTCGATGAAGTTCTTACCGGAAGTGAATATTTGAAATTTGAATATATCAGCGATACAAATATTGAATCCTTGAAGGAGTCATTTCCTTCATCAGGATATTATGCAATTCTCTATATCCCCTCAAATGTGCTTAACGCAGAGAAAGTAATGCTATACTCCGATCAGCAAACAACTCTCGGGGTGAGTGAGAAAATTTCCAATGAGTTGAACTCCTTTATTAAGAATGTCAAATTAAAAAACGAAAATGTTCCACAGGACATTTTAAAGAGGATTAGGACGAACATAAATGTTGAAACTCTTCAATGGACTAGTTCTGGGGAGGAAAAATCCAGTTCAGCAGGTTTGGCTACAGTGATAGGATATATTTGCGGATTCGCCATCTACATGTTTGTTTTCATGTTTGGTGCCATGGTTATGCGCGGTGTTATTGAAGAGAAAACCAGCAGGATTGTCGAAGTAATTATATCATCAGTAAAACCTTTTCAATTGATGATGGGTAAAGTTATAGGTATTGGTCTTGTTGGCCTGACCCAGTTTCTGTTATGGATCCTGTTAACTGCCGGGCTGATGTTCGCAGCGAAAGGGCTCATTGTTGGTGATACCGCCCAGGCGATGCCGCAGGTTTCCAGCGTTATGGATCAGCAGATTGGGGAAAGTTCTCCACAGGAATTAGCCAGCAAGGGGCAGGAGATCTTTACCGAAATTTTAAGTAAGCTGGATAGCGTTAATTTTACTCTCATTATTGGAGCTTTTCTTTTCTACTTCCTGGGGGGGTACCTGCTGTATTCATCACTTTTTGCTGCGGTAGGGTCAGCGGTTGATAATGAAACCGACACACAGCAATTTATGCTTCCCATCACAATCCCAATAATTCTTGGAATATTGGTAATGACTAATGCCATTCAGGCTCCCGGAGCTCCACTGGCATTCTGGTTCTCCATTATTCCACTAACCTCCCCCATCGTTATGATGGCCCGCTTACCTTTTGGCGTCCCAGCCTGGGAACTGATTTTATCAGCTTCACTTCTAATACTCAGCTTCATAGGCACCATATGGCTGGCTGGCAAAATTTACAAAACTGGTATTCTGATGTATGGGAAAAAGGTTAGTTACGCGGAACTTTGGAAATGGATAAAATACAAGAACTAAGGCGTAACGAATAATGGCAAGCATATTAGTGATAGATGATGAGCGGGCAATCCGAAATACTTTAAAAGAAGTTTTGGAGTATGAGAAGCATGAAGTGGATCTGGCTGAAGATGGTCATGTTGGATTGGAGATGGTTAAAGATAAAAACTATGACATCGTGCTTTGCGACATCAAGATGCCAGGTATTGACGGGATGGAAGTACTTGATCAGATCAGGAATTCATTGATCGATGCCCAGGTTATAATGATCACAGGACATGGAACGGTTGATACTGCTGTTGAAGCGATCAAAAAGGGTGCATATGATTTCATCGAAAAGCCTTTGGATCTGAATCGTTTGCTGATTACTCTGAGAAATGCAATGGATAAGACCAACCTGATAACAGAAACTCGTGCCTTAAAAAAGCGGGTTAGCCAGAAATACAGGATGGTTGGGGAATCATCAACAATGGGTAAGGTCAGGGAAATGATCAACCGTGTTGCCCCTACCGATGCAAAAGTACTTATTACCGGAGGGAATGGCACAGGCAAAGAACTGGTTGCACGACAGTTACATGAAAAAAGCCAACGTTCTGCCATGCCTTTTATTGAAGTGAACTGTGCAGCCATCCCAGCCGAGCTTATCGAGAGTGAATTGTTTGGGCACGAAAAAGGGTCCTTCACCTCAGCTCATAAACAGAGGAAGGGTAAATTTGAGCAAGCAAACGGTGGCACATTATTCCTGGACGAAATCGGAGATATGAGCCTGTCAGCCCAGGCTAAAGTTTTGCGGGCACTGCAGGAAAACAAGATTACGCGCGTTGGAGGAGATAAGGACATCTATGTTGATGTGCGCATTATTGCCGCCACAAATAAGAATATGAGAGAGGAGATTGAGTACAAGAAATTCCGGGAGGACCTTTACCATCGGATTAGTGTTATCCTGATTAAGGTACCATCTCTGAACGAACGGAAAGACGACATCCCTGAATTGGTAGGCCATTTTATCAAGGAGATTTGCGCAGAAATGGGGCTTCCGGAGAAGCAGATCACTAAGGATGCTATTGATGAACTCCAAAAAGTTAATTGGACCGGTAATATCCGGGAATTACGTAATGTAATGGAGCGTTTGGTGATATTGTGTTCGAATATTATTACAGGGCAGGATGTTCAGTTGTATGCAGCTCCAATATCGGGGTAAGGCGCATCCCCCATCATTACCCATCCCCTGTTTTCAGGAAAGGGGCCGGGGGATAGGTAATCATACTGCAAGGTTATTTCTGATTATTGCAATCCCATTAACATATTTTGAACTCTTGCTAAGCCTAAAAGGTATATACTGTGACACTTCTTTGGCCTCCTCATCGTCATCCTGATGATATTTTAATTCCAGGATTGTATTTTGAAGATCTCTTTTACCCGATCTCAGGGATAGCGTATTCTGGGAAAAATCAAAATACTTCAGATCGAAATCGATAGTGAAGCGGAATTTATGGTCGGCCGAACGATAATATCGCCGTCTATAATTATTTAATAAACTTGGTTTAAGGCCATTAAGCTCCTCAAGAACATATTCCGGTAAGCCGGATACCTTAAAGAGGTTCTGAAAATAATCAAGTCCTAATTCTCCATCCAGGTCAATAGGAGCCAGATCAAAATTGGTTTTTCTGCCCAGGGTTCCGGATTTAATTTTAAATTCGATGACAGGCTTTTCAATATACCCTTCTGATTGGCCATACCATCTTATACGTACTTTTCTTCTCTCACTCTTACCCACAACGTTATCGTAAAAATATTGCAGGGCTGGAGTATCAAAATAAATATTGTTGACCTGTCGCTCCCAAAAGATCTCTCGAAAAAAAGCGGGATGAAAACGAATCAGGTGTGCCAGGCCATGTTCATCAAACTGGTTTGTTACGAACTTTCTTTCGAACCGGTATTCTGAATACCTACCTTCTTGCATCCTGTTGAATAATATCAGATCTGTGAATTATCAATAAAAGACACTCTGACATCCGGGGAAATCTTTTGAAGATTATTTTTACATTCCTGCAATTTCATAGCGTCATGCACTTCAATCAGAAATGAAGCTTCAATCCCGTCTTTTGCCTCATCGAAGCGCTTAAGCTGGGCTGTGCCAAAAGCCAAATTCACTTCCTTAAGTATAGATTCCAGTTGAAGGCTTTCAGAATCCTTTGAGCTTACTGTTAAAAATAGGTTATGACTTACCAAGGGTTTGGCAAAAAAGAACCTTGCCCAAATCAATAGGAAGGCAATCCCCAAACCCAACAATGCTATCATGCGCTGATTAGCTCCTAAAACCACACCAAGTGAAATAGCCAGGAAAAGATATACTAATTCTTCCGGTTCCTTAATGGCTGCTCTGAAGCGCACGATGGACAATGCTCCCACCAATCCCAACGATAAGGCCAGACTGGATTTTACTGTCGCAATGATTATCATGGTTGTAAAAGCCAGAAGAATAAAATTTGAGGCAAAACCTTTTCGATTGGACAAACTCCTGCCGCATTTCCTGTATGTAAATTCCAGCAGCAATCCTAGTACTACCAGGATAGCAGCATTGATGAGAAAATCCGGAATGGAGATGTTTGCACTTTCAGTGATCAGAAACTTTTGAAATTGGCCCCATTTATCTGTTGTTTGCATAGTAGTCTTTATTAAAATAATCGCAAAAATAAGTAATTATAGCATTTATCTAGTAGAACAGATCTGCCACCTTGGTTGCTTCTCCGGTGACTATTGTTCCGTTAAGGCTGAGTTTTGAAAATTTTTCAATAAGATATAAGGTATTAACCCCCTGGGCCTTAAATCCGTTGGTTTTAATGTTCCCAGGCCCGTATTCAGGTTTCTTCTGGTAAGCGGCCAATCCATAATTAGCGTCCGCTACATTACAATTTTCCAGGATTAGTATGGAGTTATCCTTTGAGGCATATCCGATATTTGCGCCGCTAACCATCGTATTCAAGACCGTAAGATTTGATCCCTCTCCTGCACTTACCCCTTTATCACCCGGGTTTATGATCTTACAATCAGTTATTTTAACAATCGACCCGCTAAAATCAATAGCATCGTTCCCAATATTTTCAAAACTAACATTCCTGACTATACCCTTGCAAAAATCCGAATCAAAAGCATCGGCAAAAGTGCTTGTGAATGAAGAATTGATAACACTGAATTCCGACCGGATAATATTCAGGGCATCCTCGCACACATTGGAGCTAAAATCAACTGCATCAATTTCCACATTGCTTTCATAGAAATTTACTGCTCCAGTCAAGGTCCATCCTTTATAATTGAGGGTATTTAGTCCTTCGAACTTAACATTTTTTAAGATGCAAGTCACTTCGGCTTGTAAAACTGTAAAACCATTTGAAGACTTATCGCTGGACAGAATAATTACCGGGTCCTGCTGAGTTCCATCCATTTTGACAGGTGACCTTGAAATAAAAAAACTGCCAGAGGTAAAATCCAGCTTACAACCAGGATTAAATCTGACCAGAAAGCCGGCAGGAATAATAATAGGCTTTTTAATAATATGCTGCCCTGGGTTAAATACAATTTCGTTCCCTTCAGATGTAACAAAGGACAAATCAGGGATACCAGCCGAGGCGAACAATTCCTGCTCAGGAGTAAAATCGCTTGCGGCAGGATAATTCATAACCATTATTGCAAACCGCTCATTGAAGCCTTGAACTTTGAAGAAGATATAATTTTTGCCAATTGGAATATCTAACTGGGCTGAAACGGGAAGGACAATATCTAAACCACTCACAGTCTGTGGAACCTCAAAGCTATTTTCCATAAGCCGTTTGGATGTTCCGTATCCCAGCAGTTCAATATCCAGCGGGTAAACATTATCCAGCTTAATATGGTATTCATTTTCAGAAGAATCCTGCAAGTAAGCATTGACATAAAATTCCGGGAAACGAGGATCATAGCGCTTAGTGTAATTCAGATATCTAATCTTGTCGGGATCAAAATCGGCATAGTCGGGATTTGCAGAAACCATCTCTTTATAATAAGGTAATTCCAGTCGTATCTTCCTGGCGTTTTCCAAAAGGAATCCTCTGTCGTAGTGATAATCTCTGAATTCTACTTGAATTAACTTCTCGAACCCTCTAATCTGTTCCTCCTCCTCCTGTAAGAAGTTGTTTATCCACACGGGATCAGTGATCTCATCCAGACATCTGATGTATTCTTCCAGGAACAATGTATCCTGAAACATCTTTACCCCAAAAAGATTCTCAAACCTTTTCTCCGCGTTTGGGTCGAAAGTAAACATCCCGGAAATAGCATTTTTTTCGGGGTTAAATACCCCAGCTGCGGTATAAGCATCGAAAAATATTGGTTCAAGACGACACAATACAGGATTATAATAGTAACGCTGGTTGTGCCAGGCAATGCCATGAAATCCCCGTGTCAGGTCCATCATGGCATAATAGCCTGCCAGTTTCTCCAAATTAAAAATTTCCGAAACCTGCCTCAAACCAAGGCGATATTGATACATAAGGTTTTGCCCGATAAGGAAGGAATTTTTAAGTGTTGCATCCCCTAATGTCCTGTTAAGTTTGAAAGGAATAATATCCGCAGACTCAAGAAAAGGAAGTTCAAAATACTGTGTGTCCTGTTTGAATACTTTTTGGCTCAGCCAGAATGAACCCTCTTCAAATTTGAGGATCGGCCCTTCCCTTCGGTTCATAGCCTCGATGAGTTGTTTCTCAAAATGCTCTTCCCATGCATATATGCCCAGGCTGGTGCCATTCAATGTCACGGGAACAAATCCGTAACGGGGGGCCAGCAGGTCAGATTCCCTGTAAAGTTTGTGGGCGACATACTCATTCAGGAAATCCCGGGCAAGGGGTGTGTGTATTGAAAATGACCTGAGATTCTTCCAGGTATTCTGTTTTTTCATTTTTATCCGAAACGACCATTTCCTGCTTTCCAGGTGATCCAGCCAATCCCCTTTTAATCTAATATCAATAGGCATAATTGAATCCTTGTAGTATAAGATCCCCGAAACAAAATCTTCATCTTCCGTCTCGAGGATCCCATTGGCAAAAGCTTCGTCACGTTTTTGTTCAAGCCTTATCATGTCGACGGTGTCAATCAGCAAATGCAAGTTCTCGTCAGTTTTAAAAGAAGGATAGGATTTGAATTTTTGGTAAGTAACTTTAAAATCGTCAACATAAACAGGGAGTTGACCGGGATTCCATAAATAGATGTTCAGATCTTTCTTATTCATGTTAGGAGGAACAGACACAGATAATCGCAGCTCTTTCCAATCTTTTCCGTCAGATTCAGTTGATAAACTTTTTCGGTAAAAATATTTTGCATCTTTATGGGAGGCTACTAAAACTACCTGGCCTGGGCCGGTATACCAAATGCTGGCCTCTACATATTCATCTGTACGCACATTAGGGAGGGGATAATTAAGGCCGTAGGGAAATTCCGGGTTGAGCCGAAGTGCAATTTTACCTGATCTGGTGGTATCTCTTTGCACCTGTGGCAAATCTCCGACCCTGAATTTATCATCCCTTCCGGTTATCTTGTTATCCTTTTCTTTCAAGGATTCTAAATTGTCGGTGTACACGCCGTAATTCCCTGACCTAAAGTCAGTTGTGCATTGACCAATCAACAATGAAAGAAGAACCAATAAGCCAATACGATACATTTGCTCTAAGTGTGATATGACCTGCTTTATTAGCAATAAGTGCAAAAATAGTGTTTTTACAGCATTTTATACCCCGGAAATGGCATTATTACCCATAGAATATTCATATACCGAATCTTCTAATTATATATCTTTGCTTTAATATGATCACTAAATATTCCATTCCAAAAACTTTCAGAATCTCCATATTGATGGCATTGATTATTATGCTTAGCTGCCCTGGTATACTACAAAGCCAGGAGAACCAGGGGCTAATAATTGGCGGTGCCAAGAAGGATATAGGTGCCAGCATAATTCTTGACAGGGAGGGTGATCTTATTATTAGCGGGACCACCAGATCATATGGAAATGGAGGAGATGACATGATTCTGGTAAAAGTGGATCTTGAGGGTCAGGTTTTGTTCCAAAAGACATACCACTGGGACCATCATGCAAGATCCAGATGGGTCGATCAAAGTCTGGATGGCAATTATATAATTCTTGGAGAAGTATGGGACGGGGGATTTGGCAGGGAGGATATGTTCCTTATGAAGGTTGATAAATCCGGAGAGAAAATCTGGGAACAGTATTACGGAGGGTATCATACCGACCAGGGGTTTAGTGTTAAGAGCCTTGATGACGGATTTATTGCTATTGGATATACGAGCTCACAGCCAGGAACAACCCGGGGTAATTTTTATCTTGTTCGTACAGATTTGGATGGAAATAAGATCTGGGAAAAAAATTATGGTACAGAATTCCTGGATTATGGATTTTCTGTACTCCCTGATGCCACAGGAGATTTTTGGCTATTAGGTAGTGCCGGTGGATTTTTTAATCCGGCCCGGGCTGACTATATGAATCCTGATGCAGATATGCTTTTAATAAAAACTGATCAGAATGGGACAGAAATTTCCAGAAATTATCTGGGAGGTATGCTCCATGATTGGGGTAAGGACATGATTTATTCTGATGATGGCGGGTTATTATTATTTGGGTCAACTCAAAGCAAGGGATCAGGCAGTTTTGACATGTACCTGGTAAAGGTGGACCATTCAGGAGAAAAATTATGGGATAAAACTTATGGAGGAGAAGATTTTGAGTATGGGGAAGCTATCAATATGGATCCGGCAGGAAATTTGTATTTACTCGGTACGAAGCAGCTTCCCGGAAATGAACACGGGCCTGACATATTTGTAGTGAAGACTGATCCGGAAGGTGAAGTCCTTTGGGAGCAATCCATCGGGGGTCCTGGGTCAGATTATGGTCATGACCTGGTTTGCCTGGCCGACTCCGGATGCGTAATAGTTGGCGATATTGAAAATATTGAGAGTAAGCAGACTGATATTTATGTTGTAAGGCTTGATAATCACGGCCATATTGTGGGCCTGGGCGAGCCACCCCAGGTAATGGAAACTGATGCTGTTTTATTCTTCCCGAATCCGGTATCCGGCCAGGCATCTATTGAGTGGATGAGCCCTCCCCCACCTGGCGGCTTCAAACTTCTTGTATATTCAGTATCTGGACAGTTACTGGTAAGCAATGAATACCAGGATGAGAAAAAAGTTCAGCTGGATGTAGGGAAATTAACTCAGGGACTTTATTTATATCAGATTATTTATAAGGGCAAAAGCCTTACTGGCAAATTCATGACACGTTAACCAGGAATTCACCTTTGAAGTTCCAGAAGTGAATCCAGATCCTGGAACGACCAGCTTAGCTTGCGATTTTCAATATCGTGCTCAAAAATAAGCAGACGGTCTTTTGGCTGGAGAGCCAACTCATAAGGATCAGTATATCTGCTATTGTCAAGCCCACATCCCATGAAATGAATGCCATCATCAGACTGCTGGTAAAAGGTTTTGCCATTGGCCCCCATGTCGCCATTAATACATATTACTTCAATCCCTCTCTCTTTCACATTTTTTAACAGGGGATATATGGCTCCGGTAAAACTGTTATTTTCCCGGTAATAACAATTTGCATTCCAGTAGGGGAATTCGGTATGAGAGTACGCGGATGGAGGGGGTAAACCTGGGACATTATCCCAAATGGCATGATGCATTATGAGAATTAAATGGCTTGAATTTTCAATTGAATCACAAACATTTTCGATCATTCTGAATTGACGATCCAGATGTTCACAATCACTGGGTACAATACAGGTATTCATAAGAATAGTGGTAATCCCATTTTCGTTATAGGCATAATAAGTTTCCCTGCCCGTGATCTCACGATACCAGTCGAGATTGCCATTCCTGGTATCATGGTTTCCCAAAGCGTAATGATTTCCTGGCGCTTCAATGTCGAAAAGGGAATCGATATAGACCATCGTTGAATAATTCAGCATTGCCTCAGAGCATATATCACCGCCGAGCCATATCCTATCGTACCCGCTTTTATCCAGTTCAACCAGGCGCGCATCAACTTTTGATCCGTCGGAAAACCACTGGTATGTATGTCCTGCAAACATATAGATCCTCATTTCCTGAGCAGACAGTAATACCGGTGAACTTAAAAGCAAGCTCAGAATCCATCCTAATATATAAAATCTCATTTTACTCACAGCAACAAAAATAGTGATCTTTCACTACTTACTTTATATACGTTTTTGGATAATAGCGGTTATTACACATCCAGTCACCTATTTTAAGATGTCCATAAACATCTGTGGTAATGTTTCTTATTAGCAGGTCATCAATCTCAATTTCACTATCGCTTTTATTTTCGAAAAGTACTATTGAAAGTTCTTCACCAGGATTAATTCTGACCTGGTATTCAATTAGGCCCCAGTTATCATGAATCTGGGCTAAATTCCTGCCAAAAGATGCAAATAAATATTTATTGATTTTGCCGTCAGTCCCTATGGTTGCGGTTTCTATCTCGGGCCTTGGCTTGGTATCAGCATTAATATCCTTAACCCAGAAAGAAATGCAAATATCAGCAGGTAGTTTAAAATCAGGTAAACTGTCGCGGAAGATCTCAGTGAATTTTGTCATAGGCAACATTTTTGTCCCCTTACTAACAAATCCAGGAGAATCGTTTAATTTGCTGTAATTCTGATAAATATAATCTCCACATGTATCAGGCATGATGTATCTTTCACCATCAAAATACGCCTTCGGATTTTTGGATTTATAAATAGACTGAATATGTTCACGGGCCATATTTTTAAGTTTGGCCGGTGTTATGCTATTCAATCTGAAATCTTTATTTTGTCCAATCGGCCCGCTGTTTTCAATTATTAATTTTTCTCCTCTCGACAATTGGTTACAATTGGCAGACAGGACAAGAATAGGTTTATCAGATGGAATATCTTCGAGAATTGCCGGTACGCGTGATGGTTCCCAGATAAGTACCATGGATTTGTAAGTTTGGGATAATGAGGTCCGTCCCATCATAACCGCATGAAGCGGCAGGCCTGTTTGCAGAGAAATTTCGAAGGATTCTTCCTTGATTTTGCAGGCGGGCCTCTTCCATATGTTTTCTGAGCCTATATGAAAGTAAGGCAGAGGAAGTATTGACTGATATTCAGATGGATCGATGTTCTCTAAAAGTGGATTTCTGATAATATTTTTTCTGTATTCAGTAAATCGGGGATATTCCTTACAGAAGTTCCGTTTTTTAGGTTCAAAGTTTAGATGTGCTTCAAGAATTAAAACCGACAGGGACAGAACAATGAGAATCACTGGAAATAATTTCCTGTTCTTCCGCTTATAAAAATCCCAAAGTGTATAAACAGCCAGGATGTTAATTGCATAATAAAATATCCATGCAAAGCGTCCAATGCTCCGGATTTGTTTTATAGGGCCGAGATAGTCAACCAGATTTTCCAAACCAAAAATGAATGGGACCCCAAAAGAATATAGCAATGTCAGGAAAGATCCCCAGAACATGAAGGTGAGGAAATAATTGTTGTCGTACAGGAAAGCAGTTTTGAACTTAGCCCTGATAAGCTGTGAAATATTTTTTACAATGAATAAAAGGAAGGCTATACCTCCAATCAGGCCAATATATGATATTCCTTCCCAATCTATGCCCTTCCTTTCAATAATATCAGCGAAAAAGGCCCCATATATACGATTGATTGGGAAGAATACAGAAAAAGGATGGGCAAGATATACTAAAAACCCATAAGGGGCTTTCCCCCTGTCAATTACGTCCGATGATAGGTAAGCCAATAATTGAATAATGATTATTGGCAGAATTAACTGTATCAACACATTTATTAACAGGGTTTTCCATTTGGTAAAAACCTTTGGTTTTGTTGTCATGAAAAAAATCCAGAAAAGCAAGATCACCATAGCCAGCATAGCTACAAAATACATATGGGTTAAGCCTCCCCATAAAACGAGACAGCCCATACCAATGCTGTACAGAAGTGATTGTTTTTTTGAAAACTTAAGTAACAGATAGAATATCAATGGTATAACAAAGATATATGTCAATGAATAATGTGCCCCCAACCTGCCTATTTGAGGAGAGAGGAAGGAAATCCCTATGCCGGCTACAATACTCATAACCGCAGGCAAACCCAGTTCGGCCAAAACCAGGAAAATAGATAATGCTCCCAAAGCAATTGAAAGCAGGATCAACGCGTTCCACACACCAATGGCATAATTGGATAAATCAGGAAATACTTTACACGAAATTCTCATGATCTCGCTGAGTAATGGCTGATTATCAGTATAAAAGATTGATTCGCCATACGGATAATTCATGCCTTCAAAACTCAGAAATGATGAATCATGATCAATATGATATAAATAGCAGTAGTAAGCTTTGAGTCCATCTCCACCTTCATTTGAAATTAATATCCGGGAATTGAGATGGTTTATATCCGGATAAAAATAAATGTAAATAATTATTAAACTAAGGAGAAGAGTTCCGGCTGCACCCAGTCCAGTCTGTAACTTTCTATTCATATTATTTTGATGAATCTCTGGTTTTGTCTTTCACAAAGAACAACGGCCGATTTTTGGTTTCGTTGTATATTCTTGAAATGTATTCTCCGATTATGCCAAGACAAAGCAATTGTATCCCACCGAGTAAAATAATTATTCCTATCATGGAGGTCCAGCCGGGAGAAGCATGTCCACTCAAGAAGGTAATCAGCGCATAAACCAGGTACAGGAACCCAAGCAATGTGGTTATCATTCCAAGATAAGCAGCTATCCTCAAAGGCCGGCTTGAAAAGGCTGTAATTCCGTCGAGGCCGAGCCGCATCATTTTCCGGATGCTATATTTTGACGTCCCACTTTCCCTGGGGGGAGCAATGTAAGAAACAATTCCCTGTCTAAATCCCATCCAAACAACCAGGCCTCTGTTAAACCTGTCTTTTTCCTGAAACTCCAGGAAGGCATCCAGGGCTTTCCTGGTAAACAACCTGAAATCGGCAAAACCAGGTTCCAGTTTTACATTACTTAGTTTATTGAGAAGATGATAAAAGCTCCTGGAGGTCCATTTCTTTAAACGGCCAGTCCCTTGGTGTTCTAATCGTTTAGTGTTAATAATATCAAAACCTTCAGACTGAACCTTTATAAGCTCAGGGATCAATTCCGGAGGATGCTGAAGATCTGCGTCCATTGTGATTATCAAATCTCCTCCAGCTTCATTCATACCCGCTATAAGGGCAATTTGTTGTCCAAAATTACGTGAAAGGGAAAGCCCGATAATCCTTTGTTCATCTTTTGCCATATTTTGAATGGCATTATAGGAACCATCCGTGCTCCCATCATCAACGAAAATAATTTCCCACGACTTACCCAAAGTTTCCAGAGTACTTTTTAGCCTTTCAACTAGTTTTGGGATGTTGCCTTCTTCGTTCAACAAAGGGATAATAATGTTTATTTCTGGATTATTCATAATATTTCAAAGGCAAATCGTGAGTTATTCTTCCAATTAAAAACCTTTTGGAATTTCTTATTAGCTTCAATTATTAAGGCCGGTTTTCATGAAGCAATTTAGCCATAATTATTATAAATGATGTCTGAAAAAAGGCAGAGGAAATTTACTGACCTCCCTCCTGAGAATTGGACGGTTCTAAATTAGTGAAAATTCACTTTCTTTGTTCTTTCTCAAAACCAGCGGATGCTTTTTAACACATATCAATACCTGGTATTTTTACCCTTAGTGGTTTTGGTATATTATCTCCTGCCACATAAATACCGCTGGATACTGCTGCTGGCATCCAGTTACTATTTTTATATGTGCTGGAAAGCTGAATACCTGATCCTTATTCTTGTTTCCACTGGAATTGATTATTTCGCCAGCTTGCGAATGTCGAGGCTCACGGAAAAACGAAAACGGAAGAAGTATCTGGTTCTCAGCATTATCACAAATCTGGGCATCTTGTTCCTCTTTAAATATTTCAATTTTTTCAACGATTCGGTCAGGGAGGTTCTCGAACAATTCAACATTTTTTACGAATCACGGACATTTGACCTCCTGCTGCCTGTGGGCATATCTTTTTACACCTTTCAAACCCTGAGCTATACCATTGAAGTATACAATGGAAAGCAAAAAGCCGAAAGGCATTTGGGGATTTTCGCCGTTTATGTGGCTTTCTTTCCTCAACTGGTGGCTGGTCCTATCGAGCGGTTTTTCAACCTCGGGCCCCAGTTCAGGACAAGGCAGGTGTTCAGTTACAGCAACCTGGCTAACGGGTTGAGACTAATCCTGTACGGACTATTCATAAAAATGGTAATTGCAGACAACATTTCGGTTTATGTTGATCAGGTTTATGCCAACCCTTTGGATTACAGCCGCTGGAGTGTACTTACGGCCATTTTCTTTTATTCTTTTCAGATCTATTCGGATTTCTATGGATATTCTCTTGTAGCTATTGGCAGTGCCCTGATACTTGGCATAAGGATAATGGATAATTTTAAAACCCCATATATGGCTAAAAACATAGCTGAATTTTGGGGTAGGTGGCATATATCCTTATCCACCTGGTTCCGTGATTATGTTTATATACCTATGGGAGGCAACCGGGTTAAGCTCAGGCGATGGGCATTGAACATAATTGTGGTTTTTATGGTCAGCGGCTTATGGCATGGAGCCAATTGGACTTTTGTAATCTGGGGAACCATGTACGGGCTAATTTACCTCATTGAATACTGGGTTGGGAAATTATTCCCTCCAAAGGATAATGAGGGGATCAGTTTTGGCAATATCCTTAGGATGATAAAAAACTTTGTCCTGGTTACACTAATATGGGTATTTTTTCGAAGCCCGGACTAGCTGAAGCCAAGGATGTTTTCCAGGCTATATGGCATAACGGAGGGGTATTTGATCTTTTCACCGTACCATTCAAAATTTGGATTTTCCTGATCTTTTTTATTATATCGGATATCCTTCTCTACAATACCCGTTTCGACAGATGGTGTGAGAACAAGCCGGTATGGATGCGTTGGGGAGTTTACTTTTTGCTGGTTTTCTCAATATTAGTTTTCTCAGGAGTTGAAAATTTTCCGTTTATCTATTTTCAATTCTGACTTTGATAAAAGGAATGAGCAAGTTGAATAAAATAGTTATAAGAGTTGTAGTTTTGATGGTTTTCCTTTTGGCGGCCAACCAATTGTACCGCTTTTTCCTATTTGAGCCAAACTTGCAGGAACATTCCGACATAATTAACCTGGTTCGGGATGTGCCGGATTCTGCTTCGGTTATTTACCTGGGGGAATCATCAAATTTTACTTTTGGGGATTATGACCTGAATACAAGCCGGATATCTGATTTGATTTCCGGCTATTATCCGGAATTGATTTTTGGAACGATCAGTCATGGGGCCCTTCATGCCGGGAATTTCAAAATCCTTTTGGAAAATATTCCTAAGGACAAGCCAGTGCAAACTCTCATTGTTACCCTTAACCTCCGTTCTTTTAATGCCCAATGGATAGACTCCAAATTGGAAACCAGCCTGTCTAAAAACATGGTTTTGCTAAAAAGAGGACCTCCTCTGTTTAAAAGATCCATGCTGTCCTTCAAGGCCTATGATATAAAATCCGACACTGAGCGAGAGAATCGTATCAATAAACACTGGAAGAAAGATGAACTTTTTCTTTTCAACCGAGGTAATAAGATCACCGTAAATCAATGGACTGAAGAAATTCTGGGGCTTCCCGACTCTATAATGGAAAAACCCAAGAGGCTTCTTGGGATGCATTATATCAGAACCTATGGGTTTGAGATTGACACACTTCATAACGCCAGAATCAAGGATTTCGATGAGATAGTGAGTATGGCTAAAAAGCGGGGATGGAACCTGGTTTTTAATTTGATGGCAGAAAATACCGAAAAAGCGGCTGAATTGGTCGGATCGGATCTGGTTAGGATAATGAGGGATAACGCCCTCCTTCTAGGATCAAGATATAGCCGTTTGGGAGTAAGCGTAGTTAACAATCTTGAGGCAGTAGCTGACCCCAGTTATCTCGACAGGAACTGGACTACTGAGCATTACGATGAAACCGGCCGCAAAATAATAGCTAAAAATGTGGCCAACTCCTTGCGAAAATTCTATCCTGCAAAATTTTCTGAAGTTCAATACCGGGACACAGTCCAAAAAACAAGCTTTTTTAATGATTGCGAGGGCAATGTCCGCTGGTTTCAGATGGGTACTTGTTCGAGGGAACAATCTCATTCGGGTGGATATTCCTCCCGGATAAATAGAGATGATGCATTCAGTGTTGGATTCACCCGGCCCATAAGCATGATACCTTCCAATAGTTTGAACCGGGTTAATATTGAGTTTTACTATTACCAGCCTTATCCGGAATCTAAAGCACAGGTTGTGATGGAAATACTGGGTGGGGAGGGTAAGGCTATTTGGGTGAACTCCCATATATCTAAAGCTAATCCTCCAACAGGTAAATGGGTTCTATTTAATACCTTTTTCAACATTCCCAAAGAAGCTCGTGGACATCGGCTGATAAAAGTCTATGTTTGGAACCCGGGTAAAGAACCCGCTTTTATTGATGATATTAGCATTCAATTTGAATAAGGGCAGGTATGGTGAAGGATATTATACCTTTCCTTTTTGTATCTTGCTTTCTTAATGCCTGACAGCAATGAGCTCGAACCTGGTATATAAAAAAGCTAATTTTGGAACCTGGCCGGTTTTCCTGACTGCGCTATCCACTATTCTTGGTGCTATTGTATTCCTACGATTTGGTTGGGCGGTAGGTAATGTTGGTTTTATAGGAGTGTTGGGCATCATCCTCATGGGGCACCTTATTACCATACCCACTGCAATGGCAGTTGCAGAAATTGCCACCAACCAGAAAGTCCAGGGCGGTGGTGCATACTATATCATTTCCCGTTCTTTCGGTTTAAATGTAGGGGGTGCTATAGGGATCACCCTGTACCTGTCACAGGCCATTTCTGTGGCATTTTATGTTATTGCTTTTGCAGAAGCCTTTGAACCGGTTTTATCCATCATACAGGAAAATTTTGGCCTGGTTATTCCAAAAAGAATAGTCGCACTGTTCATCATGGCCTTGTTGTCTTTGTTGGTTCTGACCAAGGGAGCAAACTTTGGCATGAAAGCACTTTATGTGGTGGTTGCTGTTCTGCTATCTTCTATTGTGTTTTTCTTTCTGGGTCAGCCTCAGGAAGAGCCAACGAATATTGGTTTTACACACACAGTAGCCAATCCGGAGTCTTTCTTTTATGTTTTTGCAGTTGTTTTTCCAGCATTCACAGGCCTGGCCGCCGGGCTCGGGCTGAGTGGTGATTTACGTGATCCCAAGAAATCCATTCCAAGAGGTACTATATTGGCTACCTTGTTCGGTTTGATTATATATATCTTCGTAGCTTATAAATTAAGTATCTCGGCATCCCCTGAGGAATTGGTGAATGACCAGTTAATCATGCAAAAAATTGCGGTTTGGGGGCCCATCATCCTGATTGGACTTGGAGCTGCTGCTTTATCATCTGCCCTGGGCTCCATCCTTGTAGCCCCCAGGACTTTGCAGGCTATTGGGGTGGATGAAATTTTCCCGAATGAGAAAGCCAATAAATGGCTTGGTTTTGGGCGTACCGGTTCAAATGAGCCTATTTATTCTTCTATGATAACAGTCATCATTGCCTTTTTCTTTATCGCTATTGGTGATATAAACTTTGTGGCTGAAATCATTTCCATGTTTTTTATGGTAACCTATGGTGCTATTTGCCTGATTTCTTTTCTTGAACATTTTGCTGCAGACCCAGCTTACCGTCCAACATTCCGATCCAGATGGTATATCTCCCTTATTGGGGCAGTCATGTCTTTCTGGGTAATGTTTAAAATGAATACGGCCTATGCCCTGCTTTCCATCCTGATCATGGTATTGATTTATGTATATATAACAACACAGAAAACTAAAAAACTCGGTTTGGCCAACCTGTTCCGCGGGGTTGTTTTCCAACTCAGCAGGCAACTGCAGGTATTTATGCAGCGTGCTGATAAAGAAACTGATGAAAACAGCTGGAGGCCTTTTATCATATGCATTTCCAAAGACAGTTTTAAAAGGAGATCTTCTTTTGATATGATTCGCTGGATCTCATTCAAATATGGTTTTGGCACGTATATTCATTTTATACAGGAGTATCTAAATGCTAACACCAATCAGGAATCAAAGGAGGTATTAGCTCGTTTGATTAATCTTTCCCATGGGGCACGCAGCAGAGTTTACCTGGACACAATCATCAGTCCTTCATATACATCGGCAATTGCCCAGACTATCCAACTTCAGGGAATATCAGGCAAGGGGAACAATATGATCCTCCTGGAATTCAGCAGGACAGATCCTGGAGATTTTGAAGAGGTTCTTGGAAACTATAAGCTGCTTAAAACCACTAATTTTGATATCTGCGTACTTAATACTTCCTACAAAGGATTTGGATACAAAAAAGATATCCACATTTGGATCACATCTGAAGATTATGAAAATGCCAACCTGATGATCCTGCTGGCCTATATCCTGCTTGGCCATCCGGAATGGAATAAAGGCATCATCAAAATATTTGCTCTTTATCCTAAAAAAAATATTGAGGCTCAGCGTTCTAAACTATTGGACCTTATAAGAACAGGCCACCTCCCAATTTCATCCGAAAATATTGATTTAATAGCCCAGGAGGAAACACAGGATTATAAGGCGATTATTACGGAAAGATCAATTGATTCCGACCTGACGATAATCGGTTTCAGGGATAAGGATATAGGTAAGGGAATTTCTCTCTTCAATGGCTTTGGCGATGTTGGTAATATACTTTTTATTAATTCAGACCGGCAGAAGGAGATAAAATAAGTTGCAGGTTGCAGGTTGCAGGTTAAAGTATTAAGATTAAAGATATGAGTAAGATAGCACTTTTTCCGGGGTCCTTTGATCCATTTACCAGAGGCCATGAAAATATTATTAGCCGGGCCCTTCCATTATTTAGCAATATTATTATTGCTATAGGGCAAAATACCCAAAAAGGCAGTTTTTACAGCCTGGAAAAGCGGCTCGCAATGATCAGGCACCTATACCGTAATGAATCAAAAATAAGGGTTGACCATTTTGAAGGGCTGACAGTAAATTATTGTAAAGAAGCGGGAGCTGATTACATTCTGAGAGGCCTGAGAACTTCATCTGACTTCGAATACGAAAGAGCCATTGCGCAAACAAACCGTAAAATGGAGCCAGGTATTGAAACGGTCTTTCTTCTTACAACTCCAGAGCTCACTCCAATCAACTCCACTATTGTAAGGGAAATTATCCGGCATGGTGGTGATTATGCTATATTTCTGCCGGAAGGGATTAACCCAAATGATTTTTAGCCCAAAATCCAGTTTAATTATGATGGAAACCAACAAAATGATAGCTTCCCAACTATTGCATATTGATGCTATTAAACTATCTCCTGATGTGCCTTTCACCTGGGCGTCCGGGTGGAATTCTCCTATTTACTGTGATAACAGAAAAACTCTTTCATACCCGGAGGTAAGGGAAATTATCAAGCAGGAATTTGCCCGGCTGATCCGAGAGATGTACCCTGATGCCGAGGGAATTGCCGGAGTTGCCACAGGCGCTATTGCTCATGGGGTTCTTGTTGCCGACTTGCTTAATCTTCCATTTATTTATGTCCGTCCAGATCCTAAAAGTCATGGCCTGGGCAATCAAATTGAAGGAGCATTTAAGCCCGGGCAGAAGTTTGTTGTTATTGAAGACCTGATATCAACCGGAGGCAGCTCCCTGGCTGCTGTCAGAAGCCTGAAAGATGCAAATGTGGAAGTGATGGGCATGCTGGCCATTTTCAGTTACGGTTTTACTCAATCAGAAGAAAATTTCGAAAGAGAGAGAGTAAAACTTACTGTACTGAGCGATTATGCCAATTTACTGGAGTTGGCAATTCAGGGAGGCTATATTAGCGAAAAGCAGTTAATGAGTCTCCAGGAATGGCGTAAATCGCCACACACGTGGAACCGATGATTTCTTCTAAGAGGCAAAAAGCATATAGCTTCAAAAAGGTCTCGATCAGGTTTATTAACACTATTTGTGGCTTGCAGGGTAATTTTAATCAACAATAAACTCCACCTCCTTAAATCCAAATTCTGTTCGTTCTCCTTTTTCGTTTTCCAGCACCAGATGTCCATATCTGCTAACATCAATTATCTGTGCTTTAAACCACTTTTTTCGGGCTTGATAAGGTGCATACTCCCTGAAGCGGAATAATCTCTTAAGATAATCGCTTCGATTCAGGTCGGCTTTACCAGCCTCAAGACTATCCAATCTGTTATTTATACAATCCAACAACAGATCAGTAATTTCCCCAAGATCCATCTCTAATCCAACAAGCTGTTTTAGAGAAACAGGGTTTGGAATATCAATGGAAAAGGCTACTTGATTGATATTCAATCCAATTCCGAGGACGGAGTTACATATTTTCTTGCCTAAAATGGTATGTTCAACCAGGATCCCAGCAATTTTTTTTGTATCCACATAAATATCATTGGGCCATTTTATTTTAACATTGTCCAAAAATAATTCCAGCAGGTCGCAAATAGCAAGGGATGCAACAATAGAAAGGTCGAATTGGTTTTCAGGGGATACATTTTCGGGAAAAATCACCATACTGCCAGTAATATTTTTCCCTGGCTCACTTTCCCAGGTATTTTCACCAAGCCCCTTTCCCATGTACTGATCATCTGCCTGGATCCAGGCAGAAGAAGAAATTTCACCCAGTTCAAGCAATTGTCGGGCTTTCTTGTTGGTTGAATCTAATCGGGTATATTTTTTTTTGACCATGTATGAGGCTCAATAGGATTTACTGACTAAATTTACACCAAAGCAAGCTAAAAAACAGGTATTATCATATTTATGCAAAAAAACACCGACGAGCAGGAACTGGAAAAAGCACTAAAGACTGTAATTGAATCGCTACAAAAGAAAAAGGGAGAAGAAATCACTGATCTGGACCTGACACATCTGAATACAACAATTTGCCGGCACTTTGTTATTTGTCATGCCCAATCTACTACCCAGGTGAAGGCACTTGCTGAATTCGTTGAAGAAAATATGCTTCAGATCAACAAAATAAAGCCTTTCCATAAGGAGGGAATGGAAAATGCCCAATGGGTTCTACTTGATTTTGCAGACGTGATTGTGCATATTTTCCAGGAGGCTTATCGCCGTTTCTACAATTTAGAAGATCTTTGGGCAGATGGAATCAAACGGGTCTTTCGAGATTAAATTCCATGCAAGCACAACAATGAACCGATTTTTTGGTATAAGAATTGACTGGTTAAATTATTCCTTAAAATAATATTGAAAAACAGGACACCTGAAAAAATGGCAGATAATAAAACACATAATAAAAACCGCCCACCAAAAATCCCTTTACGTAGACCCGGCGGTGACCCTCACAAAAAGAGCAAGTTCAGTATTTATTGGGTTTACGGTGCAATAATAGTAGCTGTATTGGCAATCAATTATATCAGTGCAAGCAAAAAGACTGTTGAAGTTTCCCGAAAGCAATTCGAAGAAGAAATGCTCAAGCCCGGGGATGTTGAGAAGGTGGTTGTTGTCAATAAAGATCTTGTTGAAATCTATATCAAGGAAGACCGCCTGAATTTAGCAAAATATGAGAATCTGAAACAGCGGGGCTTAAGTTCAGCCAGAAAAGGGCCTCATTATTATTTCGAAATTGCTTCTATTGAAATTTTTGACAAGAAACTTGAAGAAGCTCAGGCTAATATACCAGAATCTGACAGAATCAGCTACAGCGTTGAAACTCGTCGTGATTACCTGACAGATATCCTTGGATGGATTATTCCTCTAGGCATATTGGTTGTGGTGTGGTTATTCTTTATGCGGCGGATGGGCGGAGCCGGAGCCGGCGGAGGGGCCGGTAATATCTTCAGTGTGGGAAAGAGCAAGGCGAAGATTTTTAACAAGGAAGAAGCTAATGTAAACGTTAGTTTCAAAGATGTGGCCGGGTTGGAAGAAGCCAAGGTTGAAATTATGGAGATCGTTGATTTTCTTAAGAAGCCGGAGAAGTACACACAGCTGGGTGGAAAAATACCCAAAGGAGCATTATTGGTAGGCCCTCCTGGAACTGGCAAAACCCTTCTTGCCAAGGCTGTAGCTGGTGAGGCTAACGTCCCTTTCTTTTCAATGTCGGGATCAGACTTTGTGGAAATGTTTGTCGGTGTGGGAGCTAGCCGTGTACGTGATCTTTTCAAGCAGGCCAAAGAAAAAGCTCCATGCATAATATTTATTGATGAGATAGATGCAATAGGTAGAGCCAGGGGCCGAAATGCAAATTTCGGAACCAACGATGAGCGTGAAAATACTCTAAATCAATTGCTGACGGAAATGGACGGATTTGATTCCAATTCGGGTGTGATCATTTTAGCAGCAACAAACAGAGCAGACATTCTTGACAAAGCTTTATTACGGGCCGGACGATTTGACAGACAAATACACGTAGAATTGCCCGATTTGAAAGAGAGAGAAGAGATTTTCAAGGTTCACCTCAGGCCCGTGAAATATGATCCTACGCTGGATCTGGGTTTTTTCGCGAAACAAACCCCTGGATTTAGCGGAGCTGATATAGCTAATGTATGTAACGAATCTGCTCTGATAGCGGCTCGCAAAAATAAAAAAGTTGTTGAAAAACAGGATTTTCTGGATGCAGTTGATCGGATCATCGGTGGTTTGGAAAAACGAAATAAGATCATCTCACCAGCAGAGAAAAAGGCTGTTGCCTACCATGAGGCAGGACATGCTACCGTAAGTTGGATCCTCGAGTACGCCCATCCTCTGGTTAAGGTGACTATTGTACCGAGGGGTAAAGCATTGGGAGCAGCCTGGTACCTTCCAGAAGAGCGACAGCTTACTACAACGGAACAGATCCTTGATGACATTTCCTCATCCCTTGGAGGCAGGGTGGCAGAAGAGTTATGCTTTGGAAAAATCTCTACCGGAGCACTGAACGACCTGGAAAAAGTTACCAAACAGGCTTACGCGATGGTTGCCTATTTCGGCATGAGTGATAAAGTTGGAAACATTAGCTTTTACGACTCCACTGGACAGACGGAATATTCATTCAATAAACCCTATAGTGAAAAAACAGCTGAGCTGATTGACAAGGAAGTAAATGAAATCCTCAAATCCTCCTATGACAGGGCCCGAAAAATCCTTGTCAAATATAAAAAGGAACATCGGGAACTGGCTGAATTGCTTTTGGAAAAAGAGGTGATCTTTGCCGAAGACCTTGGAAGAATATTTGGCCCCAGGAAGAATTTTATTCCTGCTCCCGCTATTGATTCAAAACTTGAACCAAGTACTGAAAAAGATGCTGGGAAATGACTCAAAGAAGGAGATTCTCGACCGCATAAAAACCAGTTTGAGGAACCGCGGAGACAAACCTATGGGTATTACCCAGCCTCCGGAAACTGATTCTGGTGAGTTTCTCGATCCCCTGGAGGATCTGCCCGAGTTTGTGTTTGCCAGAAACCTGGTTCAGGTAAATGGGAAATTTTCCTTCTGTGAAAACAAAAAGGAACTCATCACAGCCCTTTCAACTTTATACCAGGAACAGAAATGGGATGAGGTTTATGCTCCTGAAAAGGAAATACGTCTGTTACTTGATATGGCAGGGATACCAAATCACAATGAACCGGAAAAAATAAACTCCATCCAGGCTGGCATTACCGGATGTGAATACCTGATTGCCAGAAGCGGCAGCATTCTGGTCTCCTCTGCTCAAACACTCAGCCGCCGTGTGATAGCCCACTCTCCACAGCATATTGTTGTTGCCAAAACCTCACAGATTGTTACAGAAATGAAGCAGGGGCTTGAGGGTATTCGCCGCAAATATGGAAGGATCCCAGGCTTAATTACCGCCATTACAGGCCCAAGCCGAACAGCAGATATTGAAAAAACACTTGTGCTTGGAGCCCATGGTCCTGAAGAATTATATGTATTTTTAGTCAATGATAATTAAGTTATTATGGAAAAAGACTGGATCCTCGTATATTCGGTGGGCAAATCCTATCAAGCTGATCTTTGCCTTGAATTACTCAATGAAAATGGAATTACCGGGGTAGTGATTAATAAAAAAGATACTTCATATGCATCTTTGGGGGAATTCGAAATTTATGTTCCTGGCGAATCAGCTGAAAAGGGCAAAGACTTGCTTCAAAAATCCGGAATGTGAAAGAATTTCTTATCCGATCAATTACCGGCTTGATTTATGTCCTGCTATTAGTGGGTTCCCTGTTGCTGCATCCACTGGCTTTCCTGGGTGTATACCTGTTGATCACCCTTCTCTGCATGAACGAATTCCTTTTATTAAGCCGAAAGGAGGGTTTAAAACCTTTACGTATTCCGGCAATATTATTGGTTGCAACGACCTTTATTATTAGTTTTTTTCGTCATTATGCAGAGCTATCAAGCTTGTATTTCATTCTAATACCTGCTTTCATACTATTCCTTTACATAATTGAATTATTCAGAAAGGGAAAAAATCCATTCCTCAACCTGGCTATGATTTTTTTGGGGCTTATTTACATAGGCCTTCCAATGGCTTTGCTAAATGAATTAGTTTATAGTCCCTATGTAAACGGGTACTCTTCTCAGTTGCTTATTTTCTTATTCATGGTTCTGTGGCTTAATGACACAGGTGCCTACATAATTGGCCGGGTTCTGGGCAGAAATAAATTACTGGAGCGCATATCACCAAAAAAAACATGGGAAGGTTTGGCCGGTGGCCTCGTGATCGCTTTTCTTGTTACCGGCTTTTTTGGCAGATTTTTCACCGATATTCCCAGGACTGATCAATGGGTCATCACCCTTATCATTGTATTTTTTGGGACTATAGGAGACCTTGTTGAATCATTATGGAAACGTTCGTTGGGGATCAAGGACTCAGGGAAAGTTTTACCCGGGCACGGTGGTTGGCTTGACAGGCTGGATAGTATATTGTTGGCAGTACCGGCAGTTTTTATTACGGTAACTATTCTTAACGCAATTTAAAATGACCATTCACAGAGAAGGATATAGTTCAATGATTTTGGTTATTATATTTGGCCTGATCACCAATATCCCAATATGGACATTATTAGGAACCAGTTGGATAAGTATAGTTGTATCTGTTATATATTTTGTATTGTTTCTTTTTATTCTGAGGTTTTTCCGTTATCCCAATCGCAACACCAAGCCAAACCCAGGAATTATCTTATCCCCGGCCGATGGTAGGATTATTGCAATAAATGAGGAAATAGAGCCAGAATATTTCAAAGAAGTACGACTCCGTATTTCAATATTTATGTCGGGATTTAATGTTCATGCCAATTGGTTGCCGGTTTCCGGTACCATTCTATACAGTAAATACCACCCTGGCAAGAACCTCTTGGCCATTCATCCAAAATCATCTGATCTTAATGAACGAACTGCTGTAGTTGTTCAGCATGAAAATAATAAAGAAATTCTTGTCCGCCAGATTGCAGGTATTATTGCCAGGCGGGTAGTCACTTATCCAAAATCCGGACAGATTGTCCAGCAGGGAGAGGAACTGGGATTTATTAAATTCGGATCAAGACTGGATCTTTTCCTCCCTCCCAATACAAAACCCCTGGTGAATATTGGGGATAAGGTTAAGGGCAAAATATCCGAAATAGCTGTCTGGTAGCCTTCCCAGCTTGTTAAAAAATTGCAAAATACTGAAGCTTTAACGAATTATTAACATAGTCCCGTCAATAAAACCCGTTAATTAGTAGAAACAATTTTAAAGAACTACATTATGAAGAAGATTTTTGCCCTATTGGCCTTATTTGCTTTTATCGGTGTTGCAACTACACCTGCATCAACAACTTTGATTAACAATAATGACAAGGTAACCCAAGTAGTTGCAGATGATAACAGTACAGTCATTACTATCAACGACCAGGAAAAGGTTGTAAAGCAATCGAAAAAAAGCAAAAAAGCTGCTCAAGCAACTCAAGCTGCTGCTAAGAGTGGTTCATGTTGCTCAGGTAGCAGCGTCAAATCAGGTTGTGGAGAATCCATGGAAGGATGTGGAGAATCGAAGGAAGGGTGCGACATGACTAAAAAAGAAGCTAAAAAGGCAGTAGTAAAAGAAACTAAGAAAAAGACCTTTTAATTCAGGGTTTATCATTCTTTAGTAAGAAATTGAGGGTGTTTCGAGAGAAACACCTTTTTTTTTGCAGCCTTCAGCGAAGGGCTGAGACATATCACCAAAAGAATGATTGCTTAATTAACTGAATATCGGATGGAAATAATATTTGAATATTGTGCAACGGCCAGGTCACCAATATCGGTAAGGGCGTAATCAAGGCTCAGGTTCCTGAATTTAATACCCAGTCCAATATTTGGTTGAAGGCTGATCTCCTTCTGTCCATCCAACCCATCTGCCCATTGAAACTGCCCGAATCCGAAACGCAGGGCAATCCAATCATTGTAGACCCACTCAGATCCGATATAAGGATCAATTCCTGTAAAACCCATAGGAATCAAAACATGCCTTTCCCCGTCGAAAAAGAATCTTAGATCCAAATCCGCAACGGCAGATATTTTTTCACTTATCCTGAATTTTTTGGCTGCTCCCAGGATAAGGGAAGGATTAGTAATTTCCAGGGAATTCTTCGGCAATTCATTACCCGTCAGTTCAAAAACTTGTTCAAGATCCTCCGTCTGAAAAACCCAGGCATTGAAGGTACCGGTTACATCTCTGGCCAGAGCAGCAAATTGCCAGCCATTTCTTATATAGTTGGCCGAAGCATCCAGGCCAAAACCCCAGGCCCTGGCAAAGTCTCCGGTCCTCCGGTGAATTATTTTAAAATTACCACCATACTGAAAGCCTTCTATTCCACTTTTTCTACCCAGCGAAAATAATATTCCCAGATCAGCAGCTGAAAAGTGCCTGATCTGATCATACCGTATATTTCCGTCAGAATCAATCAATTCCAAAGTATTGGGAATATCGTCGACCCCTAATCGAATAAATGACAACCCTCCTACAGTTTTCTCATCGATGCGGTATGCTGTACCAAAGTAGTCGTATTTTGCTATTCCTGCAAAGTATTCAGAATGCATCAGTGTGATGTCAAACTTATTAGATAATCCAGCCAGACGAGAAGGATTCCAGTATCCAGCCGTTGCATCATCCACATTGGCAATGCCAGCTCCACCCATTCCCATTGTTCGCGCACCAACACCGATAGCTAAAAATTCATTGCTATATTTTACCTGCCCTTCTGCATGGATGAATCCTGCAAACATCAAGGTAAAAGCCAAAAAAACACCCTTTCTTATCATTTTTTATCCATCAAATAATTGCCAAGATAAACAAACTCTAATTTTTAACTATTTTTGCAAGGAATTATTGTACAGATATAGCTAGAAAAACTACTATGAGAAGGTTATACAATCATGTTCCCAATGCACTTACATCGCTTAACCTTCTTTTTGGTTCTTTGTCGATTATTTACGCTGTCCAGGGTGAGTTACAACAAGCGTCTTATCTATTGCTACTCGCCTTTTACTTTGATATATTTGATGGATTATTGGCTCGCCTGCTAAAAGTGCAGTCTGATATTGGCAAAGAGTTGGATTCCCTGGCTGATGTAATATCCTTCGGATTGGGGCCTGCGGCAATTTTATTTGCCATGCTAATGCCAGCTCTTGGAATTGAAACGATCCATTTAGGTTCCTTGGGAATTAAGGACTGTATAGTTTTTATCCCCTTTATAATACCGATTTTTGCAGCTTTAAGATTGGCAAGGTTTAACTTAAGTACTGGTAAGACAAGAAATTTCATTGGAATGCCCACTCCGGCAAATGCCTTGATGGTACTGAGTATTCCTCTTATTGCGAACAATCATCCCGGATCTTTTCTGGTTATTTGGTTTAACTCCCCAACCGTGATATTAGTTTATTCCGTTGTTGCATCATTCCTGATGGTTAGTCCCCTGCGATTCTATTCATTAAAATTGAAGGGCTTCTCATGGCCGGTCAATAAATACACATATTTTTTCCTGATATGTGTAGTTGTGATCCTTGTGTCCTTCGGATATACCGGTATATTCTTGGTGGTTGCCTTTTATATGGTATATGCGTTCATACTTGCCCGAATCTTGAAGAATCGTACCTCTTGAATTGGGGTTATTCGAAAATATCATCTTCTTCAAAACATTGCTGATCACTTTTCAAAACTATTGATTGTTAGCTAGCTGTCTTTGTTTCTTATTCACTATCCTGATCCACTCTTACTGTTTCGTCGGCTTTTTTCAAAGCAAATTTACAAAGTTGATAGGAAACAAAAAGCATCAAAGGCCAGGATATCAACCAGAGTATTTCTCTTATGTACATGGTAATTTCTTTTTATTAATATGAGTGATCTTCTTTTTTCAATTCAGCTTTATTCAGCTTTTTAATGTTGATAGATTTCCAGGCATACCAGATGTAAGCAATAACAAATGGTACCATCAGTGACACATAGGACATCACTGTTAGAGTAAATTTACTAGATGAAGCATTTTCTATGGTTAATGAAGATTGCAAATCTGAGGATGAAGGATAAAATGAAGTTTAAAGGGGAACACGCCATCGGTCTGGACATAAATCAGGACCGGATTGTTGCGACTCATTTTATCCGCACCGGTCAGGGGCTGATGCTGGATCAACTGGCGGTGAAAGAATACGCCTCAGGCAGTCCGGATAAGGACATTGCAAAGCATATCCGCGAGCTTTGGAAAAGCCGGAGATTTTCAACCCATACCGTATGCAGTTGTCTGCACAGCCAATCGCAGATTGTGCGCTATTTCAGTTACAACAACCTGACGCCGGCTGAATTGCCGCAGGCTTTGGCGCTGGAGGCCGAAGAATCTCTTCAAC
>CAYXJR010000032.1:0-45190 GCA_964465145.1 uncultured Porphyromonadaceae bacterium | reverse complement strand
GGCTAACTCTGTAGCAGCTTATTGCTTGAAAATAACTGATGTTGATCCCATTGAGCTTGATCTTTATTTCGAACGCTTCATCAATCCCCGCCGGACCAGTCCACCTGATTTCGATATCGACTATTCCTGGAAAGAGCGCGATGAGGTACAGGATTACATTTTCAAGCGATACGGACGGAAACACACCGCCCTGCTGGGAGCCATGTCCACTTTCAAAGGAAAATCAATTATCCGCGAGTTGGGGAAAGTGTATGGACTCCCAAAATCCGAGATTGACCGACTCATTGACGATCCCAATAATCCCCTCAATAGCAATGATATCACCGACCATATCAAAAAAATCGGAAGGGCAATGACCAATTTTCCAAATATCCGCAGCATTCATGCCGGCGGGATTCTGGTTTCAGAGGAACCGATCACCTATTACACGGCACTGGACATGCCCCCAAAAGGTTTCCCAACCACCCAATGGGACATGTATGTTGCTGAAGATATCGGTTTTGAAAAACTGGATATTCTCAGTCAGCGTGGCATAGGTCATATCAAGGAAGCAGCAGAAATAATACGGGAAAACCGGGGCATCAGTATTGATGTTCATCAGGTTGAAAAATTCAAGCTGGACAATAAGGTGAAGCAGATCCTGAAGGCAGGCGAGACCAATGGTTGCTTTTATGTGGAGAGCCCGGCAATGCGGGGCCTGTTAAAAAAACTCCGTTGCGATGATTATATCACCCTGGTGGCAGCCAGTTCCATCATCCGGCCCGGAGTATCCCGCTCTGGAATGATGAGGGAATATATACATCGATTTAACAACCCGGGAGATTTTGAGTACCTCCATCCCGTGATGGAAGAACAACTCAAAGAGACTTTCGGAGTGATGGTTTACCAGGAAGATGTTTTGAAGGTATGCCATCATTTTGCCGGTTTAGACCTGGGAGATGCCGATGTTCTCCGTCGTGCCATGAGCGGTAAATTCCGTTCGAAAGATGAATTTCAGCGTATTGTCGACCGTTTCTTCTCTAACTGTAGAAAAAAAGGATACCCCGAGTCTGTTATTCAGGAGGTATGGCGCCAAATAGAGTCCTTTGCAGCCTATTCCTTCTCAAAGGCCCACTCAGCCAGCTATGCCGTTGAAAGCTTCCAAAGCCTGTACCTCAAAGCTTATTTTCCCAAGGAGTTTATGGTAGCAGTCATCAATAATTTCGGTGGATTCTATTTCACCTGGGTATATATCAACGAAGCCAGGAGATGGGGAGCCAGGATCAACCTCCCCTGTGTGAACCATTCAAATTATAAAACCCGAATCCTTGGAAAAGATATTTACCTGGGTTTCATCCACATAAACGATCTGGAACATCAACTCGGAAAACAGATTGAAGCCAATAGAGCAGAAAAAGGCGAGTTCGCCGACCTGGATGATTTTGTTTCCCGGATCCGGATAGGTATCCAGCAGCTTATCCTCCTGATACGTATCAATGCCTTCTGGTTCACCGGGAAAAACAAAAGTGCCCTCCTGTGGGAAGCCCACCTTCTGCTGGGGAAAAAAGATCCTGTTGAACCACAGGAATCCCTTTTCGAACTCCCACGGACAAAATTCACCCTGCCCAATCTTCACAAAAGTCAACTCGAGGGCGCCTATGATGAGATCGAAATACTGGGATTTCCGGTTTCCTGCAGCTACTTTGACCTCCTGCAAACCTCCTTCCGTGGTGAAATCAATGCCAAAGAATTAATTCATCATGTGGGGAAAAAAGTCCGTATGGTAGGGCAACTTGTTGTGATTAAATATGTTCGTACCATCAAACGAGAGTGGATGCACTTTGCCTCCTTTCTCGATGATACAGGTGAGTTTTTCGATACTACTCACTTTCCCCAGAGCCTGAAATACTACCCATTCAAAGGATATGGGATATACCTGATCCTTGGGAAAGTCGTCGAAGAATTTGGCTTCCCAAGTATTGAAGTAGAAAAGATGGCGAAATTAAGTATCAAAAGTCCGGAAGATGACCGGGGATTGCCAGCTCGAAGAAATAAGAAGCCCAGTAATTACTTTAGCAAGGGAACCACAGAGATGTTGGGAACAAAGGGGACATAGGGACAGGTGATTCCGTAGCCCCTGGCCTTGTGCCTGGGGTTTGTGATTCAGGCGATTCAGGTTATTCAGGTTATTCGGTACATCCAATATCCAATATCTAATATCCAATATCCTTTTCTATCAGACATCCGACATCCGACATCAAACATCCTACATTTTGTACCTTAAAACAGCATTATTTGCCATTTATCAACAAAAGGCTTGAAAACTACACATAAAGACAGTGTCAGTTTGAATTTTTTTTTCAACCTTTGCATAGTCAGAGTAACATACTATACTCTGATCTTCAATTAGCAACTCTATAAAAAGTAATAATCAACCATTTCCCTGCCATGCAGCACGTCGTGTATACTGAGGCGAAAGCCAGTGAGTTGGAAAACCTTCTTTCCGGTGAAAAAACAATGCTAATCAGGAGTTCCTCCGATCGCCAGGTTCCCTATGAAAAAGTAGAAGTTGGTGACACACTGTTTTTTTTACGCAACAATGGAGAAGGTCTAATTAGAGCTAAAGCAACGGTTTCTTCCGTATTGTTTTCTGAAAAACTGACAAAAGTTAGGTCATTGGAATTGATTGGCGATTATCAGGAAAAACTCCAACTTACCGAAGAACAAACAAAAAGGTGGGGTGGGAAAAGATACCTTGTCCTTGTTGGAGTAGAAAAAGTAATCCGTCTATACCCTTTCGACATAAACAAATCCAAATTTGGCAATATGGAAGATTGGATCCCTATCAAGAATATTGAAAAGATAAAGATTGCGCTTGACGAGGAGAAGCCACCAACCAATATTATGCCTTAGTTTGGTTTTAGAATAGGCGCCAGCCCAGAGAAATATAGAACATATTTTTTCGCAGACTAAAATCGTCCATCGATCTTATTGTTAGGAAATCTTCCAGTGCGAATTCATATCCTACATCAAATGTTAGAAACAAAAGATCCATTCCAACTCCCAACTGGCCGGCCCAGGTAGCATCCTTAAAATCGTCACGGGCAATACGCTCCGACTCATCCACACCATTGATACTTAGGGTGTACTCCTTGTTCAATACATATGAAACAACAGGACCACCCCAAATACGAAAACGGATCAGCTTTAAATCAATCAACTTATAACCAATCAGCATGGGAATATCCACCGTGGTTACTGTAACCGACTGATTCAAAGAAACTGTTTCAACCGGGTTTAAAGGATCACCGATTATGGCATCCAGATTACCACGTCGAAGGGCAATATATGCCTCAGGCTGGATATACAATTTATCCATGTAAATACTGAAGAACAATCCCCCCTGCACACCATCCCGCATATCCTCAATATATCTGGTATAATCGGTGGTTAACTTGTTAGAATTCCATCCTAGTTTTGGACCAAAGCTTATCGGCCCCTGAGCCATGATAAAAAGTGGTATAAAGAATAAAAGACTGATTACAAATATCCTTTTCATTATAGTCGATTTCCAGGGGTTAATACTAATTCCCTTTTTTATCGGGATTTATTAACTGAAAAATATTAATGCTTCCAAATGTAGCAACTTTCGTACCAAAAACGGATTGGACTTCATTATTCTGGTCAACATTACGGGAATCACAATACAAATACTGGCATCCTTCCTGGATCAATCCATCAAGTTTTTGCCTGCCCATCCAATCCTGCTCAAACACCCACCCTTTTTTATTTATATAATAAAGAAAGATATGATGGGAAAGGTCATTCCCTGCACAAACAAGCGCTGTATCAGGAACTGCAGCCCTCAATTCCTCCTTATATATTAGTAAGTCTTCATTGAATCCAATTCTCTCCCACCTGGGTTGTATGCGAAAATATGCATAAACAGGCATACTTAGCAAAATCATAAGCAGGGGAATAATTACCCATCTTCTCTTCCTGATCAATGTATTACACTGGTTTATACCGAAGACCCCAAAAAGCACAACAATGGGAATAAATGGCAAATAATAGTAATCGTGCACTGTTTCGATCATATTCATTTCGAAAATCATCAGCCCTGAGGTTAAAAAAGCCCATAAGCCAAAAGCGAAACTAAGCCCCTTCGACTTTTCCCAAAGTTTTGATGATGAAAACAAACCAATTATGAATATCGGCAAGGCCGTCATTCCAATCACCAGCTCAGGCGCAGTGGTGCGCAGATTATACCATAAATAATACCAGAAATGGCTCTTTTGCTGAGCATCCATTGACAAAATGCCACTGACAATACCATTTCCTTCCCATTTAGGGATGACCCAAATATACCATACCAAAAAGGGGACCAATCCTGCAAGAAGGATCCATGCCTGTTTAATCGCCACCGAAAATCTCTTTGATCTGGTTATTACTTGCCATAGAATGTATATAGCAGGAAGACAAAAAAACAAAACAAAAGGAAGTTTGCACAAAGCTGATAATGACAGGAATACCGACATAAATAAAAGACTCCAGGTTTTTTCCTCCTTATACCATCTGAAAAAGAAATACAAACCCCATATGCTGAAGGTCAAAGCCAGGTTATCCGGCATTGGATTTAGAGTATAATAATAAAAGACCGGAGTAAAGGCCAGGATCCAGACTGCAGCCAAAGCAAGGCTTGGAGACTTAAAAAGCCTTTTTGACAAAAAATAGATCCCGAATAAAGAAAAGAGGCCAAACAGGAAATTAAAAATCCGGCTTAAAACAACATCATGACCGACAAACCGAACCGGAAGGGATGTTAACCATTGAGAGAGAGGAAATTCCATCCTGAAAATCCCATCCCCATTTCCCCGGTCATTTTTTCTAGGATTAAGGATATTTTGATCTTCCTCCGCAAAACTTAATATGGTACTCTGGGTTTGCGCCTGTCGCCAAACATGAAAGCCAACAAGGTCCAGGTTGAAAACCCTGAAGTGCATAATCAAACTAAGTATAATGATCACGAGGATCATCCATCTGGACTCTAATATTCTCAGCAGTTTCTCCTTCATTCAACTCTTCCATCCAATTTAAATCCTAACCTGAGGCATTGGAAGGGATAGTCGGTTATACCCCGCTCATAAGCAATCACAAAAGCCGTACGGCCTTCCCTTACACCCATTTCAGCACAGTAAACAACCGGCTGGTCACCATTGAACATATATCCGGATAATCCTCTGAGGCTGGTTGAAACATAGATCGACCTTAAATCAAGCTTAAGGCCCAGACCGTAATATATGGCATCGTTCTGGGGGAATTCGTCGATATAAGTTTGCCAGGAATAAAATCCACCCAGCATAAACCATCTGAAAATAGATTTCTTTTCAGATCCGAAATTATAACTTTTACCAAAAGACAGATCAAAATAGTATCCCGGGCTATCGGTATGCCTGGCATCCTGCAGATCTGTTCCAGAGGCCGTTTTACAGCTCATTCCGAACATTACATCAGGCATCCATTCATGATCCTGGATTAGTTGCACTGTGGTACCAAAGTAGACATCTCCCAATGATTTTCCCGATTGGCTGGAACCGCTGAGCGATCTCCTTTCACGGCTTAATGATTCTTCTACTTCATAAAATTCGAAAGGAACATACCGCACCTCTATTGCAACCTTTCCTGAGGCTATGGGTATTTTCATTTCAATCAAAGCATCATGGGTATGATCCCTATCCTGAAAATAGTACTCATATTTCATTTCCAGGTCCAGTTTACCAGGATTATCCCCTTGGTGCAAGCTTGGTACTGGCAAAGCATTTGGCCCCATGAATCCAGAATTAATAATCATGTATTTCGAAAAATGCAGTTTATTTTCCGTTATACTGTATGGATCAGGGGGAGTATACATGTTTTGTGCATTCACTGGCCAGACAAACAGAAGAAGAACGCCTAACTGACAAAAGAGTTGGCTTAAAATTCGCATATATTACTATATTTCTAAAATCTTCCAAATATACTGTCTTCTTACTGAATTGTGTATTTTTAGAAAAAAAATTGGAAATGGCAGCTAATGCCCCACTTGCAGAAAGGTTACGACCGAAAACGCTTGATGACTATGTTGGACAGGAACATCTGGTTGGTCCGGGAGCCGTTCTGCGTGAAGCTATTGAATCCGGTCAAATCCCTTCTTTCATTCTATGGGGGCCACCAGGGGTCGGCAAAACCACTCTAGCCCGGATAATTGCCAATCATCAGGAGAGGCCGTTTTTTACTCTCAGTGCTGTTAGTTCTGGAGTAAAGGAAGTTCGTGAAGTGATTGCCAAGGCGAAAAACGTACAGTTTTTTGATCGCCCTAACCCCATTTTATTTATCGATGAAATTCATAGGTTTAGCAAATCGCAACAGGATTCACTTCTTGGAGCGGTTGAGCAGGGTGTAATAACCCTGATAGGAGCAACCACTGAAAATCCATCATTTGAGGTTATCTCCCCCCTGCTTAGCCGTTGTCAGGTTTATGTACTTCAGGAACTCAGCAAAGCTAATCTCGAAGCACTGGTTCACCAGGCTATTAAAACTGACTTCTATCTAAAAACAAAAAATATTGAAATTAAGGAGACAGAGGCAATGCTAAGGTATTCGGGCGGCGATGCAAGAAAATTGTATAATATCCTGGAACTGGTTGCAATGGCGGAAAAAGGAGAAAACATAAGCATAACCAACGAAACTGTTATGGCCCGTGTCCAGGAAAGTATGGCAATCTACGACAAGAATGGGGAAATGCATTATGATATAATTTCTGCATTCATAAAATCCATGCGTGGATCAGATCCCAATGGGGCTCTCTACTGGCTGGCCAGAATGATTGAAGGAGGAGAAGATCCTAAATTTATTGCCAGGCGTTTAGTCATTTTTGCTTCTGAAGATATTGGGCTCGCAAATCCGAACGCATTGTTATTGGCCAATACATGCTTTGATGCATTGCATAAGATCGGATGGCCTGAAGGAAGAATCCTCCTGTCCCAGATTACCGTATATCTTGCAACCAGCATGAAAAGCAATTCAACCTACATCGCGATTAAAAAGGCGCAGGAATTGGTGGGGAAAACAGGTAACTTACCTGTACCTCTACATCTCAGGAACGCTCCCACCAAGCTAATGAAAGAATTGGGATATGGTAAGGAATACCAATACCCACACGAATTCAGCGGGAATTTTCTTGAGGTAGAATACCTTCCTGATGAAATAAAAAACACCAAACTTTGGGAACCTGCTGATAACCCTAAAGAAAAAGAGCTGTTCAACAGAATGATTCAATGGTGGGGTGAAAAATATAAATACAAATAACATTAATTATGATTCCTTTTGATATATCTAAATTTGCAGATGGAGGGAACGGCTTTTTTCTGATCGCTGGACCCTGCGTAGTTGAAAGTGAAGATCTATGTATGAGAATTGCAGAATCTCTTGTTAACCTGAGTTCCCATTATAACATTCCATACATTTTTAAGGCCTCATATCGTAAAGCCAATCGCACCAGTGATGAGTCCTTTCAAGGTATTGGCGACCAGGAAGCACTTAAGGTTTTAGAAAAGATCAGAACACATTTCAATATTCCTGTTTTAACCGATGTTCATGAAAGTTCTGAGGTTAAAATGGCAGCTGATGTGGTTGATGTGTTGCAAATTCCTGCATTCTTATCGCGGCAGACAAGCCTCCTAAAGGCTGCCGGACAAACTGGCAGGGTGGTAAACATTAAGAAAGGACAGTTCATGTCGCCTGAATCAATGGCATTTGCGTTGGAAAAAGTTAGAAGTACAGGTAATAATAAGGCCATGGTAACCGAACGTGGATCTTTTTTCGGTTATCAGGACCTGGTTGTTGATTTCAGGGGACTGATACAGATGCAGTCACTCGGCTGCCCTGTTGTTTTCGATGCAACCCACAGCCTGCAGAAACCAAATCAAAAGAAAGGCATTTCCGGAGGCACTCCTGAGTACATCATTCCTATGGCACGCGCAGCCATTGCCATAGGAGTACAGGGCTTGTTCGTCGAAACTCATCCCAGTCCGGAAAAAGCTTTGTCAGATGGGGAGAATATGCTGCCCCTTGATCAGATGGACAATTTATTGTCCCAACTCCTCCGTATCCAGGATGCAATTAGATAATAATCCGATGAACCAATTTCGTTTTTATTTTTTTGTACTATTCATTTGCTTAGGGCTAATGCCAAATATTACAATAACATCAGGCCAGGATATTCCTCTGGAAGTTAATGAGATCCTGAAAAAGCACTATACAGCAATCGGACTGGATAAGAAAATGGAAATTAAGACTTTGGTGTCTTTTGGTGCTTTAAGTCAATTGGGCAATGATCTACAAATCAGCATTTTGCAGAAACGTCCCTCATATTACAGGATGGATGTTCACCTTAATGAAGGGAGAATATCTCAAGGATTTGACGGAAAAAATGGTTGGATGCTAAATCCATTTGTTTCACCAGATACTGTTAGGATTACCGGACCAGAGTTAAACCAACATAAAGAAAGTGCAGATTTTGACGGAGTATTGGTTAATTACCAAAACCTTGGTTATATCCTTAATTATGAAGCTGCTGGTGTGTGGAATGAACACCCGGTTTTAATCCTTAAGCTCAGTAAAAAACCTGGAATCTCACTAAGGTTTTTTCTCGATGCAGAGACATATCTCATCCTGAAGACAGAAGCACAGTACATTATCAATGGATTGCCAATTAATGCGCAATCAGAATTTTCGGATTATAAAAAAATTGGGGGCGTAAATTTTCCTTACCGAATCATTAACAGGAACGGACAGTTAATGACTGAAATAAAAATTGATACTATTCGAATTAATGAAGAATTAGATGATTTTATATTCAGGTAGATCAATTTATTTACCTCGGATAGCATTCCGCTTAAGCATAGATTTCAGTGGACTCACTATTCTAACCAGAAAGCTCCGGTCCTCAGTAATAATTTCGGCCTGACCGGTCATCTCCTGGGTAAACTCAAGCTCTTGATTGTAAGACGTAGTAAGCCCCTCAGGGAATCCTACCTCAACATAATAATTTTCCCCTTCGGGTACTAATGAAATGGAATTAATAACGCCTGTTACCAGGCCAAACTCCATATATGGATACCTGTCAAATCTAATAATAACATTCTGGCCCTCCTTAACTTTGCCAGCCCCTAAATTGGGGAGGAGCACCTTACCCAGAATTGGGCCACTCTCTTCCTGAACAATTGCCAACACACGGGTTCCCTCCTTAACCTCCTGGTTTACTGACCAAAACTTACTAAGGCTAATCAGTCCCTGAATAGGTGACACCATTAAATACTTTTGCTCCCAATCAGCTAAAGCCCCTAAAAACTTATCCTTGCTCTCCGATATCTGACTATATGCATTACGCTCTTCTTCCTGCTGATCGAACTTCAAATCATCAATAGATTGCTCCAACTTTCCCATTTCTATGGATTTAGATGACATATCTAACCTTGCCTGCTCCAGTTGGCCTTTTTGATCCAGATAATTTTGCTCCGATTCTTCCAGCTCCACATCACTGATAGTTCCTTCTTTGTGCAGCCCTGTCATCCTATTGAATTGTTTTTCTGCGATTTTTAATTCTTTCTCTTTATTTACTTTTTGTCCGTAAAGTCTGTTGTAATGGATGGTATTGTTATACAACTCCTTTTCTTTTCCCTTGATTCTATTCTGGTATTTATCAAAACGTATAAAATCAAGTAAAAGCTGAACAGACTTTTGCAATGCAGCAAAATCCCCCTGGAGATTACCGAGCTCTAAATTATTTAAGTCGTGCATCCGGATCAACTGATTAATATCTACATTATCAGGTCCAGTAGGCAATTCCGACACCATTTCCCTTGCACTCAGAGCATCGCTATAATTTGCAGAGCTCTCCAACACTACCAGAAGGTTACCTGCGTTTACCTCTTGATTTTCCTTAATAAAAAACTCATTAATCTTGGCTGTAGTTCTTGAAACAAGGTATACTGGAGGATGGTCGGTTGTTAATTGGATCTGAGAGGCAATCCGGTCTGGATATTTGAACCAGGCCGAAACTACCAGTAGAATGATAATAACCAATGAAATCCCCATCATGCCCCTTCTGATCACCCAGGGTGGAATTTTGCCAAGGATATCCTGGATTTCGTCACTGCGAAGTTCGATATTTTTATCGCGTTCAGACATTAGTTAAATTCCTAATTCTAATTGATTCTTAATAAGTTTATAATACGATCCCCTTATTTTTATTAGCTCATTATGAGTACCAGTTTCAATAATTTTCCCCTGGTCAATAACAACGATCTGATCAGCATTCATGACAGTACTCAAACGATGTGCTACAATAGTAACAGTCTTACCTCGGAAATAGGTCTCAAGATTATCCATTATCTTTTTCTCATTGTTGGCATCCAGGGCGTTGGTTGCCTCATCAAAGAAAAGGAAGGATGGCTCCTTATAAACAGCCCGTGCTATTAGGATTCTTTGCTTTTGCCCCTGACTAAGTCCCTGTCCCTCACTGCCTATTCTCGTATTGAATCCAAGTGGTAAATTCTCCAGGAAATCTCCCATATTGGCAATCCGGGCAGCCTCCGACAACCTTTCCTTATTAATAAATTCATCTCCGAGAGCAATATTTCTTGCAATAGTATCGGAAAAAATATAACCGTCCTGCAAAACCACTCCACAAGAGGAGCGATAAACCTGCTGGCTGATAAGACTTATTGAGGTATCCTCCAGCTTTATATCTCCACTAGTAGGTGGGTAAAACCCCAACATGAGTTTTATCAGTGTGGTTTTACCACTGCCAGAAACTCCGACGATAGCTGTTACCTTGTTTTCAGGAATCTCAAGATTGATACCATCAAGTACTTTTTTCGAACTTGGCCCTTCATATTGAAAACTGAGATTGGATATCCTATACCGCTTTTGCTGAGGCAGATTCAGAATTTTAGAATCCTCAAATTCTTCTTCCGATTTTTCCTGATGTACTTCTGATAGTCTTTCCAGAGAAATCTTTGCATCCTGGGCAGAATGGATAAACCCAATCAGCTGATCGATCGGAGAATTCAATTGGCCAATTATATATTGAACCGCAAACATTACTCCCAGGGTCATGTCCATATCAATAACCGCCTTTGCTGCCAAAAAAGAGATAAAAATGTTTTTTGTTTCGTTGATAAAAACCGATCCGACCTGTTGGTACTGCGACAGAGAGAGATATTTAACCCTTATTCTGAACAAACGGGCCTGAATTCGCTCCCAATCCCAGCGCTTGGGTTTCTCACAGGTATTGAGCTTTATCTCCTGCATACCCGCCACCAATTGAATAATGTTATTTTGATTGGCCGCGAGTTGATCAAACCTCTTGTGATCAAGCTCTCGCCTTTTCTTTAGGAAAATGCATATCCAACCCACGTATAAGGCACTTCCAACCAGGAAAAAAAACAGGATTTTTAAGTTATATATTGCTAATACAAAACTAAAAACCACAAGGTTAAAAGCCGAAAAAATGATATTCATAGATGAATTGGTTAGGAAGCTCTCTATTCGGCGGTGGTCACCAATTCGTTGTAATATATCCCCGGTAAGCCTGGTTTCAAAAAAACTTATCGGCAGTCGCATCAATTTAATAAGGTAATCTGAAATTAATGAGACATTTACCCGGGTGGAAATATGGAGTAAAAGCCAGCTTCGAATGAACTCAATGGCTGTACGGCCAATAATCAGTACTAACTGAGCAAGGAGGATAAGATAAATGAAGCCAATATCCTTTGTGTTTATACCAATATCTACCACTGCCTGGGTCAGAAATGGAAAGATCAGCAATATGATAGAACCTGCAAACATCCCCACAAAAAGCTGTGACAGCAGTTTTCGATGAGGAATCATGTATTTCAGCAGAAATCCAAAACTTTTTCGTTTGCTCTTTTCGTCGTTATATTCAAAAAATGAGGGAGTCGTTTCAAGCATCATGCACAAACCAAGATCTTCACCATCAGATTTCCCACTGAGCCAGTTACGAAGGAACTCCTCCTTTGAATATCTAACATGCCCTAATGCTGGATCAGCAACATAAACGGTATTTCTCTTTATCTTATATACAACAACAAAGTGCTTCTGCTGCCAATGAGCTATACATGGCAATGGCACCTCGTTCTTTAATTGTTCCCAGCTCAATCTTGCTCCCACCGACTTTAAGCCAATAGATTCTGCTGCATCACTAATACCCATAAAACTAACCCCCTGCCGGGTTATATAGGAGCGGTCCCTAAGAGTTTGGATAGAATAGTTTTTACCGAAGAATTTTGCAATCATTCTGAGGCATGCCGGCCCACAGTCTTTGGCATCAAGCTGCCTGTAAAATGGGAAACTGGGCATAAACAATTGGCTTTATTGCTTCGAAGATAGAAATATTTGCTCAGATACTTAGCTATAAATAAAAATCTGACCAGGTTATCTGATCAGACAGTAAATTAAAAAGAAATATCTGATCAGCTTATCTGATCAGACATGATATAGAGGGATAAAATAGTTTATCTGACTAAAGAATGATATCCTTGTCCTGACCTTCAGGTATGAGTTCTCCGTCACCACCGCGTACATTGAACATTTCCTCTGCTGCCAAAACGCTGAAATTATTGTAGTCTAAATTCTTCATGGTAATTTCCCTTCCGTTTGTCAATTATTACAAGGTATTATCAAACTGTTGTATTGCTTTATACTATAACATTTAAAAAGGTAACCCCGGTATTATCAAAAAAAAATAGCCCCATGTTCTTTTCGGCTGATTTTCAGCTAATTATAATTTTAAAAATAATTTGCTAAACGATAATTGCACCATGAATAATGTTTTCCGGTGTTTTTTTATCAATTTTATCATAGAAATAAAATGCAAGTGAGTTTATCCATGTCCAGATATTTATCCTATTTCTGTTGTGTTTTACTAATTTATTGCACAAAGCCAGTCGCAGAGGCAGGCATAGTCCAATTTATACAAAGTCAGCAGGAAAACCTTTCACTTCCTTATATTCGCATTGCCGGTCATCACTATAGCAACGGGTACCTGGATTCGACAAGATTAACCTTTCTCGACTTTTTCGGGAAGGTTGGAGACCGGCCACAAAGTTATCCTGCAGATGATTGGGTTGACAGTTGTTACCAGCTGACAATTAAGATTTATCAGGGTGGAGATTATGAACTCCTTACCGATGCTATAAGCCCTTTGTTAAGGATTAAGCCAGAGGTGATTGAAAATCGAGAGTACGGTGAGCTTGGGAAACTAATTAATATTCTCGGAATGGGCTATAAAAATCAGGGGTTTATTGCTGAGTCAATCCCTGTATACCTTTTAGCTCAAAAAAAACTTGAACTTTGTGATTCCCTCTCCGCCATAACCCTGATTAGGTTTTATATAAATTTTGGAAATGCGTTAAGGACCCTCGGCGACCTAAGCCAGGCATATAAATACTATTCTGAAGCTTTGCGCCAAATAGATCTTCAACTTAATTCCCCAAATATTGAAACCAAGTCAAAAGAGTCGTTTTTTCCGTTAAAAGCCAACATGCTTAACAGCCTGGGATTAACATTCCAGGGATTGGGGAAACACAATGAGGCATTAAAATCATTTTCCGAGAGCCTTGAGATTTCTGAAATCTGGCAGAGGGCTGATTTACGCATGTTAAACAACAACATTGGAATCTCACATATGGCACTGATGGACACTGCAAAGGCATCATTTTATTTCAAGCTGGCTCTTTTATTTTATGACCAGCCGGATTCCTTTGATAAATTTTGGGTTTTATATTCTTTGAATTATTCCAACCTCTTGATTAATATGGGGAAATTTGATGAATCTGAATGGCTTTTGAGCAAAATTCTGGAAATTGGACCTGAAATACAGGGAGTCACGCCAAGCCAGATGTCCACAACTTTTATCCAGATGGCTTCCATCCAGGGGAAAAAGGAAAATTTCCAGTCAGGGATACAGAATATTGATGCCGGTTTATCGCTTTTAACTACAATTAATAATCCCGTAAATCCGTCGGCAAGAATCCCTGAGATTAATTTAGATAATTCCCCTTTTAAAGTGATCCAGGCAATAAAATTCCGTGCAAGGATTTATAATGATTGGGGCATGGCGTCCCGCGATACTAGTAAGTTAATGACTGCACTAGATAATTACGGACTGGCGGAAGTTTGTATTGATTCACTGAGAGGTATTTTACAGGGTGAAGAATCAAAAATTAATTTATCGCGACTCGAAAAAACCACATATGCAGAGAAAATGGATCTTCTATGGAGGATTCATTCGCAGTTTCCATCACCTGCAATTATAGCCGAAGCATTTCGCACTGCAGAAAAAGGAAAGGCTGCCGGGATATGGAACTTGATTCAGCTTTCTGAAAATAAAGAGCAATTGCTGCCCGTGGAGATCGTCAAGAAAGAAAAAACCCTGAGGACCCAAATTGCTGATTTTGAAAATCTTATTTCAACTGTCAAATCATCCAGAACAGTTGACCAGGATTCAATTAATTCCATGAGCAACCAAAAATTTCTTTGGGAACAGGAATTAGATAGTCTGAACAATTATATCAATATTAATTTCCCTGATTTTATAAGTACCAAGTTTGAAAACAGGATTTTCTCAATTGAGGAGATAAAGAATATGCTCAACCCCAATCAGGTTATGGTACAGTATTTCTTTTCAGAAAATTATCTCCATGAGGTTTTTATCAGCCGGGATTCTGTAAATTATCATGCAATTGCGGAACCAGATACCCTGATAGGTCAATTGAAAGCATTCTATGAGAAACTAAAACTTGACAGTTATGATTATTCAAGAAAAGATGTTGCTTCCTATCAAAAATTGGCTTGGAGTATTTATAACACTCTGTTAATACCAGCTAAAAACATACTCATTGACAAGGATTTGATTATCCTTCCGGATGAAATCCTGGCTTATATTCCTTTTGAAACACTTGTAACTTCGGATACAATTTCACCTGATTCTGACTTTCGAGATCTTCAATATCTTCTTTATCAGAACCACATTTCATACTCCTTTACTGCCTCCATGTGGGCTTACCGAAAACTGGGAAATACGCAAGCTAAAAAATCTATTTTCGGTGTTGCGCCTTCCTATGATGTTCCGGGTATTGACACGAGTGCCTTATGGCGAAATTGGGAATCTCAGTTACCGGAATTATCAGGCACGTTGGAGGAAGTAAAACTATTGAAAAAACAATACAGGGCCAGTACTATATCAGGCAAAAAAGCCACCGAAAAGAAATTTAAAGAAAGCGCATCCGAATACAAAATACTGCATATGGCTATGCACACCTTTATGGATGAGGATAATCCCGTGAACTCCTGCCTGGTTTTCACACCATTTGCAGATCAATCCGAAGATGGCAGGCTCCATGCCAATGAGATCCGGAACCTGAAATTGAACTCATCCCTCACGATATTGAGCGCATGTAAATCCGGAACAGGGAGATTGCTTTCAGGAGAAGGTGTGATGAGCCTATCAAGAATGTTTATTTTAGCTGGTTCCTCCTCTGTTATTATGACTCTTTGGTCGGTCGATGATCAAACCAGTTTAAAATTAATAGAAAATTTTTACCGGCATCTTTCTGCAGGGGAGACTATTACCACAGCTCTTTGTTCCTCAAAATTGGATTTCCTTGCCGAGGCAAGCAAGCTGCATGCCCATCCATATTTCTGGTCGGGTTTTATCCAATTAGGCAGAGATACAGAAATTCAGATAGTGAAGAAAAACACCAAATGGCTGTGGTATGCTGGGGGAGCAATTTTGGCCGGCTTAATTATAATTTTGTTATTCTTTAAAAAAACAAAGCCCCGACCAGGGAGGTCGGGGCTTTGAATCTGTAAGGTGGGTCATGATTATGATGATAGGCAAATTATTGTTTTAATTTTTTCAGTATTTTATTAATTTCTTCCTTGCGTGGGTGCCCTTCCATAGCTAATTTTTTATACATGGCAACAGCCTCAGCTTTATCATCATTAATTGCCAACAGACAACCCGCAGCAAACCACCGAGCATCTTCAATATAGGAATTTTCACCCTCCTCAATTACCCTATTAAAATAATCGGCTGCCTCATCATACCGCTTAAGCTTGAATAGGCATATACCTTCATGAGCCAACATAGGCATGTCATTTTTATTCTCGGCAAATTCTTCAATGGTTTCAAATTTACCAAATGCACCGATGTAGTCCCCCTCTCGATAAAGTTCGAAAGCATTTTCTAAAGAATTTGCACCCTTGTCAGCACCACCCCTGGTAGATGCCCGGTAAATTGGAGCGTCATAATACTTTTCAACTACTCTTTCAGGTTTCATTGGTTGACTTTCCATTGCCATCCACAAAGTTCCACCCAATACCATAATTAAGACAATTGAAGCGACGGCTGTAAGTCTGGAAAACCGGTGATATAAGGTTTTCCCCTTTGTGACCTGCCTGGCTTCTTCTGCTATTTTTTGGAGTCGATTTCTTAGATTCATGACATCTTCCTCCATAATAGCATTATATATATCACTCTCGAGCAAATCTACTTCTTGAGATTCAGACTCTGCTGATATGCTGATGGTAGATACATTCTCTTTTAGTACAGGTTCAGGAACTGGCTGATGCTCAATAGAATTCAATTCTTCAAGGTGGAGGTCATGTATATCGTTCAGCAAAGACCTTAGCAAGATGACGTCCTGCTCTCCTATGGCCCTTTCGATCTCCATTTCATAGGGATCAGTCAAAAGCATCGGAGTTTCCGCCAGCCATTCTTCGGTAGCTACTTTATGAATTCTTTGTAGTTCTTGCCGAAGTTCAATCACATCCTGCTGGGCGATTGCCTTGTCGACATCCTGATATAAAGAGAAAAATTCGGAGAATTCCGGATCCTCTTGAAGTTTCTTATCAAACTGCTGCCTTTTATCGGCTGCAAGTTCGTTGTTTAAATAAGAATCAATTAATTCGGCACTAAATAGATCACTCAACATCTTTTAATCTTTTAAAATTAGGGTCATTTTGGATCCGCTTGACTAGAATTTCTTTGCATTGGAACTTGCGTTTCTTCAAGTACTTTTCGCTTTTGATATTCATCCTTCCGGCGATTTCCTTCAGCGGTACTTTTTCTAGGAACAGCTTCAGAATAGTCTGACAATCGATGTGCAGTGTCTGAAAATGTTTCTGATAAAGTTTGAACCGCTCCTGTTCCTCGGCCATCTCATCAACCCCCTCTTGCAGATCAACAAAAACCTGATTGTCGGAAAAACCACTCTTCTTAATTTTGCGCTTTTCGAGTTGCTTTAGCCAGACAATCCGGCAAACAGAGTAGAGATAAGTTTTAAAGGAGCAATTCAGGTCGAGAACACCATCACGCAATTTCTTGTAGATAATGATAATCGCTTCTTGAAAAACATCCTGTGCATCCTCATCGGAACCACTGTTTTTTATTACAAAGAACCTGATCTCAGGAAAATACTTCCTGTAAATGAAATTCAACACCTCACTGTCATTGGTTCGAAGACCTTTTATAACGGCTTCGACCGTATAGTGAATCATCTGTTGATCCTGTTCTCTATGAAAAGGTAACCCCAATTAAAAAATTATTTTTGTGATACTATTCGTATTTATAATCGCTAATCTATTGATAATAATTGTGTTTCAAATTTACAACTTTCCTGATATTATGCAAACAAAAAAAAATAGCAGACCTGTAAGCCGGATCCTGTGATCCCCTGAAAGGAATTTCTATCATTTATCTAGTCCCGCAATCACTCGCGAAATCCTACGACCTACCCCCCGGCATCGGGCGAGCAACCCTCAACTACCGGTATACATGGTCTTTCAACCCATAAGGCGTACAGCTTCCGACGTCACCGCCAGAACTGGTAGGCTCTTACCCCACCTTTTCACCCTTATTCTGATAATAAATCACCAGGACGGTTATTTTCTGCTACGCTACTGTACTTCACAGCACCTTCCCGTTAAGAAGTATGGCGCTCTATGTTGTCCGGACTTTCCTCTGACCAGCAAAGCTGACCAGCGATAGAACGGTCTGCTATCGCGGCAAAGTTACTTATTCTGTCTAATTCTTACCATAGTAGCTCCAAAACCATATTCCTTGAAGGAAGCATCTTCATAATCGCATACCGCATAATCTTCTTCAATGGATTTACGCAGTTCTTTTTTCAATGTCCCATTGCCAATTCCGTGGATAAATACAATTGTACGCTCGTTTGTTGATATGGCAAGGTTGAGCTCCCTGTGAAATGTTTCCATCTGGATATTAATTATATCACGATTGGATAAACCAATAACACGGTCGATCAACTGGTTAATATGGAGATCTATTTCTCGGGGTGGGCGGTCAGGTTTAATCGGCTTGAAAATTCTTGGTGTATTCAAATGATCATTTTCAGATTCCTTTTGCATAACTATCTTACTGATATCCAACGAATCAACCGACTGGGCCAAAGATTCAGATTCGGAGGCTACCATCAGAATAACCATAGCTGGTTCTTGGAGAAAATCATTTTCTCCATATGCTCCAGGTGAAGCAAATTTCTTAGTTTGAAAAGGGATGAACTGGTTGATTACAGGTGAAAGATAATCCTGATCAGGATTCGAAAGGATACCCTGAATTTGCCAACCCTTTATTGATGACAGTGCTGGAAGATTCAATTCATCCAGAAATATCTTGGTCCCGGGTTCCAGTGATTCCCTCAGTTCTATTTTACTCTTTTCCAAACCAATCCTGTAGTAAACAAAATCAAGATTCTGGTCGGAGTCATTCACAAGGTAGCAGCGGATCCCTGAAAAATGTTCGTTTTCTTTTTCCTGAACCAGCAAAAGGAATATCTCAGTTGTATTTTTCTTAAGTTCCATTGTTCCAGAAACTTTTTGAACTGATTGGATATTATCCTTTTTATCCTCAAATGGCTCTGGTTTATAAGCCTCACCTCCTTCTTCAGAAGGCATAACCACCAACTCATGTACTGGATAAGGGATATCCCATCCGTCAGGTGTCCGTACTTCAACAAGATTATTCTGCAGAAGCCGAATAACCCTACCCTCTCCAGCATCGTTTAAAAAACGAACCTGGTCTCCAATTTTTATTTTCATCGTTTTCCCTCAGAATTAAAATCCCTCAAAGTTAGCTATTTTTGCCATCTGGGATTATGCAATGAAGGGAATTACAGGAATTAGAATAGAAGATTACAAGTATGATCTGCCCGATAGCAGAATTGCGAAACATCCACTTATGGTACGAGACCAAAGTAAACTCCTGGTATCCAAGGGCGGCAATATCTACGAGCGTCCATTTAACCAACTGGAAAAGGAAATTCCAGAACACAACTTACTGATTCGTAATAACACTCGGGTAATTCAGGCGAGGTTGATCTTTAAGAAAAGCACAGGGGCAACAATTGAAGTAATGTGCCTGGAACCTCACAATCCTCCCGATTACGAACAAAATTTCGCGCAAAAAAATAGAGTCGAATGGATGTGCCTGGTTGGGAATGCAAAGAAATGGAAAAGTGGAATTTTAGAATCCCAGATTCCCTTAGGTGATCGTATAATCATTTTGCAAGCCTCTCAAATCCAACAAAACACCAATCAGTTCCTGATTCGATTTGAGTGGGTAAACTCCGATCTAAGCTTTGCAGGTATTCTGGAGATCGCCGGTTCCACACCTATCCCTCCGTATTTAAACAGGGAAGCCGAACCCAGAGACAAGAAATGGTACCAAACCATTTATGCCCAGTTCAGCGGTTCTGTAGCTGCACCAACTGCGGGACTCCACTTCACCGATGAAGTATTCTCATCCCTGAAAAATAAAAACATTGAGGTTGAGGAAGTGACCCTTCACGTTGGAGCCGGAACTTTCAGACCAGTTCAGACTGAACAAATTTTGGACCATACAATGCATAGGGAACCCCTTTTTGTTTCAAGAACAACATTAAATCGTCTGATTCATCACCTGGTCTCTGGAATTACAGCTGTAGGAACTACTTCCTTAAGAACACTCGAGAGTCTGTATTGGCTGGGTTTGAAAATAGCTATAGACAAAAATGCTGTATTACAGGATCAATTAATTGGCCAATGGGAACCATACCTTGATCATCCTGAAATTTCGCCCGGTGAAAGTCTGGATTTACTATTGAAGTACCTGGATATCAATTCTATGGATGAGATCCGGTTTACTACCCGCTTGATTATCGTCCCAGGTTATCAATTCCGCATAGTCAACCGCCTGATCACTAATTTTCATCAGCCTGGCAGTACCCTTCTGCTTTTAGTGGCAGCTTTTCTTGGAGAAGAATGGAGATCGGTATATAATTATGCCTTGAAAAATGATTTTCGTTTTCTGAGCTATGGCGACAGCTCCATTTTAAATTTAAACCTCAACAATCAGTAATAACAAGTGGCGGAGGCAGACACAAAATATTACCCATCAAATGCATCCTCAGACGCCTGGCTGCCAACCACGCGGAAAGAAATGGAGCGGCGTGGTTGGGAGCAGGCTGATGTCATTATTTTTTCAGGAGATGCTTATGTTGACCATCCTGCATTCGGACCAGCAGTTATAGGCAGGGTTTTGGAATCAAAGGGGCTTAAAGTGGTTATTGTTCCCCAGCCAAACTGGAAGGACGACTTAAGGGATTTTAAAAAGATGGGAAAACCCAGACTATTCTTCGGGGTAACTGCCGGGAATATGGATTCCATGGTTAACCATTATACAGCCAACAAGAGATTACGAAGCGATGATCCTTATACTCCAGGTAACCAGGCTGGATTCAGGCCTGATCGAGCGGTTAAGGTTTACTCTTCCATCATTAAAAAGTTATTTCCTGATAGCCTGATAATCGCTGGTGGTATTGAGGCCAGTCTGCGGAGACTCAGTCATTATGATTATTGGGACGACCAGCTTCACTCTTCGGTTCTGGCTGATGGATACATCGACTACCTCGTTTACGGGAATGGAGAAAAGACTATCAGCCAGATTGTTGACGCTTTAAAGTCAGAATCTGGAGCAAATATTATCCGGGAAATTCCACAAATTGGATATTTCGTTCACGACCCAACAGTCATACCTGAAATTGAAGGATTGGAGAGCATTATTTTAAATTCGCACCTAGACTGTCTGAACAGTAAAAAATCCTTTGCTCAGAACTTCCGGATTATTGAAGAAACCTCCAATGTTCTTTCAGCTCCAAGGCTTATACAGGATACAGGCAGAGGCATAGTAGTGATCAATCCAACCCTGCCTCCCACCTCTACAACTGATCTGGATGATATCCATGACCTGCCTTTTACACGCTTGCCACATCCCAAATACTGGAAAAAACCCCTTATTCCTGCTTTCGAAATGATCCGGTTTTCAGTAAATATCCATCGTGGCTGTTTCGGGGGTTGCGCATTTTGCACAATATCAGCCCATCAGGGAAAGTTTGTTCAAAGCCGATCGGAAAACTCTATTTTGAAAGAAGTTAGGAAGGTTAAGGAAATGCCTGGATTTAAAGGCTATATCTCCGATCTAGGTGGCCCTTCAGCCAATATGTATATGATGGCAGGCCGCAAAACAGAACCTTGTTTGAAATGTAAAAGGTCCTCCTGTATTGATCCGGAAATTTGTCCTAACCTGAGCACCGATCACACTCCCCTTATCAACCTGTACCAAAAAGTCAGAAATCTTCCTGGCATTAAAAAAGCATTCATTGGATCCGGAGTACGTTATGATCTTTTTTTGTCGGATAATCAAAAGAAAGAACCAAGCCACCAGAAATATCCTGAGGAACTGATCCGGCATCATGTATCAGGAAGGCTAAAAGTAGCTCCTGAACATACGCATTCACATGTTCTGATAGTAATGAGAAAACCTCCTTTTATCCAGTTTCTGAAATTCAGGAAGAAATTCGACCAGATCAATACCAAATACAAGTTGAACCAGCAACTTATCCCATATTTTATTTCTGCTCACCCGGGCTGTACCAAGGTAGATATGGCTGAACTAGCTGTAAAGACCAGAGATCTTAATTTCCGGCTGGAACAGGTTCAGGATTTCACCCCAACACCTATGACCCTGGCAACAGTGATGTTTTACACAGGTCTTGATCCATATTCTTTGAAACCAATTTTTGTCGACACAAAAATTGAGGATAAAAAGGCTCAAAAACGATTCTTTTTCTGGCACAAAAAAGAAGAACAGGCTGAAATACGAAGGGAACTGGAGAAAATTAAGAGGCCTGATCTCATCAGTCAATTACTGCCAACTTATTTTAATATAAAGAAAAATAAAGGTAGGCCATATTTTTTTCTACTTTAGAACCCTTAAACTCCAACAAAATGAAACGAACTTTTCTCTCCCAAGTTTTAATCTCTTTAGTGTTTTTCCTGTTTGCCGGATGTTCAGGCGAACTTACGGATCAGGAGATCATCCAAAAAGCAGCTAAAATCCACGACCAGGTACTGACAATTGATACTCATAACGATACTCCCATGAGATTCGGCAATCCTGATTACAATATGGCTGAGCGTCATGATCCAAGGGAACGGGGTGGAAAGGTTGATTTCCCCCGTATGAAAGAAGGAGGACTGGACGGAGCCTTTTTTGCAGTATTTGTTGGTCAGGGGCCCCGTGACGCAGAGGGAAATAAAAGGGTCTATGAAAGGGCTGTAAGTACCTTCGAATCTATTCATAGCACTATTGAAAAGAATGAGGACATTGTTGGCCTGGCGCTCACGCCCGAGGATGCCTACCGCCTGGAAAAAGAAGGTAAGAGGGCCATCTTTATAGGAATCGAAAATGGGTACACTTTAGGAAATGACATCGGAAAAGTTAAGGAATTTTACGACAATGGGGCCCGTTATATAACCTTGTGCCATTCAAGTAATAACGATATTTGCGATTCCAGCACTGACAAAGGCGGGCCAGAACATGATGGCTTATCGGATTTCGGTGTTGAGGTGGTAAAGGAAATGAACCACCAAGGTCTTATGGTTGATTTGTCACATGCCTCAGACAAATCGTTTTACGATGCAATAGAAGTTAGCAGTGCCCCTATAATTGCCTCACATTCATGCGCCTGGGCCCTTTGCCAAAATCCAAGGAACATGAAGGATGAAATGCTCGTCAAGCTGGCCGAAAAAGGAGGCGTTATTCAGATTTGTATCCTGTCAGGTTATCTTGTAGCCCCGGAGCCTAATCCTGAAAGAGATGCGGAAGAGGCTGCTCTCCGTGCCAAATACAATAATTTCCAGGATTTGTCAGATGAGGAGAGGGATGAAGCACGTAAAGCATTTGGGATGTTGAGGGAGAAATACCCTGAAAGGCTGGCAACTGTGAAAGACGTTGTTGACCATATTGATCATGTGGTTGAAGTGGCTGGAATCGACCATATTGGCATCGGGACTGATTTTGATGGAGGCGGAGGCATTGAGGATTGCTTCGATGTGAGTGAAATGGGCAATATCACCATTGAATTGGTCAGACGCGGATACACAAAAAAGGATATCGAAAAGATCTGGGGAGGAAATATCATGCGGGTTTTGAGGGAAGTGGAGAAGGTGGCACAAAGGCCAGGGGCTACGGAATCACCTTGAATCACCTTTAATTCCTTTCCCCTGCCAGGTATTTCGTCTGATCATTTCCTTTTCCAATTTTGCTGTAAATTCAAAATTCTTCAGGCCCCATCTGGGTGTAATCAACTTATCTAATGGTGATTGACTGATAAAGCGTTCGAGTATTATAGAGGGATTTAAAAGTTCCAGGAAACGAATTACCATGTCGATATACTGATCAGCCGAAAATTGGATAAAATCACCTGGCAGCCTCCTATATTCATTGGCCATTGGTGTTCCTTTTATTATCTGCAGCTGATGGATCTTGAGAAAATGAAATGGCAAAGCAGATAAACGTCCGGCATGCGACAGAATGTCTGCTTCGCTTTCCCCTGGCAAACCTAAAATCATATGCACACCCACTTTAAAACCATATTCAGAACATTCCAGCAGGGCTGTCTCAGCTTCCTTAAAACTATGGCCCCGGTTGACACGGCTCAATGTACGATCAATCGAGGATTCTACTCCAAACTCAAGGCTGATAAAGTAATTTTTACTGAGATCATCCAGATATTTTAGTAGTTCCTTCGTGATACAATCTGGCCTCGTACCAATGACAAGTCCAATAACATCAGGATGAGACAAAGCTTCTTCATACAAGGTTTTCAGATAATCCAGAGCAGCATAGGTGTTTGAATAAGCCTGAAAATAAGCAAGATATTTCTGAGTTTTATATCGCTCCCGGAAAAAATAGATCCCTTGATCAAGTTGAAGGCTCACACTGTTTTCAGGCAGGCAATATGTTGGATTGAAAGTTTTATTATCGCAAAAGGTGCATCCTCCTTTTCCGCGGGTTCCATCACGGTTTGGGCAGGTAAATCCTGCATCAATAGATAATTTTTGAACTCTGCAGTCAAAAAACTTTCTGATGTAGGAGGAAAAATCATTGTATGGTTTCCCATGGCCCCACATTGGATAAAGTCGATCTTCTCTTTTTTCAGTCATGGATGCACCGCTTTATCTTTGAAGTTATTCCTCACGGGTCCAGTCCGATTCCCATGTTGGAGGTGGTGGGCCTTGAATATTAATATCTTTTTTTCGCTTTCCTTCGACCTCGTATTCATACCACGGCAATCCTGACTCTTCTTCATCATCCTCCTGACTATCTGCTACATCCTTTACACTACTCCACGGGAATTCACCTTTTTGCGGACCAACCTTTCGATACACCACAGCCAAGAAAATTCCGGCTACCAATCCCATGAGATGTGATTCCCAGGAAATCCGTTCCTCAAGTGGGAAAATGCCCCATATCATGCTTCCATACTGAAATACAATTATGAGTGAAATAGCCATCAAGCCAAAATGCCTTCTTAAAATGCCGCTGAGGAATAAAAAACCCACCAAGCTATATATCAGGCCACTGGCACCAATATGATAAGATTCCCGTGCAGCAAGCCATGCAAATAATCCGGTCATGAAATAACTAAGCAGAAAAACCCTTACCGCCACATCCCTATAAAAATAAAAAAGTCCTGTACCCAAAACCATTAAAGGGATGGAATTTGCCATAATATGCTTGAAATCACCATGAATAAGCGGGCTGAAAAGGATGCCCTGAAGACCGGATAGTTTTCTTGGATAAAGCCCATGAAAATGCAGTTCCAACCCAAGAGATTGATCCATAATGAACACCATCCAGATCAATAGCAGGAAAAAACCCGGGAAAACCAAACTGATGAAGAATCTTTTTTTTTCAAAATTCATGCTCTATAGCTATCAAAAAGCCGGCCTTAGTCATTATGGCAGTTCGTACGTTCAGGCCGATTTGCCAGTAAGACTTTCAAGTAGGTTACCAAACCTCTCAATATCCTCTGGCTGAGTATCCCAGGAAGTCATCCATCGAACCTCAGAGGACACATCATCCCAGATATAGAAAAAAAATTCCTCCTGAAGCAGGGGGATTATTTCTGGTGGGACAATAGCAAAAACTCCATTGGATTCCACTTCTCGTGTAACCTCCACCCCCTTTATTCCTTTAACCCGGTCAACAAGCAAGCGGGCCATTTCATTAGCATGGCCAGCGTTCCTTTTCCAAAGGTTGTCTGTCAAAAGGGCTTCAAACTGAACAGCCACATATCTCATTTTCGAAGCCAGCTGCATACTTTGCTTTCTGAAATATTTAAAATATTGAGAAAGTCCCGGAGTGAAAAACAAAATCGCTTCCCCATACATAGCCCCATTTTTCGTTCCCCCGAATGAGAGCACATCAATCCCGGCATCCCTCGTAATATCTGCCATATCTACTCCAAGGCTGACGGCAGCATTAGCAATCCTGGCACCATCCATGTGAAGCAATAATCCCTGGCCGTGGACAAAGTCAGCCATGGCCCGGAGCTCCTCAAAGCTGTATACGGTACCCAATTCGGTGGCCTGTGTAATACTTACAACCTTAGGTTGAGAGTGATGTTCAAAATCAAACCCCTTCAGATGATGGCGAATACTTCCAGGATCAATTTTGCCATTTTGAGTGTGTACAGGAAGTAATTTACAGCCGGTAAAATATTCCGGGGCTCCACATTCATCCTCCTCAATATGTGCTGTTTCGGCACAAATTATAGAATTAAACGACTGAGTCAGGTTTTTTAGTCCAACAACGTTTGCAGCTGTTCCATTAAAGACAAAATAAGCCTCTGTATTCCTGCCGAAATGGTCCTGAATGGTATTCACAGCAGAGGTTGTATAAGGATCATCACCATAACCAATTGTATGCCCAATGTTACAGGCCAAAATTGCGTTCATTATTTCGGGATGAACACCGGCATTATTGTCACTCGCAAAACCTCTCGAATACTTCATTTGTTTAGCATTTATATACAAATTTAGCCAAATATCCATTAATCGTTTTGTATTAATCCTGTTCTTGATAAATTTGATCATTACTTCAATTCATTAAAACCAGTTAATATGTTTTCATCAGATGCTTATAAAGAAAGACGTAAAAAACTCAGTCAAAAGGTTTCCAGCGGTTTAATCCTCTTGCTGGGTAACGACGAGAGTCCAATGAATTATTTTGATAATACCTTTCACTTCCGCCAGGATAGCAGCTTCCTGTATTTTTTCGGATTAAATTTCCCCCATCTGGCTTCAATAATTGATGTTGATGAGGGAAAAGAAATTGTATTTGGGAATGACCTCACGGTTGAGGACATTGTTTGGATGGGAACTCAGCCGACTTTATTGCAAAGAGGTCAGGCCTACGGGATAGGTGAAGTGAGACCCATATCGGAGCTTGAACCATTTTTGAAGAAGGCTGCCGGCCAGAATCGGCAAATCCATTATTTGCCTCCCTATCGGCATGAGAACAAAATCAAACTGCTGAATTTAATGGGCATCCACCCCAATGATGCAGCCACAAAATCATCTGTAGAATTAGTTCAGGCCGTGGTAAATCTCCGTAATTATAAAAGCGATGAAGAGGTTAGGGAAATCGAAAAAGCAGTGGATGTATCGGTAGACATGCATGTTGCTGCAATGAAAATGGCCAGGCCTGGATTGAAAGAGTCGGAGCTGGCCGCTGCCGTTCAGCAGGTAGCTGTTGCTGCCGGAGGACAGATCTCCTTTCCAATAATCATGACTATTAACGGCCAAACCCTGCACAATCACTATCATGGTAATACCCTAAAACCAGGTGATATGGTTTTATGCGATTGTGGAGCAGAGACTGCTTTGAATTATGCCGGTGATCTGTCCAGTACCTTCCCCGTGGATCCATCTTTCACAGCCAGGCAAAAGGAAATATATGAAATCACCCTTCGATCCCATGATGCAGCGCTGTCAATGCTTGCCCCTGGAGTACCATTCCGTGATGTTCATCTTTCTGCTTGTAAAGAAATAGTTGTTGGCCTTTCCGAGCTCGGGCTAATGAAAGGCAATCCCGATTCAGCGGTTGAGGCTGGTGCTCATGCTATGTTTTTCCCATGCGGTACCGGACATATGATGGGTTTAGATGTGCACGATATGGAGGACCTTGGCGAAGTTTATGTTGGGTATGCAGGAAAACCTAAAAGCACAGTGTTTGGACTGAAATCACTTCGTCTGGCCCGGCCATTAGAGCCCGGGTTTGTAGCTACTATTGAACCTGGGATATATTTTATTCCTGAATTAATCGATATGTGGAGGGCAGAGAAAAAATTCACTGATTTCATCAATTACGACAAGGTTGAGGCTTATAAGAACTTCAGTGGTATACGGAATGAAGAAGATGTACTTATCACCGATAATGGTTATCGCGTACTAGGAAAAAGAAAACCCAAAACTATTGCAGAAGTCGAAGCATTAAGACGATAGGATGAGCAGTTTTTTTAGCGGTTGGAAATGGAAACCCCCAGCCCATTGGTCAATAATTAAAACTATTGACCTTCATACGGCTGGAGAACCCTTGCGTGTTATTACCGATGGCCTTCAGGATATTCCCGGAGAAAGTATTCTTGAAAAAAGAAGCTTTTTCCGGGAACATCTTGATCACATCCGGACTGGTCTTATGTGGGAACCACGTGGACATGCAGATATGTATGGTGCTGTCATAACCCCACCCGTCACTGATGATGGCGATTTTGGTGTATTTTTTATCCATAATGAAGGCTATTCCACCATGTGCGGGCATGCTATTATTGCACTGGCAACTCTTATGCTGGAAACGGGACGAATCAGGATAAATGAAACTGAGCCTGTAATTCGTATTGATGCTCCACCAGGAAGAATAACAGCCCGTGCCATTATAAAAGAGGGTAAAGTTGAACGGGTATATTTCGAAAATGTCCCCTCTTTTGTCTTGCATCAGCAACAGCCACTTGAAATCCCAGGTTTTGGAAAGATAATAATTGATGTGGCATACGGTGGAGCTTTTTATGCTTTTACAGATATTGAGCCTCTTGGCCTGGATCTAACAAGCAATGACTACAATAGGCTGATTGAAATGGGAAGAAAGATCAAGCAGGCAACTATCGAACAATATGATATCAACCATCCTTATAGCAAGGAATTAAGCTTTCTTTATGGCACTATTTTTACTGGCACAGCCGAAAACTCAAACAACCACAGCCGTAATGTTTGCATTTTTGCCGATGGGGAGGTGGATCGGTCTCCAACAGGCACAGGTGTGAGCGCCAGAGCCGCTATTCACCATAGGCGTGGAGAATTGCCGGTTGGAACATCTATCAGAATCGAAAGTATTCTGGGAACAACCATGGACATTAAGGTTAAAAGCCTTGCCCGCTTTGGTCCTTTTGATGCAGTTATTCCGGAGGTCAGCGGTTCAGCATCCATTATCGGCAAACATGAATTCTATTTTGATCCTTCAGACCCTCTGAGAAAAGGGTTCATATTTCGATAACAAATATTCAGAATGAGTAAAAACCCCAGCAGTACCATTACAAGGGCCATTGTAACCAGTTTGATACTGACCTTGATTAATTTGACCCTTTACAGCCAGTCAAGAGAAAAAACCGCAGGGGATTTTTACCAGGGCGGGCTGACACATCGGTTAATGGAAGATCGATCACCTTTTTCCGACCTTGACTGGACTTCCATAGGACCTGCGTTTCAGGGAGGCAGAGTGGAAAGCATTGATTGTCCGATTGATCAACCAGGTGTCATATATGCCGGTTTTGGAGCTGGAAGTCTTTGGAAAACAGTAAATCAGGGAGTTGACTGGGAGTGCATCTTTAAGGATGAATTAACTCATAGTATAGGCGATCTGGCTATTTCGATTTCCAATCCTGAGATTCTCTACCTGGGTACTGGGGAGAACCTTAGGGCTTCAAGGGGATTTTCCTATACTGGGACTGGAATCTATAAGTCAACAGATGGAGGTAAAACATGGTACAATAAGGGACTAACCGACAGCCATCACATTGGAAGGGTTGTGGTTGATCCTTCTGATCCAAATATTGTTTTTGTTGCGGCCATAGGTCATTTTTGGTCAAAAAACAGTCAGAGAGGATTGTTCATGACAAAGGATGGAGGTCAAACCTGGGAGCAGATCCTCTATATATCAGAAAATACAGGAGTAGTAGATGTTGCCTGGGATGCGGCAAACAAAATCTTATATGCTGCCACCTGGGATATGCTTGCCGGCGAAAATTCCGGAATATACAAATCAGAAAATATTGGTCACAGCTGGGACCGTCTCGACAATGGCTTCCCCACGGGTAAAGAGATAGGGCGAATAGGCCTTGCCATAAGCCCTTCCCGGCCAGAGGTAGTATATGCACTGGTGGATAATCGCAATCAACTAAAAACAGATAGTATTTCCGGATTAATTGGAGCAGAAGTCTATCGAAGCCGCGACTTTGGTGTAAATTGGGAGAAAACCCATGAAGAACCCTTGTTGAATTATTCAGGATTTGGCTGGGCTTTCGGCGACATCCGTATCTCCCCGTTTGATTCCAACGACATTTACATATTAGGGATTTATCTTCTACACTCCACAAACGGAGGGCAGAACTTTTCACGGATTCAGGGATCAATAAATCATATTAAGCCTAATCCCGGGAATAGCCTGCACCTAGATCAGCATGACCTGTACATTGATCCTTTGCACCCCAGTTGTCTCATTTTAGGCAATAATGGCGGGGTTTATCTCAGCTATAACACGGGCGAGTCGTGGACGCATTGCAATACAATTCCAGCAGGAGAGTTTTATGATATTAGCATTGTCGACTCTGATCCTGTAAGAGTGTATGGTGGGACCCAGGATAATTCAAGCATAATGGGCCTGATCAAGCCTGAGGATCCCAGTGAAACTAGAGATTCGTGGCAATACGTTTGGTTGGATCCCTGGTCGGGTGGAGACGGCTTTACCACCCTTGAATCCCCGAAGGATTCTCAGCTTGTGTATTATGAATCCCAAAATGGATACTTGAACAAAAAAAACATGGTCACAGGTGAAACTCAGCAAATTAAGCCCCGACCAGATGATGACGAAAATCCTTTGAGGAATAGTTGGTTCACTCCAATAATTATTTCTCAACATGATAATAAAACCATCTATTATGGTGCAAACAAGGTGTATAAATCAATAGATGATGGAGAATCATGGATCCGGTTAAGTCCCGATCTTTGTTATTCTGAGAACGAAGAACGAAAGAGCCGTTCCATAACTGCACTAGCAGAATCACCCATTTTAGCCGGATTGCTGTTTTCAGGAACAGAGAAGGGAATTGTATGGGTTAGCAGGAACGATGGCACCAATTGGATTGAGATTTCCAAAGGCATCCCGCAAAAAAAAATATTGAAGCTTATACCATCACAGCATAACAGTTCAAGAATATTTCTTATTGCCAAGGGAATGGATGATGATGATTATGCACCATACATCTACAGGTCGGAAAATACGGGAAAATCATGGACCAGAATAGTCTCAAAGTTACCTTTTGAACCAGTAAATTGTTTGTTAGAAGATCCAATATTGGAAGATCTTATTTATATAGGTACAGATCGAGGTATTTATTGTAGTCCTGATCTTGGAAACAACTGGGAATCAATGAGTAAATCCCTCCCAACCACCAGTGTCCACCAATTGAAATTGATTAGAAATAATAGATATCTGCTTGCAGGTACACATGGTATGAGCCTTTTCATAGCTTTCACCGAGCCTATACGCACATATTATGCTAATTCCCTGGCCAGGCAGCCTTTTTTCATGACAAGCATCGATGGGCGAATTCCCAGGCAGAGGGATTACAGAGGCGACTATGACCTGTCATCCACCCGTGATCTTCAACTTTCTTTTAACTGGCCTAAAAAAGAAGAGATCATACTAACTCTGATCAATGAAAAAATGGACTCAGTATACGTTGAGATCTTATATTCAACTGAGGGGATTAATCAGTGGAGATGGGATCTGATAATTGAAAAGAAACCGGATACATCAATATACCCGGTTCCCGAAATTATCTTTCCGGAACCGGGTTATTATTCAATTTTGATAGAAGGCCCTTCTGGAAAAATCCAGGGCCCTGTCAGAATTTTCTGATATGATTAACGATTAACGTCCACCACCACCACCGCGATTGCCCCTGTTTTGGCGGGCCTCAGCTTGTTTCTTGAGATATTCATCATACTTCTTAACTTGACCCTTGTCCAAAACTTTTTTAATCGAATCATCACGGGATGCATTCATCTTAGTCATTTTATCTCTCATGGCTGTACGATCACCCCCTTGGGTCATGCCTTCCATCATTTCGGTCCGCTTTTTATTAAAATCTTCATAGATCTTGTCAAACTTCGCACCTTGGTCTTTGTTCAATGCAAGAGTTTTCTTAAGCTCTTCCTGCTGCTGCTTAGCACGTGCTGCTCTATCGACCTGGCCCTGGCCTTGCCCACGGTCTTGAGCCATTAGAGATAAGGGAAGAATAAAAAGGATTAATAATCCTGCCAGATTTAAAAATTGTTTTTTCACTTTATTAAATTTTTAGTTTGTCAATTAGATACTAAATTGGTGAAAAGGTTTAATAAAAAATCCCGTTTCCGGGATTTTTTTTATTTGTAATCTTTTAATTTTTCCATCAGCCTTCGCCTGGCAAAAAAGATTTTACTTTTTATAGATCCTAAGGGCTGGCTGAGGTGCTCTGCAATCTCCTTGTATTTATACCCTCTTGTGTGCATTTCAAAGGGGATTCTATAATCATCAGGCAACTCCTGGATGGCCTTTTCAATTTCCAGCGTATTATACTGTGATTCCGGACTTTGATAACTTGTTCCAGCATTCAGATTAAGGTAATATAAATTATCTGTGCTGTCGATAATAGTGCTGGCACGAACATTCCGCCTGTAATTATTAATGAATGTATTTTTCATAATCGTAAATACCCAGGCTTTAAGATTTTTGTCTCCCTGAAATTTATCACGATTCGATATTGCCTTGAACATTGTTTCCTGAAGCAGATCTTTGGCTGATTCTGAGTCTAAGGTCAAACTTTTCGCAAAATAGCCAAGCTTTGTTTCCAGATGAAGTAGTTGGTGATTGAACTCAATTGCTGTCATAACTTACCAGATTGTTGTTGAACTTTAGTTTTATGTTTCTTAAACAAAGATAAGCTTGAATTCTTGTATTTTCAAATTCTGTTTAGTCTTTGACTGTGTTTTGTTAAACATTTATTATTGTATTATAAATAAGAAACACAACAACATCCTATTAATAAAGATATTAGATCATTTTTTATAAATATGATCTAAATAAACTTACAATAGAAAAAAATCAGTTGGTATTGTTAACCTGTATGGATTCAGGCCTGGCTTAAAATCTTAGAAAAATGGTTAAAAGAGCTGTATACCTGAATATTAGGAAATGAATTCGGTTTGAACTCCGGAGTATCTCCTGATAAAATCAGATGGATTTTTTGGGATGGGAAAATCCCCCTAAGTAATTCAAGGTAGGTGGCGAGATCACATTCCACCTTTGGAAATGTCATATTTATCAATATCTCTTTGAATTTCGGCTGGTCGGCCAGGTGCTTTAGATGCTCCAATGGCACAGAAGTACCAAGATAAACCACTTGATGGCCGGATTTTCTAATAAGGTAATTAGCAAACAGAAGCCCGGTTTCATTGTATTCTCCGGCAGGAAGGAAAAGGAGAAAATTCCTGGGGTATGAATTGGTCTGCCCTACTAATCCATCAATGGCCACTAAGAGTTTTTGCCTGACAAGGTTAATAATGAACCTTTCCTGACAAGCATTGATTCGACCTATTTGCCAGAAAACGCTCATTTTTGTAAAAAGGGGAAACACCAATTCGCAAAAAGTCCGTTCAAAACCAATCTTTAATATTGATGAATTAAGCGTTTTCTCAAATTGCTCTTCATGCAGGTCAACAGCTGCCAGGATCATCGTATTGATATTAGCATCCATACCCTCTGTTGAATCTGAGATATATCCCACTTCTTTAATGATTTCATTTTCTGTTAAATCTGATATATGAGAGATCTTAAAACCATTCTTATTCAAAATGCTAATATTCAGCAGTTTCTGTAAATGTTTATCCGAATAATAGCGAATATTTGTACTTGTTCGTTCAGGAATGATAATTCCATACCTTTTCTCCCACATGCGGATTGTGTGGGCTCGAATTCCCGTGATTCGCTCAAGGTCACTAATTGAATATTTTACCGGATTCATTTGTGTCTTAACATGCTACTGAAGGTTGTACTCCAACAAGTATACAACCCGGCATGAATTTAGTTCATCTTTAGATTGAAAAAACTCGTAATAAAGAATTATTCCATTTTTTTCCGGTTTACAATCGGCAGGGCAAGAAGCGCGACTAGCCCAATGAAAATTATAAAAATTGTCATCGATCCATGAAGGACAAGTGCAACCAATTGGCCCTCAGGTCTGGCCAATCCCAGAATCAGTAGTGTTTCGATCACGAAGAAATGATAGGTACCTATTCCCCCCTGAACCGGCAGTATCATTCCAATGCTGCCCATTGCCAACAATGCAAAAGCTGCTCCCGCTCCCATTTCACGGGTTGGTTCGTATCCACGTAGTATCGATAATGTCATTAAAAAGTAACATGCATAAATAGACAGGGAATAAAAAATAAACAGACCTGGCTTTTTTAACTTCCTGACAGAAAGCAATCCCTCCAAAAACTTTTTCAAAAGTTCACTGATTTTTTTTGTCCAGGCGTGGGACCTGATTCTATCCCGGTATAAATAAAAAACGGCTCCCATCAGAATAATAAATGCAAGAAGGCCAAACCAAAAAAGACTGGAATGTAATAAGGGTGAGTCGAATCCCAGCTTAAGCCTGTTATTATCAATGAAACCTGTGATTAATCCAAATTGTGCTAATATAACTACCAGAAAAATAAATATCAGTATAATAAAATCGATGATTCTTTCTGTGACAACGGTACCAATTTGTGGAGTAAAGGGAACTTTTTCATACTTAGTAAGTACTCCGCACCTACTAATTTCACCAAGTCTTGGAAAAGCAAAATTGGCAAGATACATTATTAGAATAGCCAGGAAGGTATTAAGTATACTTGGCGAGTATCCAAGAGGCTGGATCATCATTCTCCACCTTAGTGCCCTGACCAGAAGGCTTATAAAGGAAAACACCAAAGATAACAAAACCCATCCAAAACTAAATTCCTTTACTCCTTCCCAGATCCTGGAGGGATCCTGCCCTCGGTATACAAAATAAAATATCACTATACCAAGACCAAAAAACATTAGATATTTCAGGCTTTTTGAAAGATTAATTTTTACCACTGGAAAACAATTATTAATTAAAATTTTTCATCATATTAAGTCCACAAAAAGTCGCCCAACTTCCAGGCTTTATTTACAACTTTATCTCCCCATTTCAATGTGAACTCTGAGATTATGCGGGATCTTTCCGTATCACCTTTAAGTTCTTGCAGGCTTTTTTCAAGCTGCATAAACTCATGATAAACTTCTTTCTGCATAGGTTGCCACACCTCCTCAATGTCTTTTCGCATATCGTTCCATCTCTTAGCGGTAATTGTTCCCAAGCGGTTAAAGGCCCACCATGCACTTTCACGGGTGTACCCATTAACACGGCCAGGTGTTTTATAGGACAAAGGGAGATCGGTTGTACCGGCGAAAACCGGAATATATATGGAAGAGGCCACATTGTCCAGGGCCAGCCAAGCCACACCGCCAATATCATCAGGTAACCAGCTACGGCATTGGATTATAGTAGCATACATAGTGTACCAGCGAGCAATGGTGCGTTCCCCCCGCCAACCCCAACCACCATTAATCCGGAAAGCCAGGTTCATATCATAGGGCATAAAAGGATTAGCCATAGGGGAAATAATAGTTTTACCATCCTCATCTGTGACGGTAATATCCTTAACAAAATTAAAATCGGTTCCCTCATAATAATCCTGGAAAACAACTATCAGATCCTCAAGGCCTACTTTCTTATCCGGTTTAACCGAGAAGGGATAATTTTCGGCATAAGGGTCTAATTTGAGAGATGGTGCAAGCAAATCAAAAACCCGCCACTCCCTTCTACGAGCCGCTAATGATGTACGACTTTCCGGAGCATAAGCATAACAAAACCGAAAAATCTCATTTTCACTCCACCAACCATTTTCCCTTGCGACATCATAAATATTATCTGAAAATAAAAAATGATCCTTGTCTTTTGGATTTATCTCCTTAATAGTACTTGCATTAGCATTAACAGAGATATGATTATCCGGAACACGCTGTGCAGCCCATACAGCTCCAACTTTGCCTTTCCCCGGGCCAACCACCTCAAGATGCCAAACCTCCTGTGGATCGGCAATAGTCATGCACTCTCCTGCATCGTTCCAGCCATACTCCTCAAGTAACTGTCCTGCCAGATTAATGGCATCTCTTGCTGTCTTGGTCCTTTCAAGCATAAGTTGGATCAAACGCTGGCAGTCAATAATGCCAGAATCAGATTGTAGTTCAGGATGGCCGCCGAAGGTTGATTCCCCGATCCCAAGCTGGTACTCATTCATACATGGATAAGCCGTATTGATAAATCCATGGGTTTGCTTTACCTGGGGAATCTCCCCAACGGGAACATGTTTATAGGTTGGCATTGCTTTGCTGTCGTCGGCCTGTCTCTTATACATGGTAACCTTGCTGCCCTTAGGGTGAGTTATTGACGGAATAATATCTATCCAGGAACGGGTTCTATGACTGTCGTCGGTATGCGAAGTAATTACCGAGCCATCAGTAGTGGCTAATCTGCCGGCAGTAACACTGGTACACCCCTCCGGAAAACCTTCAGCCCAATCACTTTTATCTACCTGAGCAAAAGCTAAAAGCGAAAAAACCAGGCTGCCGGTCAATAATAAAATCCTTTTCATCATTTTACTTTTTTTTGCAGAAAGCGAAGATACAAAATTCCCATCACTGCTTATCCAGATTCCTGGTTTTCAAACTTACAAGCATCAGGATAATCGCCACAGTTAAACGAAAAATAGCACTTTGTGCATTTAATGATTATGACATCAGGGCAAATAATGTTATGAATAATAGTTTTCTCATCTTTCAATATTTTGTCGTAGAACACGTTGTTTATAAAAAAGTTTAAAAAAGTTACCATTTTCGAACATCCCAATTTAATGATATGGCTGGTCAAATTAGTATTTTTATATTTTGCCAATAATTAGCGTCCTTTGTACATTAATAACCAGCTGTGAAAATTCTATAATATGAAGGCGAATTTAGTACATAAAATTATTGTCATCATACTGTTTATTTTTATCGGCCCCCTGGGATTAAGGGCTCAAACTCCTGGTAAAATAGATGGTTTTTCCCTGCGGGTAAGTCCCGGCATCTTAAGCTTTCATGGTGATATGTCGGCTAATTCATATAATCCATTTGCCACAATTCGGGACAATTCAAAATTTGGATTTTCCTTTACGGCCATTAAGGAATTTAATAATTGGATTGGAATACAAGCGCAGTATGCGGCAGGGAACCTTTACAGCATTCATCCCGACTTAAATGAGTATTTCTCTGGTTCAGTAAGTGAATTCGGTGTATCAGGGCGTTTTGCCCCACTTGGCCTGGCCACAAACCTAAAGAACAAATTAAAGCTCCAGCCCTATCTGACAGTTGGATTGGCAACTTTTGGCTATAGAAGCTGCAAGAGGTATGTTGATACCGACGAGGTTCATCTGCCCTATTATTATGGTTATGAAAACGATGGAGTGACCAAAACCTCAAGGGAAAATGGCCTCGCCATCCCTTTGGGCATTGGACTGTCCATCCCAATAAATCAGAACCTGGCCATTGATATAGATCATATTTATCGAATTACCAACACCGATGTTCTGGATGCAACGGTTGGGGAAAGCAGCAAGAACGACTGGTACGCATTAACCAGTGTGGGCATTCGTTTTACCATCAGGGCCCCTGAGTCGCAGATTAAGAAGCCTGTGAGCTCAGGGCCAGATACTGTTTTTGACCCAACACGCCAATTAGATCCTGGCAGGGAATTCCAACATGCTCCAATGAATATTTTTGTAGAAAGCCTGATGGATGATGTGTTAAATGCAGGGGACGTGTTAGCAGTTAATCTCAGAATTAATAAAGGATCGTATACCGGGCCTGCTAAATTGATTCAACGGTTTCCGAAGGGATTCTCTACCCTGGAAGCACCCAGCACAAACGGAAGATTTTCTTTCAATAACCAAAATGTTCTGATAGAATGGGATAATATGCCCACCGACAGCATGGTTAGCTTTACCTATTTCATAAGGGTCAATGGGGATATAGCAGGCAGTCAGACTATCACCAGCCGTTTTGAATATGAGGAGGATGATAAATGGAATACGGTAAGGTTCAACAATTACATATTTGTTGATAACAAGGTTCAGGCTCAAGCGGATCAATTGGATCATACAGATCAAAAAATCCAGGATCCGATAGTTGAAGTTAAAAAGGAGCTGGTAGTGGAAAAACCAAAAATCGATCTCCCGGTAAAAACAGTTAAAGAAGATCCCTTTTTAACCAAAGCCCCCCTCTCAGACGTGGAATTCAGGATTCAATGCGGCGCTTTCAAAGATTCAAAACAGGGAGGATTGAAGCTTGCCGGAAGATATGGAATCACCGAAGATATGAGGGAAGTATATGAAAATGGTTGGTATAAATATACTGTTGGATCATTCAAGTCATATATTGAAGCAGTTGGGTTTAAAAAGTCCTTCATCAATAGGACAAAGCTGTACAGTGCATTTATAGTTGCTTACAAGAACGGTAAGCGGGTACAGAACATTAATGAGGCTTTTCGGTAAGAAAAAGGGACCGGGGACTGGGGACCGTGGATCCTGATCTTAATTTTCCACAATCCCCAGGTGAGATAAAACCTTCCCCCCAATAAAGTTGACTATACTTACTCGTTAAGCTTCCAGTTCGAATCAAAAAATCCTGCAGCGATTACTCCCTCAACATCCTTCTTTAGCATATCCGAACTAAAGACCATATAATCAGGGAATCCTGCACCGGACACAAAGTATCGGTTGGGATAGGCTGTAATCATTCCTGGCATTCCTGAACCAGCTATCACACCAATACTGGTGTTTTGTTCATCATTTCTGGGATAAATGAAATAGACACCCAGATTGTCTCCCTTTATGACCTTGGACCCCATGCTAACCTGCCCTCGTTTTACCTGTATCGGCGAGTCCTGTAACAATACTGACCATGCCTTATTCATTTCCGAATGTCCGTAAAGGATAATGTTACGATCGGATGTCTTAGCCTTTAAAAATTCTTCATCAGACCAAACATCAATGGCTCCATTTCCCCTGCACCAAAAAGTTTCGGCATCAAACCGTGCTTTTCTATAGGCCCATTCATTTTCAGCTTTGGTCCCAGCTGTTCCATAAACGAATACCATTCGGTTGCGGAAAGCTTCTTTGAATAACCCACATCTGTGAGGCCCTTTTTGTCCTGGATCTGGTTCAGATATCTGATCCCAGCCATTTGAACCCTTTTTAAAAAATAGCTCCGGATTTACAGCCGGATCAATCTTAAAACTATCCGACTCACAAATAATATCATATGGCTGTCCTTTTTTGAGGTGTCCTAAATCCAATTTAAACACCTGAATATTTTCGCTCCCAACAGTGATTTTTTTGGCAGTTGTGTCCTGCTTTATCTCTATACTGGAAATGTCAAGATCATTTTCCTGCTGCCAAATCGTAACAAACCTTGATTCTGATGAAACACCAGGGCAGGAAGTAGCAAAACTTATTTTGGAGATATTTTCTAATTCCGGCCGCTTATGCCAGTCGAGGAATTCAAAAAGCGGCGGCCAATCCACACATTCATTTCCCCACCAGTGGCCCGCTCCCGGTCGCTCGTAATAGCAAAAATCTGCATGAAATACAGCCAGATGTTCCCTCATAAACCTGGCCTGGGAAACAAGAACATTATCATCTGCATCCCCATGCAGGATATATATTCCATAGTGGAGATAGTTTTTTGAAAGGGCCAGTGTATTGCTTGGGTTTGAGGCCCGAAGGAATATTTCTTCCATAGGGTTTGGAGTATCCGGCATATCTTTCCCAGCATAGGACCAGAAGCTGTACCATCCTGCGCTTGGGGCTATTGCCGCCCAATAACCAGGATAGGTAACTCCAAACTGCCAGGTCCCATGTCCCCCCATGGAATGCCCCGTCAGATACATTCGACTTGGATCGGGATGATATTTTTCTTTGACGATTTCCAAAACTTCTTTACCATCCATACGGCCCCAGTCTTCCCAGTCGAATCCATAAGGCCGGCGATTGGTTGGAGCTACTATTACCCCCCAATCTTTTGGAGAATAAGCTGCTGCCTGGTTTACTGCTTCAACCGAAGCTCCGTGCAGGGTAAAAAACAATGCAGGATCCTTAAGATCTACCAGGGAGGGTGGTACTACACTATAATATTGTACGCTCCCGTCAATATTGGAGATAAAAGTCTCCTTTCTGCGATCAGATGGCACTTTAACTTTTATTTCAAAAACGGGAATGTTTTCCATTTTCACTTCTTTCCCTTTGAGATCGAGCAGAACGAAGCTAAGCGAAATCGTATCCCCTGCTTTTAAACCTTTACCATTTATCATAAAGGGAACCTTTCTGCTCGTTAAGGGACCAATTTGAGGGACCTCAATACTTTGATTCATTTTGCCATTAATGAAACTGGTAAGCTTATATCCTTTAATAGTTTTTGAGCTGGCGTTTATAAGCCTTATGGCACCTGGGACCTCACTTGTCCATCCCTCTACCCAATCCGGCAAAAGCGCATCGCGGCCTGACAGAAAAACTTCACCCAAAGGAGCAGTCAGACTGGCTGTCAGCTGTCCCCTGGCTCCGCGGAAAAGGAAAGTATTCCTGCCTTTTTTTAATAAAACCGGATGTTGAACCCAACCATAGCTATAAACATCTCCACCTCGCGGTTCACCGTTAATGAATACCTCATTATGACCAGATGCTTCCAAAATAACCACTTCAGCTTTTTTTGATTCGTATTCGCAATAAAGATATCCTCCCCGCAAATTTCTGTGTCGAAAAGTTTCCTTATCATCTGCCTGGATATCAGACCAGATGACCTCAGTCCCATCATCCTGTGTTGAAGCTGCTAGGCCCTCCAACGGGGCGTCCATTGTTCCCTCTGCCATCTGCCACAATAATTGGTCCTGAAAGACAGCCTCACGTCCATAGTTCCCCTGCAGGGGAAGGGTAAGGCCTCCGATAAACTGATAGATTGTCTGCTGTGCTATTCCTATTACTGATGTACTGAAAAAAGCTATTATAAGCAGGATTTTGGAGGTTATGGTGGAAAGTGTTTTCATCTGAATAATTGTTCATTAAATATTTTTATTTTCCGATTTGATCCATAATTCAAGGCGCTAAACAGAGGATTTCATAACCCTATTGTATTATCAGTTCATCCGCAAACAGCCAGGCTTTCAATCCGGCTCCTTTGTGCCACTCAGGACAAACTTCCCTGTTTTTAGCCCGAACCCTGACATATCGGCCTGAAGACCAGGAGTCGGCCGCAAAAGATTTTATAAAAGAACCTATGGCTTTTTCTGACACATCATTTTCTATCCTGGCATAAGGTATCCAATCCGATCCATTAACTGAGGTTTCAAACTCAACAGACAGAGGCATGAAAATCCAATAATCCTGATCCTGGAAGCAGCTAAGTTCCAGATGGCTAATTGAGTGTACCGATCCAAGGTCCACGTCAGCAAGGATATCGACACCCTCATATCCCTGCCATGCACCTGTCCTGTAATTTCTTTCACCCCTTATCATATCGATTAGAGAGTTATCTCCTCCTGCCGAATATTGGGGGGAATATTTTGTATTCAGCATAATAGAGCGATTTGGGGGTAGTTTGTAAAAGCTTGCATCCATCACAGGAGTCACTAATTCCCCTTTCTGTGCATAGAATCTAATCTTTCTTGATCGCTTTAATTCGATCTGCTTGTTGTATTCTCTGAAGCTGTTTGTCCCATCAGTGCCAATTTCCAAAGTTTGATAGAAAATGGCCGCAGTTGTATCGAGGCAGGATAATTCAACAGAAGTACTGCTGTCAAAAGTTTTATCGCCTTTACTGACAAAGGGAACAGGTAGAATTAAATATTCGTCAATACTGGTTACTGGTTTGTTGCTTCCAACACCCCATTGGTAATTAGGATCAGGGCCCATGTGAAAGACGAGCTCTCCTCCCTGCATAATCGTCTCATGCAGCAAGTAACTCATAGGGTATTCTACACCGTTAAGCTCTGCTTTTTGAATATAGATATTTTCTGGGAGATTATTTAATGCTTTGATTGTGAATTGATTTCCATTCTCAAGATTAACAGTAACTTCTTCGAACATTGGGGTGCCAATAGTATATTCGGGCCGGCCGGGAGTTACAGGATAAAAACCCATTGCACTAAACACGTACCAAGCCGACATCTGACCACAATCTTCATTGCCGCATATACCATCTGGCTGGTCGGTATACATCTCCCTGCAGATACGGCTGACAAGCTCCTGGGTTTTCCAGGGTTTGCCGGCAAAGGAATACAGATAGGCCATGTGATGAGATGGTTCATTTCCATGTGCATACTGACCAATAAGGCCCGTAATATCTGCCTGATCCCTGCCTGTTGTTTCGGATGAGGTGGAGAATAATTCATCCAGCTTTGCCTCAAAAGGGCCTGGTCCCCCGTACAGATCCATCATCCCTTTGATGTCCTGAGGAACAAAAAAACTGTATTGCCAGGCATTGGCTTCGGTATAATTATAATTAACCTCATTTGGATCAAAGTGGGTGAACCATTGGGATCCCATCTTGGCCCTCATAAATCCAGTTTCCGGGTCAAAGATATTCTTGTAGTTTTGGGCACGCTGTATAAATTGCAGATAAAGAGTATCGTTTCCAAGATCCTTTGCCATAGTGGAAATACACCAGTCATCATAAGCATATTCCAGGGTTTTGGAAACAGAGGCATCCTCCTCAGAGGCTGGTATATAACCAAGCTCCTGGTAATGATTCAACCCCAGATGTTTTTGCTCAGCACTTTTAACCATGGCCCTGAAAGCCGTTTCAGTATTGTAGTCCCGTAATCCTTTGTTGTATGCATCAGCGATCACTGAAACAGCATGGTAACCAATCATAGTTCCAGTTTCATTTGCAGATAATTCCCATACAGGCAGCAGCCCACCCTGTTCGTACTGCGTAATGAAGGTTCTGATAAAATCTTGTGTTACATCCGTTTCCAGGATCGTATAAAGTGGATGGGTTGCTCTGAAAGTGTCCCACAGGGAAAAAACTGTATAATTGGTAAAATCTTCAGCCCTATGAACCAACAGGTCACGGCCCCTGTAAAGTCCATCAATATCTATATACAAATTGGGGCTTAGGTATTGATGATATAGTGCTGAATAAAAAGCTCTTTTTTGTGACATTGTCCCCCCTTTCACTTCAATCCTGTTTGCTACTTTCCTCCATGCCGTTTCTGCATTATCAACAATTTCATCAAAATTCCAATCTGGAATTTCCGTTTCAAGGTTCTTTCTGGCCCCGTTAACGCTCACAGCCGAAATTCCAACCTTTACGGAAATCTCTTCCCCTCTGCTTGTAGAAAAACTTACGTACCCTTTAACAGACTGTCCCTGAACTTCCTGACCAGGCTGAAGTTTATTGTCCAGGTAAATACCATATTTCTTGAAAGGCTTTGAAAAGCGCATCACAAAATACACATACTGATCGGCTGCCCATTGTTGAGACCTCCTCATCCCTTCCAATTCGTACTCATTAACCACCCTTAAAAAAGATGAAATTACCTGGTCCCTGTGCTTCAGGTCAATGATCACATTGGCTGAGTTTGATTTTGGGAATTTGTATCGATGAAAGCCAACTCTTTCAGTACAGGTAAGTTCAACAAAAATCTTGTCATCATCCAATTTTACAGAATAATATCCTGGCCGGGCTATTTCATTTGTGTGGCTGAATAGTGAAGCATATCCGGATTCAGGATTCTCCCGGCTTCCGGGGTCAAGTTGAACGATACCGGTAGTTGGCATTAAAAGGATATCTCCATAGTCGGTTGCTCCTGTACCGCTAAGATGGGTATGTGAAAACCCGTAAATTAAATCATCGGAGTAATGATATCCGCTACAGCCATCCCAGCCGTCAAGGCGGGTATCCGGGCTCAGCTGTACCATCCCTAAGGGTAGACTGGCACCCGGATAGGTATGTCCATGACCACCTGTGCCAACAAAGGGATCCATATATTCGACAGGCTCTGTTGTGTGAGCACAACCAAAAATCAATCCACACATCAAGCTAATAAAAGACAGTTTTTTCATTGGAAGGCTATTTCTTAACAATTCTTCCCCGTTCATTTATTACCAATATGCCGTCCGTAGCAGGAGATTTTATATACGCCTGGTAGCCATATTTACCCGCCTCCAGAATAACTTCCTGGTCCCTCTTTGTTAATTGTTCCACAGGCCAGGAGAGATCTTTCAAGCTGTTGGCATACTTGCCATGTCCATTTTGGTATTTAAACTGCCGATAATAGAGGTTACGGAGGATCCACCTGGTTTCGGCCTCTGTGGGATCAAGGAAGCTTTCATTGTTTGCCTCCTCCGCTAAGCCTGCAAATTGCACATATCCCCAGTATTCAGGCATATGCATATTGATATAGCCTTGTGGCGACCAAACCCAGTTGTTTTCAGGAAAGGGTTTTCCCGTTTCAGGATTTATTACCTTTTGGTAACGACCATCTTTCACCTCAATCCTCCATTCAACCCTGGAAAAATTTATCCTCCACTGGTTTCCAGTAACTGGTGCTTCTCCGCCTGGTGCGCATTCCTCAAGGGAACTAAATGGTATAGCGATTTCAACCGTCCAGCCCTGGTCTGTATCACTTGGATCATTAATGGTCCCTTGAATTTCAGTTCCAACTCTTAGCCCCCTGATGTCCCAGGAATCGACGGCAGGGCCCCCGTCGCGGTATGGCTGGAGTAACAGAAGATCCCATGCTGTTTCAAAAGCATTTACCTCCAACTCATAATAAGCATGTGTATCATCATTGGGATCGATAAAAACCTCAAAGTCATTATCATAAAAAATAACAGTATCGCGTTCTTTCAAATTGGCCCAAACATGGGGATCCTCCAATTCCGCTGCAACATACAGGTAATTGTCATCCCACATCATTTTCATCCTCGTTTTATATGCAGGAGTCGGTTTGGCCTCTCCTTCAATGTCCTTGAACCATTCCGACCATGTCGCATTCCCCCATTCCTCAGCAGTAAGAATTCCATCAATAATCATTTCACCTGGCGCTGCAAAACACAGGTATGAGTTTGGCTGTCGGTAATCAGGAATTGGAATGATATTAGATTCATGAACGATTCCACCCGCGCAGCTATAAAACCCAGTCAGGATCATTATAAATAAGATGTAATTCAGTACTTTCTTCATTATAATATTTTTATAGTTTTCTTCTAAGTACATGACAAAAATTTGCAACACTCTTTAAATTTATCTATATCGTTAGAA
>CAYXJR010000031.1:0-46465 GCA_964465145.1 uncultured Porphyromonadaceae bacterium | reverse complement strand
ACGGGACTCGAACCCGCGACCCCGACCTTGGCAAGGTCGTGCTCTACCAACTGAGCTATTCTCGCTTTTGGGATTGCAAATATAATCTATCTTTAGCTTTTGGGAAAATTTTCATGCAAAATTCTTAACCTTTCCCACCAAGCTCCTTATATCGAAAACAGTCCGTCAAATGATCATTTACAATGCCTGCCGCTTGTAGAAATGAATATACTATGGTTGACCCAACGAACTTAAACCCCCTGTTTTTCAAATCTTTACTAATATAATCAGACAATTTGCTTGTAACCGGTATTTCAGTCAGGGTTTTACACCTTGTATCAATTGTTTTGTTATCGGTAAAATCCCATATAAAGCGATCAAAGCTGCAAAACCCTTCCTGTATCCGCAAAAAAGCCTGTGCATTGGTTATTGTACTGCGGATTTTGAGCATATTCCGGATGATCCCGGTATCCAGTAGCAATTCTTGCACCTTGTCCTCCTGGAAGCGGGCTATCTTCCATGGATCAAAATTATCAAAGGCCTTACGGAAGTTCTCCCGCTTATGTAATACTGTCTTCCAGCTCAATCCTGCCTGGAATGCATCAAGTAGTATAAACTCAAACCATTTCCTATCATCATGTACAGGAACACCCCATGCATGATCGTGATATTCAATCATCAGGGGATCATCGGATGGCCAGGGACATCTGTTCATAAGATTCAAGATTAAAGACACAAGATAAAAGACTTTAATTCAAGACAAAAGATCCAAGAGGAAAGATTCAAGAAAATTATATTAAATCACCTTGAATTATAAACCCTGGGAACCAGCCCCAGGGCTACAAAATCATCTTAATTGCCCGAATTCTGTGTCCCGCATACCGCATACCGTCCCTTCGTCCCCTTGTCCCCTATTTAATTCCCGAAATTCTCTTTATCTCATTCAATTTATTCAATGCCTGGAGTGGAGTAAGATTATCAACATCAAGATTGGCAATTTCATCCCGTATATTTTGCAGTACCGGATCATCGAGCTGGAAAAACGACATTTGGAATCCTTCGCGGTGCTGGGCCAATTCTTTTACCGGCTCATTAAGCAATTCCCTCCGGTGCGAGGTTTCCAGTTCTTTGAGTATTTCATTTGCCCTGCTCACAATGGATTTTGGCATTCCGGCCATTTGGGCCACATGGATACCAAAACTGTGAGCGCTGCCCCCTGGGACCAGTTTTCTCAGGAAGATTACCTTGTTGTCTACCTCCCGAACCGAAACATTGAAATTCTTAACCCGCTTGAAAAATTTCTCCATCTCGTTCAACTCATGATAATGGGTGGCAAATAGTGTTTTTGCCCTTGCCCTGGAGTTTTCATGGATGTACTCAACGATTGCCCATGCAATGGATATCCCATCGTAAGTGCTGGTACCCCTTCCCAGTTCATCGAAAAGGATCAGGCTGCGGTCGGAAAGGTTATTCATAATTGACGAGGCCTCATTCATCTCAACCATGAAGGTAGATTCACCTGAGGAAATATTATCCGATGCCCCCACCCGGGTAAAAATCTTATCGACAAGCCCTATTTGTGCTGACTCGGCAGGAACAAAACACCCGATCTGAGCCAAGAGGACGATCAGGGCGGTCTGCCTCAGCAAGGCTGATTTACCAGCCATGTTAGGACCGGTAATGATCATGATCTGTTGCTCATCCTGATTAAGAAAAACATCATTGGCAATATACTCTTCACCGAGTGGAAGCTGTTTCTCAATAACCGGATGTCGGCCCTGCTTGATATCGATCACGCCATCCTCGTTTAAAACAGGCCTGAAATACCTGTTTTCCATGGCAACTTCTGCAAATGAACGCAGCACATCAAGCTGAGCCAATAGGTTAGCATTGAGCTGTATCGCCTGAATGTAATCGATGAGTGCGTACACCAGCTCATTAAAAAGCCGGGTTTCCAGTTCAAGGATTCGTTCCTCAGCTCCGAGTATTTTTGATTCGTATTCTTTAAGTTCCTGGTTAATATACCGCTCACCATTGACCAGAGTTTGCTTTCTCACCCATTCCTCCGGCACCTTATCTTTGTGTGTATTTTTAACTTCGAAGTAGTATCCAAAAACATTATTGAAAGCCACTTTCAAGGAGGTAATTCCTGTTCTTTCGCTCTCCTTTGCCTGCAATCTGGCAAGGTAATCCTTTCCTGAATAAGCAATTTCCCTCAGCTCATCCAGTTCCTCTGATACGCCAATGGCCATTACCTGCCCTTTATTAAGCAAGGCTGAAGGATCTGGTAATAGTTCCCTCTCAATCCGGTCCCGGATTTTTTGGCAGGGGTTAAGCTGCTCTCCAATCCGTTGGAGTACAGGTTCATCAGATGATTCGCATGCCAGTTTGATCGGAGCAATAGCTGTCAGTGCAATTTTTAACTGGGCCACTTCACGCGGGCTGATCCGTCCAACGGCTACCTTTGAAATTATCCGCTCAAGGTCTCCAATAAGGCGGATATTTTCCTCGGTATGAGTTCTGAAATCAGATCTCTTAAGGAAGTAATCCACCACATTCAATCGTTCGTTAAGTGGTTGAACAGCTTTCAAAGGCAAAGCCACCCATCGCCTTAATAATCTGGCCCCCATAGGAGAAATAGTTCTGTCGATAACCTCCACAAGAGTTTTGGCTCCCTCATTTATGGAATAAAACAATTCCAGGTTCCGGATAGTGAATTTATCTAACCAAACATAGCTATCTTCCTCTATCCTGGATATTCTGGAAATATGTTTGATTTTGTGGTGCCTGGTCAGATCAAGGTAAGAAAGGATAGCCCCGGCAGCTACCACACCATACTCTAACTTTTCTATTCCAAAACCCTTAAGAGAAACAGTTTCAAACTGTTTCAGAAGCCGATCGAGGGCGGCATCTGCTGTAAACACCCAGTCATCCAGAGCATAGGCGTAAAATTTATGCCCAAAAGCCTCATTGAACACCTTTTCTTTTCCTTTTAAGTGCAGGATCTCCTTAGGGGAAAAACTATTCAGGAGTTTATCTACATACTCCAGGCTCCCTTCTGCCGCTAAAAACTCTCCGGTTGAAATATCCAGGAAGGCTACCCCGGCAATCTTTCCTGATATATGTACGGCGGCCAGAAAGTTATTCTCCCTGTGTTCTAACACATTATCATTCAGCGACACTCCAGGCGTGATCAATTCAGTGACACCCCGCTTAACAATCGACTTGGTCATTTTAGGATCTTCCAACTGCTCACAAATTGCAACCCTCTGTCCTGCCCTGACCAGTTTTGGAAGATAGGTATCCAAGGCATGATAGGGAAAACCGGCCAGTTCTACGTACGCAGCTGCCCCATTAGCCCGCCGGGTTAAGGTAATCCCCAGAATTTTAGATGCCTTAATAGCATCTTCAGAAAAAGTTTCATAAAAATCACCCACACGAAACAATAGAACGGCATCCGGATGTTTAGATTTAATATCCAAATACTGTTTCATCAGCGGGGTTTCAACTATGCCCTTCAACTTCGACATATCTCCCTGTTTATATTATTATATTATGGGAAAACAAAGTTAAAATTAATGTTTGCGGGCTGAAAGATGATTATCAATACTTCTCAACATATGTCAAATTTAATTTTTTGTAAATGGGGGAAATTCTACATTAGTGGCCATTCTTAACAATTACTAAATGAAAAAGATATTGGTTCTGGGAGCAGGATTATCCACTACAAGCCTGGTTGCCTACCTTTTGGATCATGCTGAATCAGAAAAATGGAAAATCACACTTGGCGATCTGGATCTTAGCCTTGCACAAAGGAAAGTGAAAAGACACCCACACGCTGAGGCTATAGTGTTCGATATCTGCAATTTAAATTCTCATATTAATAATATTATTGAGGCCGACCTGGTGATTTCAATGCTTCCTGCCCGCTTCCATCACTTTGTTGCAGAAGCCTGCCTTAAGTATCGCAAAACAATGGTATCTGCCTCCTACGTGGCCCCGGAAATCATGGAAATGGATGCAGAGGTTAAGGCCAGAGGGTTGCTTTTCCTTAATGAAGTTGGAGTAGATCCTGGCATTGATCATATGAGTTCGATGCGGATTATTGATGATATCAAAGCTAAAGGAGGAAGAATAATATCCTTTAAATCCAGAACAGGAGGCCTGGTGGCCCCAGAGTATGATAATAATCCCTGGAATTATAAATTCACCTGGAATCCACGAAACGTGGTTTTAGCTGGTCAGGGAACTTCAATGTTTATTCGGAATAATAGTTACAAGTATATCCCATATCATAAACTATTCAGTCGATTGGAATATACCAATATTGAGGGAGTCGGGGAATTCGAAATCTATCCCAACAGGGATTCACTCAAGTATCGTCATTCTTATGGCCTTTGCGATATGCCTACAATGTTTAGGGGGACAATGCGGCGCCCGGGTTTTTGCAAGGCCTGGGATGTATTGGTGCAATTGGGTATAACAGATGACAGCTTTGTGATCGAAGATTCTATTAACATGACATACAGGCAGTTCATCAATTCTTTCCTCAAATATGATAAGAGTATTAATGTTGAGGAAAAGCTTGCAGCATATACAGGTATAGAACCTGATGGGGAGATAATGAAGAAAATCCAGTGGCTCGGCCTATTTGAAGATGAACTCATTGGCCTGGATAATGCCACCCCCGCAATGATCCTGCAAAAAAAACTGACGGAAAAATGGTGTCTTGAACCTGGTGACAAAGACATGATCGTAATGGAACATGTAATTGAATGGGAATTGAAAAAACAAACTTACCAAACCCGGGCTAGTCTGGTAGTAAAAGGCAAGAATCAGGATGAAACAGCAATGGCCATAACTGTAGGGACGCCTGTTGGTATTGCCACCCGATTAATCCTAAATGGAACAATTCAAGCCACCGGAGTCCAGATTCCAGTAAAACCCGAATTATACAATCCGATTCTTGATGAATTGGAAAATTTGGGAATTAAGTTTATTGAGGAGACAAAACAAATGTGACAATTAGGCAATTCGTCAATTGGCTAATTGGCTAATTGAGAACTCCCCTTCAATCTCAATAAGTAATTCCGGCCTGCAAATATCTGCTTCCAAAACATGTCTGACTGCCCCGGGATACTTCTCTTTTAGGCGGCTCTCAACCCATTCACCATCTTGCCTATGCTTAACATATGCCCTGATATACAAAGCATTAACAGATATTGATTGCCAAGGCAAGCCGTTATGAATAAGGTTCTCAGGCTTAAGAAGCCTATCAATGTTATTTAATGTAACACTTGTTTGTTCCTGTATGTCCCCATCAACACTATTCTCTCCCAGAATTGATGCTGTTCCTGAAACCCAGATATGGCCATTACCATCATCAAAAACCATCTTCCCTCGTTCAAAACGAGGTGCTTCAACAGCTTTCTCACCTACCAGCTTAGAAGAGGAATACTGGTGGGCATCTGATTGTTCCGGGTTATGCAATGATTTAATATGCAAATCGCTGCCAGGATCCAGGGCAATAACTTCAATATTAACCCCTCTGCTGTATACCCCAATTCCAGTTGATGCCGGGAAATCTTTATCCAGTCCCTCCTTTAAATACCAGGCGGCCCTTACATCATTGAATTCCTGGTAGTTTTGAAAAGGCATACCTTTATTATCTGTCTCTTTGATAGTTATTTCCGGCACATAATTCCATTGTCGGACCAGATTCTGAAAAGAATAGTTCTCATTTTCAAGAATTGCCTTGATTTCCCGAAAAGCCTGATGTGCAGAATTCCTGGTTGATAATTTTTCCTCAGAACATCCGGCTCCTCCTGTAAATAACCATTTTTGATTAAGATACTTCACCTGGCAATAAACACGGTCTACTAAATTTATTCCTTTTGCAACAACCTGGCCTGAAAAATTTGTTATCAAACAAATTACCAATTGCACACTGGCCTCTCCTACAGGCTTTTCACTAACAATGGTAAATGGAATATGGCCTACTCCCTCCAGCTCCATGGCATCAAAGATGACATTTTGAAACTGGGCACAAGTTGAATTAGTTGTTTTCCGATAGAACCAATTAGCCCGCACTATTATGGCCTTGCTATTAAGCCTGGAATATACAGATCCGAGCTGTTGAGCACAGTCTTTTACCTCCTCAGCAATATTACCCAAGGATTCCGGGTTTATGATTTTAAAGGCAAAATCAAAGATCCTGGACATATAAAAATTATCATTTTAGAAATAACCGCACAAAGGTCATAAATTTCAGCGATTCTATACATGAAATATTAAATTCAATGGAAAACATTTCCCGACTTGAATTATCTATATGAATAGGTGGATTAAAAATCTAAATAGAAATCTCTCGTAAGTTCCACATAGGCAGGGGAGAATCTCCGGTTTGCATCAAGAATGTTAAGATTATTAGCTATTTCAGGACCCTTGTTTGTATTAGACCACTCCAACAAGATTCGTTTGTACTGCCCTCCTGACTGACCCTGTATCGAAAGTGACCGGGCAGCTATTAATCCGCATCCGGATGCAAATTGCCTTGCCTGGTTCTCCTTATCCTTAGGAATAATAATTGACAGCCTTCCTCTTTCATTCAGAAGGTTGGCAGATTGTTCTATAAGATTTCTTAATCCCAGAGAAACTGCATGCCTGGCTATCGAGCGTCTTATATCTTTAGGCTTAAGCGCCTCCTCAAAATAGGGGGGATTACTTATTATGACATCATACAACTGCGTACAAGATTTGGCAAACTCAATAAAATCAGCATGAATTACCCGAATACGATTGGTAAATTCCGATTCCTGGATATTATCATTCGCCTGATGAAAAGCATCCAGATCAATTTCAACTGTGTCAATGCTGGCTGTGGACCTCTGAGCTGCCATAAGAGCTATTATTCCAGTCCCGGCACCAATATCCAATATATTATTGACGTTCTCTACACTGCACCAGGCCCCCAACATAACACTATCCGTTCCTACCTTCATAGCACAACGGTCCTGGTGTATTAAGAACTTTTTAAATTTAAACCAGTCGTTCGGCATTCTTAGAATTTTTGATTTAACCCCATACCAAACAAACTGAAATCATACTTCACAGGATCTTCAGGATCGAATTTCCTAAGAACAGTGGTTAATTCCATGGCTGCCCTCCAATCGTTGGCTGTCCGACCTAACAAACCTAAATTACGGGACATCTGCCCAACATGAACATCCAGTGGAATGATCAGATCCTTTGGAAAGATATTCGGCCATAATCCAAAATGCACTCCAATATTGTCTTTTCTGACCATCCACATCAGGAAGAGATTCAAGCGTTTTGCTGCAGATCCTTTCTCCGGATTTGACACATGCTTATTTACCCGGATTAATGGACTCCACTGCATGAAAACTTTTCGAAAATAAATAAGCGACTCATATACCCCTCCATTCTTATAACCATCGGCAAAAACCTTCTCTAATCCGCCATGCTCGGTGTATATTCTTTTTAAGGCATCCAGGAAATACAATAAATCTGAGGGTTGGAAGGTTCGGTGGACAAATCTGCCCAATCCTTCCCAATCTTTTACAGAACTGTGTTCAAGAAATTCATGTGGACTATTATCCAAAAGTTTCATCAGTTGGGAGGCATTGGAAATAATGGTTTTCCTCTGTCCCCAGGCTATGGTACATGTTAAGAAAGAGGCAATTTCAATATCTTCCTTCTTGTGAAAAAGGTGTGGGATTTGTATGGGATCAGTCTGAATAAATTCCCTTGTGTTATACTCATGGTATTTGACTTCAAGCAGCTTCCCGATTTCATTTAGTCGATCAGGTGGTATCATCTATGCTAACTTTATCATCAGGACAAGATCATTCCGTCCTTCATTTGAATAACCCGGTCACTCATTCCTGCCAGGTGCATATCATGAGTAACAATCACAAATGTTTGACCAAATTGATCACGCAGGTCAAAGAATAATCGGTGCAACTCCTCCTGATTTTGAGAATCAAGATTCCCGGATGGTTCGTCAGCCAGGATCACATCGGGTTTGTTCATGAGTGCCCGGGCAACGGCCACCCTTTGCTTTTCGCCACCTGACAGTTCGGAAGGTTTGTGGTTTAAGCGATCCGTCAAATTCAGGAATTCCAGCAATTCTTTGGCACGATCAACGGCTTCCCTCTTGGTTTTTCTGGCAATATATGCAGGGATGCAAACATTTTCCAGAGCTGTAAACTCGGGTAAAAGATGATGGAACTGAAAAACAAATCCGATCGAATGGTTCCGAAAGGATGCCAGTCTGGCTTCATCCATCCCTGTGGTAAGGTGCCCATTAATGGTTATAGTGCCAGTATCCGGCCTGCTTAGTGTTCCAATGATTTGAAGCAGAGTGGTCTTGCCTGCTCCACTCGGCCCCACAATTGACACAATCTCCTTGCTTTGGAAAGAAACATCTATTCCCTTCAGCACCTGAAGAGATCCAAAAGATTTGGTGATTTTTTTAGCAATTATCATAATACCATGATTATTTGCTGAAATTAGTTCTTTTCATTTACTAGTGCAATATTTATGGGAAGGGTAGCCGGGGCCTTATCACTGTTTGATAATCCAGGTAATAGGTCAGTTTAACCGAAAATGAATTTGTTTGGGGAGAACTCAGGGTCCGGTTAACATTATCCCAATAATTTATGAAATAATTGTCTACGACCTCTTCACTTTTATATACCTGGTTCTTCCAGACAGCAGTAAGATAACTTCCCGGTGCCAGGTTCCAGCTATATTCGAGGTCGATCGTAAGAATATTAAAATTCAAATCCTCATTGTACTCATATTCCGGATAGTCGGAGACGCATCCATCATTCTGAAGGAGAAAATACCCCTGGTAATCAACCGCCGACCAATAATGACGAACAGACAGACTCAGGGCCATTGTATTATTAAAAACATAAGATGAGGAGATCTGATTAGTGATCCGTTTTACATTTCGACTGCCGAAAACAATATGATCATCATCAAGATAATTTGCAAACCCAATTTGATTCATAGCATGTTCAAATTTAACGCTCGGGAGAATGGATAACTTCTGGCTTACACGGATTCTGGGCCCTGCGCTGATTTCCCAGGCTCTCTCATCTTCTGCATTCCATAGATATTGATAGCCCAAATTGAGGGCGAATTTCTTCCTGTAATCAGTGGATCCTCCAATTTCAAACTCGGAATAGGCTGGCCGTTCAAAAAACATACCGTCAACCCTGGGCTCATACCAATCATGTGATTTAAAAGGGCTATTCTTTAAGGAAACCCGTAAATCCCAGTAATTGCTAAAAAGAGCCCTCGAGCTGATCGATGTACCAAAACGGGAATACTCTCTTGGCGCAAACAATTGATCATATTCTATTTGAATAGAATTCGTCAGGTTGTAAAATATGGAAAATGGTTCGAGTACCCTGTAAGAAAATTCCAGGTCGTGATTAATTGCATTATTATGATCTAAGTAACCCATGTGATTGGGATTATATTCATCACTAATCACTGATATGTCATAAGTAGCTGTTATTTTTCCACCATATTTACCGCCGCCAATCTTGAATTTATAACCCGTTTGAGGCGACAAAGCAATAGAATCCATGACGGTACTGTAGGCCATATTCCCATTTAATCCAAACATATTGTCCCTATCCGTCAATTTAAAAGTTACTCCGGTAACATTTGCTGTCCACGACCTGGAAGGCGTATAGACATTTGTGTTTGCGACATTAACAAAGGAATTCCGCCCTATTATCTGGTCTAATACCAACATATTATAATTAGTGAAAGGATCTGTAAGGTACTTCTGCTCTTCCATTTCAGGGTTCTTATACTTTGCATAAGTATTAGCGGTCATAGCATTAAAAAATCCCAGCCCAAGGTTACTCGAACTTCTTCCCGAAATTTTTGTGGCATTAATAAGTTTGGCCTCTGATGGATTCTCCAGCGATTCTACTGACTCATCAACCATTTCATAAACATCGTAATATTTTTCAGGTTGCTTGCCGATCCGCCTGGAATAAAACAGGCCGGATTTATCAAACAATTCCAGCCCTTCAGTAAAAAACTGCCGGTTTTCCCGGTATTTAACCTCGTATGGCGACAAATTCAAAATAATTTCATCGGATTTGCGCTGTCCAAAATCCGGTATCAAGGTCATATCCAAGGTGTAAGCTTCGTTTATCCCATACTTTAAATCCATTCCGGCAGCATAGCTGCGGCCGTTTCCATCAGGATTTATTTCATAATATCCGGCTGCAAAGGGATAAAGTTCCAACCTGAGCGGGGCCTTGATTTCACTTATTCCCACCAGCTCTCCGTCCTGGTCTTCCTCGGCAAAATTTCTGTCGACAGGATTCCAGGAAGAAGTCTCCCTTATCCTTCTTATAGTCCTCCAGAAATTTATACCCCATGTCTGAACATCCTCTTTTGGGAAACGTATCGCTGCATAAGGGATCTCAACCTCAACAATCCAACCATTCTCGGTGATTTTAACCGAACTTTTCCAAACAGCATTCCAGGAAAAATCTCCGTGCCCCATATACATATTTTGCCTGCTACTTGTTACAGATTTTTTTGAGTCGGATTGAACGTTGGCCGAGCTTACCTCAAATTGGTATATATTCTGCCCATCATTGTATGGGTTCAGCGAAATCTTAAACATATCCGTATTCGCGTTGGAAGTATTATCCCGTTTTGTAAACTCAACCAGTATAGAATCAGGTGTTGACTCGTATAAAATAGCTCCGAAATAAATGGAATGGTTGTCATATAAAACCCTAACTTCTGTTGGCTGGGCAGAGGGTTCTCCTATGGTAGGCGAATAGGTTAGAAAATCCCCGGCAATGGGAGCCGATAACCATTCAGATTCATCCAAAACTCCATCAACGCTAATTGTATGGGAAATCCGAACCGCTAGTAGTTGTTTTTTTTCTCCTATCCCAAAAGAAGCAGTGGTAATCAACAGAATAACAATTAATAGCAATCTTCCTTTCATCCAAAAATAATTTCCGTAAATATATTCAATATTCAGCTTTGACCGGGATAATAGGATTGCCAATCAAATTATTAGATTGTTAAAAAAAGTTAATCACAAGGATATCGGACAGGTAAGTTTCGATTATTGTTAATCTAACGAAAATACGATGGCTATATAAGCAATATAGCAAAGCACAAGGATGATTCCTTCAAATCGTCTGATTCTTGCCCTTTTCGCCGGGATTATCATAAAAAGCAACAGAAGGGATATCCCCCCGAGGAACCAGATGTCAAAGTTAAGCACCTGATCATTCACATCTATGTTCTTAATGGCCGCAGTAATTCCCAGAATACCAAGAATATTAAACAGGTTGGATCCAATAATATTTCCAATGGAAATATCAGATTCTTTTTTCATGGCAGCAATAACAGAAGTAGCTAATTCGGGAACACTCGTCCCGAAAGCTACAATAGAAACAGATATTACATGGTCACTTACATGGAAACCTTGGGCAATTCCTGAAGCTCCTTTCACCAGCCAATCAGCACCGAATCGAAGGCCGACTGAACTAAAAATTATAATAAGCAGGGACATGGGCAGTGAATACTTTGGGTCCAGGACCTTTTTTTCCTTTTTCCCTTCCACACGCCTTGAACTTAATATGGAAAATGCCAGGAAACCTGCTATTATAAAAATGAAAATCATTCCCTCATGATGCACCAATTCTCCATTCCTGATAAAGAAGTAGAACAAAATAGTAGCCCCCATCATCATTGGCCAGTCGATAAACACAGTTCGTGAATTAACAGCCATGGGCATTATTATCACCGTAAGTCCCAGTACCAGTCCAATATTGGAAATATTTGATCCCACAACTGTCCCGATCGCAAAATCAGCATGCCCGGAAAGAACAGCTTGAAGGCTCACCACTAATTCAGGTGCAGATGTACCTAGTGAAACAATAGTCATTCCAACAACAAGAGTGGAGACCCGAAAATGCCGTGCCAGGGATACACCCCCACGAACTAAAAGATCACCGCTCAGCAACAAAACACCCAGTCCCAGAAGAAGAAACAAATAATCCATATCAGAATTTGGGAATATCAGCCCTTTAGGTCATTCTTGATTTCATTGATATCCTTGGTGATGTCAGAATCATCAACATATTTTCTGAATTCTCCGGTAAGATCCTGCTTGGTCTGATCGACATCCTTTTTAATTTCGTCAAAGTCATCCTTAAGCCCAGAGGTTGATTCTTGGAACTCCTGCTTGAGATCTCCTGTAATTTTCCTGAACTCCTTCATGCCTTTTCCCAAACCCCTGGCAATCTCGGGTATCTTATCTGCTCCGAAAAGCAGTAAAACTATCACGAAAACTATAATGATCTCAGATCCGCTAATGAAAACAGGAATTATCCCCATTATATATAAATTTAGTGCAAATATAATGAAAAAACCCCGGACGACTATCCGGGGTTTTCAAATCCTTTAGTTTATTGAAGGTCTTATTTCTTAACTTTTTCCAGACTTTTTGCTTTCTTTTTAACCAGATCATATACAATCGGACTGGCAATAAAAAGAGAAGAGTAGGTACCGACTACGACCCCAACCATCATGGCAAAAACAAATCCCCGGATTGAAGCACCTCCAAAAATAAAGATAGTAAGGAGAACCACAAATGTACTCAAGGAAGTACTGAAAGTACGACTAAGAGTGGAATTTAATGCCTGATTTGTAATTAGTTTTCGATCACGTTTTCGGAATAGATTGACGTATTCCCTGACCCTGTCGAATACCACTACCGTATCGTTGATGGAGTAACCAACTACCGTAAGGATAGCTGCAATAAATGCCTGATCAATCTCCAGGGAAAATGGCATTATACTATATAACATAGAATAGAGGCCTAAAACGATAATAACATCGTGGAAAAGGGCCGCTACAGCACCGAGTCCGAATTGCCAGGTCCGGAAGCGTAATAGTATATATAGGAATATAACTAACAGGGCTAGAATAACCGAGATAAATGCCGATTTAATAATGTCAACGGCAATTGTTGGCCCCACCAATTGGGAACTCATCCGGTTGTTTAATAAAAAGGTTTCTTTGTCAGTCCCAGGCGCTAAATAATCCACACAACCTCTATATAGAGCATCCTCAACAATGGAATCGGTTTCCTGAAGCTCACTATTTATCATAAAGGCAGTGGTAATCTTAACCTGCCGGGCCGGGCCGAAAGTTTTGACACTGGGTTCAGTTTCAAAAGGTGTTGCAAGCGATTTAACCAGATCTGCTGAATTCACATGTTCATCGAATCGTACCACGTAAGTTCTGCCTCCTGAAAAGTCAACTCCCAGGCTTAACCCTCTCACAGCCAATGAAAGAAGAGAAATACCCATTACAATTCCGGAAACGATATAAAAGATCTTTCTCTTCTCGAGAAATTTAACATCCATATCTTTCCATGCATTCCGGGTAAGAACAGTATCAAAGTTGATCTTCTTTTCCTTTGCCATACGGGCTTCAAAAATAAGCCGTGTTATGAAAATGGCAGTGAACAGGGAGGTGAAAATACCGATTACAAGAGTTGTAGCAAATCCACGAATAGGGCCTGTTCCAAAAGTGTACAGTATAATACCAGTCAGAAGAGTTGTGACGTTGGCGTCAATAATGGCAGAATACGCATTCTGGTATCCATCTCGAACAGCAAGTTTCAAGCCTTTACCAGCGGCAAGTTCTTCTCGTATACGCTCATATATCAGCACATTGGCATCAACCGACATACCAATTGTGAGAATAATACCTGCAATACCAGGAAGGGTAAGCACGGCACCAAGGGATGCAAGCACACCCATTATAAAAAATACGTTGACAATCAATGCCAGGTTGGCCGTAAAACCAGCCCTGTTATAATAGAAAATCATGTAAAGAAGAACTAATACGAAGGCCAGAATAAAGGACAATAAACCCGAACTAATGGCTTCCTTACCAAGGGATGGTCCAACAATATCTTCCTGAAGAATGACAGCCGCGGCATCCATTTTACCCGATTTTAATATGTTTGCGAGGTCCTGGGATTCTTCCACTGTCATCCCACCTCCGGAGATCGAAGAACGGCCCCCGCTGATTTTCGAGTTAACATTGGGATAAGAGCGAACATAATTATCGAGTACAATTGCAATTGCATGGCCGATGTTTTCCCCGGTTAACCTTTCCCAGGTTTTGGACCCTTCAGCATTCATACTCAGGCTTACTTCCGGCTGGTTTCCGGTAGGACCAAACTCAGATCGGGCCGAGGTAACCACCGAACCTTCCAGGGCAGCTTTCCCTTCCCGGTTGGAAACTTTAATGGCAAGAAGGGCATAAGTATCCTCGGTGTTATCCATGGGTTTGGCAGTCCAGTAAAACCTAAGATTGGAAGGAAAGATCTCTTTGATCTGTTCCCTGGCCAGATATCTGTTGACCATTGTAGTATCGTATCCCAGTGAGCGTCCAACAATAGGTCCCGGATATAGCCCTTCTGCTGATCCGTGAGGGTTCAAAATAGCAAATAGCGGATTATCGGCAGTAAACTCCTCCAAGGTCTGGTCCTGACTACGGGTAGTGGTATCATTCTCAAGCTGATCAATAAGACTTCTTTCACCTGTAGTGTCAGCAAGATCGGCCAGCAAGTCTTCAGATTCTTTAACAATCGAATCCTTAACTTCAACACCTTCTACAACACCAGCCTGTGAAACAGTATCCTTCTTAGAAACCAAACCGGCTTCCGCATCCAGAATATCTTTCAGCTTGGTATTTGCATCACGCAACCATGGATAAACATCCTGGTTTTCATATGTTTCCCAGAATTCCAGTTTCGCGGCTCCCTGCAGCAGTTTCCTAACCCGTTTGGGATCCTTGATCCCAGGTAGTTCAATCATCACCCTGCCGGATGTCCCTAATTCCTGGAAACTAGGTTGTGCCACACCAAACTGGTCTATCCTGTTCCTGAGAATTTGTACACTATTTTTAATTGCTCCCTGTGTCTCCCTGCGGATAACATGTAAAACTTCTTGATTAGTACTGGTGTACTGTATGTCGTCTTTTAATTCTATAGTATTAAAAACAGCAGCAAGCTTGGCATCCGGATCAACTGTTTCGAAAGCACGGCCGAAAAGGGTGACAAAATCATCCTGACTTCCTGCCTGCATTTGGCGGGCCATATTAATTGCCTCCACGAAAGTGGGATCTGCGGAATAATTAGAAAGTCCACGAACCACGTCAACAACATTGACTTCCATAGTGACGTTCATCCCACCTTTCAGGTCGAGCCCCAGGTTAAACTCACGCTCCTGGCATTCACGGTAAGTGTATTTCTTGAGTCCAAGGAAATTATAAACGGACTTACCTGCGAGTGAATCCTTGAAAAAACTTTTCCTTATAGGATCTCCTTGTGCATATTCAACGGCCCTTTTTTCCACCCTTGATGTGACAAGGGTAAAGGATAACTGGTAAATCGAAACGAGAGCCATTGCAATAGCTACAAGCTTTATCGCACCTTTATTACGCATCTGTTAAAGAGGTTTAAATATTTCTATTACAATCAATTTGCTTTTGGAGGCGCAAATATATTGATTTTTTTTGAGAAATCGATATCTGAAAAATCATGCCTGACAGTCATTTTAAGCATAATATGACTTTTGTTAAATAAAAAAATTCCGGCTAATGGTTTTGAACAGGGATTAAAATAATAAAAGGCAGAAGGAGACCTATTTCATCAATGCATCATAATCCTCCTCCAAAGCTTGATTTTTTTCAAAATCAAACAGGGTAGTTTTTCTTATATTATAATAATATTCCCAGTATGTTCTTAAAGCCTGCATGTAATTACCTATTGCTGCATCTTTAGCTTCCAGGGCATCATTTAATTTCAACACATCCACCTTACCGATGATAAATTTCTGCTTGGTGATGTCAAAACGGGTTTGTGAAAGAGTATCCGTTTTGGCAGCAAGAGCCAGTTGGTCTCCTTGCATATTGAAATTCATTACATCAAGAAATATGGTCTGATCAAATTCAATTTTTTGCTGTTCCACCGATAACTCCACCACATCAAAACTGGATTCAGCCATTTTAAGCATCCCCTTTCTTCGACCCCAGTCCAGAATAGGAACCGAAACACCTACAGAAAGTCGCTGGGATTGTCGCGGATTCTTATAAACATCTGCAAAATCCGAGGCCTGTTGCGTCAATCCATAACTGGCCACCAAATCAGCATTGAACCGTGCATTGGCTCTGGCCTGAGCTACACTCTGCTGTGCTTCCAGAAGTTGTCGGTCCATCGATAACATCTGAGGATTATTCTGCTGCGCCAGATCCATGGCTTTTTGTACATCAACCTGGAACTTAGGAACATCCGTAGATGTAACTAATTCGAAGTCAACATTATCATTATAACCCAGGAATCTCCTGAGACGCGCCCTCCTCATTTCAAGCTCAATCTTCGACTTGTTAAGTTGATCCGTGGATTTGAGATAGTTGAGTTCCATTTGCATGAGGTCGCCCTGGTCAATAGTCCCCAGCTCGAATCGGCCCATTGCCATTTGATAAAGAGAGTCATTACTGACAACATTCTTTTCAAATGTCTTAACATTCATTTGATACAAAGCCATGTCGAAAAAAAGTCGTACGGCTCTTAAATTTACGTCCTCAATACTTTGGAGATAAGCCTTTTTTGCCTCCTCATATTTTATTGGCTCAATTTCTCTCTCCCATTTGAATTGATTATAGGAGAATAGTGGCTGCGAGAATCCTATCCTGATAGGCGTGGACATCAGGGTTGCCGGATCATCATTCAGGAGGTCAAGGCGGCCTAATTGGGAACTCATAAAAATATTGCCACCTGTGAATGGAATCGTTTGCTGGACCTGCATGTTAAGAGAGGAATTCAGGCTCTTTGAATCACCATAAATGGGTATCCACTCGCCATTTTGATAAATCTGATCCTTGACGATAGACCTGTTCAGGTCTATCAAATCTGCCTCAAGGGAAACGGAGGGGAGATAGTTAGCTTTATAACTTCTGAATGACCAATAGCTGCCGGTAAATCGGTGTTTTGCCAGGAGAGCTTCAAGGGAACTTTCATTCGCCAGGCTGACCACATCCTCAAGGCTAAGCCTTCTAACCTGGCTATCCTGGGCATGCAGAATCATTGGGGAAATGGAAAGCACAAGGATAAAACAAAGGATAGTTTGCTTCTTCATAGAGATCTGTTTTTTATTAATAACAATTTAATTAGTTGGCTCTCAAGGATTCAACCGGATCATGGCTGGCCGCTCGTTTTGCAGGGATATATCCAAAAATTATCCCCACTGCAGCTGAAACACCAAAGGCTATTACTACTGAAAAAGGGCTTACAATTGTCAGAATATCAGCAAAATGAGTGATCAATCGTGAAAGGACAATGCCGAGTATCACGCCTATCAATCCACCTACAATACTGATCAGAATTGATTCGGCCAGGAACTGAACAATAATGTCCTTTTTAGAGGCCCCAATCGCTTGCCTGGTTCCGATTTCCCTCACTCTTTCCAGAACCGAGGCCAACATTATATTCATAATACCAATACCTCCGACAACCAAAGATATACTGGCAATTGCCCCAAGAACGATATTAAAAACATCTTTTGTCCGCTGTTGCTGCTTTAGCAAAAGTTCAGGAACAGTGATCTTGAAATCTGCGACACCATTGTGCCTTCTTAACATCATCCGGGCAAGAATATCGGTAGTTGGCTTAAGTTGTTCCGTTTCAGAAACCTGGACAATTATTTTATCCAATTGATGATAATTTGTTACTTCACCTGTCCCTTCGTCACTTCCTGTTGTCATAGTCTGTGTAATCCGCATACGCCCGCCTCCACCAAAAATCTGGAGCCCTGAAGACTGGGGTAATTTTCTATTGACAATTGCCCTGTTCATATACCGGACTAACAGGGTTTTTGCAGGGACGAACACCTGGTCATTAGTATTGCTGATTCCCAGTCCTGCTGAAGATGAGGACACAACCACATCCCTCCTATTGAGAATGCCAATAACCCTCAGCCAAACGTGCCCCACCTTAAGAACCTGCCCTATAGGATCTTCTGCAGGGAAAAGCATGCTTGCGACATTAGCACCAATCAAGCAAACTGCCTGACCATGTTCCTCATGATGGGGGGTAAAGTAATTCCCGGTTTTTAGATTAAGGTTAAAAAGACTGAAATAATTCGGATTAACTCCCATTAAAACTGTCGGCCTCCGCGTCTGGTTATGTTGCACAAAAGTATTCAATTGGATCTCCGGGCTAACCTCATTAATAGAGGGTAATATGGTTTGAATGGCTTGCACATCGAGCAGATTCAAGCCGTTTGAAAATCTTTTGGATTCTTTTTCCGAACCCTCTTCTTCCCCGCCACCACTGGTGCTTTCATCCATTATTGGTTCGATAATGATATTGTTAACTCCTACCAATTCAATTTGGTCAAGGATTTCCTTTTGAGCCCCATTTCCGATGGCAAGCATACTGATAACTGCACCAACACCAAAAATGATACCCAGCGCTGTCAATATGGATTTCAGCTTGTTGGCCAAAATGGCCTCCATCGCTATAATGACATCGTGTAAATATCTCCTTATCATTGCTTTAAACCCTATCGTTGAACACGAACCTGGGTAGTCCCGCCACCCTGGGGCCCCATAGAGCCACGGCTTGCCGAACTCCCTCCGCCCTGCATCATTTGCATCTGTCCTCCATTTTCCTTCATCATCTTTTCAATTCTGTCCCTTTGCTCTTTGGGCAGGTTTTCAAGATCGAATTCCTTCTTTTTCTTCTGATCATCCTGGAGCTTTCGCATCCTCTCGCCTTCTTCACGCTTCTGTATTTCTTCCTCAAGGCGCTTTGCTTTAACTTTTTCATATATGTCCCACCCCTTGATATCCCATTCTTCACTACCTTCAGGAATGCTCAAATAAATTTCCTCGTTGTTTTCCAGTCCCTCAAGAATTATGATACTGTTGGCATTAGCCTCTCCGGTGTCAATAATTTGTCTTTGCCTGGGACTCACCCGAATAACATAGGACATGCTGTCCGTATTATGAACTGCTTCCAGAGGAATAAACATTACATCTTCAAAATGGTTTGTCAGAACCTGGTTCACCGTGGTCATGGCTGGGCGAAGGGTTGTATCCGTTTCGTTCAATTGAACAACAACCTCGAATACTTTTGCATCAGAATTTGGAAGCTGCTCTCCCACATTGGCCATATCGATAATTACCCCACTATATTCTCTTTCTGGAAAAGCATCCACTCCAATTTGCACAGTTTGACCTTGATCAATCTTACTTATATCAATCTCATTAACATAAGTTTTAGAAATCATTGTCGACAGATCAGGTAAGGTTGCAACAACAGGATCCCATGGACTGATTGTAGAACCCACTTTTCTTTTGGCACCACCCCATTCCTTCTTGTAGATAACCATCCCGGGCTGAGGAGCATAAATCACGAATTCATCCAGCACCTTAAGGAGATCAGACCTTTGAGAATACTCACGCTCGAGTCTTAACTCGGCTTTTCTGATCTGGGCATCAGCCTGTTCTTTCTTTAGGCCGTAATTGGCAACCGCCTGTTCATAAGCCCGTTTGGATTTATCCAGATTCATCTCTGCCTGCCTGATGGTTGCATGGGGTTCATATTGGGATTGATCTAGAATGATTTGCTTTTCTTCTAATGAATATTCAAGATCCTTGATAGTATTCCGGTAATCCCTGAGTTGCATTGTTGTGTCAAGTACAGTTTGACGATACGATGCTGCATCTGCCTCGATTTCATCATCCTGACTTTGCATACGATCAGTTGCTTCCGTTCTGTCAAGTGTGCAAACATAATCGCCAGCCTGAACAATCGTTCCCTCAGGAACCAGATCAACGATTTTTACATTGTGCACACGGGCTTGCCCAAGATTAGCAGGGCCCCTGATTTCTGTAGAGTTTAATGCCTGAAGTTCTCCAGTAGTACTGACAATAATCTCAAACTGTCCCTTTACTACAGGGGTGGTTATTTCTACAACTGAATCCTTTCCTCCGGTGCTATATATAACAACAGCTATAATTATAACCAGGATCGCAATCCCATAAATCCATCTCTTTTTCATGTTCTGATTTGATAAATAATTTACCTATAAAGGCCGGAAAAATCCGGATACAAACTTAACCCAAGCTCTGTGTATCCGGAAGGGAAAAAAGAATTATTAGTAATATTTAACAATTATTAACAATCCCGTAAAGACAGGGGATTGAGGGCTTTTTATATCGTTTTTTTTAAACGGATTTATTCTTAGTTAATTGCATCAATTGTAATATTTCACTGATCATTTTTTTTGCCAGTTCCTTAGATTCAATAATTGAACCTGCCTCAGCGTAAATCCGTAAAATAGGTTCTGTGTTTGATTTTCGAAGATGAACCCATGAATCAGGAAAATCAATCTTTACTCCATCTGAAAGATCTGGATTAAAATTCACGTAAATTTTAGCCAGGGAATCCAGGATGTCATCCGGCTGAGATTCTGAAGTCAATTGAATCTTGTTTTTAGAAATATAATAATCAGGATACTGTTCTCTCAATTCACTCATTTTAATACCTTTAATCGCTAAATGACTCAATATTAGAGCCACTCCTGCCATGGCATCCCGGCCATAATGCAATTCCGGATAGATCACACCTCCGTTCCCTTCACCTCCAATAATTGCAGTTGTTGCCTTCATTTTTTCCACAACATTGACCTCTCCTACTGCTGCCGCGAAATATTGACCGCCATAATTCAATGTAATATCTCTTAAGGCCCGGCTTGAGGATAAATTTGATACGGTGTTGCCAGAACGGTGACTAAGGACATAATCAGCTGCGGCAACCAATGTATATTCTTCTCCGAACATCTGACCGTCCTCACAAACAAATGCCAAACGGTCAACATCCGGGTCAACAGCTATCCCTAAGTCTGCCCCGGAATCCTTTACGATTTGGGAAAGTTGTTTCAGGTTTTCTGGGATAGGCTCAGGGTTATGAGCAAATTCACCATTAGGATCACAGTTTAAACAAACAATCTCTTTTACCCCCAGAGCTTCAAGGAGGGCTGGAACAGCAATTCCTCCTACCGAATTAACTGCATCAACAACCACCTTAAATCCTGCAGCCCTTATTTCAGGGACTTTTACCAAGGGTAGCTCAAGGATAGAATCTATGTGAGGACCAAGGAAATCTTGAACACTTGATGTACCAATTTGACCTATTTCTGCAAAGCAAAATTGACCAGATTCCGCTCTGGCCAATAGCTTTATGCCATCCTTATCAGATAAAAATTCTCCTCTGGAATTCAACAGTTTAAGAGCATTCCAATTTCCCGGATTATGACTGGCTGATAGAATAATTCCACCATCAAATCCCATTTTAATAACTGCCATTTCAACAGTTGGGGTAGTAGCTAATCCAAGTTCGATGATATCAATCCCGAATAATCGGAGCGTATTACACACGAGAGAAACGACCATGGGGCCTGATATCCGGGCATCCCTTCCTACAACAACTCTATATTTGTAACCCGACAGAGGGGCGGCTTCTTCGGCAAGCCACTGTCCATAGGCTGCAGTGAAGGACACTATATCTACCGGAGTTAGGCCTTGGCCTGGAAAACCCCCAATAGTACCCCTGATTCCTGATATCGATTTTATTAAACTCATGATAGCTTTATTGCTGGTTTGGCAAAATTCATCATTTTTTTCAAGAAGATCAATCAATTATATTGAATGGTTTTATAGGTTCATAGCAGTCAATTGATGAAAAATTCGGAAATTTGCACCCAAACTATTTATAAATATGAGTAAAAATCAAGTTTCCCATAGCAAAAAACAAGATGTTGAAATCCGACTAAATAAATTTATTGCCGCCTCCGGAGTCTGCTCCAGGAGAGAGGCAGATGAGTTGATTAAGGCGGGTAGAGTGAAGGTTAACAACAAAATAGTCAAGGAACTGGGGACAAAAATTTTCAGCCAGGCTAAAGTCATGGTAGATAATCACCCCGTACAAGGGGAGAAAAAAGTATACGTACTACTAAATAAACCAAAGGATGTGATAACAACTACCGATGATCCTGAAGGTAGATTAACCGTTCTTGATATCATAAAGACTGAAAGAAATGAGAGGATATTCCCTGTTGGCAGGCTTGACAGAAATACTACCGGTGTCCTTTTGTTAACCAATGATGGGGAATTAACCAGCAAATTGACGCATCCCCGCTTTCAGGTAAAAAAGGTTTATGAGGTTAAGCTTGGCAAAGGTATCAGAGATGAAGACCTGGCCAAATTACTTAATGGGATTGAACTTGAAGATGGTTCTTTTAAAATGGATAAGATTTCCTTACTCGACCCGAATAACCGGAAAGAACTGGGGATTGAAATCCATAGTGGACGAAACAGGATTATTAGGAGAAGCTTTGAATTTTTAGGGTACGAAGTCGCTAAACTGGACCGGGTTATGTTTGCCGGACTGACAAAAAAAAACTTACCCAGAGGGAAATACCGGTACCTGAGTCAAAAAGAAGCTAGTTTTCTGAAAATGTACCGATACGATAAATAATACAAGAGAAGATCAAAATTAATAGCTTTACAAAATGGCACATAAAGCTGGATTTGTCAATATCGTAGGCAACCCTAATGTTGGTAAGTCAACCCTGATGAATGCTCTGGTGGGAGAGAAAATTTCAATTATTACTTCCAAATCTCAAACGACCAGGCACAGAATAATGGGAATAGTAAATGGGGAGGACTTTCAAATTGTTTATTCAGACACTCCGGGAGTAATAAAACCAAACTATCATTTGCAAAAATATATGCTTAGTTTTTCTCGTTCTGCCCTGGTGGATGCAGATGTTCTTCTTTATGTGACCGATGTTATCGAACAATTCGACAAAAACATAGATTTCCTTGTCAGTGTTAGGGAAACAGGAATCCCCGTTCTTCTTGTAATAAATAAAATCGACCTCAGTAATCAGGGCAAGGTAGAAGAATTGATTGCCAGGTGGAAGGATTTTCTGCCACAGGCAGAGATTTTTCCAGCATCTGCTAAACACGATTTCAATCTGGATCACATTCTTTCCAGGATATTGGAATTAATTCCAGAGAATCCTCCCTATTTTGATAAAGACCAGCTGACCGATAAATCTGAACGTTTTTTCGTAACCGAAATAATCAGGGAAAAAATCCTTTTGAATTACCAGCAGGAGGTACCCTATGCGGTTGAACCTGAGGTTGAAGAATTTGTGCGCAGTGAGAATATCATCCGAATCAAAACAGTTATCTATGTAGAAAGGGATTCCCAGAAAGGTATTATTATTGGGAAAAAAGGAGCTGCCTTAAAAAAAACCGGAACAGAAGCTCGTAAAGAACTTGAAGCATTTTTTGGAATAAAAATTCACCTGGAAATATTTGTAAAAGTCTCAAAAGACTGGCGGGATAAACCAGGAATGCTTAAATCATTCGGATACCAACAATAAGGCTTGCAATTTATCACAAAGAAAGAATTGACATGGGAAATATAGTAGCTATAGTAGGGAGGCCAAATGTTGGGAAATCGACCCTTTTTAACCGATTAACAGAATCACGTAAGGCGATTGTACATGAGTCCAGCGGGGTAACCCGCGACAGGCATTACGGGAAATCGGAATGGAACGGAAAGGAATTTTCCATTATCGACACCGGCGGATATGTTAGTAATTCGGAGGACATTTTCGAGGAAGAGATACGTAAGCAGGTTATTTTGGCTCTCGACGAAGCACAAAGCATTCTTCTGGTTGTTGACGTCGAAGCCGGGCTTACCGACCTGGATGATTCAATGGCCAAATTGTTGAGAAAAACAAAAAAACCCGTTTTTGTCGTTGTAAATAAGGTAGATAATTCAGAACGCATTATTGATTCTCATGTTTTTCATTCATTAGGACTGGGGAATCTTTACCCAATATCATCCATTAGTGGCAGTGGGACCGGCGAATTACTTGATGATCTGGTAGATACATTTACCGATAGCTCGGACGATACAGAACCGGATATTCCAAGATTTGCTATTGTAGGTCGTCCGAACGTAGGGAAATCCTCCCTGGTGAATGCCCTGTTGGATGAGGAAAGGAATATTGTTACTCCCATTTCCGGGACAACCCGTGATACTGTTCCCTCTCGTTATAATAAATTTGGCCTTGACTTTTACCTGATGGATACTGCAGGCCTGCGCAAAAAAGCCAAAGTAAAAGAGAATGTTGAATTCTATTCCACAATGAGATCTATAAGAACCATAGAATCCGCCGATGTTAGCCTGCTGATGATTGATGCTCAGGATGGGATTAAATCACAGGATATATCCATTTTCAGTGTCATCCAAAAAAACCATAAAGGAGTCGTTATCCTTGTTAACAAATGGGACCTTGTTGAAAAAGATAATAAAACCACCAAAGCTTTTACCGAGGAACTTAAAAACAGAATTGCCCCTTTTACCGATGTTCCCATTATTTTCACTAGTGCTCTAACGAAACAAAGAATTTTCAAAGCCCTGGAAGCTGCAGTTGAAGTCTATGAGAACCTTCGAAAAAAGGTTCCTACACCTAAGCTCAATGACCTCCTCCAGGAAGCCATTAAAGCCTTCCCTCCACCAGCTGTAAAGGGAAAATTTGTTAAAATAAAATACGCCAGCCAGGTTCCTAACCCAACACCAGTATTCGCTTTCTTTTGCAACCTGCCTCAATACATCAAAGATCCCTACAAAAGGTACCTTGAGAATCGTATCAGAGAAACTTTCAATTTTAAAGGGGTTCCCCTGCAACTGTATTTTAGAAAAAAATAACAGCTATGAGAAAGGTCTGGAATAATATTTTTGTAATCCTCCTCCTGGTATTTTTCTTTTCCCAATGCAGGAAAATTGAGCAATACCCCAATGAGCCGCAAATCAGTTTTTTAGACGTTATTGTAAAGGATTCCCTCGATGTTTTAGAGAATAAGATTAAGCATGTTACTTTAAAATTCAGGGTCATTGACGGGGATGGTGATATTGGCTTGGATGAAACAGATACCATTGGCCCTTACAGCCGTGACAGTGCCTATTATTATAACCTTTTTATCAAGGAATATGAAAAAATCGGAGAGGAGTTTGTTGAGGTAGAAGAAAATCAATTTCCAAGGAATTATCGAATCCCAAATTTAACCCCGGAGGGCCAGAACAAAACTCTTATTGCAACCGTTTCAGTTGAAATTGAATACGGATACAGCGACTTAGCCCCTCTGAAATTCACGAAATTTAAATACTATTTCAAACTGGTTGACCGGAGTTTTAATTTCAGTAATACAGACACCAGTTCATTAATCATTTTTCAATAAGCAATTACTAATGCAGTCAACTACTGTAAACAGGCAGGCTGATAAAGAAGGTACTGCCTTTATCCTGCCTGGTTTGATACCATATTTTACCACCTGCCCCTTCAATTATACTTTTTGAGATAGCCAACCCCAAACCCATACCGCTGGTTTTCGTTGTAAAATTTGGCTGGAATAACTTTTCACTAATTTCTGGGTTTACACCACTTCCATTATCCTCTACTGACACCAGGGCTTGATTTTCCTCAAGCCAAATATGAACCAGTATTTTGGGCTTGCGGGTTTTAGGCACTGATTGCAAAGAATTCTTTAACAGATTATTAAACACCTGCTGCAACTGTTCCTCATCAATAAATACATGAATTTCACTATCAACTATTCCCAATATCTCAATATTGCCTGTTTCAGAAAGCTTAAATAAGTCTATACTTCTTTTAACCCTTTGAACCAAATCCACTACTTTCAGATTTGACTGAGGCATCCTGGCAAACTGAGCAAATTCATCGGCAATAGCTGAGAGGGTATCGATCTGTTCCACAAAGGTCTGGCTAACACGATCAAAATAGGCCTCCCAATCCTCAACTTTATCGTCCCAGGCCCTACGGAGGTGCTGTACACTCAACTTCATTGGTGTTAAGGGGTTTTTTATCTCGTGAGCAACCTGTTTAGCCATTTCCCTCCATGCTGTTTCCCTTTCAGATTTAGCCAATTTATCTGCACTAACCTCCAATTCTTCTACCATCCTGTTGTAGGATTTAACCAAACTGCCTATTTCATCTTCTCTTCTATATTCCACAGTTTCATTAATTCCACCCAGCTCCATTTTGGTAAATTTTTCTTGAAGCAACCTAAGGGGTTTAGTGACCTGGTCACTAAGCAAAACCGCCAAAACAACAGCCAGAAAAATCAGGAGAAAATAAGCATTAAGAATTGCCACAATAAAAGTGGAAATCTCCTGCCTTATAGTTGATTGCTTTGCAAAATATGGGAGATTAAGGTATGCAACCAATTCGCCGTAAGCATTATAAAAAGGAACGTATGCCGACCAATATTTCATGTTGCCTATTAGCTCAAAATGGATGAATTCCATTTGATTATGTATATTCAGTTCGTGAAATGCCATTGGATCCATTCTTCGGTCTACCAGCTGTCGGTCAAAAACTTCCGGTCTTGAAGAGGCCAGTATTTCTCCATGGGGATCGAATAAATTGATGTCCGAATTAAATACATAGGAAAATTTGACTAACAGATCTCTTAAAGAGGGATAACCTTCACCGCTCCATTGAGGTGTTAGTGATTGCTCTTCATTCAATTTATGACGGACCTCAATCAAAACAGATTGAGTCTTTTCTGCAATAGTATTACGGTTAGTTTTATTATATTGATCAATGATGTAATATGTCATACCTCCACCGATCAAAATAAAAGAAACAAGAAGGACACCAACCATAACAAATTGAATTTTCTGCTTAAGTCCATTTTCCGGGCGCATCATCTGCTTAGGAAAATAATACATTGATGAAACAAGCAGCCAAAGTGTATATAAAAGCACAAAAACATAGGAGAAGGACACAAGATGGTCCCATAATCTAAACTTTGGGCTGCTAAGAATAATCGTATGACTCGAATTTAGTTTGGAAATCAAATGTTCATGCTTATCTTCCGTAAAAGCAACGATTCTATTAATTTCTTCCGGATAATTTTTACAGTTTGTGCTGTAGATATAATTACCGGCTTTACTTACCAGGGTACCGTCCTGGTATTTGGCATAGGAATAATCCCGAATCAGGCTGTCCTGTCGATTTATCCTGCCCGAAATAAGCAAATCAGGATATCCAAGGTCTTGTGGTATAAGCCTTGAATCCACCGAAATAAAAAGGTGATACACGTAGCTGCTATCCGCGTTGTAGAAAAGATATTTCCCCCTATAATTGAAAAGACCATCAAAATTATCGATGTAGTAAAAACCTGTCCCGGGTAAAACACTTCCTTTTTGTATGATCTGTTCATCAAAGAAAATCAAGCATGATCCTTCCTGGTTTTCAGGCAGTATTCTGACCAGATTGATGGAATCACATATATTGGCCTGGAAGTCATATCTATTCCAGTAAAATCCAAAATATTTCGATTGAAGATATGATTGGATTGTGGTATCAGAAACTGTAGGATTACAAACAAGCTCACTAAGTTCCTGATCTATAACTATTTTATTATCTATATCTTCCAAAAGCATTTCTGCTATAACATCGTGCTCGTTGGCCAGGTTATCCAGTAATTGCCTTTTAATAAGGAATTCCTTTTCCTGATTGGTAGTGAAAAATAATTGTATTAGAAAAATAGATCCTATAATAATAACCATTACTGACAAGGAATGGCTCAAACGGGATTGCCCCCGGAAAGCTGAAAAACTGAACACTGCAACAAGTATTAATAACAACACCAGTCCCAGCGGTTGTGGATTATAACCCCAAAAACGGGTAAATACTATCACAACTATCATGCTGACAAAAAATATCAAAGCAAACTTTGGAGGGGAGTAATGAGGTACTATCTGAAATATTATGGCCCGGACAAAAAAGGAAAAAGCAGAAAGGATAATAATAAAAAAGAGCAGGTCTGTTAAACTTATTATATTTATTGACAACACCTTATATACCTCTATCAAACTTTCCCTTTCCCTCAGTAAATGCTCGAAAAGCCATGTCATTCCGAAAAAACCCAACAGGACAAATATCCAGCCAATTGTAGTAAAACTATTGATAACCCGTGGATTTACTAAAGCCCCCTTCTCCAATAAATTGGCCGGATAAAGAGAGAAAATACGTCGAAAGTGAAAGGCAAAAAGAAAAATAATAATCCCGGTAAGGATCATATCCCCCTCCGAATTGAAAAAAAATGCACCCTTCTCAAATGGAGTAAAAAAAGAAGTTTCATACAGTAATCGTGGCCATTTGAATTGAATCATGAGCAACCTAATCAGGACAAGGTCAGCAGCAAGACCCATAAGCCACCAATTAGTTTTCCACTTTTCTGATCCGAAAATAAATAGATCCTGTATTAACAGAATAACCGATAAAAAGAATAAAATATAAAGAATGATGGCCACTATAACCTTGGCTGAATAAATACCCTCGGAAACACCGGGTACCAAAAAAAATAAATCCTTTCCCTCCTTATCCCTGATAGGAATAACGCCAATATCATTAGAATCAACAACCAGACATTTGGTAGCCAGTCCGGATCCCATAATAAAATCGTTTGAAAGGAATTCGTTTTCGTAGGGATAGTCCCTCTGAAGGCGAACAAAACCAACCATCACATAATCCTCAAGAGAAATTATTTGGCATAACCCCCATGTATTGGACATATAGAATAAGCCTTCCCTGAATTTATTAGCATCGAAACTACTTAACACCGGCATGGCATTGTCCGACCAGAAAGCCAGGGAATCGTGTTCAAAAATGAAGATGGAGTGTGCTTTTTTTCTGGTTAATTCTTCGATATAAACATCATTCTCCCTCATGAGGAAATCAAAATCCGATCCTTTTAATAAATCTTCAATCGAACCCATATCTGCCTTTAACAAACTCATGGCTCTATCCACTTTCCTGCTGATTTGGCGAACATTGATACCCTGATCTAAATCCTCTGAACCACTATTTTCAGTCAGTATGGCTCCCACCAATAAGGCGAAAGCCAACCAAAGGAAACGGGTCGAACGTAGAATACCTTTTAGATATAGGTCGTATTTCCTGGACATATTTATTTTGATATATAAAAAGGATCAAATATCAAGCCGAAACCAGTTCTGAAATTTACAAAAAACATCTTGCAACAATGTCCGTTCCCTAATCAAATCACGGACCAGGATTATTTTTATGTTTCTTTGTACTTTTATGGGATAATTGTAATCACATGGACCAGGTTTTATTGGATGATTTCATTCTCCGTGCAATATCAGAGGATATTGGCGATGGAGATCACACCAGCCTTGCCTGCATCCCCGAGCATTTTCATGGGAAGGCAGATCTTTTTGTAAAACAGGAAGGTGTTTTGGCCGGAGTTGCGGTGGCTCTTTGTGTATTTCAGTTAATTGACAGTCATTTAATTTATAAAGTATTCCTGGCGGATGGCTCAATAATAAAACCTGGTGATGTTGTTTTGTCCCTAAGTGGATCACGCAGATCAATTTTGAAGGCAGAAAGGCTGGTTTTGAATATTATGCAAAGAATGAGTGGTATAGCCAGCCAAACTGCTCTGTATGTTTCCCAGATTAAAGGTACCGAAGCTAAAATCCTTGACACCAGAAAAACCTCACCTAATTTGCGTTTTCTGGAAAAAGAAGCCGTTAAAATTGGTGGTGGTTACAACCACAGAATGGGGTTGTTTGATATGATTATGATTAAAGATAATCACATAGACTTTGCCGGTGGAATAAAAAATGCAATTCATCGCACTTTGGATTACCTGGAGAAAACTAAAAGGGATCTTAAAATTGAAATTGAAGCACGGAGCCTCGATGAGGTAAAGACGATTCTGGAAGTGGGTGGAATTCACCGGATTATGCTGGACAATTTCACACCCGAAGAGACTAGCCAGGCCGTTAAAATGATTAATAGAAAATACGAAACTGAATCCTCAGGAGGGATTACCCTAAAAACAATTAGGGAATATGCAGAAACTGGCGTAGATTACATATCTGTTGGCGCACTGACCCACCAGATATTAAGCCTGGATATGAGCCTGAAAGCGGTCTAACCATTATGAAAATTAAGTTCAATTACAAATTGCCACGAATCATAAGGAAAGTTATGCTGTACTTTCGCCGCGCGAGCCTTCCTGGATTCGATAAGGCTCCTATGTGGGATGTCTTTACCTTCTTTTTTCGTGGCCTTAAGAACGGGGCTCTAACTACTCGTGCCTCGGCTGTTGCCTATAATTTCTTCCTGGCTGTTTTTCCTGCATTCATAGTACTTTTTACCCTTATTCCCTATATCCCGATTTCAAATTTCCAGGAGGTGCTTCTCTCAACAATAAAAGATTTTTTACCGATAAATGTGTTTTATACTGTGAAGGATACTCTGGAGGAAATTGTTACAAAAAAGAGAACGGGCCTTCTGTCTCTGGGATTTCTTTTCGCTCTGATCTTTGCCAGCAACGGCATCTCCGCATTGATCGTTGCATTTAATGCCTCCTATCACCACGTGGAATCACGAAAATGGATATATCAGCAACTGGTTGCAGTTTTACTGGTATGGATTTTTTGCTTCCTGATGGCCATGGCAGTTATTATGATAATCTTTAGTGGATGGTTCATCGACTTCCTGGAATTGAAAGACATAATAACCAATAAATTTGTCATAGCCATGCTAAATAATGGGAAATGGCTGATCATATTAAGCATGATATTTATGGGATTTTCCTTCCTTTACTATCTAGCCCCCGCCAGAAGACAAAAATTTCGGTTTATTTCGGCAGGATCCAGTTTGGGAACTCTATTTATGGTCCTAACTTCTGTGGGATTTTCTGCCTATGTGAATAATTTCGGACAATACAATAAACTATTTGGATCCATTGGAACACTGATAGCATTTCTAATATGGATATATGTAAATTCCCTGGTAATTCTTATCGGTTTCGAACTTAATGCCAGCATTAAAAATGCGGGGTTTAACCAAACTGAAAAACAACAAATTTAGGCCATAAAAACCGCCATTACATATGATGCAGATATTTGTAAACAAGTTTTCTTATCTCTTCCGTTTTTCCATAAAGTTTTTCGCTCAGTCCTTTATCTTTATAGGCCTTCAAGGTCTTAACAAAATTGTCAATCGTACCAGGAGGGAAAATACCATCCTGCTGAAATACCTCTCTTCTTAATTCAAGCTGTTTGGCCGACTCAGTGCAGCTATCGGGCAATTGTGCGAATGACCGGAATTTTGCTTTGCTTTTATCCTGAAAATTATTTACATCAACATATAATTGTTCAGCTCTTTCTAGTCCATCTTCCATTTCCATGCCGTGTTGGGCAGCCATTATCAAACCTGCAAAAAGGTGGTATAAATCAGCCGATCCATCAGGCGATCTCATTTCAACCGTTTGTTTACTCATAGAATGCTGCGGCTCGGCTGAATCCAGAGGATTGGCATCAGTTATCATATTATCTGCCATAATCCAGCCCAGGGGCACCCTTACCAGGACTGACCTGTTTCGATCGCCCCAACAAATATTCGTGGGTGCTTCCTGATGTGGAACCAATCGAAAATATGAGGTTGGTATGGTATTTCCAAATGCTGTGAGGGCCGGTGCCAAATCCATCAGGCCTGCTATCATTTTTCGGGCAGTGGGACTTAGCTTACTGTCTTCCAACATTATACTATTACCCTCCTTTTCCAACATCATATGAACATGAAGCCCTGACCCTGCCTTTCCCGTAGTAATTTTGGGGGCAAAACTCAGATTAACCCTATATTTGTTGCCAAGGGTTCTCAGTATCCATTTGGCAACCACGAGTTGATCCACCGCATCCTCCGCTTCCACAGGAAGAAATTCAATCTCATGTTGTTCAAAATTTTCGGCATCAGTTGAGAAATTTCCAACTTCCGAATGTCCATATTTTATTTTTCCTCCACATTTTGAGATAAGTTCCATTGCTTCGAGCCTCAGAAACTCGTAATTAGAGAACGGGGCAGAGGAGTGATATCCTTTTTGATCCTCACCGGGATACATTTCTTCTTTATCCCCCTGAACATAATATTCCAATTCCCCCATTGCTTTAAAAACAAGCCCGGTTTGAGCTTTAAATCGGTCATGAGCTTTCTTCAAAATGTACTCGGGAGAGCTCTCAAGCGGCTTGCCCTCACTTGTGAAAAAAGAGCATAGAATATCCAGTGCAGGGGTTTTGGAAAATGGATTTACAAAAGCCGTTTTATAACGAGGTATAACATACAGATCGCTCGACCCAGCGCCAATATAAGAAAAAAGGCTCGAGCCATCAACACGCTCACCAGTAGACAGAACCGACTTCAGGTGATCAAGCCTATTAAGTATGAAATTCAACACTTTCAGCTTTCCATCTTCCGCTACATACCTGAAATTCACCATTTTAATGCTGGTTTCCTCAACATATCGCACCAAGTCAGCACGGCTGAATTCAATTGCTGGTTTCCGAAAATGCTGTTCCAAAAGATTAGCACTATAAAAATTAGGCTCCATATAAATTAATGCTTTCCGAATGAAATCAATAAAACCGATAAAAGTAATGACTTAATTGTTCTGAAAAAATGAAATAAGAAAGGTCAAAAAGATTATCTATTTCAAGCGTTTAAGTTGTTCTTCGATACCTTTAATCTTAGCCGCAGTATCTGATAGTTTTTGGCGTTCTTTTTCCACTACCAGTTTTGGAGCATGTTGAACAAACCGCTCATTTGAGAGCTTTTTATTAATGCTATCCAAAAATCCTATGGCATGTTCCAATTCCTTGCTTAGTTTTTCTTCTTCCTCCTCTGGATCCACAAGGCCTTCCAGGGGAATGGCAAATTCAACAGATCTGATCACCTGGGTTATAGCTCCTTCGGAATGATTATCGACCACCTCCACCAAATGAAGGTTAGCGAGCTTAACTAAAACCGGGTCAAACACTCCATGGTAATCACCCTCCATAGAATACACCTTCAATCTCAGCTTATCCCTGACCGGGATATTTTTTTCAGCCCTGATGGAACGGATAAATACTATAACCTCCTTAATCCTTTCAAATCGCTCAAGAAAATCCTCATCAAATCCATTTATGTCTGGAAGTAGGGTTATCATAATTGACTCCCCGGCTGTTCTTGTTCTTAACTTCTGCCAGATCTCCTCGGTAATAAATGGCATAAAAGGATGCAGAACCTGTAGCAATAACTCGAGAAATCCCCTTGTCTTTTCATAGGTCATGGCGTCAATCATTTCTCCAAACTGAGGTTTAATGGTTTCCAAATACCAGGAGGAAAATTCCTCCCAAAATAAACGGTATGCGACCATTAACGCATCAGAAAGCCGGTATTTGGAAAATTGATCATTGAGATTCCCGATTGCCTGGTTCAGTCGTGCTTCGAACCAATCTACCGCCAAGCGGCAATATTCTGGCTGGAGAATTGATTCATTAACATGCCAACTATCAACTAGGCGAAAAGCATTCCAGATTTTATTTCCAAAATTACGTCCCTGTTCGGTGAGCGATTCATCAAAAAGCAGATCATTTCCGGCGGGAGAACACAAAAGCATTCCCACCCTTACTCCGTCGGCTCCATATTTACTAATCAGCTCTAAGGGATCGGGTGAATTTCCAAGAGATTTCGACATTTTCCTATGTTCACTGTCACGAACTATACCAGTTAGGTAAACATTGCGAAAAGGCTTTTCCCCCAGGTATTCATATCCTGCAATGATCATTCTGGCTACCCAGAAAAACAAAATTTCAGGTGCTGTGACAAGGTCGTTTGTGGGATAGTAATATTTAATATCCGGGTTTTGAGGGTTACGGATACCATCGAAAACTGATATAGGCCATAACCATGAAGAAAACCAGGTATCCAAGACATCCTCATCCTGTTTGAGGTCGCTGAGTGTAAGATCCTTATTTCCTGCTAATGCTTTAGCTTTGGCCAAAGCTTCATCCTCATCCCTGGCAATTACATATTGTCCATCCACCAGATACCAAACCGGTATCTGGTGCCCCCACCAGAGTTGCCTGGAAATACACCAGTCTTTAACATTCTCCATCCAATGCAGGTATGTGCTTTTGAACTTTGCCGGGTGTAGCAATATATCATCATCTATAATTGCCTGCAGAGCAGGAGAAGCAAGTTCTTTCATCCTTAGGAACCATTGCAGAGATAATCTGGGCTCAATAACTGCATTAGTCCTTTCTGAGTACCCTACCATATTTAGATAATCTTCAACCTTGGCCAGGTTTCCCAATTCTTTGAGTTTATCCACTGCCAGATCGCGTGCATGAAAGCGATCCTCACCCACAAAAAGTCCGGCAGCCTCACCCAGGGTGCCATCTTCACAGAAAATATCGATGATTTCAAGTCCATGCTTTTGTCCAATTTCATAATCATTGATATCATGTGCGGGTGTTATTTTCAATGCACCAGTCCCAAACTCCATATCTACATATTCGTCCGAGATTATAGGAACCGACCTGTTGACCATGGGAACAATCACTCGTTTACCCACCAGATGGGTATATCTTGGATCGGATGGATTTACGCACACTGCTGTATCGCCCAGAATAGTTTCCGGGCGGGTTGTGGCAATTGTTATACCCTCATTTTCATTCCCCTCAATCTGGTATTGCACATAATATAGTTTTGAGTTTAACTCCTTATGTATGACCTCTTCATCAGAAATCGCCGTCCTGGCCTGGGGATCCCAGTTTACCATCCTAAGGCCACGATAAATGTGGCCCTTTTCATAAAGGTCAATAAAAACACTAATCACACTCTCAGAAAGATCATCATCCATAGTAAATTTTGTCCTTTCCCAATCACAAGAAGCCCCAAGTTTTTTTAATTGCTCGAGAATAATTCCCCCGTGTTTATCAGTCCAATCCCAGCAGTATTCAAGGAATTTTTTACGACTTATATCAGATTTTTTGACCCCTTGCTCACGAAGTTTTGCTACCACCCTAGCCTCAGTAGCAATCGAAGCATGATCTGTTCCCGGGAGCCAGCAAGCATTTTTACCTTGCATCCTTGCTCTCCTTACCAAGATATCCTGTATGGTGTTATTCAACATATGCCCCATGTGCAAAACACCCGTAACATTCGGGGGAGGAATAACTATGGTATATGGTTCGCGTTCATCAGGTTTTGAATTAAAAAACTCATTCTCCATCCAATAAGCATACCACTTATCCTCTGTTTGAGAAGGATCATATTTTGTTGTAACATCCAATTTGCTCATTATCTGTTATTTAATATCAGGTTTCCGATCTTTCAAAATTTTTGTAAAAGTAACAAAATTCCCCATTCTCCTTTTTCAATTTTCTCCCTCCTGACACACCATTTTTCCATTCAAAACGTTTCAATTCAGATACGATAAGGCGAAAAAGAAATTATCCATGCCTAATTCTTTATTTACTTATATAAAATGTAACTTTGCAAACAGTATAAAAATTCATTATAAACAAGCCATAATTATGAAACGTATAGTATTTATTTTCAGTCTGATATTAATGTCGTCAGTTATCTTGGTTGCTCAAGAAGAAAGCAAGACAAACGCCAAAGCGGAAATGGCTTTCGCCAGCTTGTCGCACGATTATGGATCAGTGGTTTACGCAGCGGACGGTACATACGACTTTAAGTTTACCAACAATGCAGAAAAGCCCATTGTCATTACCAATGTAAAATCTTCCTGTGGATGTACTATTCCTTCATGGCCCAAGGAACCCATTCAGCCTGGAAAAACCGGTACAATTACAGTTAAATACAATACCAAACTCGCCGGCTCTTTCAATAAGACCGTACAGGTTTTTTCCACCGCAGAAAACAGTCCCGTAAAACTGTCAATTCGCGGAAAAGTAAATGCCAAGCCCTCAGATATTAAAACTTCTACTAATTCAACCAAACTTTTAAATGGCACAGGAGTGAAGGAAGGTGTACAAACCGGAAAAGACTTAGAGGTACAATCTGAAACAAGCATGACTACCGAAATTGCCAGAGATGGTATGTCAGGAGAAACATTATCAAAGAATAAGCAATTAAAAAAACAAGCATACCAAAAAAAACTTGCGGCCCAAAAAACTATCAAAAAATAGCTTAAGCAATGCCTAAATTATCCGATCGGGGTGGAAATATGCCAGCTTCTCCTATAAGAAAGCTTGTGCCCTTTGCAGAAGAAGCTAAAAGAAAAGGGCGAAAAGTTTATCATTTAAATATAGGCCAGCCAGATATAAATACTCCTGATATAGCTCTCAATGCGATCAGGAATTTGAATAAAACTGTTCTTGAGTATTCCCACTCGGCTGGTTATGAATCATACAGGAGGAAGCTTGCTGCCAGCTACCAGAAAATTGGTATTGATGTTGATTATTCAGATATCATAATTACTACGGGAGGATCCGAAGCCATTCTGTTTACTCTGTTGTCATGCATGGAGCCTGGTGATGAAGTAATAATCCCCGAGCCCTTCTATGCCAACTACAATGGTTTTGCAATAGCAGCCGGAGTCAACATCGTTCCTCTAACAAGCCGGATCGAAGATAATTTTGCCTTGCCATCAATTGGTAAACTGGAAAGACTTATAACTTCAAGAACCAAGGCTATCATCATTTGCAATCCAAATAATCCCACAGGATATCTTTACAGTGAAACAGAGTTGCTTCAGTTGAGAGAGGTTGTAAAAAAGCATGATTTGTTTCTCCTATCAGATGAGGTGTACCGTGAGTTTTGTTATGATGGGAATAGCCACACATCTGTTCTTGAACTCGAGGGCATTGATCAGCACACTGTAATGTTTGATTCAGTATCAAAACGATACAGTGCATGCGGGGTCAGAATAGGAGCTATTGTTACAAAAAACAAGGATATAATCAGTACTGCCATGAAATTTGCCCAGGCTCGTCTGAGCCCACCAGGATTGGGCCAGATTGTGGGAGAAGCAGCCCTGGATACTCCACCCGGATATTTTCAGGAGGTCAACAAAGAGTATCTTGATAGGCGTAATTACCTGGTGGATAGCCTGAATAAAATTGAAGGTGTATACTGCCCTACACCAAAAGGTGCCTTTTACACTACCGTCAAATTACCCGTGGATAATGCTGAGAAATTTGCCCAGTGGTTACTCACAGATTTCGAATACGAAAATCAAACGGTAATGGTTGCACCGGCTGCGGGGTTTTACTCTACCCCAGGTTTAGGCAAAAATGAGGTCCGGATTGCTTATGTATTGAAAAAGGACGATCTGATTAACGCAGTCAATTGCCTTAAAAAAGCACTTGAGATTTATCCAGGCCGTAAATTGGACTAGATTCCCTTTACTCAAAATCCGGATATAACAGGTATTTCTTTCGGATAATCTTAAAATCTGCTATCCCCTTTTCCCAATTGGCTCTGATCTTGTTGGCCGACCATCCTTTGATGATTTGCTCCCTTAGGCTTTGTGTACCAGCCAGAGTATCAAAATAGGAAGTGAAAAAGTCAGATGAACTTCCAAGCTCCTGAAAAGCCTGTATAACCCATTCCAGAATTATTTCCCTCTCATTGATAATGCGGGGGATACCACATTCCCTTAAATCCACTCCCTTGCATAGTTTTCCTTCTAGTTTTGGGTGCAAACTGGTGCCAGGGATTGAAGTTGGCCTAAATTGAAATTCACCTTGCAGATCGGGATGACCAAATATCTGGAAAGGCAATGCTGTTCCCCTTCCTATACTTACAACAGTTCCCTCAAATAGGCAAAGAGATGGATAAAGAAAGATTGACTCCTGATTAGGAAGGTTTGGTGAAGGTTTAACAGGAAGCTTATAAGTGCTTTGATGATCATAATTCAGGCAGGGGACCACTTGTAATTTGCACCGTATTGAGCCATCTAGCCAACCCTCTCCATTTATCATTTCTCCATATTCCCCGACAGTCATGCCGTGAACTATCGGAATTGGATGCATACCTACAAAAGACTTAAAATCCTTTTCCCTGATAGGGCCCGCAACATAAAAACCATTAGGGTTCGGACGATCAAGGATTATAACTTCCTTTCCCCCTTCAGCGGCTGCCTCCATAATATTATGCAGAGTTGAAATGTAGGTATAATAACGGGCTCCGACATCCTGTATATCAAATAATAGCACATCAATTCCGGCCAAATCTTCCGGATCAGGTTTCTTTTTTTTCCCATAAATGGAAACCACACTAATTCCTGTTATAGGATCTTTGTGATCAACAATCAATTCCCCAGCCTCACCCTGACCTCTGAAACCATGTTCTGGACAAAAAATTATCTTCACTGAAACTCCTAAGCACAGTAGCGAATCTAAAAGATGAGTTTCACCTATCCTGGAACTTGGATTTGCCACGAGGCCAACATGCCGATCTTTTAACAAATCAATATAAAGTTCTGTGCGATCAGCCCCGCAAATAATATTATCTGGGCTTTTTAATAAGCTTTGGCCAAAGAGCCCTATTTTAAAAAATAATGCTATTGTAATCAGACCCGGAATAATCAAATTCCTCATACCACGTTTTTCTACCATCTTTGTTACTTTTACTAACCTTATAACAAACTGAATATTTGAACTTCGAGTTTTTCATAGCAAAGAGAATAATTTCCCGTCAACCGGGCAAAAAAAGAAAGGGAAATGCACTAATTGGCACTGCGATTATTGCAATCGCTCTTGGTTTGTCAGTGATGATAATATCTGTAGCCACCCTAACCGGTTTTAAACAGGAAATAACCGACAAGTTAGTTGGATTTTCTTCTCACATCCAAATTGTTAACCTGGATCAGAACTCATCCTTTGAAACACAACCTATTAGCAAGAACCAGGATTTTCTTCCAGATTTGAATCAACTTGATGGGATCAGCCATTTTCATCCTTTTATTACCAAACCAGGGATCATAAAATCTGGTATGGAAATGCAAGGGATTTACCTTAAAGGTATTGATTCATCCTATTCATGGAATTTTTTCAAAGAACACCTAATAGAAGGGGAAATACCCGACTACAGCTCGCAAGATTCTCATAATGAAATTATTATTGGAAAGGCCCTGGCCTCTCTTCTTCAACTTAAAACTGGAGATAAAATTACAGCATATTTCATCCAGGAGCCCTTCAAAATGCGACCATTTATAATAAAGGGCATATTTGAAACAGGGCTTGAAGAATATGATCTGCTTTATGTTTTTTGTGACCTGCGACAAATTCAATCAATCAATAATTGGTCCGATGACCAGATCAGTGGCTATGAGATTTTCATACAGGACTATCGGGATTTGGAAGGTATGAGTGATCAGATTCGTGACCTGGTTTATCAAAATCTGGTTAAGGGAAAACAAGCTTTAGAAGTTGAGACTATAGAAGAGATCTCTTCTGGCTTCTTTGATTTTCTCAAATTAACCGACACTAACGTATGGGTAATCCTCAGTCTAATGGTATTAGTGGCAGGATTCAATATGATTTCCGGCCTCCTTATTATCATTTTGGAGAGGACCAGCATGATTGGAACACTCAAAGCCCTTGGAGCCAAAAACACGAGCCTGAGAAAAGTTTTTCTTTATCAAGCAGCTTACATAATAGGAAAAGGATTAATATGGGGAAATGTATTAGGACTGTTATTATGTGTGGTCCAGGATCATTACCGGTTAATTCCATTGGATCCCTCCTCCTATTTTGTCGATGCTGTCCCAATAAACATAAGTATTTTTCATGTGTTATTGCTGAACGCAGGAACACTTCTAATCACAATTCTTATGCTCCTGATTCCATCGGGAATCATTTCCCGCATCAGCCCGGATAAAACAATAAAATTTGACTAACTTCGATTTTCCTTCTCCATAACTCATGAATAACCAATTCGATCCCCGTAAAAACTACGAAAAAACCCGAAAAAATATTGGCTTTGTTCCTCTGAATGAGGCAAGTGAAAAAGATTGGAAACGAATCGGTTTTATGTCTGGTCTGGAGGTCCACCAGCAACTGAAGACAATTAAGAAACTTTTTTGCAGATGTCCAGCCAGAATTTATCATGATAATGATGATTTTGATGGGGAGATCATAAGGCATATGCGTCCAACACTGAGTGAAATGGGTGAATATGACGGCACAGCAATTATGGAGTTCAAAACCCGTAAAGAAATTATTTACAGGCTCAATAATATAACAGCCTGCACCTACGAAATCGACGACACTCCTCCTTTCAAAATCAACCAGGAAGCCCTCCAATATGCTCTGGAAATTAGTTTGCTATCCAACATGAACATCGTTGGTGAAGTTCACATCACCCGTAAGCAATATTTAGATGGCAGTATTCCCACTGGATTTCAGCGAACTGCAATCCTTGGAGTGGAAGGGGATATTCAGCTTTCCAATAAGAAAGTCAGACTTATCCAGCTCAGTATTGAGGAGGATTCCTGCCGGGAAATCACAGATATTGGGCACACTCGTATATTTAAAACCGATCGGCTAGGTATACCGCTCATAGAAACCGTTACCTATCCAGATATGCTTACCCCTTACGAGCTTCAGGAGGCAGCTGAATACATCAGATTTCTTAACAGGAGTACTGGAAAAGTCAGAACTGGTATCGGCTCGGGCAGAGAAGACACAAATGTCAGTTGCCGGGGAGGTACAAGGGTGGAGATAAAAGGTGTATCCCATAACAGATGGTTACCCTTGCTGAGTCACAATGAAGCTTTTCGCCAATATTCTCTATTAGCCATAAAAGATATACTTCTGGAAAGGATTAAGGATATCAAAAAATGGGAAACTAGTTCGATTGAACTTTATAATGATAAAATAGAGGCCTCATTTCCCCTAATTCGCAATGCGAAAAAGGCGGGATTCAAAGTTTTGGGAATCAACCTTCCTGGTTTTCATTCAATATTGTCCCACTTCACGCAACCCGGGAAAATCTTCGCAGATGAAATTTCTGATCGACTGAAGGTAATCGCTTGCCTTGAAAAGCCAAATATGTTACATTCAGAATCCTTTAACCAGAAGGAGCTGAAACTTAAGTTCACCGAGATACGAAAAATATTTGATGCCCGGGATGAGGATGCCCAGATTGTGCTTTGGGGACCTGAGAATGATATTAATGCAGCTTTGGAAACCATTGAGGAACGATGCAAAATGGCTTTTATTGGGGTGCCTGGGGAAACCAGGAAGTCATTCAAAGATGGTACAACTATTTTTGAACGTGTTCTTCCCGGTGCCAACCGTATGTATCCCGACACTGATTCGGCCCCTATTCCTTTGGCAGATGATTACATCACCAACCTCTGCAAAAACCTTCCAGTGCCTGTTTTTAAAAGGATACAGCAGATGAAGAAATGGCTCATCCCAGAAGATACTCACAAATTTCTATTGAAAAAGAACATGTTACCTCTGATTGACAGGATTTGTGATGAACTTGGATATTCGCAAAAATATATCGGGACCTTTCTCGGTCACTTTTACCGGCATTTGGAGGGACAAAAAAATCCTCCCCCAGAATTCACTTTTAGTAAGCTATACGGTTTATTTTCCTTTTTAAAGAAGAATGACCTGGATCCTGAACTAGCCAAAAACATGCTTGAGGTCCTATTTTATCATCCAAACATGGAATTCAATTCCGTATTGACCAGCCTGAACTTCAGAAGGCTAAAAAAAGAGGCACTTCTTGCACCTGTAGGTTTTCTCATTGAAAAGTTCAGGCATATAAGGCGATCTAATGAAAAAACTAAGACAAAACAATGGCTTATGGGGCAGCTCCGAAAACAGGCAATAGGAAATATTTCTCTCGGCGAATTCAGCCATCTGGTGGAGAAGGAAATTAACGCCTATAACCACTCTAAAGACGATAATTATCCTGATCTATCATGAACAAAGACTTTTTCCAGGGATACAAAGGCGAAGCACTGATTATTTTAAAGAAATTCAATGTGCGGGTATGGGGACTTGCCGAGATTGAAACCACAAGGGGCCTTTTTAAAGGCACTGTCTTGCCAAGAGCAGAAAATGATGACGATAAACATATCGTTATAAAAATCGCCACCGGGTATAATATTGGTATTGCTACCAATACTATAAATTCTATCAAAGAAGTAGGCTTTTTTAAAGCTAATTACAAAATTCCAGAGCAAGAATTTCCGTTTAGCGGCGACCTCCCCAATGTTAAGTTAATAGGAACAGGAGGCACCATTGCCAGCAGGCTCGATTATCGTACTGGGGCAGTAATACCCGCTTTTTCCCCAGGAGAGTTGTATGGAGCTGTTCCTGAACTTGCCGATATATGCAACCTGGATACCGAGAAAGTATTTGCAGTATTTAGCGAAAACATGGGCCCTGATCAGTACAAGCAATTGGCTGTTGCTATTGGTAAAGAAATAGAGAAAGACATTGATGGGATAGTTATAGGCCATGGTACTGATACCCTACACCATACTGCAGCAGCTCTTTCATTTATGGTTCAAAATCCGCCTGTACCGATCATTTTGGTCGGTTCTCAACGATCAAGTGACAGACCTTCATCCGATGCTGCCCTTAATCTTATGCATGCATGCTATGCTGCAGGTCACGGAGATATTGCTGAAGTTTGTGTTTGTATGTTTGGTCCAACTTCAGACGAATACGGATTTCTTCACAGGGGTACGCGGGTAAGAAAAATGCATTCATCATACAGGTCAACTTTCAGGACTATAGGAGATATTCCCCTGGCCACTGTACGTAGAGGGGAAATAAAGGTTTTGAAGAAAGATTTCAATCATAGACGAAAGGACCGGAATGTTGAAATATATCCCTTCTTTGAGAAACGCGTAAGTATGATCTACTTTTATCCACATATGCACCCAGACACAATAGATTCATTAGTAAACCTCGGGTACAAAGGGATTATAATTATCGGAACGGGATTAGGGCACGTGAACAAAGAACTATATCCTGCTATCGAGCGGGCCAGAGACGAGGGCGTGGCTGTATACATGACTGTTCAAACCCTCTGGGGGTATGTTCATATGTTCGTCTATGAAACTGGAAGAGAACTATTGTCAATGGGAGTAATCCCATTGGAAAATATGCTTCCTGAGGTTGCCTTTATCAAACTCGGTTGGGCCCTAGGCCAAACCAGTGATCTTGAAGAAGTTAAAAAGATAATGTTATCTCCTGTAAATGATGAGATTACATTAAGGGAACCTTATAACGGGTATTTGGTATACCAGGGAGGTGTACCAGAGGTAGAAGAATTCATTAAGAAATTCCGGAAATAAAATCCGGATAAAATTTTCCCGATATTTATTCTACCAGGGCTTCAAATTCGCTTATTATCATAGCAGTGGCTCCCCATACCACATGACCTTTAGCATTATAATAGGGCGCCTGAATGGTATTCCCGGATCTGTTAAATGTCTTGATTCCCCTGTTTTTCATATCGAATAATTCTGTCAGACGAATCCTGATAATTGCCTGTACTTCTCTTTCATTTTGTTGTAGAACCGGAACTTCTTCCAGGAATCCCACAAATGGAGTAATCCTGAAGTTACTGTGTGGCACATGAAGCGGTGTAAGCTGACCTATCACCTTAATTTTAAATGGGTCTGAGCCTATTTCCTCCATTGCTTCCCTTAGTGCAGTAGCCTTGATATCAATATCATTATCCTCCATTTTACCGCCAGGTAAACTAATTTGCCCTCCATGAAGGCCAAAAGAAGTTCTCTTAATAAAAACGGTTGACCAATCCCCCACACTGGGAAAAAGTAAAATCAACACACCACTGGGTTTGGACAGGTCGGGGTTTGGAAATTTATTACCCTGAAAACGAACGGTAGGAGCCATAATCTCCTGGGCTTCCTTACCCGGTAAATTACCTTTCAGCTTTATTTCTAATTCTTTTATGAATCGCTCAGTCATAAAAATACCAGAAGACCCCATATTTCAGATATCGCTGCTTTACCGGATAATGCAATACCGGGAAAATATTATCACCCATAAATCCAGAATTAACATGATCCCACTTAATAAAAAACCGGGTGCGCTTAACCCGCATAACTACAAACATATCCAAGAAAGGATAATTCCCCAAAATTTGCTGATTTTGCAGATAAAAAACCCCCGTGGCAGGCATATAAGCGTAGCCCTTGTATGCAGATGTATAGCGTATATCAAAACCGTATTCCAATTGGAGCAAACCCTGAGTTTTCGGAAAATGAATATCATGGTGCATATATGTTGATGATGAAGCCACCACCATGGGAAGAGGTATTTCATCAGCAGCTGTATAGTTTAAAAAAACTGAGTTTTGGGAGCGGAAAGGCCCTGCCTGGAACATTTTACTTATCCTGGCAGAGGTTAGAAAAGCAGCATCTTTTTTCTGAGCTGGTTTTGCCAGTGTGTCAAAATAATTCCAGTTAGAAATCAGATAGGAATTTACCTCAACTACCATTTCCCAGTCAGGTATTTCCCAGGACAGACCCACCCGCTGCTCCTTTTGACGCGAAAAATCATTCGTCCACTGAAAATGATTACTAACAAGATTTTGCAAAAACAAATCTGCAGAAAGGCCTTTTGAACTTATATTAAAAACCGGCCCGCCATAATTACCGGGATGAACCAGTCCGGCTCTCAAGCCTATATTGTAGTCACCTGCCCCATATCCTGTAAAAATAAATACTCCCTGAGCCTTCATATAAAATTTCTTTCCCTCATACTCAGTTAAACCACCTATACCCAGTCGTTGTTTACAGATCGGATTATCACGCGAATAAGAATGAAGAAGCTCATGATGGATTCCTGCCTCTATAACCCAATTTGCAGAATCAGGCGATACACCATGGATTCTTGCATTAAGGTCATTCACAAAACCAAAATGCTGTAAGGAATCCAGAGTCGATACAGAATCTAAAAATATATTTGTATAAAAAAGTTCCTCCCCCGGCTCATCTTTATAAATCCGCTTAGCAGTAGAATAATTATATCGGTGTATCAATATTGGTCTCCTGGGATTTGGAGTTCTTATTACAGAAATAGAATCTGTAGTATCGGAATGTGGTGGTGCCAAAATATCCAAATACTGCCATCCCCTCAATCGCATGATACTGGTTTTTGAACCGGCTTTTAGGAGATTTACAGTTATCAGCTCGGGATAATCATTACCTATCACCTGATTGTCATCCACAACACCTCCATTCTCCTGCAGCTTAAACTGTATCCTTTCAAGGCTGGAGTAATGCCTGTAGCGTGATTTTTCAATAGCCAGTGTAAGCCCGAGAGTAGATTCTGTTGTGGATTGATTTTTATAATGCCCATTAGAAGATATAAAATCGAAAAATCCAACCAGGTTTACCTCTTCTTTAAAATTTCTTGTATATAAAAATCCAAGGTTTTGTCCGTTTTTATCCCCTGTACCACCTGAGTTATAGCGAATTTCTGAATAGGGAGTTTTAGCATCAAAAAAGCTAATTTGATCCGGATCATCAAGGTAAAATAAATATGAGTTGAAAAGGTATGGTGAAGAAGGAGAGCCTATACCAGTATAACGGTTTGGTATTGCCGGCAGTCCCATATTTCCCAGCTCTGACCAGCTTGGGAATACTTTATAATGGGGATGATAAACTTGGGCTCCCATGATGAGGGTATCCATTGTGGAGGGTTCGGATATTCCTGTTTGGATGGAAGCTGACATCTTCTTCAGATTCAGCTGTATATCCTGGTTCATAGCTGGCTTACTAATAATAAGCCCTAGCACACAAATCCAGATAGATGCAGATCTTTTCATGAAGTATAAAGATACAAAAAGCCCCGGTTCAAAAGAACCAGGGCTTAATAAAAAGTCGGCGGTGACCTACTCTCCCACAAAAACTGCAGTACCATCGGCGCTGGTGGGCTTAACTTCTCTGTTCGGTATGGGAAGAGGTGGAACCCCACCGCAATAACCACCTTAAGGTCATTTCCGGATTGCGAGCCGGAATAATACGATTGACATATCGGAAGAAAAACATGAAGTAAAAAATTCGAACTTTGTGTAGAAAGCTTACGGGTAATTAGTACTGCTCGGCTTTGACATTACTGCCTTTACACCTACAGCCTATCAACGTCATCGTCTATAACGACCCTTAAAGGAAATCTCATCTTGAGGGAAGCTTCGTGCTTAGATGCTTTCAGCACTTATCTCTTCCAAACGTAGCTACCCTGCGATGCAGCTGGCGCCACAACAGGTACACTAGAGGTTTGTCCAACACGGTCCTCTCGTACTAGTGTCAGGTTCTCTCAAATCTCCTACGCCCACAACAGATAGGGACCGAACTGTCTCACGACGTTCTGAACCCAGCTCGCGTGCCACTTTAATGGGCGAACAGCCCAACCCTTGGGACCTTCTCCAGCCCCAGG
>CAYXJR010000030.1:0-46906 GCA_964465145.1 uncultured Porphyromonadaceae bacterium | reverse complement strand
TTGAAACTCAGAATCAATTCTTTATAAAGTATCATTACCAGAATAAGCCTTTTGCATTCCTACAAAGCAAAAATGAAGGGGGATTGATAAACCTGTCAGGAAATTGGGGAAACTTTGGATTCCTCAATGATTTTGATGGCAGCATGAAATTCTGGCCTAAAATATCGACGGCACCAGATGAACTGGTAACATATTACAATGCTATTGATTTAATTGAGTCTTGCGAAAAAAATAATATCAGGAAGTTCAAATCCAAATTTCCTGTCCAGCAGAACAAACTAATAAAGGTTTTAGACCGGATTGATGAAGAAAGTAATCCAGTAATCCAAATCGTCAAACTTAAATAATATATTATCAAGGCTATTCAGGCTTTATTGTAGTAGAGAATCTTATTAACAAATCCTTACCTTCAAACCATATACACTAAATGAACAAAAATATAACGAACGAGTTTGCAGACATGTAACTTATTCGTTACATTTGCGTCGTGGGAAATATCATGAGAAAGTCAATTAATGCAACGGAGCTTATAGAAAAGCGGTACGGAAAACGGGGTACAGAATCCCGTGAGAAATTTAGGGATGAGGCTTTCTCCTATTATTTCGGGGAAATAATCAGAAGCAGGAGAAAAGCGCTGAAAATGAGTCAAAATGAATTAGCTGAACTTGTCGGGAAGAAGCGTCCCTATATCTCACGAATTGAAAACGGCGAAGATATTCGACTTTCAAACCTTATACTCATAGCTAATGCATTAAAATTAAGCTTACAATTAACCATTAACAATTAACAATTCCCTCCAAATGATCACCTGCATCGCAGTCGATGATGAACCCCGCGCCCTGGACGTTATAGAGATACATGCCGCCAAAATGCCGGAACTGAAGATGTTGGGCCTGTTCACCGATCCTTTTAAGGCAAGGGATTTCCTGAAGGCCAATCCGGTTGATCTGCTCCTCCTGGACATCAATATGCCTGGGTTGAACGGACTTCAGCTTCTTGATCAACTAAATGTTCGTCCACATGTGATCTTTGCAACTGCCTATTCTGAATATGCCCTTGATAGTTACGATTACGAGGCTGTGGACTATCTCCTGAAGCCAATAGAATTTGATCGATTTGCAAAGGCAATAATGAAGGTGAGAAAAGTGATGAACAATGGGGATGAGAAAAACGGAATTCTTAATAAATATCTCTTCCTTAAGGACGGATATAAACAGGTCAAAGTTGTTTTCAAAGAAATCCAGTACATCCAAAGCGATGGCAATTATCTAAATGTGTTCACTCAATCCGGTAAGGTCAATACACGTATGACCTTGAACCAGATAATTGAACTATTGCCTTCTGGCTCGTTTCTTCGGGTCCATAATTCCTATGTAGTTAATATAGAGCAAATTGAGCGTATTGAAAACAACCAGATTTTTCTACCAGGTGCTCAAATAGCAATTGGGCCCTTGTATAAGGAGGCTTTTTTTGAATTTCTTGGATAGGTAGTTTTAAACCTGACAGGTATGCTCCTGTCAGGTTTTTCTATCTTTGCTTTATAAGCCAAGTAACATGAAAACTTCCAAAATTACTTTCATTCTAATTATACTACTGATAAGCGCATTATTCTCCTGCAGCACTAGTAAAATCCACAAAGCCGATCTTATCGTTTATGGTGGCACCTCCGCAGGAGTCGCTGCAGCTGTTGAAGCTGTTCGTCTTGGTCATTCAGTCATTGTTGTGGGGCCAGACATACACCTTGGTGGTCTTTCATCCAGCGGATTAGGATGGACAGATTCAGGGAATAAGAAAGTCATTGGGGGAATTGCAAGAGAGGTTTATCAAAGGATCAAAGGAGTTTATGACCAGGAGGACAGCTGGACTTTTGAAACAGATGAGGAATGTAAATACTACAAACCCGAAAATGATGCCGTATGGGTGTTTGAACCACATGTGGCAGAAAAGGTTTTTGAAGATTTGGTGGATGAAAACAGAATCCCTGTCTACCGTGATCATTGGCTTGACCGTGAGTCTGGCGTTGAAATGAAAGATGACAGGATAAAGTCAATCACCATGACTAATGGAGAAGTATTCCGGGGCAGGCAGTTTATCGATGCAAGCTATGAAGGAGACCTGATGGCTGCGGCTGGAGTTAGTTATACTACAGGTCGCGAGTCTAATGCCCAATATGGAGAAACACTTAACGGGGTAAATACTAAACATGCCCGTTCACATCAGTTTGAATTTGACGTGGATCCATATCTTGTTCCCGGGGATCCCTCGAGTGGGCTGCTTCCCGGAATTCATAATGAGGGGCCGGGACAGGAAGGATCTGGTGATCTCAGGATTCAGGCCTATTGCTTCAGAATGTGTTTGACAACTGTTGAGGAGAATAAGGTTCGATTTCCAAAGCCGGAAGGATATGATCCTCTCCAGTATGAACTGCTGGCCCGCTACCTGGATCTGGGATGGCGGAAGATTTTCTGGAAGTTCGATATGATTCCCAATAATAAGACCGACACCAACAATCATGGAGCTTTCTCGACTGATAATATCGGGATGAATTATGCCTACCCTGAGGCCTCATATGAATATCGAGCGGAAATAATAAAGGAACATGAGCTTTACCAAAAAGGACTGATGTGGTTCATGGCGAATGACCCCAGGGTGCCTGAAGATGTACGAATAGAAATGAGTAAATGGGGCCTTGCTAAAGATGAATTTCTCGACAATGACAATTGGCCGCACCAGATATACGTCCGCGAATCCCGACGAATGGTTAGTGATTTTGTGATGAACGAAAACCATCTCAGGGGAAAAATCCCAACCCCCCAACCTATCGGTATGGGATCCTACAATATGGATTCGCACAATGTACAACGCTATGTGGATGAGAATGGATTCGCCCGTAACGAGGGTGATGTAGAGATCAGTCCTGGAGGCCCCTACCCGATCAGCTATTCAGCAATTGTACCAAAGAAAGACGAAGTTCAAAACCTGCTCGTTCCCGTCTGCCTTTCCTCTTCCCACATTGCCTATGGATCTATCAGGATGGAGCCCGTTTTTATGATCCTTGGCCAGTCGGCCGCCAATGCCGCCTGCCTTGCCATAGAAGAGAAAACTGCCGTGCAGGATATTGATTATGCAATACTGAAAGAACGCTTGTTGAATGAAGGGCAGGTGATTAGCTGCTGTGATCCGCTATGATCTTCCACTCCCCGTTAATCTTTTCCCATATGAGTGTAAAATGACCGGATAGTGTGTCGGTCTCGCGATAAAGAGTGTACTTTCCAACCTGGAAATAGTGATCTTTATCCAGCTGGTCAAGATGAAGAAAATCAAAACTAAGAGTTCCACGACTGGATTTATCAGGGTAACTCCGGAGGTACCGGTCGAGTGAAGCCTGCCAGCCATAGGTTATTCCAGTTTTCCCAATGAACTTCAGGGAATCAGAATGCCAGTAATTATGCATAAACCTATCAAGATCACCTTTATTCCAATAATCCTGGGATTGTTGCATTGAAGTGATAATGGCTTTTTTATTATCTTGTGGATTGGTTAGTGAACACGAGGTGCATATAACTAAAAATGAAAGGATTGAGAATAATTGCAGTGTCTTCATTATTCATAATATTTTTGATTGTTTCTGAACTGGCACGCTACTGGATTCCTCCTTCACAGGAATTACCCTTTCTTTAAAAATCCGGTTTTTGAAAATCTCCCCAAATTCATAATTCATAATTCATAATTAACCATTAACCATTCATAACCCTCCACCCCCGCTTTCGAGCTATCCTGCCAAGCCTCCGGTCGGGCCTCACACAGACTGCATTCCCTACTATTTCGAGAACCGGTAAATCAGAAAAAGAGTCGGCATAACAAAAAGCCTGCTCCAGAGCCAATCCATAATGTTGACAATATGCCTCTATGCGAACCTTTTTTTCGGCACCAAAAACCAACCGGCCCTTTGGTAATCCGGTAAATTTCCCTTCTTCAACCTGAAGTAAAGAACAGATCACATCATCCAGGCGCAGGAATTTAGCAATAGGCACACAGATATATGGCAAGGCTGCAGACAGCAAAACCAATCTTGCGTTTTGCTCTCTATGGATCTCCACCTCTTTAATCATACTCCTGCTTATCTCTTCGAAAAGGAACTTATCACAAATTACCTCTGACAAATTCATAATTTTGTCCTCCTTTACTCCTTTGAGCCAATAGGCCATCTTAATAATGACCTTGGTAGAATGGGCCAGGTTCAATTTGTAAAGGATTGATAGGTAAATACCTAAGAGGAGATCCCTTTTTCGCATAAGTCTCCTGCGATAAGCTTCTCCAACAAGGACTTTACCGCTGTTGACATTTAACAAGGTATCGTCCAGATCAAAAAAAACAACATAGCTCTTTTTTGCTTCAGACTTTGAAGAAATGTTTCCCATTAGGGTTATAAATAATTTTTATTGCCTTCGGTTTAAGGCTGATATCAAATTCACGGGCAAAGAACAATTCCCCATCCACATGGAATGGAACCTTTTCCGGAAATTCAAGGTAGATCTTATCTGTCTGATAATAATTGACCTTACTATCCTTTAGATGGGTACCTTTTGGGACCATGGTCAATATCTTGAGCCTTCGCAAAATAGAGAGTTTCCTTATATTGCAGACATCCAGCAAACCATCATCTGCAATTGCTTTAGGTGTGAGATAAAATCCCCCGGCAAACCTCCTGCCAATAGATACTGTGTTGATAAAACAGTCAGTCTCCCTCTTTCCTTCCTTCGTTGTAATAATCATCTTTTTCTCCCTGAAAAAAAGAAGAATTGTCAAAATATGCCAGAGATACTTGTCCTTCCCTCCTTTTTTAACCTCGCCTGTTTCATCATAATTAGCAGCAGCCACCTGTGCATCGAATCCAATTCCCAAACCATTAAGGAAAGGCTTTGAATTGCAATAACCAGAGTCCATCAGGTGTGTTTCTGCTTTAAAAAAGATCTCCCAGTCTTTATCTTCAAAACGGTCTGGGAAACCAAGAATCTGGTTGAAATCATTTCCAGTACCGGCAGGGATAAGTCCAAGTGTAACCTCTGTATTTTCAATGAGAGGAGAAGCAATTTCGTTCATCGTGCCGTCGCCGCCAACTCCAATGATATATTTGAAGCCCTGTTCTGAGAAAGACCGTGCCAGATCTGAGGCATGTCCCTTTCTCTCGGTAAATGCCCATTCGGCTTCTATCCCATTATCCTCAAACTTTTTCCTGAGAGTATCAGCAAACTTCCCGGCGAAACCATTTCCCGCGGTAGGATTTAGGATAACAGCCCAATTTTGTTCTTTCTTCATTTATGTAATCTATTTTCGTATGCAGATTCAATAATACCTTTAATATGGTCAATTATTTCTGAGTCGGGTTTGTGGATCAGGTCAAAAGCATTTATTGGCTGATGTATAATTACTCTCAGTTTTACTCCGAAGTTGATATAAAAACGGTTTTTTGGTTTGAACCGGTAAAAACCGTTTAAAGTTACGGGTAGAATACTGAGTTCTGAGGCCCTGAGAACATGCAAAAAACCTTTCCTGAATTTGTTTATTGATCCATCCACGGTCCTGGTGCCCTCTGGGAAAATAGCTACAGTATGGCCATTGGTCTTTTCTGCCAACTGGGCTATCATATTTCTTGTATTTCCTAGATCAGCTGCTCTCATAGGAACAAAATTGATCATCTTGAGCAGTCGGCCGAACACAGGGATTTTAACAAGATACTCCTTGCCAAACCAGGATACATCAGGGGAAAAAACCATGATGGCCAGTATATCAAAAAGGCTGGAATGGTTAGCCAACAATATATATCGCTGATCTTTTAAAATATTAGCCTTACCCTGCACCCGGAGTCGCTTACCCATAGCCATAAATATCAATCGCGACCAACCCACAATTATTGATTTTACAACCCTCTCAGATCCGAAATATGCAAAAGGCAAAAGAATAGCAACGGTTAAAGCCGTTATCAGATATATAATGATAAAAACTGGAATCGATAACACCCAAAACAAGTGAGGGCAAAGCTTACAGCTCTTTTCCATATAGCATTCAGGGATTATTCCCGGGCACAAAGTACAAAAATATCAGAGACTCAGGGAATCAGGGAATCGGAGTATTAGTTATTCAAAAGCCTACATACCTGTTTTCGATCGCTGATAAAAAGCAAGAACTGCCATTAGCAGAAATAGAATAATGGCGGTAATGGACCAGGCTTTTCCAGCAAGTGAAGCGATCCCAATCATACCGCCTGTACTGGCAAAGAACAGCATCACGTAGGTAATTGTTATCCATCTGATATTTCTGAAATCAACTTTGAAAACATAATCCAGAAAGAATTCAGTTAAAATGAAACCAATCATTATCCCGATCTGAATATAATAAATCGCCGGCCTTTGGAATTGGTTTGCAGTGAATATCATATATATAAGCGGTATCGCTGACAATAAAAAAAGTACTCCTAACCAGTACTCAACTTTAGGGAGATTGTTCAGTCTGACTACGAATATAGAAATGCAAATAGCTATAATAAAAACGGCTAATCCAGCACCAAGCAAATTGATTTTATTTATATCCATGATGATTTATTAATGCTAAAAAGAATAAAAGTAACATATACTTAATGACATATACAGATTACTAATACTTTTTGCATCATGGGTAAATAAAAAAATCTATATTTATTCAATTTAAAACCACCTCTATGAAAAAGTACATAAAAACATCCATGGTGATTATGTCTGGCTTTATATTTATGGCAGTCATTCACCTGTCCACCCAATGTGAATTATTTTCTCTCGATCCAATTGACAATGAGGAGGATATAACAAATCTTGATATAGACAACAAAGGGATTGAAAAAATATCCTCGAAAACTGAAGATGCCTTCTTCTCCGGCGATCCTCAGCAAATTGCCGAAATAATGCTGGAAGAATCCCTGGAATTTTATGGTGATGGGTTGTTCAACCAGGATCCTGTGAAATTGGTTGAGCAGGGAAATGCATTTAAAACCCGGGAACTTACGGCAGCCTCTGAAATATATGCTGAGTACAGCTATACTTATAATGATATAAAGTATACGATGAGTTTTGCCCGTCTGGATGTAGGTGACTGGAAGTTAATCCGGTTTTAATCTCAAACAGCTTCAGCCATGAAAAGAATAATCCAATTTACAGCCGGTGCAGCAGCATATATCCTGTTGAGTGTTCTACTGTCATCCTACGGTAATAAAATATCACATAAGGAGTTTAACACCTATATTATTAAAGGATTTGAATCCAGGTTTGTGAATACCGCCTTTCCAATTGAAAAATTCAAGAATTACAGGTTTATTTTTGAAGGCTCACCCCTTATTAAAGGAAAGAAGGTTATTGCAGGTGGATTTAAAACCATTAATGAAGAGATAAGGAACGATAATGCAGCCGGTTGGATTATACATGGGGGATACAGTGCTGATGAGCCTGAATTACCTGCCAGTTTTCGCCATTTTTATGATCCTACTGAACCTGAGGGCTAGCGGTATCTTCACAACCATTTAGATTATCTGGAAAGCAAAATTCCTTTGTTCTTTAACCCCAGGGTTGACCATGTGGAATGGGCTATTACCCATCCCGATCATGAATATAACTGGGTAAGAGGACTTGAGCATGTAATTTTGGCTTTAACAGACCCAGACCTGGATAAAAAAGATGAGTATATGGGATATGCCTACAGGGCATTGGGAGAGACTCTTCACCTGATAGCCGATATGGGATTGCCGAAACAAGCCAGTATTTATTGATTTTGGAAAATGACTTCTTGGATCAGATTAAAGAATTTAACGCTGTTTTTGCCTCATATAACTGTGAATTTGGGAATTGCCATTATATGGATGACGGGTCATCTGGGGGTGCTTATTGGTTTACCGCCTCGCCCTCCCAATATGCTCCGGCAGGCACACTCTCATGGTCGGGTAGGACTTTCACATACCTTCAATCAAGGGATGATTATGAATTAAAAATCGAAGATACTCTATCCAGCACATGCTGGACCCTAGAGAAACTCAAGGCAAACTATCGATCCGGAACAACAGAATGGGCTTTTGAGGCTACCGGGATACGGGTCAACTCTGCCCCATGTCCCGGATGGGATACCGACAACATAGGTTATTATCTCAGTGGGGAAGAACTTGCACCAAAAATTACTGCCTCCGGAAGACGTTATAATGCTTTTGAACAGAAGTGGATAAATTACACGAACTCTGACATCAGCAAATCATACTTTAGAATGGAGTTCTGGAAAGAATAATCCATTACCATTATTCCCTTTTTCCTGACTACTGGTTAACTAAAATTTCCAGAGCCACCTTTCTCCCGGAGTTTATTACTATCAGGTCATTGGTACGAATACCTCACTTGGGACTGGGAAGATATTGATAACGCGGTAAGTCGCGATTTCAGCCAAGGGTTGGGCCCAAGCCAACCCTTGGCATTCTCCTTTCCCAAGTCGCCAGTCCCTTAGTCCACATGTCCCTATGTCCCCCAAATTTGGCCATTTCAAAAAATCGCTGTAACTTTTTAACTCTAAACCAGGTGATTAACGAATATATTCAACATCAAACATCTGACATCCGACATCTGTTATCTGTCATCTGTCATCTGTCATCTGTCATCTGTCATCTGTTATCCGCTATCTGTTATCTGTCATCTGTTATCTGTTATTCCTACCAACCTGATAGGCTCATGAAAGATGAATAAATGTATCTTTATGGCAATAATTGAACAGCTTGTTTTTAACCAAATCTTTTATTTTCATGAGAAAGGTGTATTTAATTACCTTATCGATGATCATCTTTTGCCAATGGGGATGTGAGAAGAACAATCAATCACTATTGGAATTCACTGATTCCAGGGATGGACAAAAATACGATTACCTTCAAATTGGAACCCAGAACTGGATGGTAGAAAACCTGGCCTATTTACACTCTGTCAGTGATCCCGAGAAGGGTTCAGATGCTTTCCCATACTATTACGTTTATGACTATATGAATACAAGTGTAATAGAGGCCAAATCAACTGTCAATTATACAGAATATGGTGTTCTTTATAACTGGTATGCAGCCAAGAAGGCTTGCCCTGATGGCTGGCATTTACCATCGGATGAGGAGTGGAAAACACTGGAGAAACATTTGGGCATGGGTTCTTCAGATGCAGATAAGGTTGAAACGCGAAATTCCGGAGGGGTTGGTAAAAAATTCAAGTCCAGCACAGGATAGTATAGCAAGGGTAATGGAAATAACCGAAGTGGATTTAATGCTCTTCCTGCCGGCAAACTTGACAACCTTGGCGGTTTCTTACTCCTTGGCAGCTACACCACTTTTTGGACCTCAACACCCAACGGCTCACCAATTGCCTGGTACCGAGGACTTAACTTCAATGAAGATGGAGTTGTCCGAAGCTATGAATTCCACAGCTACGGGTTTTCGGTCCGCTGCCTGATGGATTAAAAGTTTATGGTCAAATCCCATCCCATTTTTCCTATTTTTATGGCCATGGACTTTAATGGAATGCAGGTATGGCGAGGTGCTTATGGCATTTAAAATTAGTGACGAGTGACAAAATGGTTATATAAGGTTACTATAATCAACCAAATCACCTGAATCACCTGAATAACCTGAATCACCTTCTCAGCATTCCCCCCAGATGATACTTATTCTTATTTAGCAAGGATTTATAATACTGATTCTCAGCTTCTACAACCCTATCTTCCACCCCGTAATAAAATGGCAATTCCTTCAAATAATCTAAAAGTGATATTTCCCCTATTTGCCAGGATTTTTCAAGGAGTTCTTTAGTTTTCATTGAGGCAAGGCTTGCTTCCAGATTGTTCCTGATTTCCAGTGACTGCCGGGCCATCTCATCCAGGTTATCCCAATCATTCTGAATAATCTGACTGGTCAGGCCTAAACGCTTGTCGAATAATTCTTTTTTGAGTTTTGCTTTATTCACCTGGTTGGGCTTCCCCCAAATTGGGATGGATATCCCCATTTCTACACCTCCCAACTTCTCCCCCTTAATGGCTTCACTGCTATACCCCACAATAATATCCGGAAGGAAACCGGTCCTTGCGAGTTCAATATCAGCTTCCGCAACCCGGCTGTTAATTTCAGCTGCTTCAATGGCAGGATTACCAGAAAGTGCATCTCCACTATCACCGGATCCAATTAATACCGAAAAATCAGAATAATCTGGCTCCTGTATGGTTATTGGTTGGTCGGAATTTAGGCTGACAAGACGGCGATGCAGGATTCTCTCTTCCGAATTGATCAACAACAAGTCCTGCTGATAAGTATCAACCAGCAAGCTGGCCTTTTCCACTTCTATACGATTGGCCTCCCCAGCCTTGAACTTCTGATTGGCCAATTCATGTATTTGTTGGAGCCTGTCGAGTCGCTCGATTAGCAAAGCTTTTCGTTCAGAAGAAGACGCCAGATCAATTAATATGTCCAGGGTATTAAAAATCACCTGGTTAATCTCCACCTCCAACTCTTTAGCATAAAGGTCTCCGAACAGATTATTGAGCTTTTTCCTTTTTGCATAGTAAGTGGGGAACTTTAACCGTTGATTGGCATTCAGATCTGTTCTGTTTCCGACAAATGATGGAGAACCCCATAAATACGAATAGCCGATTTCCGGGTCATCAGGGATTAATTCTTCCCTGTTTTCAAACCTTTTCATTTGGTTCTCTAAAGCCAGAGCTTGTATGGACAGGTTATTTGAAACGATTTCTTTCGTTATCTCCCGTATGTTGGTCTGAGCAATTGAGAACATCCCAAAGCCAAGAATTACGATGATTAATATGCCTTTCTTGATCATACTAATTTTACTTTTTGTGATGGTTTGGACATTCGTTTTCCAACGATCAGATAAATAGCAGGAATAACAAACAGGTTAAGTATAGTGGATGTTATAAGACCTCCAAGTATCACAACACCCATTGGACTCTGAATTTCATTACCGGGGTCCCCCCCCCTTAGAACCAAGGGCAGCAATGCAAGGGCCGCCGTCAGTGCCGTCATTAGTATGGGGTTCAGTCGGTCGGCAGATCCTTTAATTATTGCCTCTCTTATATTCATTCCCTGATCAGCCAGGGCCTGGTATCTCGATACCAACAGGATCCCATTCCGTGTTGCAATACCAAATAGTGTGATAAAACCAATCAAAGCCGGAATACTGATAGAACCCGATGTAATCCATACGGCACCTACACCTCCAATAAGAGCAAGAGGAAGGTTAATCAGGATGATAGCGGCTAATCCTAACCTTCGAAATTCAATGAACAGTATCATAAAAATAACGCCAAGAGCTAAAAGGGAGGCGAATAGAATCCTGCGGGTAGCAGTAGCTGCACTTTCGAATTGCCCGCCATATTCGATGAAATATCCTTGTGGATTTTCAATTTGCTCATTGACTGCATTTTGAAGATCATTTACCGCCGTCCGAAGGTCAGTCCCAGATACGTTAGCTGAAACAACCAGTTTTCTCTGTACATTTTCACGGTTAATAGTTACCGGTCCACCGGCAGAAACAATATCGGCTACCAATTTAAGGGGAATTTTCCCTCCATCTTCTGTATCAATGTATGCGTTCTGTATCTGCTGTACCTGATCACGGTTTTGATCTTTCAATCGAACGGTCAGGTCGAACCGGCGATTCCCTTCATACACCTCTCCTACTTTTTCTCCTCCAAAAGCCACTCGGATAAACTCATTGAACTCATGCAATGGTATTCCATATTGTGCCAGCATAACCCGGTTCGGAGAGATCTGTATTTGAGGAACATCGATCTGCTGTTCCACATTAACATCCACCAATCCCGGGATCTTTTTAGCAATTTCGCCCACCTCACGCCCCATATCATACAATGCGCCTAAATCATTACCGAAAATTTTCACGGCAATTTCTGCCCGTGTACCTGAAAGCATATGGTCTATCCTATGAGAAAGTGGTTGCCCGATCACAAATGCGAGTCCCCTGATAGTAGATAACTCATTTCGTACTTCTCCCATAAATTCTTCCAGTGTCCGTCCCTTGAGATCAAAGGGAACATCAATTTCTGAAGAATTTGATCCCCCATGGGCATGCTCGCTTTTTTCAGCCCGGCCTGTTCTCCTGGTTACGAGTTTTACACCATCCATTTTGAGCAGTCTGTCATCTACCTGCTTATTTAACAGATTTGTCTCTTCAAGCGATATTCCCGGAACCGAAGCAGAGATTATTGTTAATACCCCTTCATTAAATTTGGGTAAAAATGAACTGCCCAAGCTTGTCAGGATAAAGATGGAGACCACAAGAAGCAAGGCTGGAATTCCAATTACCCATTTCTTAAATGATAATAACCGGTTTAAAAGGCTGGCATATCCCCTGTTCAATTTCCTGACCAGTAAATTCCCCCCTTCAACCGGGCGGTTTAACTGTTTATCAGTTGTAAAAGCCAGGCTGCATAATACTGGTGTCAAGGTGAGGGCAACTACCATTGAAGCCAATATCGACACAATGAATGTAATACCCAAAGGACGTAACATTCTTCCCTCCATTCCAGATAATAAAAACAGGGGGACGAATGCAACAATAATGATGACTGTTGCATGGATAATAGAGGATTGAATCTCCAGAGAAGCATCGTAAACGACCTTGATTATGGGACTTCTTTCTTCGGGTGGTCTGAGGTGGTTTTCCTTAAGACGTTTCAGAACGATTTCCACATCAATAATGGCATCATCCACAAGAACCCCAATGGCAATTGCCATACCTCCCAAAGACATGGTATTGATAGTATATCCAAAAATTCGAATAACTATGATTGTGATCAACAGCGAGATGGGGATTGCAATTAATGAAATCACGGTGGTCCTTGCATTCATCAGAAAGAGGAACAGAATAAGAGTGACAAAGATTCCGCCCTCGAGAAGGGCCCTGGCAACATTATTGACGGATGTATTGATGAACTCAGCTTGCCTGAATACATGATCGTTAACCGTTATATCAGGAGGAAGAGAAGCCTTTAATTCTTCTATTGCCTCATCAATCCGCTCTGTAATATCTATTGTATTCCCATGGGGCTGTTTCAAGATGGTCATTACAACCGATCGGTCTCCATTGTAATAGCTTTCACCCACCTTCGGGATATGTTTTCCCAGAGATACATCTGCTATCTGACTCATAACAACCGGCATCCCATTATGCATTTTAACCAGTGTTTCCGACAGTCTATCAATTTGGTTTGTCTGAGCCATGCCACGGATGATATATTCCTGTCCATACTGATTAAGTATCCCTCCTGAAGTATTCACATTCATGTCACTGCAAACTGTCATGACTTCATCCAAACTAACCCGGTAATGAGCCATTTTCAAAGGATCGAGCTGGATTTGATACTCCTTGCAATCTCCTCCAATAGTAACCACCTGCGAAACCCCGTTGATGGCCAGCAGCCGGGGGGTGATTGACCAATCCACCAAAGTCCGCAATTCCATGGGGTCTGTAGAGTCTGAATGTACTGCAATCAGAACAATCTCACCCATGATGGAGGATTGTGGTGCCATGAATGGCATATGGGAATTAGCCGGCAAATCTTCTTGAATGAGGATCAATTTCTCCGAAACAATTTGTCGGGCCTTGTAAATATTCATCCCCCAGTCGAAATCAACCCAAACAATGGAGAATCCCATTACTGTAGTTGATCTGACCCTTCTTACATCACTGGCACCGTTCATGGCCGTTTCAATAGGAAAAGTAATCTGTCGCTCCACATCTTCGGGAGCCATCCCGGGAGATTCAGTTAAAATGGCTACCGTGGGGGCTGTTAAATCCGGAAATACATCAACTTCCAGGCTTCTCATGGTCAACCATCCAAATACAGTGATCGCCAGGGCAATTAATATGATTACCATGCGATTTGTCAGGCTATATCTTAATATTGATTTTAGCATAATGAACTTTACTTGCGTTTACATATTAATGTTGGTGAACCGGGGCAGCTCCCATAGCATTAGCAACTTTTATTGCCATTGCACCTTTTGAAACAATTACTTCACCCAAATTCAATCCACTTGTAACCAAATAATTCACACCATCATTATCAGCAAGCCTAACCAATCGTTTCTTATAAGCTTCTCCTTCTTCCTGAACATATATATAATAGCTTCCATATTCTTCAAGAAGGCTGGATCCGGGAACAACTATCTGATCGCTAATCACATCTGTTTGCAGCCAGAGTTCAACGAAGGTCCCGGGCACTAAATCCGGCTCATCCACTTTAAAGAAAACCGGTATCATTCCGGTTTGAGGATCTATGGACCTTCCAAAACTGCTTAATTCTCCTCCCCAATCCTCAATAGAAAAAACGTTGGGATCTTGTGGCAGTTTGATATTAGCCGAACTAATTGATTTGATTTTATTTGTATAAGTGGCCGGGACATTTGCTTTGATCAATATCCCTCCCTCTTTAATGATTCTCACCAAAACAGTCCCAGTCTCAGCATAGCTGTTTTCAGCACAGAGAACTTCTGAAATATATCCGGATACCGGGCTTTTTACCATCATCCCCGATTCATCTACCTGACTTTTCAATACATCGTATCTTGCCTTGTCAGTATCGAAAGCAGCTTTTGCCTCCTCAAAGTCTTTTCGTGAAACAGCTTCAATTTTCAGGAGTTCTGCCTTCCTATCCAAGTTTGCCTTGCTTTTCTCGTATTCTGCCTTGGCAGTCTTAAGTTCAATAAGAATATTATCATGGCTAAGACCGGTTCCCAGCAGGGTAAATAAAACAGAACCTTCCCCGACGTAACTTCCTTCAACCATATTAATTCCGGAATAGGCAATTTTACCTCCGGCTGGAGAGATGATATCTACCTCATGTCCCGGAGCAATACTGATCTCACCGCTGCAATGTATGACTTTGGTGAAATCTTTGGATTCGACTGGCATTAAGCCAAAAGTTGTTTTCCAAGCCTGTTCTTTGGTGAAAATAACCTCATCGTGATGTTCTTCCGCAGTCGGTGGTTCCTCATCATGAGAATATACTTTCAGGGAATCCATTGAAAAAATAACTTTTAAATCCCCTTGATGGTACATGAAATCAAGACAACACAAACCCGCGCTTTTTGGGGATATACTACCGGTGAAAATTCCAGCCTGAGCCAGTTCCAATGGTTCCCAATCTGGTTCTGTTTGACCCTGCATAATACGGGTATAGAGAATCCCCTCCTGTGCGGGTGAGTATCCCTTCAGGAATGTGACGTGAGCTCTTATGTCAACTTTATCTCCTGCAAATAATTGATCAGCCTCTGCAAATAGCTCCATATCACCCTCGAAAAGTAAAATAGCCACGGTTCCATGATCATGAGCAGGAGCCTGATCCACTGCATCATCAACGGAATTATTACAACTGATTAGCAAGGTCAGGATAATTAGAAATGAAATTATTTTCTTCATGATGTGATAAATAAATTTGGATGAGGGAACAGATATTTCGACTTCTGTTCAATTATGATTTTAGACGGGGGAAAAGATTTTAGCCAAGGGGAGGCCCACGCAATCGAAGGCTTTGGATATAAGGAGAACAGGGTGATTTCGATTCGGTTCCTGACAAAATTAAGTGATTGGAGACACATGTGAGCCGGATGCTGATCAAATCAAAATCGAAGATAAAATCAGGATTGAATGGATCATTACCTTCGAGATCCTGGTTAGTGTCAGGATCGCTGATAACAAAATGTGGATTCATATCCATTAAGCAGGGCAAGTGCTTACAATTCCCATCATGATGATGAGCCGCATCAGAGTGGTTGTGATGATATGCCGTAACAGATGAGAGATGGTGCCCAAACACCACCTCATGGCCTAATATTATCCCATAAGCCAAAATTAAAATACTAAGTATGAAAAACCTGATTCTCACGACGTAAAAGTATCCTTTTTTGGATAAATGTCAATAATTATTTCAAACAGTCCCCGCTAAAACAGCCTTACCATAAGATCTGAGCCAACATTCAAACAAATTATACTACATTGCTTTTTTTAAAACAATGTAAATCCCTTAGATTGATAAGGTCTTTTTTATATTGGCTATATTATACGACTAATCAAAAAAATTCAAGATTCAAAAATCAGCTGAAATTCAAATAATATGGAAAACTTTGGTGTATTCAAAAAGCCCTGGCATTTATTGGTTTTGTTTTGGGTTTGATTATCGTTCTGTTAAGCGTAATGATGACTTTGAGCTAGGGGATCTTCATGACCGGATCGAAAGAGGAAATTTACTGATTTGCCTTCTTATAGCGATTCTATTGCCGGTTATTCTACACGCACAGACAGGTAAAGTACTGGATAATAAATCCATCACCCGGAAATGTTCTCATCAGCCTGCCCATTAAGTGCATATATAGGTCCCTCAACAATTGAAGATGTAAGGCAATCTTTGGAAAGAGCAGGAATTAAATATGATGGCCCTTCTGCCCTTGAGAATTGGTTCAATCAGCATAATGCTTTAGAATTAGTGAACAAAGTACCCGAAGATCAGAAAAAAGCTGTCCGCTGGTATATCGACTGTGGGGATGACGACTTTCTATATGAAGGCAACTCATTGATCCATATCGCAATGCGCAAGCAAGGAATACCTCACGAATTTCGTATGCGTGACGGTGGGCATTCCTGGTCATACTGGCGTTCCGCCCTGCCAGAAGTATTGGAATTTGTATCAGATTCTTTTCATCGGTAAAATCTATTTTATCCGCCTCACCCCAAGCCCCTGCGCTCGTAAACTCACGGGAGAGGGGCTTTTTCATCTTCGGTCCCTTTGTCCCAATTTTGTCCCCGTTCCCTGTTCCCCGTTAACCGTTAACCGTTCCCCAATTCGTTAAATCTTGTTAAAGGAAAAACCTCAGGGGTATCAGCAAACATCATTTTCACTAAATTGCTCATCAAACCTGTTCTACAAACTTGATTTTTAAACCAAAACGACTCCATAATGAAAAAGTCTTTCCCTTTTCAACTGCTTGGCCGCCTTTCCCTGGTGATAGTGATTGGCCTGATGCTTGTACCCGATGCCCTGGCTCAAAAACTAGGTGAGGATATTCTGGGTAAGGTACACTACCGTTCCATTGGCCCAACCCGACAAGGAGGCCGGTATGTTGATTTCGCTGTTGTTGAAGATCAACCTACAGTATTTTACGCTGCTCTGGCATCTGGAGGAGTTTGGAAAACAAATAATAATGGCCAGACCTTTACTTCTATTTTTGATAATGCCGGTGCCATCTCAATTGGCGATATCGCTGTAGATCCAACTAATACTGATGTTATATGGGTTGGTACAGGCGAAGCAAACAATTCACGAACAGTATATTATGGAGATGGAATATACAAATCAACTGATGGAGGGGAAACGTGGACCAATATGGGACTCAAGATGTCCCAACATGTCGGTCGTATTGTAATACACCCTGAAAACACAAATACAGTTTGGGTAGCAGCAGAAGGACCGCTTTACTCTAATAATGAAGAATGCGGGGTTTTCAAAACTACAGATGGAGGAAATTCATGGATCAAAGTACTCTCCATTAAAAGAGGTAAAAAACACATTGGAGTGGTTGATCTGGTTATGGAGCCCGGCAACCCCGATGTACTATATGCAGCAGCCTACGATAAGGAGAGACGGCCCTGGACCTTTAATGCCGGAGGACCTTCCAGTGGAATCTACAAATCCATAGATGGGGGCGAAAATTGGGCTAAACTTGAAGGGGGCTTACCAGTAGGGGTGATAGGGCGTATTGGAATCGATGTTTCAGTCAGCGATCCCAATATTGTTTATGCTAATGTTGAAAACTGTAACGTTGAAGGAATGAAAACAAAAGATCGTTGGGATCTGATGGAGAGTGGTCAGCCACTGGAAAGAGAACAAAGAGAAATAGGTGATGAAGTTTATCGCTCTGATGATGGTGGGAAAACCTGGAAAAAGGTTGGCGATAAGATTGGGGGCGGACCAGCTTATTATTACCAGCAAGTAAGAATAGATCCTACTGATCCTGATCATGTATACATTGTAGGTATTAGCGTTTGGGAAACAAAGAATGGAGGTGAAGAATGGGGTAACGCCTTCAGATTCGGCGGGGATAATCATGCATTGTGGATCGATCCTTCAGACCCCAAACATATCATCTTAGGCTATGATCATGGCATGGGAATTAGTTATGATGCGGGACAAAACTGGTATCACCCTGACTTTAAAGATGTTGGCCAATTTGTTGCAGTAGGCTTTGATAATAGATATCCCTATCATGTTTATGGCGGACTTCAAGATAATGGATCAGTTGGTGGACCAAGTTCCAAAAAAGACGGAGGACCAATCAGGTTGGAAGACTGGTCCAGAGTTGGTGGTGGAGATGGAATGTATAATGAAGTTGATCCTAAAGACTGGAGAATCCTTTATAATGAATCTCAGAATGGACCAATTAGCAGGCATAATCTCGAAACTGGAGAATCAGAAAGTATTAGGTATCGCGACATGGACCGTTTTACCTGGAATGCACCAATTGTAGTTTCATCACACAATTCAAAGGTTATTTATCACGGTGGTAACAAGGTAGTTAAATCAAGTAACCGTGGAGAAACATGGGTCGAGATCAGCCCTGACCTGACATCAGCAGACCCAATAAAAATTGCCGGTACTGGTAATATTCAATATTGTACAATCGTCACTATGTCTGAATCTCCTGTCACACCTAACGTTTTCTGGGTAGGCACAGATGATGGAAAGGTTTGGGTCACCCAAAACGGGGGAGATGACTGGACCGAAGTTACTGGAAACATCCCCGATAATCCGGGATATTGGGTAAGCCGCGTTGAATCATCCTATTTAAATGAGGGAACGGCCTACGTAACAGTAACCGGTTACCGTGAAGATGATTTTCGGCCCTTTGCATGGAAAACGGATGACTTTGGAGCAAGATGGACCTCTATAGCTGATGGTTTACCCGATAATCCTCTTTGCGTTATAAGGGAGCATCCGCGCAACAATAATTTGCTTTTTGTAGGGTCAACAAAACAGGTTCATGTTTCAATCGACGGAGGAAAAACATGGAATGATCTTAAAAATAATATGCCTTATGTGCCAGTGGAAGATCTAAAAATCCACCCACGTGAAAACGATCTGATTGTTGGAACACACGGACGCAGTATGTGGATTGCAGACATCTCATACCTGGAGGAAATCAACGAAGAATCTCTGAATGAGGACATTCACCTTTTTAGGCCTGAGGATAAAGTATTATATGAAAGTTATGATCCATATAGCAGCTCGTCAAGCAACTTTGCTGGTGAGAGCGAAGCCCCGGGTACGCCAATAAGGTTTTTTGTTAATCCCGAACTGGAAGATAAAAATATCAAGGTTGAAATTCTTGATATTCGGGGCCGGGTAATTTTCGAAAAAGAACTTGAAGCCGAAGGTGCTGTAAATGAAGTAGTTTGGAACCAAGAGAAGAGGATTCGTAAAAGGACTGAGGAAGAACTTCAAAGAATGGAACGCCAGATGGAAAGGTTCAGGCAATACCTTTCCGAAGAGGAATTAGCCGAAAGAATGGAGGGCAGGGAATGGTTAACCGGCCCCGCCGGACCGGGAAGATATACTGTGGTTCTAAGCATCAAAGAAGTAAGTAATTCGCAAGAGTTTGAACTATTAAAGGATCATTGGAAATAAACAATAGAAACTGGTTGATCGGTTGATCGGAAAAAAAACAATTGGCCGGGGCTTGGATTACCACCAACCCTCGGCTTTTTTATGAGGGTCCCTCCTTCGGAAGAATGACCGCTCTAAAGATATTTTATCAATGTTCGTAAAGGAGGTCATCCCTGCGGAGGCAGGGACCTCTTCGCATTCCTCAATCTTGACAAAAGAACCACACCAATATTCCCCTTTTTCGTATATTAGTCAAATAATTTACGAAAATGAAGCTCCTCAGATATTTCATCCCCATAATACTGATTCCCCTATTAACTGGCTTCGTCAAAAAAGCTGATCTCTTTGAGCTCCCCGAAGAAATTCTCTTCGTTGAAAGGGATCAATACCTTCCGGATCATCATAACACAGCAACAATATTTCAAACTGGAGAGATTAATACAGCCAGCTTTCGACCGGGTGCATCAATTAAAGCATGGAATACTGAATCCGGTGACATCAGAGTAATTTTTGAAACAAGTGAAGGGTCCATAAGGGATCCCGAAGTGTCATTTGATGGCAAAAAAATCATCTTTTCTTTACGGGAAAACATAAACCAGAATTATCATATTGCGGAGATTAACTCTGACGGATCGGGCTTTCATTGGCTGACCTCTATGAAAGGAGCATCAGACATAGACCCTCTTTACCTTCCCGATGATGGTATTATTTTCAGTTCTTCCCGGGAAACCAAATACTGTATGTGTAACAGGCACATCATGGCTAACCTGTTTCGCATGGATGGAGACGGGGCAAACATTAACCAACTGGGATACAGCACATTATTCGAAGGACATGCTGCTCTGCTTAATGATGGTAGAATTGTCTACGATCGCTGGGAATATGTGGATAGAAATTTTGGCGATGCGCAAGGCCTTTGGACAGTTTTTCCCGACGGTACAAAGCAATCCATCTATTACGGGAATAATACCAATTCCCCGGGCGGGATAATCGATCCACGATCAATTCCGGGCAGCAATCATTTGTTATGCATTTTTTCATCCTGCCACGACAGGCCCTGGGGGGCATTGGCTGTAGTCGACCGTTCAAAAGGAGTAGATGGGAAAGAGTCTGTAGTGAAGATATGGCCTGAAGAGGCTTACGATATGATTGGCAAAGGAAACTGGGATCAGTTCATGCAAATAAAAACCAGGTATGAGGATCCTTTTGCCCTGGATAAAGATCATTTCCTCGTTTCAGGATTAATAAAACCGGTTGGCACTGAAGGAAGCGGCGAAAGGATGGGAATTTATCTGGTGGATATGGCAGGTGAGGTAAAACTTATCCATGAGGACACAAAAGGCTGTTATGACCCAATGCCATTGGCTCCAAAATTTAAACCAACTGCATTACCAGCAAAGAGAGTATGGGCAGATGTCCCGGGTTATTTCTATATACAGAATGTTTATGAAGGGACTCATATGAATGGGGTTAAGCCAGGATCAATTAAATTCGTCAGGGTTATTGAATCACCTCCAAAGCAAACCTGGACACAGCCCTCGTGGGGCGGACAGGGTCAGCAGGCTCCCGGAGTTAACTGGCACGGTTTTGAAAACAAGAAAATTCTCGGTGAGGTTCCAGTTGAAGAAGACGGATCGGCATATTTTGAGGTGCCTCACAGCAGCTTTGTATATTTCCAATTGCTGGATGAGAATAAAAAAATGGTCCAATCTATGCGGTCGGGCACTATGGCCCAGCCGGGCGAAACCAACGGATGTATCGGCTGTCATGAAAACCGCCTGTCAGTTCCGGTAAACCAGAACAAGATGCCTCTTGCCCTGAGAAAAGCTCCCAGCAAAATGAACGGGTGGAAGGGTGAAGCCAGGAAATTCAATTATGCAAAAGAGGTTCAGCCAATCTTTGATCAGCACTGTGTGAAATGCCATGATTTTGGTAAAAAAGCTGGTGAAAAACTGATCCTGGCAGGAGATAAAGATCCATTTTTTAATGCTTCTTATATTGATCTCCACCTTAGGAAAATGATCAATTGTGTCGGAGGGGGCCCTTCTGATATACAGCAAGCCCTTTCCTGGGGCTCCAATGCCAGCAGGCTGACTGAAATAATAGATGGAGATCATTTCAACACTCAGCTTAGTCAGGATGAATTGGAAAGAATTTATACATGGATAGACATAAACGGACCCTATTATCCCGAGTATGAATCCGCATATCCGGACAATCTGGCCGGCCGCTGCCCTTTGAACAACGATGAATTGAAAAGAATAGAGGAATTAAGTGATATGCAGTTTAAGGATTTAAGCGGATTCACCAGAAAGCTGGGGCCACAGTTATCATTCGACCGCCCGGAATTAAGCCCCCTGCTTGAAAAAGTGGATGCACCTGATGCAAGAAAAGAAATTATCGCCCTCCTTGAGCTTGGGCACCAGCGGCTGAAAGAAACACCCAGGGCAGATATGGAAGGGTTTATCCCCTGTCCTGAGCACCAGAAAAAGCTCGGGCTATACCAGGCCGGAAAGGTTAGGCAGTTTAATATCCTGACAATGATTCAAAAAGGGGAAAAGGTTTATGACCAGAAATAGGTCTTATTGGCTGATCCTATTACCATTGTCCCTGGCAGGCCTCATTTTGGCAATGAGCCTGAATTTTTCAAATAACCCGATTAACTCCTCCACCCCATTAAGCCCGACTGCATTATGTTTTGATGAATCGGGAAATATTCTTGTTGCTATGCGAACCGGCAACAGAATTGAATACTGGAATCCCGTGGAGCATAGAAAATTGCAAACTCATCCAACAGAAGTTTCGCCCACCGGGATTACCAGCTCAGGACATAATGTTTTTGTAACCTCCAGTTATTCCCAGGGATATATTACCAAACTTCTTTTGCCAGATCTAAAAACTTTAAAAAAAACAAAATTAGGCTTCGGATCCCGAAGTCCCGTTTTACATCCTTCAGGTAAAACACTTTATGTTGCCAATCAATTTAGCAATGATATTTCAGTTGTTGATGCAGAGTCCCTGAAGGAGATCAAGAGGATTCCGGTATTGCGTCAGCCATTTGCAGAGGATATTGATCCGGAAGGTAAATACTTGTTTGTTGCCAATTTCCTGCCTGAGGGCAGGGCCGATAAGGACACCGTAACAGGCTCTGTATCTGTTATCAGGACATCAGACAATACAAAAATCAAAGATATTCCCCTTGCCAATGGCAGTAATGCACTTAGAGGCCTGAAGGTGAGCCCCGATGGGGATTTTGTTTTTGTCTCACATAACCTGGGAAGGTTTCAGGTACCGACTACCCAACTGGAGCAGGGATGGATGAATACCAGTGCACTGAGCATTATTGATGCCAGGAATCTAACCCTGGTTTCTACGATATTGCTCGATGAGTTGGAAAGGGGAGCTGCCGGATCCTGGGGAATTGAGTGCACTGATGAAATGATCATCGTGGCGCATTCTGGCACCCACGATATCAGTTTTATCGACTATGCTAAATTGAGAGACAAGCTGACCCAAACAGAAAATAAATCTGCACTGGCTTACGACCTGACCTTTTTGTCGGGTATACGGACCAGGGTTCCCGCGGATGGAAATGGTCCACGGGAGCTGGCTATTTACGATGGAAAACTGTTTGCAGGCAACTACTTCACCGATAACCTTTCAGCGTTTGATCTGGAGAATTTTGACACACTACAAGATCAGATTGAGCTTAACCCAAGCCTGGTAAACGATTCTATTCGCTTGGGAGAAATACTTTTTCATGATGCCTCTTATTGCTTTCAGGAGTGGCAGGCCTGCATCGGTTGTCATCCCAATGACGCCCGGGTTGATGGATTAAATTGGGATCTTTTAAATGATGGATTGGGCAATCCCAAAAACTGCAAGAGCATGCTTATGGCTCACTCTACACCACCTGTAATGATTACTGGCATCAGGAAAGATGCAGAAACTGCAGTCAGAGCCGGCTTCCGGCATATCCAGTTCGTAAGTATCCCGGAAGACAAAGCCAGGGAAGTAGACCAATACCTGGCTTCGTTAAAGCCTGTACCAAGCCCTTACCTGGTTAATGGAAAATTATCGGGGAATGCTAAAAAAGGTCGTAAAGTTTTCATGGACCAGGGATGTAACCACTGTCATCCTCCTCCAAAATATACTAACCAGATGATGGCTTCGATTGGTCCGCCCGACACCTATAATGGCAACAACACCTATAATGGCAACAACACCTGGGACACCCCTACCCTGCTGGAAGCCTGGCGTACAGGGCCTTACCTCTTCAATGGGAGGTGCGCCACCATTGAGGATGTCATTAAATCTGACCATCATGGCATGCAGGGGGAATTATCAACACATGACTTGAAAAACCTGGTTGAATTTGTAAAATCCTTATAATCTGAGAATAACCTGGACCTTCTCCTTCAACGAACCTATCCCCCTGGCCCCCTTTCCTGATGCCAGGAAAAGGGGGAACTTTTCCAATCACATCCACACTCATGCAATCAAACAAACCTACCTACTCCCCAAAATCCATTACTTCTTTTCGCGAACCGATTTTGAGTTTTGAATAGATATTGTTTACGTGTGATTTGACAGTGCTAACACTAAGACATGGCTCCGTGGTGAGCAAAACCTTTTAAGGTTGAAATTGTATTGAAAAAGGGTCTAAAAATGCCCCACAGGAGTAGATTTTTACTATTTTCAGCTCGTATTGAAGAAATATTCTCTAATAATATGTCTTTTTCTGCTGCCCAATATATTGATTGGACAGGAGCCCCCTGCACGCAGCTATAAGATTTTCGGTCCGGAATACGAGAAGGTTGTTATCATTTCCACTGAACTGAAAGGCGCCGTCTTTTACCTGGTCGCGGGCCATGGCGGGCCGGATCCCGGGGCTCAGGGTAAATATGGTAATTACACTCTCAGCGAAGATGAATATGCTTATGATGTAACACTTCGGCTGGCGCGTTTGCTCATTGAACAGGGAGCTGATGTTTATATGATCACCAGGGATAATAATGATGGTATACGTGACGAATCGATCCTTAAATCTGATAAAGATGAAAGATGCTACCCGAACAAGGCCATCCCCTTGAATCAAATTGCCCGCTTGTCCCAGAGGTCAAAAGCCGTGAATTCCCTTTACCACCAGAATAGTTCTAATTATCAGCGTGTTATAATCATCCATCTTGATAGCAGAAGTAAAGGTGAAAACATAGATGTATTCTTTTACCATCATAAAAAGAGTAAATCAGGGAAAAGGCTGGCACAAACAATACAAAATACCTTTAAGGAAAAATATGTACAGCACCAGCCGAACCGGGGATACAGGGGAACCGTATCTGAACGAAGCAATCTCTATATTATCCGCAATACCCTGCCCCCTGCCGTGTTTATCGAGCTTGGGAACATCGGCAATCCAAGGGACCAGAGGCGTTTTGTCCTTAAAGAAAACCGGGAGGCACTGGCCAAGTGGATCAGTGAAGCAATCGTAAAGGACTACCAGGGAAGATGATACTTTACAAGGCTTAAGACTTGAAGCTTGAGGCTTAAGTATAAGGCTAAGTGATTAGTTAATAAGGCAATAAGTTAATCACCTGAATCACCCAAATCACCTTGAATCACAAACCCCAGGCACAAGGCCAGGGGCTACGATCACCTTGAATCACCTTGAATCACCTTTTTTGTAACCCTACGTTACCTTAATGTAACCTTTTTCGTCACCTTTTTTTTGTCACTCGTCACCTGTCATTCTTCACCATTTTTTACCTACCTTTGCGCCCTCGAATTCAGAAGACAAAAATGCTTAGTATCAGAAACATCGCTATAATAGCTCACGTTGACCACGGCAAAACTACGCTGGTTGACCGCATTCTTCATCAGATGAAAATGTTTAGAGATAATGAGGAGGTTGAAGACCTGATCCTCGACAGCAATGACCTGGAACGCGAACGGGGTATAACTATCCTTTCTAAAAACGTTTCGGTTAGATATAAAGATGTTAAAATCAACATAATAGACACCCCCGGTCACTCAGATTTCGGTGGTGAGGTGGAACGGGTTCTTAACATGGCCGACGGGGTGCTTCTCCTGGTAGATGCTTTCGAGGGGCCAATGCCACAAACACGGTTTGTGTTGCAGAAAGCAATTGAGCTGAATCTAAAGCCTATCGTGGTGATCAACAAGGTTGACAAGCCGAATTGCAAACCTGAGGAGGTGCAAGAGCAGGTATTTGACCTTATGGCCCATCTGGATGCTAGTGAAGATCAACTTGATTTCCCAACTGTGTACGGCTCATCCAAAGAAGGCTGGATGGGAAAAGACTGGTTAAAGCCGACCCAGGATGTTAGTTTCCTTCTCGATCAGATAATTGAACACATTCCTGAAGCTCCATTCGTGGAAGGCAGCCTTCAGATGATGATCACCAGCCTCGATTACTCTTCATATGTTGGGAGGATTGCTGTTGGGCGGATTTCACGGGGGACCATACAAATGGGGCAACAGGTTTCTCTGGTAAAAAGTGACGGAAGAGCATACAAATGTGTCATCAAAGAACTCTACCGATTTGAGGGATTGGGGAAAGAAAAGATTAAAACACCAGTTCGGTCAGGAGAGATAGTAGCACTGATGGGATTGGATGGATTTGAGATAGGTGATACCGTTGCCGATGCAGAGAATCCCGAAGGACTAATCCCAATTAAGGTGGACGAACCTACCATGAGCATGATGTTTACCATCAACAACTCACCTTTTTTCGGACAGGATGGCAAGTTTGTAACATCACGTCATCTGCGCGAACGGCTCTACCGTGAAATAGAAAAGAATCTGGCACTACGGGTGGAAGAAACTGACTCACCTGATATGCTGAATGTCTATGGCCGTGGAATCCTCCACCTGTCTATACTGGTGGAAACCATGCGTCGCGAAGGCTACGAATTTCAATTAGGACAACCTCAGGTTCTGTTGAAAGAAATTGACGGAAAGACCCACGAACCAATTGAACATCTGACGGTTAATGTACCTGAAGCTTTTCAGGGAAAAGTTATAGAGGCCGTATCACAACGCAAGGGAGAACTGTTGGACATCGAATACCGCGGTGACCGTAACAGCTTGCAGTTCAATATACCATCCCGGGGGTTAATGGGAATTTCCAACCAGATTCTCACCCTTACCGAGGGAGAAGCTATTCTGGCTCATCGTTTTGTTGCTTACATGCCCTGGAAGGGCGAAATTGGAAGCAAGAGAAGTGGTGCTCTGATCTCCCAGGAAACAGGCATCTCCATTCCATACGCCGTTGATAAACTTCAAGACAGAGGCACTTTCCTTGTTCCTTTAGGGGAACCGATTTACCGAGGACAGGTGATAGGGGAACACATCCGGCAGAACGACCTGGTAGTAAACATTTGTAAAACCAAGAAACTCACTAATATGAGGGCTTCGGGAACAGATGATAAGATGAATATAGCCCCATCCAGAACGCTCTCCCTCGAACAATACATGGAGTATCTAAAAGATGATGAGTACCTGGAAGTAACTCCGAAAAAATTACGGATAAGGAAGATCGATTTGAATAAGAAGTATTAGAAGGGATTGGGGATGAAGGGACTGAGGACAAAATAAAACTAACAAGCACTCTCTCTATTATCATCACCAGTATAACGGATTCACGGTTTCTTCTTCTTCCTGAAAGCCGATGGTATTAACGTAAAACTTTTTACTCCAAATTTCCTGGCCAGCAATTCCAGCCCAATAAGAGAAAACCCGCCACCTGGAAGAATTGAGACAGTGGCAAAGAGAGAGAAACGACCTACATCTTTTAATTGCTCAATAGCTGCTTTGACTTCTTCTTCGGTTGGAGGTTCCTTCCTGTTTTTCAGGTTTAACTTGTATTCCAGCATCCGGAAGAAAGACACGGCCATTGTCTGGGTTTCTGTAGCTTCTTCACCAACAAGTCCGGCACCTTTCTTTATCAAACGCGCTGTTCTTCGGACATAATGCCATGCAACACGCCAGGACCATATCGAAAGGTTTTTACCTTCAAGATATTTCATTTTCCGTAGATAACCCAGCGGCAAGATCTTACTTCCTATTTGTTTCAATTTCGGTTCAATATTCTATACATATAGAACAATCATCAAGACAATTAAGTATCTGAGTAACCGAATATACCCAAATACACTTAAATACCTAAACTCTTCTATTGTACTCTGCCAGCAGTTTTAGTCCCTCCTGAATAGTAACCTCCGGCCTGTATCCTAATTCAGTTTCTGCTGCTGAAATATCAAACCAGTGGGAAGCAGTTAATTCATGTACCAGAAAACGTGTGAGTCGTGGGGCCTTGCCGGCTCGAAAGATCTTATGAAATAATTCCAGAGTACCCGCTATTTTCATTGCTGCTCCTGAGGAGATTTTCTTTTTGGGGGGAGCAAGACCAGCAGCCTTGAGCAGACCATTAACCAGCTCCCATAACAGGACAGGCTCTCCGTTGGAAATAAAATAGGTTTTCCCACAAGCTTTGAGATTATCAATCAGGGCCTTAGCAGCACATAAATGAACAAGGACAGCATTATCTATATAAGTGGTATCAATTACATTCTTGCCATTTCCTATGATACGTAGTTTCCCTGCTTTTGCCTGGTTAATAATACGGGGCAAGATATGCCGATCGCCCGGCCCCCAAACCAGATGCGGGCGGAGGGAAATGGTTTTCAGATCAGGACCGTTAGCATTCAATACGGCTTGCTCGGCAAGGGCTTTGGTTGCTGTATAATGGGACAACGGTCTTGAAGGGTAGGGTAGATTCTCGTTAAGTCCTTCAATATTGTTTCCATCAAAAACCACGCTTGCGGAACTGGTGAAAACCAGGGACCTAACCCCATTTTTTATGCAGGCATGTATAACATTTTTAGTACCGGTAACATTGACATCAAAAAACTCTCTATATGATCCCCACAAGCCGGCTTTTGCCGCTACGTGAAAAACGATATCCATTCCGGCAGAAGCCTGAACCACCGATCTAACATCCTGTAAATCAGCACAAATTACATCAACACCAATTTCCCGAAGCCATGGATAGTCCCCCCGCGCAAGACTGCTGACCTGATGCCCCTCCTCCACCAATCTTTTGATCAGTGCCCCTCCAATAAAACCACCTCCACCCGTAACCAGAATTCTCATTTCACCCTCCTCTCAGCCCATACAGCCAATTTCTCACGAAAAATCTTAGCATTATGCCTGGGATCAACAGGAAAATTCTTGTGAAAAAAAATATGTCGAATATCTTTCGTCAATTCATTGCGATAACACAATTCCAACAATTCCTGCTTGAGTTCCGGGAATTTCCTTTCATCTATCTCAGATTCTGTTTGAATACAAATAACTGGTTTTTTAAACTTTTGACCAGGAACAGTTACACCAACCAGGGCTGTGCGCATTACATCAGGATGCTGGTTAAAAACTGCCTCCGTTGGAATAGTAAACAGGGTTCCGGAAGCTGCTATTACCCGGTGATTCTTTCTGCCGTAGAACCATATCCTGCCATTCTCATCCATACGCCCTACATCTCCCATGCGATGCCAAATTCCTCCATCAGAAGAATCAAGAATTTTTGCCAGTTCGTTGGCATGCGTATTATTTTTATATTCCTGGGATACGTGTGCCCCTTTAACTACAATCTCCCCCACATCACCCACCGGGAGTACCAAATCATCCGACCAGGCATGCAAGGGTCCGTCACTGATCACTATAATTTTAACCACCAGCCCGGGTAAAGAATATCCCACGCAAATCCCGCCGGAATAGCTCGACTCCTCCTCGGTTTGCTGCATAAGTTCGGTGGCTGTAATATCCGTAACAGGTAAAGCTTCGGTAGCACCATAGGGAGTATGGATCTCAGCATGACCTATTGAAAGTTTAAGAAATGCTTTCTGCAGATCCAGAGGAACAGGTGCTCCCGCGGAGATGACACGCCTCAGGGTAATGAGTTTCACATCATTATTCTTTGCATACCGGACAAGGCGATTAAGGATCGTAGGTGAGCCGAACATCTGAGTGCACCGATGAACATTAAGATTTTTAATGAGTTTTTCCGGATTAAGGCTGGCAGGTCGAAGTGGGTCCATATCCGCTATTACCAGAGAACTCCCAAGGCAGGTTACAAAAAGGCCAAGCAAGGGGAAGGTGCATAAATCAATTTCTTCAGGACCATATTTAAAATGCTCTTCCATCATCCTAACCTGGGCTTCCAGCATACCAGCATTGTAGATTACTCCCTTGGGAGGCCCGGTACTTCCGCTGGTAAAAAAAACGGCAGCAAGCTCATTAGATTTCATATTACACTGAGGCCCTGGGAGTTCAATATCCTTCCTTAAGCTAAATGATGGTTTAGAGCCTGGCATCCAGGCCCGACCTGTGTGAATCCAAATCCTCACCTTCCTGAAAGAACGTGGATATAGGTACTTTAACAAGTGGGTTTTGGGTATCCCAATGAAAGCCCTGGCATCCGACCCGGATAAGGCCCGGGCCATAGCTCGTATTCCCATCCCGGGATCTATTATTATAGGAACTGCCCCTATTCTCAGGAGGGCAAAACACAGGATAAAAAATTCTGATCCGGCAGAAACCAATAGTATGGTATGAGTCCCCTTAGTTATACCTGAGATAATGAGCCCGGCCGCATATCTATCAACTTCCTGGTCAAGCTTCTTGAAAGAGATAACCACAGGATGGAGAATGGCCGGTTTATCCGGGAATTTTATAGCATTTCGATTCAGGTATCCGGTAATGTTATCCATTTTTGTGGCATTATGGGCTGATATTTGATGCATTATTATTCTAAACCAGGTTTTCTGTACCAGGCAATTGCAGTGCTTATCCCCGCTCCTACTGTTAAAAACAGCACATTACGGGCCTTTTGGAATTGGCCGGTTTCCCAGACTTTCCGTAGGGCAAAAGCAGGGCCTGATGTATGTATCTCCCCCCTGCCATGGCTATTGACACTCACCAGGCAGCCAGGATTGCCCAATCGCTTTTCCAGTTCTGAGACAATCCCCGTCGGACTCTGGGAAGGAAGGATCAGGTCGATATCCCTGAGGCGAAGTCCGTTTACCTCCAGGAATTTTTCCAGTGAATCATTGCAGCATTCCACGCATTCATGCAGATACGTATCCTTTTGCTCAACTACTAAAACATTTTTCTTCCAAATTCTTCCATTCTTCCTTTTCCAGGATATATAACTTTTAAACGATTCACAATACTGAGGGAAGGAGTAGGTTTTAATCAGCTGAAAACCTTCACCATTCTGCGATTTACTCAGTATTACGGCTGAGGCAGCAGATCCAAAATTGAATGACTCAGATAATCCTCTTACCGGCTCTGAATCACCGGTGATAACCATCCCCCTCTTAAGCTTTCCAGAAGTAATGAAGCCATCAATAAGCTGGAAGGCATTGACAAGGCCGCACCCGCCGGCATTAAGATCAAAAGAAAATGTTCTTTCATCCAAAGGATAAAGAGTTGGATTGGCCCCGATCTCTTTCTGCAAAAGAGAAGCTATGGAAGGTTCACCAATATGATCATCACGATAAATCCCTGAATAAATCACCAATTCAAGATCTGAAGGTTGAATTCCCGCCAGGTCAAGACAACTTTTAGCTGCCCTTTTCGACATACTGATAGTCCCCCTGCGTGATCGTTTCCCAAGCGGGGGTGCTATAGAAACCATTTCAATCCGGGTTCCCATATTTCTCCACCATATTATTCATAGTAAAAAACACAACACCAATGATTAGCCCTGAAGCAAAACAAAGAAGCATAATCCTGTCACCAACCTTAAACCTGCCTTCATTTAGGAGGGTGTATAGACTAATAAAATGAGATGTAGAAGCAGTATTTCCATGCTCCTTAAGATTAATGATAACCTGTCCCGGACGCACACCAAAAAACTCGGCATAATGCCTCGCCCCTGAAATGATGGCACTTCTTGAAGTCTGGTGAGGAATCAGGTAATCAATCTTGTCAAAACTAAGGCCATTTTTTTTTAGTGCTTCCTCCACCAATGGTCCTGAATCGGATATAGATACCTGGTGGATTTTATTAGCTTTTGTTTTCATAAAAGCCCCGGCCATCCTTCTGCTTTGCCTTGCCACACACAGATCGCTGTAACCACACAGGGTAGTAAAACCAGTAACGGCAATACCTTCTCCGGCCTCAGATACAGCTTGTAGAATAACTGCCGCCCCGGCATCTCCCAGAGTCAGCGATGCCAGCTCGTGGCTTAAGGGGGTTTTGATAGTTTTCAGAGCATGTTGACTAAGACCGGTGATATATTCACCACTTACCACCATACAGTTGCCCACTACCCCCCTCTGGATGAAATCCTCGGCGACCATGACTCCGGTGAGCATTCCTGCACAGGCATTCGAAATATCAAAGTTGATGGCCTTGTCAGCCCCTATAGATGTCTTTATGGCCATAGACAAAGGGGGCTCATATTGTTGGGATAAACCATTTTTATATTTGGTAATCGAACAACTGATGACTAATTCTATCTCGGATCCTCTGAATTTCGAATGGGCAAGGCAATCCATCCCTGCATCAATAGCCAGGGTCAGAGAATCTTCTCCCGGAGAACAGATCCTTCTTTCCTTGATACCCGTCAAAAGCTCAAATTTATTTATAGCCGGTATTCTTAGGCTTTTAACTAAATCAGAGGTTAGCAATCGCTTCTCCGGCAGACAGACGCCAATACTCTCAAATTGGACCTTTTTAGTCACCTTTCTAATTATCATGTGTCTTTGGCCTCTGGCCTGTAATCCCTGATAAATTTAACTATGATTTCGGCTAATTCAGGCCCAAGGTCCTCCTGAATAAAATGTCCGGCATGTAAAACTAAATGATTTTGCCCAATAGCTCCTGGTATCATTTCCGCAAACTTTAAATCCAAACCTCTGGTTATTGGGTCTGCATCACCAAAAACTGTAAGAAAAGGTTTCTTCCAATTACCCAGGGAGATCCAGGCCTGCCGGTTAAGTTCAGCATCCGGATTTTCCCTGGTCACTGGAACTTTTCCGGGTAAAGTCCTCGGTCCGGCCTTAAACTTTGAACCTGGGAAAGGAGCCCTGTATGCTCTTTTCTCCTCCGTCGAAAGCTTTGTCAGACTTCCAAAATTAACAATCTGATCGATAGGGAACCAGGGGCTATACATAACGAAAAACTTCCATATTCTGAACGAAAGGGGTGGTTTCTCTAAACCAGTTGGCAAGCCTCCATTACTAATAATTATCCCGGCAAAACGATCAGGCTGTTCCACAGCCACTCTGAGCCCGATCATCGATCCCCAATCCTGACCGAAAAGGGTGATTTCCCTAAGATCCAGTAATGAAATAAGTTTTGAAATCCAGGAAACATGGGCCTGGAGTGAGTGCCATTTAATGTGTGCGGGTTTATCAGACTTCCCAAACCCGATCAGATCGGGAACAATCACACGAAAACCAGAAGTTGATAAAACAGGGATAATGTGTCGGTACAAATAGGACCATGTCGGCACCCCATGAAGCAGCAATACAGGTTTTGAATCCTCAGGGCCTTCATCCAGATAATGCACTCTGAGTCCTTCAATATCTATATAATGCGATAAAAAAGGATATTCATAAAGATTTTTAAAGTGGGATTCTTCAACCCGGTAATATTCCATGTTGATCAGTGCCAGTTTGGCTAATTCGCAAAAAGCTGAAATACCATCAGGCCGCCTCAGAGTTCAGCCTCGGGGCAGCATATGATGATACTCACATTGCAATTCATTACTAATGGAAAACGGCATAGAAATTATTACTTATTTATCATTTTTGGATTTACACTAAACACCAGGGAAATCTTGGCCTCGTTCAATTCTGGCCCCATCCCTTCCTGGAAGAATGGTGTGAGGTAATAAGTACCAACCAGGCCAATGCCAGTTTTCTTATGTATTAAAGAAGCGCTTAAACCGTACTTCATTTTGTTAAGATTGTAATCTTTAAACTCATTTGGTTTTATAAGGACCTTTTCTTTATCCCCCTCATTGAGGTACTTTATTTTATGCTTTCCATAGATATAGAAATCGACAAATCCGCCAGCTGAGAGAATAAATTTCTCGCTAATAACAATATTTAAATGAGCCGGGATAAAAATTGAGGAGGTTACAAGCTTGCTTTTGCCATAACCAAAAAAGGTATTGATATAATCATGATTCGGATCCTGATCAATTTTATAATTGACCATATCCCCATCCCCAGAAAGAGAAAGGATAAGATTATCCTTAAACCGATATTTGTTTATAGCCAACCCGGCTCCCAGGCTTAAGTAAACACTTTTTGTTCCAAGCTGAAGAAAATCCAGACTGTTCCTCCCAACCAGAACATCCAACAGGAATCCTGAACCAAAACCGTTAATGGAAGTCTGGAAATCTTCCGCATCCTCGCCTACAAAGAAATTATACGACAGCCCGGAATCATCACGATTATGAAGTTTTATCTTCATCCCAAACTTATCCTGGGCCTGAATATTAAGTGTGAGCAATAAGGTAATCATAACTAATGTACAGATTTTCAAATACTTCATCATTGTCAGTTTAATTTATAAATCGAGTAATTAACTTTTTCTCTGGGAAAATTATTTGCAAAGTACGAAAAATAAAAAAAACATGGCTCATTGCAGAAATATGTCTACATTTGCAAAAATTAATAATTAAGTAATGAATAAAGGAACAGTAAAATTTTTCAATGATTCCAAAGGATTCGGTTTCATTGTAGACACAGAAACAGAAAAAGAATACTTCGTACACGTATCAGGTCTCATTGATGAGATCAGAGAAAATGATGAAGTAACCTTCGAACTTGCTGAAGGAAGAAAAGGACTTAATGCAGTTAATGTTAAACTAGCTTAGTTTAAATATACAACAAGTCATTAAAAGCTTTAGGGCCCTGCAATTGCAGGGCCCTTTTTTTATACAGCAAATACAATAATAAAAGGGTGCCCACTTTCAGGCACCCCTTTTTTAATCCCTGTTAACCGTTCCCTGCTAACTATTTTACGATAATTTTATTAACCTGATTCCCCACTTTCAGAAAATATAATCCCCTTGAAAATGAAGTCAGGTCGATATTCTCAGTATAAGAGCTAATAGAACCGAGCTTTTTTTCATGTACCACCTGGCCTTGAATATTGGTGATAATAATATTCAAATCCTCACCTGAAGGATTATTGATATTCAGGGTAAACAAGCCGCTATTTGGGTTTGGATAAATACTAATGCCCCTTACAATTTCTCTTGTATCAATTCCTACGGTGCTAAGACCATCATTATATACATCATCCAGATTATTCCAGTAAGTAGTACGATAAACCCGGTTGGGCCCGCCTGATGGGAACTCAGAGGTATCCCAATTGCCATTGATACGGTACTTGTATTCAACTACTGAAAAAGTGCCTATGCCCTCCACTGAAAGGGAATAAATACCATCCCCATCCTCATCTGTCATATGGTCTGAGCCACCCCACCCGTTCAGGCTGCCGGCAACATCCACAAAATCTGTTCCCGGGACAAATATGCCCTGTGAAATAGGCAGATTCATATCAACATTAAATGTAACAGTCACAGATGCTGGGCCCTCCTGATTATTAATGTTCAGGCGTACCATTGGTAGATTCCCCAATTGGTACCAGGTTTCATCATTATTCAGAAGATAAGCACCTGCCTGGGGATGATATTTGTGGGAATAATCAGCTCCAACAGTGAACCTGTAAAAATTATTGTCTGCATTAGCACCGCCGCCATGAAACGTCTGTATAGTGGCAATATATTCCCCTGGCGTTAAGAACTCCGACTCCCCATCTTTCTCCAGAGGCAGGGTAACCCAGGCGTTGATCATTCCTTCGCTCACCTCCATATATTCTGAAGATAAAAAATCTATATAAGTTTGTGATTCTTCATCATACCACCACAACCAATACTGAAATCCCATACCTGGCTGAGTACTGGCAGCGGGGTTTTTCTGCCTTTGGGTAATAAGGACGGAAATTGAATTAACTTCTGTATTTTCATTGATATCATATACAACCCCTACCTGGTCACCGTCATTATTTCCATTACCGGCCGTACTGGCATGTTCCTCGTTCATCCAGTCACCAACCGAATAAATACTATCGGTAATATAGAAGGTATCTTCGAACAGGTTGTTGCCCAGAGATCCATCTTCCTGCTCCATCTGGGCAGTCATCACAATTTTATAGTCCCCGATGGCATCAGGCATATATGGCGTCTCAATCATGAAAGTGTCCCTGTCAATAGGCCACACTGTTCTGCTGTCAGAAGTTTCATTATAGACAGAATTCCCATTCTTGAAGACTTGTGCATTGACGTTGGCTGAATAGGCATCGTCCATTCCAAAGTTTAGAACTGCACCCTTGAATGTATAGCTCCCAAAACCGTTTGTTCCTATTTGTGATAATGGGGTCATATAAATAAAACCATCATCTTCATTTTCATCATTATCAGAAAAGTATTGCCATGAATCCTCCAATTGAAGCTCATTTGCATAACCTTCAGAAAGACTTATGTCATCAATGGCCCAGAAATAATGCCTCGCATTCTGCCACACAAATTTTATCCACACATCAGGCATTCCGGCAGCAACCTCTGAAATATTTACCTCCACACGGTTTCTGGGGCCAAAGTTATTCGTTGATGAATTGAACTTCATGCTGAATTCCGCCCAGTGCACTCCCTGGTCGTTACTCACAAACATGGAAACAACAGCAGCACCACAGCAATAACGGAAATGCTGATTCATACGGAATACAACAGAAGGCCTCCCGCTGCAGTCAATAGGTGCCATTTGAAAATCTGAATCACCATCTTCCAAGGTCCTTACTCCATCCCGATAGTTGTACTCATCGATCGGGAATACCCAAAAACCATCTTCTGGAGTTTCAGAATATATATGCCCCTTTTCAAAGGTAAACCAACCCTTGATACTGTCTGTTCCGGCACGCCATACCCACATGTGACCCAGGTCGCGGTAATCATGCTGTGTCCATCCTTCAGGCATTGACCAGCCTATAGGTGAATCAGGATCTGCAAAGTCAAAAGTCTGAAGGTAAAACACCTCCCCTTCCCCTTTGATGTATTTGCCAGCCGGTATTGTTGCCACAGCAGCATCTGCTCCATATCCTACATACTTGTCGGGCACCTTCAGATGCTGACCAAATACGAGTGAACCAAATGCAAAGAGAATTACTAAAAGGTAGAGTTTTTTCATTAGTTTGATTTTGGTTAAACATTAATTATGAAACTGAATAAAGGTATCAAAATATAGATAAAATACCGCAATGAATTATTACCTTATGCATCATTAAAAATTCTTAATCTTTATCTCATGCTAAACATTTACTCTCCTTATGACAGAAGTCTCATCAAAGTTATACCCCAGGCAGGGATTGATGAAGTTGAACAGGCATTACAATTGGCTCACAAACTCTATCTGGATCGTTCAAATTGGCTGCCAGCCCATCGCCGAATCGACATACTGGAAAAGCTTGCCGGGATCATGCAAAACCGAATGGCCGAGTTGACAAAAACGGCCGCCCAGGAGGGAGGCAAACCCTATATGGACTCTGAAGTGGAAGTGCTCAGGGCTATCAAGGGAGTGAAACTTGCAGCTGAAAATATTAGTCAATTAAAAGGTCAACAAATCCCGATGGGCCTGACCAAAGCTTCCCAGAACAGGATTGCCTTTACCCGCCTCGAGCCTATAGGTGTGGTAGCTTCAATCTCTGCATTTAATCATCCCCTGAACCTCATTGTCCACCAAACGGTTACTGCCATTGCTGCAGGCTGTCCGGTTATAGTTAAGCCGGCTAAAAGCACTCCCCTCTCTTGTCTGGCCTTTGTGAATATCCTGCATGAAGCGGGATTACCTGAGGGATGGTGCCAGGTGCTGATCTGCGATCATGAAGCAGCTGAAAAACTGGCCACCGACAGGCGGGTAAAATACCTGTCTTTCATAGGCTCAGCAAAAGTGGGCTGGTACCTGCGATCAAAATTAGCTCCCGGAACTCACTGTGCTATGGAACACGGCGGGGCAGCCCCGGTAATCGTGGAACCGGATGCAGACATAAATGAAATGCTGCCGGCTCTTGTTAAAGGTGGGTTCTACCATGCCGGACAGGTTTGTGTATCGGTTCAAAAGATTTATATACATGATTCCATATGCTCGGAAGTAGCTCAAAAAATGGGGGAAATGGTAAGCAATCTTATTGTGGGTGACCCCCTTGATCCTTTAACTGAAGTGGGGCCGCTTATCGAACCCTCTGAAGTTGATCGCGTGGAAGATTGGGTGAACCAAGCCGTTTCAGAGGGAGCAAAATTGGTCTGCGGGGGTAAAAGAATCTCGGAAACCTGTTTTCAACCTACCATACTTTTTGATCCATCTGAAAGGAGTAAGGTTTCAACAAAGGAAATTTTCGGCCCGGTAGTGTGTATATACTCATATACCGATAGAGATCAGGCAATCCACAGAGCAAATGCTTTACCATTCTGTTTTCAATCGGCTGTTTTTACAAAAGATATTGACATTGCGCTGGATACAGCAGAAAAACTCAATTCCATGGCAGTGATGATAAACGATCATACGGCTTTCCGGGTCGACTGGATGCCCTTTGGGGGATCAGACGATTCAGGGATTGGTGTTGGTGGTATTCCATACACCATGCGGGAAATGTGCAGGGAAAAAATGACTGTTATTAAAAGCAAAAAACTGCCCTAAGTACTCTTAATAGCTACTATTTTTTACAAACCTCTGCCACCGCGTCGGCCTCCTCCACCCCAACTACGGCCATTTTGCCCCTGTCTGTAAGGACGACCCTGTCTCATTGTGTTAGCCTGGGTTTTGGCTTCAGGAACAATGGCCCATATCTCCTCCTGGTGCTTGGTCCGCAAAACATCCATCTCTTGCCTGGCAGGTCCCTTGGCCGACCAGTCCCTGGTGGATTGAACCTTTTCCCTAAGAACTGCCATCTCTGTCTGGTGAGTCTTCTGCAATTCCGTAACCTTTGCTTTTTGCTCAGCTGTCATTTCGATATTGGTTAGGCAATAGCCATAATCCTGATTACCATTACTCTGTGCAAATCCCCGGCCACGACGGTTCTGTGCAAAACTATCAATACTGATTCCAAGCATTAGGATGATCATTATCACAGGCATCCATTGATTCATTTGATTATTTTTCATGATTTTTAATTTATTGTTTAACATTTAAATTGTACTGGTTAGACACCTGGTAAACAATAAACTTGCGCACCGTTTTACTTTTTAATGGTAATTTAAATGAATAATCCTGTCTGTTTTTTTTCCAAGGCATGAGAAAAGTATAAAACAAAAACCCCCTCCAACATTGCTGTGGAGAGGGCTTTAAAAGCAGATTTATTAGTTTCAACTATTTCTTAAGCAGATCTCTGATCTCAGTTAAAAGAGTTTCCTCTTTTGTAGGACCTGGAGGAGGTGCCGGAGCAGCTTCCTGTTTCTTCTGTGCCTTTGCGATAGTCCTAACCATCATGAAAATCACAAAAGCAATAATAATGAAGTCCATGACATTTTGCAAGAACATCCCGTAATTGATGGTTACCGGAGCAATAGCTTCAGTAAGAATCTGATCTCCATTCATGACTGCCCCCTGGCCATTTGCAATTGTCCATGCCAATTCCTTGAAATCCACGCCACCGAGAAGAAGCCCTATGGGTGGCATTAATACATCATTAACAAATGACGCAATAATTTTTACCAAAAAGCCATAACCACGCATTGCCCATTGATTACCGGGCTGCAACTAGTGAGATGGAAGAAATAGTATCTCCCATACCAACCAGAGTAACAGGCTTATCAATTAATATGGTGGGAACAGCAATTAACTCAAATTCTTCACCTACCCATATACCTTGTTCAGGCAGTTCATTTTCCCCAAATTTTTTGCCGATATACTCCGACAGTCTTTTTAGCTCATCAAGCCCATAATCCGAAACGGATTTATCTTTTGCCCATAACAATACCTCTTCAGAGTCAATAGCCCCTGTACCTGCTTTAGAAGCAGCAATAATTGCAGCCAGCTGCATACCATTCCTGTTTTCCTCGGCTCTGATAGTAAAATCACGTTTTTGAAGGGTGAGATATAATCCATACATGTGAAGTTGAAGGCGGGGTACTCTTGTATATGAGAACAACTTAATCATCCCCTCAAAAAGATTGCTGCTGTTGGTATTCCTGGCACATTGAGCAACCAATTCGTTTTCCCCCATAACCTCCAAAAGATCTATCAGTTCCCGTTCATTGAAACCAAGGCTGTCAACACGCCTGGCCAGGGTATCCAAAAGGTATTTTCGCATCACCTTATCCTGCGTAGAAGCCATTTCCAGATGCACCAATTGAGCTGGCCTTTTTGATCGCCATTTTTTAATAGTGAGAAGGGATGCATCAACGCGCTCTTTACCAGGTCTGCCATCCCTTAAAGTTTCTTGCAGCATCTGATAACCCGAAAGTATGATAATCTCAATCTGGTCATGCCGGGAAGACATAGCCTTGGAAAAATCCTCATCAATATGAAGTTTGAAATTCAGGGGGTCATAAGTGGCGATAAATCTATTGGATTTTGGACAGATAATGGTTCGGCCTGCAATGGAAATGGAATCCCCCTTGTCGAATTCAATAATCCAATGAATGAGCGGAATATCACCCTGTCTGTCAATTGAGTAGGCTTTTCTCAGGATCCCTTCCTGGTCAACTGTCTTCAGGTTTTCCCGATCCAGGAACAGGCCAGCCTGATTTTCCGGGAGCGATGCACAATGCACATAAACTGGGTCTACTCCACAGACAGCCATCACATTGGCCACAATACCGCCTTGTCCACCCATCTGCAGCTTATCATATCCCATCTCCTCGATAAGCCAGTTATAAATATGCTCATCTCCTATCAGCCATTCTTCAGCAATACCCGCCCTGAAACAGTGAATAATACCACGAACGACATCCTCTTTAATCCGAATCTGCCGCTCGCCCTCATCAAACAATCTTACCTCATCCAATCCATTGGCAACAACCAATTCTTCAATTTTCTCACCGCTTATCTTAATAACAGCATCAATATTGGCATTAAAAGCACTAATCAACCCATTTACCTGAGCCATTTTTTTTAACTGTTCAGGAGCAGTCTGAAAATTTTTGATCCATTTCTCTTTAAGATCTTGATTTGTGTGAATAATCGGATCAGCCATATATGATTTTGGATTAAAATAATTGAATTCAATATTACCTAAAAGCCAGCAAGATTGAAAGCCTGTGGTGGCAATTGTTTTTACTGTCAAAAAGTGTAAATTTGGTTGGAATAGGGTTAGGCTTTCTACGCCTTGATGCCAGAACTTCTTCCATGTATGAAAAACACAATTCGGTTTACCTGTTTTATCCTCATACTGATCAGGGGGATGCATTCTCTGGCTCAGCAGCCTGCCGGATTTCGTGTGGAAAACATTACCTCAGAATACATTAAGGTTGAAAAAGGCCTCTCCCAAAACATGGTCAACAGCGTGTTTCAGGACAAGGAAGGATACCTTTGGATTGGCACATGGAGCGGATTAAACCGATTTGATGGTTACTCTTTCAAAACATTTACCAGAAATTATCAAACCCCGGAATCCGGATTATCTTCCTCAGAAATTATTGATATTACCGAGGATCAATCAGGATATATCTGGGCAGCATCCCATGTTGGCCTGAATAGGATCCATAAGCATGATTTTTCAATAAAACAGTTTACAACAGCTTCTCATAAAATGATGGGAATGGTGTGTGATACCATTCAGGCTTTGTGTAAAGACAGCCGGGGGAGGATTTGGATTGGGACAACTCAGGGAGTGCTTATTCTGGAACCCGAAAGCGAAACTTTTGAGCATATACAATCAAATCCCAGAGATTTTAATACTCTAAGCTCAAACAATATAACGGCTTTACTCGAGGATAAGAGCGGTAACATATGGATCGGAACTTCACACGGATTGAATAAATATATTCTGGAGACTGGAGAAATCTTCACCTATCTTGGTAATAATACACCAGGAAATCTGAATTCGTCCAACATCACTGCTCTGGAAGTTGAAGACGAAGGCCACATATGGGTCGGAACATCACAGGGCCTTTACCGGCACAATCTGGAGACCAAATGGTTCGATGGTTATTTTCTTATTAATCCAGGATCCTTTGGTGAGAACATTGAGAAAGCCCTTATTACTTGCCTTCTCAACGACAGCAACAACAGGCTGTGGGTTGGTACCAGGGAATTTGGTTTGTATTTTTTCAACAAAGAAAAACAGCAATTCAATAACGCCCATAATTTAATGCCTGGGACAGAGATATTTAACCTTAATTCAGTACTGGATATCATCGAAGATAACCGAGGCCTTTTCTGGATCGGAACCTCTCACAAAGGGGTAGCCAAACTCATTCCAGAGCCTAATGTTTTCAGGGAACATCTTATAGGCAGAACAATTTATGGAATAATTGAATCTGAGGATAATGTATTTTGGTTTGGAACTCAAAACGGTGTTTTGATACTGGACAGGACAATGAACACAACAACCAGTCTTGTCCAGGAATACGATAATCCAAATTCCCTGGTTAGCGACCTGATTTCAGACCTGTATCTGGATGGAGAAAATATTTGGATTGGCACAAAAAACGGAGTCAACCGGTATCACTTGCCCAGTAGAAAATTCGAACTATTCTCATCGCGTGATTCGGTGAATACTATTGCTGGCAAAGAGGTGTGGAATATCATGCGTGATTATTATGATGATATATGGTTTTGCACTTCTAATGGATTATCCCGCCTGAAAAAAAACACCGGGAAAATCACCAATTTCCGTTATGAGCCTGACAATAAAAATTCGTTGTCGAACAATGCATGTTATAACATTCAGGAACAAAGTCCTGGAATCTATCTTATTTCAACGCAGTATGGACTGAATCGATTCAATCTAAACACCAACCGGTGGGAGGTGTTTCTGCCTATTCCCGGAGATTTGACCTCGATTAGCTCTGATTACATTTTTGGAGTTTATAAAGATTCAAAAAGCGAGTTCTGGGTTTATACCAATGGTGGCGGATTCAATAAATTCGACCCTGAAACGGGTACATTTGAGCAGTATACAGTTCGAGATGGATTATCCGATAACGTGGTATATGGAATCATTGAAGATGATGACGGCTTTCTATGGCTGCCTACAAACAATGGCCTCTCACATTTCGATCCCATAGAAGAAAGGTTCAACAAATTCGACGTACAGGATGGTATCCTGAGCAACGAATTCAACATTAATTCTCTGTACAAAACCAAATCAGGAGAAATTTTTCTGGGAGGGGTAAATGGCTCAACATCTTTTTATCCGCAAAATACCGTGGGGTCAAAACAAAAACCTCCGGTCATGTTCACTCGCTTTGTGAAATATGTTGAAGGCAATGCCATTGAAGTCCCGGTTTCTTCAAGCTTGCAACTCAAGCATTATGAAAATTCCTTTGCAGTGGATTTTGCTGCCTTGGATTTCCTTAACCCTTTTAAAAACACCTATGAATATTACCTGGAGAATTTTGACACCGACTGGATAATTCTCGAGGGAGGGCTTCACCAGGTGGAATATAGGAAATTAAAACCGGGGTCCTATAATTTGCATGTTTTTGGATCTAATAATCTTGGAATTTCTGACGAGGCCCAATTGAGTATAAAAATCATTCCGGCCTGGTGGCAAAGAATAATCTTTAAAATCGGGATAATCTCGTTGGGTATTTTATTTCTTGGCCTTGTACTTTATGCTCGTAACAACAATGTTTCCCGTAAACATCACATGGAAAAACAAATACTAACCATTGAAAATGAATTGGTTCAGTCACAAAAATTTGCTCTCAGGTCACAAATGAACCCTCATTTCATTTTTAATGCACTGAATTCAATACAAAATTTCGTTTTAAAAAATGATGTTGATTCAGCCAATTATTACCTCTCCAATTTTTCTGTGATGATGAGAAGGGTTTTAGAATACAGCCAAAATAATTTCATAACTCTTTATGAGGAATTAGAATTGATTGAGCTGTATCTTAAAATGGAAAAACTCAGGTTTTCAAACAAGTTTGAAACGAAAATCATTGTTGACCCCAAGATTGATGTTCACCAGATAAGAATTCCACCAATGCTCCTTCAACCGTATCTTGAAAATTCTATTCTGCATGGCCTGCAATTGATCAAGCATAAAGGTTTGCTTTCACTAATTATCCATGAAAGGGGGGATGTAATGGATATTATCGTCGAAGATAATGGAATAGGCAGGGCCAGAGCCCGGCAAATCCGTCAAAAACAATTTCACCAATCAAAAGGGCTTAAAAATATTGAAAAGAGAATCCAATTATACAACAAGCTCAATGCAAATCCCATCAAAATAAACATCGAAGACCTTACCGATGAACAGGGTAATGCGAAAGGTACCAGGGTGAGCCTTGAAATGCCAATTCATAATGAAGACCCAACGCAATAACAACCAATTAATATGCTAAGACCTCTACTCCTTTTCCCTTTGCTTTTTGTTGCATCTTTCCTTATAGCTCAGCCAATGCAATCTCGTAAAGGAGAACCTGTTACCAACGACTTGCGATACAAGGGATTCACTGCGGGATGTGCTGAGGCAACAACCTCCACTGAGATCTCCCTTAATAATGTCAGGGCTTTAATACATACGGGTGGTGACATGTGGTGGGATTTTAAAACAGCTCAATATGAGGTTCCCAAAGGATCGGGAAAAACGGCTATGTGGACCGGATCGATGTGGATTGGCGGTACTGATGTAAACGGACAACTTAAATTGGCAGCACTCAGGTATCGCAGTCGTGGTGTAGATTACTGGACTGGTCCTCTGATTACCAGGGGAAATTCAAGGGGGACAACGGATATTGAAGTATGTTACCAGTTTGATAAGCATCAGGAAATCACCCGATACCAGGTTGAGGCTTTCAGGGAATGGTACCAGGCAGATCCTGATAAACGGTCCAGGGAATTCGATGGATATTCCATCCCAACCGTGATACAGGACTGGCCGGCTCATGGTGATGCATCGGCCGGATATGATTTTTACCTGGCTCCTTTCTGGGATAATAATGATGATGGCTTTTATAACCCGGCTGACGGGGATTATCCTTTCTACGATCTGGATGGAATCCTTCCATGCGGAACATCCCGAGAACATCGCCGGCCGCGCCTGTACGGGGATCAAACACTATGGTGGGTCTATAACGATCGGGGTAATATTCACCAGGAAACAGGCGGTGAAGCCATCGGGATGGAAATTCGGGCGCAGGCCTTTGAATTTTCAACCAACGATGCTCTTAACGACATGACATTTTATAACTATGGTATTATCAACCGGTCGACTTTCACCCTTATCGAAACTTATTTTGGCATGTTTGCCGACGGGGCTCTCGGTTGGGCCTGGGATGACTATACTGGCTGCCATGTCCAAAAAGGCGTGGGATATTTTTATAACGGGGAGTCTGTTGATGGATCAGGTGAGGCCTGGGCCTATGGAGCAAATCCTCCGGCAATCGGTGTCGATTTTTTTGAAGGTCCATACCAGGATCCTAATGGCATTGACGATTGTTCCAGTTATGATGATCATTATAACCTGATCTGCAATGAGTGTATTCTAAACGGGAATATCAACGGCCTCAATTTTGAGGATGGAATTGTTGATAATGAGCGTTGGGGAATGAGACGCTTCGTTTATTATGTAAACGGTGGATGTGACACTAATTGTGATCCGGTTGAAGCAACAGAATATTACAATTATCTCAGAGGCTTTTGGAAAGACAATGAAAGAATGCGTTACGGTGGGAATGCTCATCCAGCAGGTGGTGGAGATGGACCAATTACCGATTTCATGTTCCCGGGCGACTCCGATCCGTGTGGATGGGGACAGGGAGGTATCCCCATGCCTTTCTGGTCTGAAGAAACCGCCGGCAACGAACCTTACGACAGGCGTCTTGTTCAATCTTCCGGGCCCTTTGTGCTGGAGCCAGGAGCTGTTAATGACATTACCACTGGTGTGGTCTTCGCTCGCTCATACGAGGGAACCGCATGGGCATCGGTTGAAGCTATGCTAAAAGCAGACGAAAAGGCCCAACGCCTCTTTGAAAATTGTTTCCAGGTAGTTGATGGCCCGGATGCCCCTGAACTTACTATCATTGAACAAGATCAAAAACTAATTTTTCATATTTGGAATAAACCAAATTCAAATAACTACCTCGAACAATACGAAGAAAGAGATCCCTTTATCGTTTGTCCTCTAAGGGATCCTGATTGTGACATAAACTATCATTTCCAGGGATACCAGGTATGGCAGCTCAAAGATAACACGGTTTCAATTACGGATGCAATGTCACAGAACGGGAATCTGGCCCGGCTTATTTTTCAATGCGATATCAGGGACGGCATAAGTCAGATCCTAAACTATTATTGGGACAATTCAATTGAAGCGAATAACCCTGTTATTGAAGTAAAAGGAGCTGACCTTGGTATTGATCACACCTTCGTTATGGAAGAGGATGTGTTCGCTGAAGGAGTAAGGAAACTAGTAAATTTCAAAGACTATTATTACCTGGCAGTGGCTTATGCACATAATAATTTCATGAAATACGACCAGAATGACCCCGACACTTTTGAAGGCCAAAAACAACCTTACAAAGCTGGAAGAAGAGGTGCTGGTGGTCCGATAAAGTTATACCAGGCTGTACCTCACAAAATAGCACCTGAACTGGGAGGCACACTGGTTCAGGGTCAGTTTGGCGATGCGCCTGCGATCACCCAGCTTGAAGGCCATGGAAATGGTATGAACGTTCTGGAAATTACTGAGGATACTCATGATGCTATCATGGCAGGACCTCCCTGGAGAGTTGATGAGATCACTTATGAACCCGGTCAGGGGCCTGTTAAAGTTACTGTTATTGACCCAATTAGTATAGTAAGTGATAATTATACAATCAAGTTCGACTCTACAAACTATTTTGTCAGCACCAGTTTCATGAACGGTAAGATTATCGATGGTAACTGGTATATATACAATAGTAAGC
>CAYXJR010000029.1:0-47026 GCA_964465145.1 uncultured Porphyromonadaceae bacterium | reverse complement strand
TTTTAGGGACTAATTCGAGATACCAGGGCACATATCCTAACAATTCTCTGGCACTGCTGAGTGAATCGGTCGGGTTTTCTGGATCATTATAACCCTTCCTGGGCATTACCTTGAAGAATTCGGCCTCCTCATCCCATAATTTATCAAGGGTCAGTTGCCTGATATTTTCTGCATCAGCAAAGTACTTTTCAGCTAGTTTCTGATCCCCTTTAATCAGAGCAATCTTAGCAATTGCCCTGGCATCGGCAAACATATAAGTATTGATGGTTGGCCTTTTGCCAGAGCCCCCGATGGCAACTTCCATCCCATCGGCACCATCAACCTGCCAGAACAATCCATCTGGTTCTCTTCTGCGCTTTTCCCATTCTTTGAAATTTCCAATAAGATCAGGAAGTACATCAATTAACAATGAATCATTGGGATGAACCATATGATATCGCAAAAAGCTATCTGATATCCAGAAACTGTAGCGGTAGGGATTGCCCCCTCCCCTTAACCAGAACAGACCGTAATCCTGTATGATTTTTGGATTGTGCAGCCAGCGCCCCTCACGGAAATGATGGCCGGCAGGGCAGGGGATAGTGTTGTATTTCTCAGCCCATGGAACATTGGGCATGAATTCTGTGATCACATATCCATCAGGCGTTGCCTTAATATGCTTTCTGAAAGTCCACCATCGGTAGTAATATACTTCCTCAATCTCCTTATCCGGGCATTCAAAAAATGGGATATTCTCCTCCAGGAAAGCCCAGGTATCTTCATTTCGGATCATTTTGGTGCCGGGAACAACATCAACATGCAAATTCAAAGTATCCTGTACATTGAACTTTTCGATGTAGTGTTTGAAGTCGGATTTTGGAAGGATATCTCCTTGCTGGATTTGGCAGCTGATGAAGCAGAGAACAATTATTGGTAGGAAGAGTTGTTTCATGTTAGTTTCAGGTTTCAGGTTGCAGGTTTCAGGTAGTTGTCACTCGTCACTTGTCATTTGTCACTCGTCACTAATTACCATTTCCAATCATTTCACGATATTGATAAATATTCTTTCAGTTTTTCGAGGCCAGTGATTATTCTCCATGTTTACATCTGATGTTTCAAGATGCGGGTCAAGGGTAATATTTTTCACCTCTTTGTCATAAATAAATATTTTGCTAACCTCTTTCTGATTCTTCATCCATATCTCAGCAGGGATTCGTACTTCATCCATAGTCCCATCTTCAAATTCAAACTCAACAATCAGAGGCATAATCATTCCCCCATAGGCATTAAAGTTGATTTCATAGAACAGCTTTCCTGCTTGGAGTTGTTTCATTTCATCAGCAGTAAGTTTTTCACGAAGGGCTTCAAGTTTTTTTATTTCGATTTCAGAGACAAGTGGTTCAGGATCACTGTACTTATCACGTAATGAAATATCACGGTCTGGTTCGTTAACAAACCGGCCTTTATCCCTTAATGTAGCAATGTGTGGCCGGAGGTTTGCCTGATTGTACTCAGCTGATTGTCTGGCCGATTCTTCATCAAAAACAGCCTGGTACACTTTTACGTTTTCAATGGCAAGGTCGACATGCTCGGTCGTGAAAAACCACCCGCGCCAGAACCAGTCGAGGTCGACTCCGGAAGCATCTTCCATGATACGGAAGAAATCTGCAGGCTGCGGATGTTTAAACATCCAGGCATTGGCATATTCCTTGAATGCCTGGTCGAAAAGCTCCCGCCCCAGGATTGTTTCCCGCAGGATCGTCAGTCCCACTGCCGGTTTCCGGTAGCTGTTCATACCGCCTTGAAGCAAAGCATCAGCATTGGTCATAATTGGCACAATAGTGCTTTTGTCATTATCCATATAACCAATCATTTCCGTTGGTATACCCGACCAGTACTGATCTATGTCCCATTCACGCTCGGCCAGCCCCTGCATGAAAACATTAAAGCCTTCATCCATCCATTGCCATTGCCTCTCATCGGAATTTACAATCATCGGGAAAAAATTATGGCCGACCTCATGCCTCACAACCCCAATCACCCAGTTCCTGGTATCTTTGGTATAACTTCCATCTGCATTTGGCCTTCCCCCGTTAAAACAGATCATCGGGTACTCCATCCCCAGACTGGCATCAACAGATTGTGCAACAGGGTAGGGATAATCAAAAGTGTATTTGGAGTAAGTTTTTAATGTATGCGCTATTGTTTTGGTAGAAAACTGGCTCCACAGAGGGTTGCTCTCTTTAGGGTAAAATGACATGGCAAGCACATTGTTATTTTCAAAAGGGACACTCATGGCATCCCAGATAAATTTACGCGAACAGGCAAAAGCAAAATCACGGACCATATTTGCTTTAAAATGCCATTTCTTGGTTGTTTCGGTTCCTTCTTTTTCATTTTCTGCTGCTTCATCCTCGGTAACGATAAAAACCGGTTTATCTGATTTTCGTGCCTCTACGAGTCTTTGCAGCATTTGTGCTGATAAAACCTCTTTGCCATTCTGCAATTCCCCGGTTGCTGCAACTATGTGATCCGCAGGAGAAGTAATTGTAACATCAAAATTGCCAAATTCCAGGGCAAACTCTGCCTCGACAAACTGTTTAATCTGCCATCCGTAATCGTTAAAAACACATAGACGTGGATAAAACTGTGCAATGGCAAATATGCTTTCATCCTGATCTTCGAACGGTTCATATCCCGACCGGCCGGAGTTCTTTTTCATGTTATTAAGATTATAATGCCATTTAATGTTCAGTATTGTTGTTTTACCCGGAGCAAGAGGTGCTTTCAACAGAACTTTCATTATGGTGTGGTTCTTAACGGTTTCAATGCTGTTGCCGCCGGCATCGGTGATCGATTGGATCTTAAAACCGCCGTCAAAATTGTCGTTTAAGCTCATAATTGTATTAATATGAGCCTGATTAGCCATTTTTGAAGTTGCGGTTTTGCTGCCAAAAGAATTTTGCTCACGGATATTCTGATCCATCTGAAGCCAGAGGTAAGTCATGGTTTCAGGCGAGTTGTTATGATAAGTTATTGTTTCTGTTCCTGAAACTATTTTCTCTTTTTCATCGAGAACAATATTCATCACATAATCCACCTGCTGCTGATAATAATCCGGCCCGGGGCGACCGCTGGCTGTCCTATAACTATTTGGTGTTGGCAGCTCTTCGGTTAACTGTTTGAAAATATTCTGATTGATGTGTAATTGTGAAAATGCACTTGCCGAACACACCGCAATCAAAGCAAAGCCAATCAAGATTCTCTGTCTCATATTTATTTTTTATTAATATTTGTTTATTGATTATCATATTTACCTTTATTTTTTCTCCTGGACGGGGGAAAAGCTTTTTTCGTAACCTTGTGTAACCTTGTGTAACCTTACGTAACCTAAAAAAACCCTATTCTCACTCTTCATTTGTCACTCGTCACTCGTCACTTGTCACTTGTCACTTGTCACTTGTCACTTGTCACTTGTCACTAGTCACTTGTCACTAGTCACTAGTCACTTGTCACTCGTCACTTGTCACTCGTCACTCGTCACTTGTCACGTCACTTGTCATTTGTCACTTATTTGCCATCCGCAATCCCTCTTTCCTGCGCCTGTTTCCTTACTGTCGCCAAGATCCTTCTTCATTATTTCTGCTTTCTTCAGCAGGTCTTCAACTATTTCAGGGTATTTATCAGCCAGGTTGATATGTTCTCCGATATCTTCCTCAAGATTAAACAGGGATAGTCCTATTTCTGAAGGGATGCCTTTTCTACCATATCTGTTACCATCTTCGGCTACCACAACAGCAGAATATTTGTGGGGCAGGTGCAGTTTCCATTTTCCACTCCTCACTGCCTGCAGCTGCCATCCGTTATAATAGAAATATGCATCTGTGGGTGTTTTGGCATTCTTATCCCCGAAAACCAGGCTTTGGATATTATGACCATCAATATTGTTTGCCGGCAAATCTGATCCGGTAATAATTGCTATGGTAGGCAGAAGATCAATTGTGGCAGCCAGCTCACTGCATTCCGATCCGGCAGGGATTTTCCCGGGCCATTTCATAATACAGGGCACGCGCATCCCTCCTTCAAAAGTGGTAAATTTTCCCTCCCTGAGTGGGTATGCAGAACCACCATGGTCTCCATAACTGAGCCAGGGTCCGTTATCAGTTGCAAAAATCACCCAGGTATTATCTGCCAGGTCCAGTTCCTCAAGAGTTTTATTTATCTGCCCAACCGACCAGTCGATTTCTTCGATAACGTCGCCGTAAATACCTTTTTCAGATTTCCCTTGAAACTCATCCGATACGTAAAGCGGGATATGAGGCATGGTATGGGGCAGATATACAAAGAAAGGGCCATCCATATGCCTTTTTATAAAATCAATTGCTCTTTCTGTGTATTCCCTTGTAAGCATCGACTGGTCATCTTCCATATACCGGTACACTTCGTTCCCATTCATCAAAGGGAGTGGGGGATATGGATGTTCCCCCGGCTTAGGTCCCGGCCGCATATCGTTCGAATAAGGCAATCCGAAATATTCATCAAATCCATTCTGCAGGGGCAGGAATTGCTGATGGTGCCCAAGGTGCCATTTTCCGTAGGCCGCTGTTGCATATCCCCGGGTTTTCAGCATTTCCGCCAGGGTCAGCTCTTCCTGGTTTAAGCCGGTTTTTGTGATCCTTTCCTCAGGATTCCATTCTGTGTTTTGATGTTCGGGGAACAGAACCCCCGGAATACCTACCCTTTGCGGATAGCAGCCCGTCAGCAAGGCTGCCCGGGACGGGGAACAAACCGGTGAGGCAACATAGAAATCGGTGAACCTCATGCCTTCACCAGCCATCTTATCGATATTGGGAGTAGTGAAACCTTTGGCTCCATATACACCAACATCTGCATAACCCTGGTCGTCAGTGAATATTATGATGATGTTTGGCAGCCGGCCTGAGACGTTATGGTGGCTGCAGCTGTTCAGGAATAAATAGATAATCAGTGCCGGAAACATTAAGATCTTTTTCATTTGGTATCGCTTTATTGCTAGATAATTTACTTATAGACTCATTATGAAATATATTCCCTAATTTCCCAACTCCCCATTTATCCCCTAAAATACTTAAAGAAATTTATTTGGGGTAAAAAGTTATGACAAGTCTGTAATAATTTTAGGATCAAATAATAATCAAGATGATTAATAAGCAAATAATTTGTTTGGGATTGAGCTGCTTTATTATTTTAGGTGGACCGCCTGGGCAAGCCTGGGCAAGCCTGCTCACCGGTTTGTATCCTCATGAGACAGGGGTAGGGCATCCCTTATTTCACATAACCAGCCTTATCCAAAAATTCGAAGCTTTGTTTTGCACTGGCTACCGGATCATTGTTAGTGTACTCTTCTATTTCAACGTACCAGTCTTTCATCTTGCTGGCATTCATCTGTTTAAATATCGCTTTGAAATCCATGGTACCGCTTGCACCAATCTCCTTAACATCCTTTATATGAGCTAATCTGATCTGATCGGGGTATTTTCTGAGGTATTCAGCCGGATTGGCCCCGCCAACCTGGCACCAATAAACATCGAGTTCAAAAATAACATGTTCTTTACTGACATTATTTAACATGTAATCAAAAATTACCTGGTCCCCGATTTTCTTGAATTCCCCTGAATGGTTGTGAAATCCGAAGGCAATATTGGCTTTGGCAGTCTGGGAGCCGACCTTGCTGAAATAATCACAATACATCTTTAGCGCGTCCAACGGGCTGTTCTGGTTGACGGCCATGGATGGCTGAATCATGTAAATAGCGCCCATCTCATGGTGTGCTTCTATGGCTTTATCCCACCAGGCCATTACTTCAGCGTCCTTTTCTTTGGAATATGATTGTCCGAGATGTGCACTGGTACACTTCATGCCCAGGTCGTTTACCCTCTTTTTGAAATCTGCAGGGGCTAAACCATAGATTTTCCCATCATTATATCCTGCTGTCTCCAGGTTCTTGTATCCGATCTTCGCAACAGCCTCCAGAACTGCTTGAATACCCTCCTTGTTCACCATATCCCTTAGGGAATAGAGCTGGAAACCTATGTTTTTACCTGATGATGCCGGATTAGCAGTTAAGGAAAAAATCTGAGGTGTAATAAGGCATCCTGCTGCAAGCAAAGAAGTATGCTTTAAAAAGTCGCGTCTGTTTTGCATGGGAATGAAGTTTTAAAATTTTTATAAAGATATCGATAAAAATACCTAACTTCCATTTAATCTACTTTTTCGCAGAGGATTATTTCTTTTTTTATCTACCGCTATACCTGATTGTTAAACCAGTCGAAAAGATGCTTGCCCATTGCTATACACCAATGATGCTCACCAAATTATGAATAATTGGAAAGTTTTTTCATAGTGGCAAACCTTCCTATCTCAATCATTTCTTCAGCCTTGTAAAAATCATACATACTGCAGGCATCCCTGGAAATCTCAATTACAATATCAGGTGAATAATTTTCTAACTGCAACTGGGCAATATGATGAGTCATAAGACTGATCGTTTCGCTGATAAGATCAAAGTAATTGAGCTTTTCTTCCCTGTCCTGATGATATATTTTTGGGAGGTGAGAATAAAATTCTTTTAATTTGATTTGGTACACTGATTGTTTCTCTTCGGTATCTTTTTTTGAAATCTTAGGTTTATCAACGGGAATATTAGCATTCACATTTACAACGACTAAGATATCTCCTGATGTTCTAAAGGCGTGACTTACAGGAATATTATTCATCACTCCACCGTCAACCAGAAGGCCATTTTTAGTTTTTACAGGTGTTATGACTGATGGAATTGCTATGGAAGCCCTCATAGCATCGTATAAACTGCCCTTAGTAAATACCACTTCATTTTTGTTGATGATATCGACAGCTACAGCAGCATAATGAATAGGCATGTCTTCAATATTGGCATCACCGGTAAATGCTTTCATCGTTTTTAGCACTTTTTCAGCTTTCACCAGGCCAAGGTGTCCTAAGGAAAAATCGGCCAGGCTGAATACCTTAAGCCTGTCAAGAGAACAGAGCCATTCTTTAAACTCGTCAAGCTTACCCAAGGCATAAATTCCACCCACAACTGCCCCCATTGAGGTGCCGGCAATGGATGAAATCTCAAAGCCCTGTTTTTCCAGTTCTTCGATTACCCCTATATGTGCTGTTCCCCGGGCTCCACCACCCGAAAGAACAAGAGATGCCTTTTGTTTAGTTTCGGCCATTCTTTTAGTCATTATATGTAAAATTAAGCAAATCACAAGCCTAATCAGCTTAAAAACATTCACTCTTTTTCTATTGGACGAAAAGCATAAATCATTTTGAATTTAAAAGTTTCTATTTCATATAGAAAATCTATCTTTAATAAACTTTCAAAAAAAATATGGGCGATAAATACGATAATCAATCCGGAATTGTTTCCGCCTGGACGTTAGCAGTGATTCAAAGCATGAATGAACTTCCTGAAGGCGGGCTTGAGATTCTTGAATCCCTTGGAAAAGAAATCATTGATAATATTTCTCAAACTGGTGAGGTTATTGGTGAAACAACGGATGATTATCTGGAAATATATGATGTTCCTGAAATAGTGTTTCATCTTTCTGAAAATGATAAAAAACTTCAAGATCTAAATCATCGCGTAAAGTCCCTTCCTCCTGAATTCCAGAAACTTCTGCATTTTATTATAAAAGATTATGAAGCTGGAAATATTTGCGAAACAATGGCTTATTCGGATCAAACGGAATACTGGAGGAAACGTGAAGAATGTTTAAAGGAATTTGTTGGTTCAGATGGTAAATTGACTGAAGAACTCAAATCCAATTTGAATATAGTATTTGAAAAATACAGCAAAATCCGGGATAATTTTCTTTTCAACACTGACTTAATCAGCAAACAAATCAAAAAAAAAAGGAATAGAAAGAAGTGGATAATTACTGGCCTTATTGCAGTGATTGTCCCATTGGTGTTTTTTCTCCTAATATTTCCCCGGTTGATCCAGAAAGACTTTAAGGAATTATTCTTCTATGCTGCAGATAAATCTGGCTATGAAATGACTATTGATTCAACTGATTTATTGGATGAAATGATACTTGAGGAAGAATTATATACTCCGGAAAGTTATTGGCTGCTAGCCATGAAATCCCTTCAGATTGGTGATAGCGAAGGATGTAGGGATCAATTGAAATCCCTTAGGGCAAGCGACCGGGAGCTATTTGTTAAACGGGGTCGGTATATATTTAGAAGATTGAAATTCCAATAATAGAAACTTTCTGTTTATCCCTATGGCCAAAACCCTTTCGACCTGGTCTTCTAATTCCTTGTCAAGCTTTCGTTTTCCCAGGATAGAGAATACGACGAAAAAGACTACAATTATGCCCGTAATGGCAAAAATTATGATCAGTTTGTCGAATAACTCCTGAAATGATAATCCCGGACTACGAAAGATATTATACTTGGCATAGGTGAATAAACTACCAAGAACACCCAACGTTACAATGAAATCTAACCAGGTCAAACCAAATAAAACTCCAAATGCAAACAAAGCAGAAATGAGATTTTGAAAAAATCCGTAGTCCCCCCTACCGAAATTATCTAAAACTATATGTCAGGTTGTCAAAAGGTTATATGTTAATAGTTGCAATGTGGGTTAACAGATCAACAGGAAAAACCCCTCTTAAAAGGCTTGTTGTTGGGTAAGGAATCTCAAAAATTTGAGAGAAAAAAGTAATCCTGATCTAACTATTTAACCAGTCTTGTTGATGGTAAGTCAGAGTAGCCTATGGATTTGATATCCAGGTGTTGAAAATACTCTTTCAGATATTCACTTGTTGCCGTAATCAACTCATTCTCCCGGTCTTTAAAATAATCCAGGGTATTTTACACTGGCAATTAATGGAGATCTAAGAGGTACATTAAACTCTTGGGCAAGTTCCATCACTACATCATAAAATGGACTAAATAAAGACAGGATTCCACATTGATCGGTTAAATGGTCTATTTTTATATTATTCCTTTGCAGAGCCTGTATCTGAGCCCTTAATTCATTTCTCAGGTCATCAATTGATATGCTGTAAATTTTTAGCAATAATTTATCAAAAGGATAAAAATTGTCTTCGAAGCCAATCAGGGAAGGTATCTGTTCAGGATTTAGGATAGGTTTACCAGTTACTATATTCAAGTGTACTCCAATACCTATTTTGGGGTGGTTATCTGAAATTTCTTTTAAACCTGATAAGGATTCTTGAAAGTTGGTTAAGACAAAAATAGTAGTAATAGCCTTTTTTTCAGCAGCATATTTTATTCCCTCATTAATATTTTTTGAAGCTCCGTAGTCATCTGCTGTAATAATCAGGAACCGCTTTGAAGACTTTTGAATCATGCTTGTAATAATTTTCCTGTCAGGTGTTCAGCCAACAAATTGAAATATACAATAAAATTGGTATTTGTATCTCTGACCAGGCATAAACTTTTGACAAGCCACCATTCAAGATCAATAGGTGGCAGTTCCGATTATTTTAAAATAAAATCCACCCGTCCATTGTTAAGCTCTTCAATTCTATTATAGATATCCTCTATTACCCCTATATTTTCGACCTCAATTTTATTGGAGATGGCAAAATGACTTTCAATCTTAATGCTTTTACTGTCAACCTGCTCAATATTAATAATGAAGGAAGCTAACTCATTGTTAATCTCAACATTTTCAATGCCTCGAATCAAGCTAATATCACTGTCAAATTGTATGAAATAACTATATGTATCCCTGTTGGCAAAATCTGGGTAAAAATCCATCTGCCGGTTGTCTATCTCCAAATTTTCATAAACAATGTGATTAAACCAATTCTTTATGTCTAATGAAATAGTGTCGTTGTGTCTTGTTAATAAGTTTTTAGCCAGATATTTAGCGTTGATTCTGGTAGGGAAGGGAGGTTCTTTTTTTCTGATCTCAACATCATTCCTAATTAATTGAACCCCATCATTTAGTTCACATATTTTTTTGCCGTATAATTCATTTACGGTTTCATCCTGATAATTGAATTGATAAGCTCCACGTGTCATGGTTGAGAATTGACCAGACAGGTTAACCTGTGCATTAAAAGTTGCAGATAACTCATCAACATTTATATCAACCTTAATACGACTATTCCGAATATTATCTCCCATCTTACTGATCGGTGTATATATCTCCCTGAATTCTTCCTTGACAGGTACTTCAATGTTTCTGTAATCATTTACGTGTACCAATCTTGCTCTGGCGTTTTCAAAATAGAAAGGAATTTCATTCAGATAATAACCAAATCGGGACTTTTTGGGATATAAGTAAACGATCTTATCGTCATCCATTAATAAGGTAAACATATAGTCGCCCTGGAACATCGGGGTTAAAAAATCATCTCCTATAACTCCCGATCTTTTGTCACATATATAGGTGGTGAAATAATTTAGATCTAAGGATAAAATAAGGGTTAAATAGATGTCATATCTGGCGATGTCGCGGATCTGCCTCTGGCTTACATAATCTCCCATCCTCGGATCACGGCGGTCTTCTCTGGTGAAGTAGTCCAGATCATCGGCGAAATCAAATTCATCAACTATTGTATTATGGATTTTTGATAGTTTATCATAACCAATATTGTCATTGAAGATCTCTTTGGTCTCATCCTTTATGAATCGTTCAATTTGCTCGTATTGTCTTGTATTAACCCCTTGCAGCATCGACACAGAGATTCCAAAATGATTCTTTTCCCTTTGCCTTACATATAATGAATAAAAAGGTGTAAATCTTTTCTCTTCAGAATGGGGCACTACGTATAACAAACTATAGGGCAACGTATTGAAGATAATATTGGGCAGGTGGAGATACGGCCTGCTGCCTGGCTCTTGAATACAACCGTTAAGGTTTTCCCTGCTCCAATAATGCTTCTTTTTTTTGCCCTCAGTGATAACAGAATCTGGTTCGGCATCATTGAAATAATTAAACTCGACCACTAATTCAGCATCATGTTCAATTGACAATTGATAGTGTTCCTTAAATATGTCGGACTGAAAAAAAATCCGAAATGAGGATAACTCGAAGAAGTTCTCATCGTAAGGCATATTATAATTATACTCTACTATTAGATCATCGCCAATTTCCAGATTTTGAACTTGATAGATGAATTTGTTATAGGTTCCGTAATAATTCTCCTCTAACATATGCATCTGAACTTCTTCTACGCTCTCTTCAATCTGTGCTTCCTTTTTATCACCATTTTTTGAGATTATCTCAGCCTTGAAATATTCACATTTCATTCTGGAATAAACATGGGTGTATTTTCTTGTTGGCGGAAAATGTGAAATATAAGTTGGGTCAAAAGTTTCAGGCAGAATAAAGGTTGAAATTTTTTCTATACCCTTCATACTGTGAACTTTGTAATGAACTTTTTTCGCGATGGTAAAATATATGAATTCTATATTCTGTCCATCAAAACTAATAGTGTTTTCCTCATTAATAATGACAACATCATCCTGGTTGTTTGAGTCTTTAACAGATGTATTGTCAAATGCAGCTCCATCCCGAGCCGCGAAAATTGGCTTTTCGATATTCGACGAAAAAGAAGCATTATCTTGTCCATAACAATTTGCAGACCAAATAGATCCAAATGCAATCAGGATAATGATAAAGGTGGATTTTGATTTCATATCAAGGGATATTTTAACTAATATTTATTTTACCTTTTCTGAATTTCAATAATAAGAATATTGGAATGCCGCAGGCCAAAAGCAGCATCCCCCAGATAATTATCTCCCATTCCAGACCACTAATAGCCCAAAGAGAATACATAAATGCCGGTATAGAAATAATTGAGGCAAGTATCAGTTTCTTTCTATTAAAAGATTTCTTTTTCCTGAGATACAGCATAAGTTCTGAGAGTGATGATAAAAGGTATGGCAGCAAACATGTCAGGGTAGAAAGCATGATAATAAAGGAAAACATACGCACCAGGCCTTTGGAATAATTCATGCCTACAAGAAAGGATGCCAGGGCACTGGCAATAATAATTCCCAAAAGAGGGATTCCCCTTTTTGTAACTTTTTTAAATATGCCTGGAAATATCTTATCCCTTGCTGCTGCCATTGGTATTTGCCCCTGTAAAAGAATCCAGCCATTTAATGCCCCAAAACATGAAATGACAGCTCCGGCCGCAACAAGGTAATATGCCCAGCTACCCCATACTTTCTGAGCGGCATCGGCAAAAGGTGCTGAGGAATTCTGCAGGTCGGAAGGAGCAATTATCCCCATTATAGCCACCGTACTCGAAATATACATCAGAGCAGCAATCAGGAGTCCGGCAATTGTAGATCTTGGAATCGTTTTGCCAGGATTTTTTACTTTATCGGATGGGATAGTGGCGGACTCCAATCCAAGAAATGCCCATAATGTTAAGGCTGCTGTAGCGGTAATTGCATCAAAATTGGACATGTCACTCAAATTAAAAGGTGAAAAATAGCCAACATTGAAATATAGTAACCCAAGCGTGCCCAACAGCAATAATGGTAAAATCTTCAGTGCAGTAGTAATGAGCTGTACAATACCAACACTTCTGATACTTTTAGTGTTAATGTAAGTGAAAAACCAAATCACCCCGATAGCTAATCCTGCAGAAAGTAAAAAACTATTTTTGAGAGAAGGGAAGAAAACAGATAAGTAACCCACTCCTGCAACTGCAATTGCTGCATTTCCACACCATATCGAGATCCAGTATCCCCAGGCTACCAGGAAACCGGCAAAATCGCCGAATCCCTCCCTTGAGTAAGTGTATGGACCTCCAGCTTTTGTGATCAGCCTGCTTAATCTGGAGAATACCAGGGCTAGAAATATGGAGCCAATCAGAGTAAAAAACCATCCGAAGATGCTGATCCCTCCAAACATCGCAAGCGCTGCAGGTAAAAGAAATATCCCTGACCCGGTCATATTTCCAACAACCAGTGAAGTGCTTAACCAAAATCCTATTTTATTTGATCGATTTTGCAATGTAATCTTCTCCTTTTTTAATAATGTCAATATTTTCCTCCGAGGCCTTCTCTGCTCTGGAATACAGATCCTTAGTGTAATCGATCAGTAGTTTCTCGGCTTTTGGGGATCCCTTTTCATTCCAGGCATCCAGGCTTAGAGATGGCCAAATGTTATTTGTGGTACTTAATTCGGATAAGGAAGCCAAAGTTTGCTCTGAGGTAAAATAATTTCCCCCATGACCGACACTTTCAATTTCCCTCAGATTTACAGATTCATCATTTAGTGTAAAACCCTTTGCGAATTTTTTTGCTTCACCAATTATATGGTTTGATAGAACTACCGTAGTAGGGGAGAATGCCAAAGAATCAAAATTACCGCCCACAAAGGGCGCGCAACCTACTTTTCCGATGCAGGAGGTTAAGTGATTCTGCCATAAATTGTCGGAAGCTATTAGATCAGCACCCCAGCCATTATTGCTGCCAGATGTGCCACAATGAGGGATTTCATAAAAGCTCATCATCTCGGCACAGGCCAGGTTCAATAAATATGTTGAAGGAGTATAATAGCTTCCCATGGTCGACATGTTAAATGCTGCAGGAAGGCTTCCTAAAATCATTTTGCTTCCCTCTTTTACCAGCTGACTGAAAACCAGTCCGGCCAGCAGTTCCGCATTTAACAAGGCAAGTGTACCTCCTTCTGTAATAGGAGAAGTGCCTCCATACATGCTGTAATTCGAATACATAACCGGTAAATTATTATTGATGCTGGCAATCATCTTATCAGTTGTGGATTTATTCATCACCAATGGCGTTATCGGATTGACATATGGGATGCAAAAAGGCTTCGATGAAATATCTCCGTGAAGAAATGTAAGCAATTCGAATACGTCATATATACGCTTCCCTTCCGAAATCAGCAAAACCAGCGGTTTGGTAGTATTTGCGTACATATCCAGCGTGGAGTACAGATCCAATTTCCTCACATCTACATCAGAAGGTATTCCTAATGTAGATACCATATCATAGTGTTCTAAAAGATCACCCAGTTTGGTGGAATACTGCATATGTCTCCGCGTGAAAGGCTCAACCTGCCTGCTTTCTATATTCTGAAAAAAAGTATTGGTCACCCCAATCCCAAAATAGGTTTCATCGCCCTGTTTGTTTCCCAGGTGAAAAGCTAAATCTCCGGTTTTGTTGAATATCTCTATGCTCGATGGCGCCTGCTTAATGGCATGGTCAATTAGCTCAGCTTGAATAAAAACAACTTCATCCTTTATTATTGCTGCACCCGATTGACCAAATATCTGAAGTGCAGTTTTTGATTCCACTCTGATACCTGTTTTTTCAAGTATTCTAATGGAATACTGATGGATATCATTCATTTGTTCCAGGCTAAGAAGCTGGAGTCGGGGTCTGACATTTGCAGGATTATCAGCTATCTTCATCAGGAATTATTGATTATTAAATATTCATTTATTGGATTAATATACCTTCTTTTTAGCCCCGTGGGCCATTCTGATAAATCCAAATATATCTATTATCATTATAAATATATCTTTGCTATGTATGCCACATCAACATAAAAATTCCGTAGAATTTCGAAACCCAGCTAAATTGCTGATTATCTTCTGTCTCGTGATAGCGGGAGGAAAATTCAAGCAGTCATCCCTTTGCTGGAATAGTTAAGGTGTTGAAAAACCGCTCAGCATGGCTGCATAGATGCATGGTATTCGTACAAAGGACTACAATGTCAGCCCCTGCCTTCTCAAGTTGTTTTGCCGATGATTCCCAGCTCATTCCACCAATTAACCCTATAGTCTTCATATTTACTTAAAATTATTTACCACAAATGATTTGCTAAACGTAATACATTTCTATTTCCTATACTTATTGTAGAATGTTTTTTAATAACTTTATTGCATATTCAAACCTTCTAGCTAAAGATCTACACATCATGGATAAACGAACCTTTATAAAAAGCCTGGGATTACTTAGCCTGGGCGCCGTTCCCTCTGCTTATGGACTGGAGCGATGGATAGATATGCACAGTCATATATCTCCAAAGAAACTTGCCGAAGATGAAACATTCTGGGGTGGTATCCGCAAGGGTTACAGGCTTAAACCCGACTATATCAATCTCGAAAATGGCTATTACTGCATTCAACCTCAGGAGACTCTCGAAAGTTTTATTCAACATGTCCGTGATGTTAATTATCAGGGTTCATATTACATGAGGACCGTTCAGAGAGAGAACAAAAAGAAAATGGTTGAAAAACTGGCCAAGATAGCTGGCTGCCCGGCCGATGAGTTGATTATAACCAGAAATACAACTGAATCGCTTGATTTGATTATTGGCGGCATACATTGGGAACAGGGAGATGAAGCGGTTATGGCGGAGCAGGATTATGGAGCCATGCTTGAGATGTTCAAACTGGTATCAAGGAGACACGGTGTTGTCAACAAGATTGTATCTGTTCCAAACCATCCTGTTTCTGATAAGGAGATTGTTGATCTCTATGCTAGTGCTATTACTGATAAAACCAGGCTATTAATGGTTTGTCACATGATCAACATTACCGGACACATACTGCCTGTAAGGAAAATATGTGATATGGCCCATAGCAAAGGTGTACAGGTGATGGTGGATGGAGCCCATGCTTTTGCACACATCAACTTTTCTTTAAGCGATCTGGATTGCGATTATTATGGTACCAGTCTCCATAAATGGCTTAGCGTTCCTCTGGGAGCCGGCTTTTTATATGTTAAAAAGAAGCATATCCCTAATATCTGGCCCCTGCTCGCTGAAGGCAAACGAGAAGATGATGACATTTCCCAACTGAACCATACCGGAACTCATCCTGTTCATACTGATCTGGCAATCTCAAACGCTCTTGACTATTACATGATGATCGGCCCGGAACGCAAGGAAGCCCGTTTACATTACCTGCAAAACTACTGGACCAACCAGGTCAGATCATTGCCGCATATTATTTTGAATACGCCCGAAGATCCAACCAGATCATGTGCGATTGCTAATGTGGGAATCAAGGGGATAAAGCCTGGGGATCTTGCTAAAACCCTGCTGGATAAATACAAAATATATACCGTAGCTATTGATGGGGCAGGGGTTCATGGTTGCCGGATTACCCCCAATGTGTTTACAACACCGGCCGAATTGGATGTGTTTGTCAAGGCATTGAAAGATTTGGGATGAAAAAGGCCTATGGATGCTGGCAGTTGATAAAAAGAATATTAGGGCGGTAACCAACCTAATGGTTACAGAGAAAGATATTGATACCGCCATTATAATAACAGGAGACACTATTCGGCAATTGTCATATGGATAATTGAGCATTTTGTGCTGAATTTTACTCAGTCCTGCCTGACTTTTATCCTGATACTACTTCTCCAATTATAAAGCGTATCAAGTTCTTTGATAATTTGATTGGTTCCCTTCATTCTAACCTTGTGGCCAAGTAGTGAAGGAATTTCACAAAATTCGCATGAGAAGGGGCATCCACGTGAAATCTGAATATTCATATAAGCATATTCCTTTCGGGCCAACAAATGGAAATCAGGAACCGGAGAGTCTATAATATCTGCAAATTTATCTGCTCGGTATATGTTTTGTGGAGGCTTCCCCGTTTCTAAATCATTCAGGAAAGCAGGAAAAGCAACCTCCGCTTCATTCAATATGAAATGGTCTATTTGAGGATAATTGCCGTAATCATGCGTAAAAAGAGGGCCCCCTGCAACTATTTTCACCTGATGCTTTATGCACTCTGCTATCACCTGTTTTAGCGATTCCTTTTGTATCATCATGGCACTTATAAAAACATAATCAGCCCATTCAAGATCACTGGTCAATAGGGGTGAGACATTCATGTCGACCAGCTTCTTATGCCAACTGTCAGGTAACATGGCAGATACAGTTATTAAACCTATAGGAGGAATCGAAGCTTTTTTAGATATGAAACGTACAGCATGTTTGAAACCAAAATAGGCATCAGGGTACAGAGGATATACCAGTAACACATTCATTTTATGAGTAATAGGTCATTTAATTCGGCTTCGAAATCATATTGCAAATCCTCATGCATAGTAGAAATAGCCTTTTTGATGACTTCAATTTGGCGATTGTACATATTATATAAGGGATTGCTTTTGTAAAAAGAAGGGCTCATTTGTTTTAATTCTGAACAAAAATATAGCAGCAATTCTACCTCCGTTCCTTTCTTCTTCGAGTAGCGGATGTATTTCTTGACTCCTCGTAATATCTTGCGAACACTCTTCTTAATATAGTAATAACTATTTTTATTTATCAGTTTAAATTCCTGAGCTATAATGCTTTTAATCCCCTTAATATAGGCTGCTTCGTTAGATGCTTCAAACAAAAGGTAGGTTAATAACTCTTTATTTTCCTTTTTGAATTTCGATAAACGCAGGCAGAGTTCAACGAGTTCCTTTTGTGTACGGATACTCAATTCTTGTTTGATTTCTCTTAATGTGGCAACTTCCATTCAGGGTCTATATTCAATTTGGGCCTATCATACAATTTAATAGATAATATCAATAAAGGTTTTGCTTAAAGGTATTAAGAATAACAAAACCTGGTCAAAAAGTGATAATAATTTTCCCGGATAATACTCTGCAATGCATGAGTATCTGAGTAGGTTTACACCTAATGGACTTGATAGCCTTTTGAAAAAACCGAAGTAAGAAAGACTCCGCAGTCAAGAAGATATTTCTGTCAAGCCTTGGCAAATCCAGAAACAAAAAGCTAATTTTCATTTGCACCAAAAATGGCTATCTCTTTTTACTGCGTCTATTCATGATTTTATCCCCTCTGGTTTGAGGCTTTTTATAGGTTTTCATTTTCCTGAGGTAGGATCCACCCTGATTGGTCTTCTTGTTTTTTTCTTTCTTCTCGTGAAAAGCTGGCCCCCGGGTCTCTGTTTTTATATTTCTATTCGGATTATTTGGAGTCTCTTTAGGCCGCTCTTCAGGAATAAGCTCATTTGATATCTCTACATCACCCGGGAATTCCATTAATGGAATTTTGTAATCCATCAAACTTTCTATCGCTTCTTTTGCCTCTTTTTCCGCATCGGTGTAAAATAAAATAGTTTTCCCCTGCTGTTCAGCTCTGCCAGTCCTACCTATACGATGCATGTAATTTTCAGGAAAACCGGGAGTATCAAAATTGATCACATGAGTAATCCTTTCTAAGTCTAATCCCCTGGCTATTACATCAGTCGCAACCAATACCCTGTTTTTCCCTTCATCAAATTTTTTGACCGACTTGATTCTATAATTCTGGGTTTTATTAGAATGTATAATACCGGTTTCTGATCCATGTTTCTCTTCTAAAGCTTCAAATAGTCTATCTGCGTTTTTTTTGTTGGACACAAAAACCAATACTTTTTGATATTCATCCTTATCAGACAATAAGTGTGTTAACAAATTAACTTTCGTGTAAAAATTCTGTACCCGATAACATTGTTGGGCGATATTATCTAAAGGAGTACCACTTAAAGCAACGGATATTTTGGTTGGAGCAATAAAGAAATTATCAATCAGAGCATCAATCTCCTCTGTCATGGTAGCTGAAAACATGATGTTTTGACGGCGATCTGGAAGAAAATCAAAGATATTTGTCAATTGGAAACGAAATCCGAGATCCAACATTACATCAACCTCATCAATCACCAGTTTTTTGACTCCATTCAGTTGTATTGCTCTGCTTACGACCAGATCATATAAACGCCCGGGTGTGGCCACAAGAATGTCGGTGCCCTGAGCCGCCTTCTGTTTTTGCGTATTAATATTGACCCCTCCAAAAACACCTAAAGTTCTAATAGTAAGATATTTTGTTAGGCTCTCTATTTGCTCAACAACCTGTAATACCAGTTCCCGGGTAGGAACCAATATTAATAATCTAGGGTTAACTTGCTTTGAAAACTTGATATCCCTCAACAAAGGGAGCACATAAGCATATGTTTTCCCTGTACCTGTTTGTGCTATTCCTACCAGATCTTTACCCGAAAGAACAACATTGTAGGCTTGTGCCTGTATAGGGGTTGGCCTGTCAAACCCTAACTCATCAATTGCGGTCAGTATTTGTTTGGAAAGATTTAAATCTTCAAATTGAATCATTTAGAATAATTTCCACAAAGGTAGGGCATAATTGCAAACTGAACAATGAGCTTGAAAACCACGATTGCGATCAAATAGTTGTCGTATTATTCAGTTTCAAGTAATTATTAATCCCTTTTAGCTTTCTTCTCTCGCTTTTCTGCCTTTTTTTCTTTAGCAGTCTTAAGGGGTTCTTTCTTTACGTTCTTCTTAGCATCTTGTGATTTAGCCATGATAGTATGTTTTAATAATTATATAAAATTACATACTTATTTGTTATGTTAATGCATTATTGAATGTTCAGATTTTGTTTTGGATACTGCTGAACTTAAACATATAATTTATACTAATCTATCCAAAGGCTGGCTGTTTATGTTTGATGATTTCCTCAGTGGCGAACTTTCTTATCCTGGAAATGAATTCCTCCTGTTAAGAAGTGCAGATGGCTATCAATAAATCCTGGCGTAATAAGTTTTCCGGGATGGTCGAGAACATGAGTAGCAGAGGGTTTTTTGATTGACATGCTTGAAATAAAATCAGTACGCCCATTAACCAATTTGCATATTCCATAGGCCTTGTTCAAATAGTTTTACCGATACAATTTAATGATTCACCGATTTTTCCAACCAATTTGCAATATATTTGTTTGTACTTATTCCTAATCAGGTAGATTTGTAAAAAAATAAAATTATTAAAAACCATGAAAAAATTATCTCTAAGTATTGCAGCTGTCCTTTTTATGTCAACAGCATTTGTATCTGCACAGAGTCTTGAAGAAGTTCTGAAGAATTATTTTGAAGTCTCTGGCCAGGAAACGATGCTCGCCTCAAAAAACTCTCAATCAACTGGAAAAATGATCCAGATGGGGCTTGAAATTCCCTTTATACAGTATGCCGCCGCTCCAAACAAATTTCGTATTGAGGCAACTTTCCAGGACATGACTTTAATTCAAACCTATAATGGAGAAGAGGGTTGGAGCCTTAATCCTTTTGCTGGAATGACAGAACCTCAGGCCATGAGCGAGGATGAATTAAAATCTGTTAAAGTTCAGGCAGATTATGAAGGAATGTTGTGGAACTGGAAAGATAAAGGCTATGAAGTAAGCCTGGAGGAAAATGAGGAAATTGAAGGCGTTGATTGCAATGTAATAAAAGCTGTTTCAAAGGATGAGGATGTATATACTTATTATATAGACGCCGAAAATTATGTGGTTATCAAAATGAATTCAAAAATCAAAATGCAAGGTCAGGTAATGGAATCTGATACTTTTATGAGTAATTATCAGGAGGGTGATGGATTTGTTTATCCAGGCAAAATTGAAACCAAAATGAATGGCCAGGTAATGAGTACAATCGTAATTGATGAAACAGTACTAAATGTTGATTTGGGTGCTGGAAAGTTTGATAAACCAGTTAAGTAAGTCATGAAAAAAATATTGATAACTAACCTGGTCTTGCTAGCGGGATTGGTTTTTTCGACACTAACGGCCCAGATTTCTGATGCCACTTTTGGCGATTTAACGGGCCGGCAGATTGGCCCGGCAAAGATGAGCGGCCGCATAATTACTATTGATGCTGAAAATGCTGACCCAAACACCATTTGGGTTGGAGCTGCAGGCGGAGGCGTCTGGAAATCAATTAACAAGGGAACTTCTTTTAAATCAGTTTTTGATGAGTATACCCAGTCTATTGGCACCATACGAATTGACCAACAACATCCTGATACTGTATGGGTTGGTACCGGCGAAGTCTGGACACGGAATAGCGCATCGGTAGGTACAGGTATATACAGGACTGTTGATGGAGGAGAGAAGTGGGAATTTAAAGGTCTGGAGAATTCTGAGAGAATAGCCAGGATAATCATCCATCCCAAAAATCCTGATATTCTATATGTAGCAGTTCTGGGAGCTCTTTGGGGCGATAGCGAAGATAGGGGAGTATACAAAACTTCTGATGGTGGAAGCACATGGATCAAGCTTCTTTACCGAAATTCTTCAACAGGTTGTTCCGACCTGGTGATGGATCCTAAAAACCCTGATATTCTTTATGCTGCAATGTGGGATTTCAGGCGTCAGGCTCACACCTTTCGTTCTGGCGGCCCTGGTTCGGGTCTGTTTAAATCCATTGATGGTGGTATCAGCTGGAACCAACTTCAAAAAGATCTGCCGGATGGAACTATTGGCAGAATTGCCCTTAATATTTCGGTAATAGAGCCTCATACATTGTATGCTTTAATTGAGACTGAAAAATCAGCACTATATAAATCTGATAATCAAGGCTCTAGCTGGGAAAAATTATCCGAACAACCCCAGATGGGGGATCGTCCCTTTTATTATTCATATATAGTTACCGATCCGGTTGAAAAGGACCGTATATATAAACCCGCTTCCCAGCTTTGGGTTAGCAAGAATGGAGGACAACAGTTTTCCAGTCCTTCGGTTACTGGAGGCGGATACCATAGCGACACCCATGCATTATGGATAAATCCATTAGATAACAGGCAGTTGTATATGGGTACAGATGGGGGTATGTACATTTCATCAGATCAGGGAAATTCATGGAATTTTGTTCAGTGCCTTCCAGTATCTCAATTTTATCATGTAAGCCTGGATAATCAGGAACCATATTATGTCTATGGTGGATTACAAGACAATGGATCTTGGCGTGGGCCATCCAGAAAACCAGGAGGTATCGGAAATGCCAGCTGGGAAAATATTGGATTTGGTGATGGTTTCTATGCATATGCCGATCCGGATAATCCGGAAATAACATATTCACAATACCAGGGTGGTAGAATGTACCGCACGAATCATTCAACTGGCGAACAGAAGTATATCAAGCCATTTCCTGAAGAAGGAACAGATAATCTGCGTTTTAACTGGGATGCACCTGTCGTCTTTGGAGCAAAAACAAATTGGCTCTATGCAGGTTCACAATATCTCTATCGCTCGAAAGACAGAGGTAATTCCTGGGAGAGGATATCTCCTGATCTGACAACCAATGACCCAACCCGCCAGCAGCAGGAAGCATCAGGAGGACTGACAATCGACAATAGTACGGCAGAAAATAATACCTGCCTCTATTCTATAGCTGAATCTCCCCTGAATGAGCAAATTATTTGGATTGGAACGGATGACGGTAATGTGCAATTAACAAGGGATGGAGGGAAAAGCTGGACTTTATTGAATGATCAAATTGAAGGTTTGCCGGAAAATGCATTCATCTCGCAGATTGAGCCTGGATTTTTCAAAGAAGAAGAGGCATTTATAACTGTTGATGCTCACAGAAATGGTGATCTGAATCCTTATATCTTCCATACTTCAGATTATGGACAAAGCTGGACTTCTTTGGTTACTGAAGATATTGAAGCTTACTGCCACACAATCAAACAGGATCTTGTAAACCCGGATCTTCTATTCCTGGGTACGGAATTTGGATTGTACATTAGTCTCGATCATGGAAAACAATGGAATAGATTTAAAAACAAGGTACCAAAAGTCGCTGTCTATGAAATTGCTATTCAGTCTGATAAGAGTGATCTGGTGTTAGGCACCCATGGTCGTGGAATCATTATCATCGATGATATTACACCTCTAAGACATCTTACAAGCGAAAAAATGAATCAAAACCTTGCTTTCCTGCCTTTACGCCCCTTCAATTTTATTTCCGAAACCGGTTTGCAGGATTTTGCCGGTGATCAGGAGTTTGTAGGCCCGAATTATGCTAATGTACCAAGAATAGCCTATTATCTACAAAAGCGGCATACTTTTGGCGATTTTTATATGGAATTGTACGATTCTGAAGGCAAGTTTATCAAAAAAGTTCAGGCAGGCGGTCGTAAGGGAATTAACCTGGTTACTGTACCTATCAATCTTGATCCACCTAAGGTACCTAAATCACCCATTCCATTGTTCGAGGCGGCATTTGGTCCTTCTTTGGAAGCAGGTACATATAAGCTTAAGCTGATAAAAGGCAAAGAAACTTATGAAACAGAACTGGTCTTAAATGAGAATCCTAAACTTACCCATTCTGGTGCCGATAGAAAACTGCGGCATGAAACGATGATGCGTGCTTACAATATGCTTGAAGACCTTGCCGCTGTTGATGAGGAAGTTTTAAGCAGGCAGGCTGCTGCTCAAGCTGAATTAGAATCAGCCAAAAGTAAGTCGGCAAAGAAAAAAGCCCAGGTAAAAGTGGAAAAATATGCAGCAATGCATGAATCTATTTCTGCCACCCAACCAGGAGAAAGTGGTATACCAGGACAAATTAGGTTAAGGGAGAAGATTGCTGAAATTTATAGTGCAGTTGGCGGCTACCAGGGAGCCCCGACTAACTTACAGGTCAAGGCATTGGATTTATATGAGAGTGAAGTAGAGAAGTTAAAGGAGGAATTGGGAACAAAATAGGGTATTATTTTTTCTATTTTTACAAAAACTCTCAATATGAAAAAGTTTTCCCTTCTTCTCCTCACAATTTCAATTCTTACAGTTAACAATGGTTTTTCTCAAAACCTAAAGTACACCAGGGAAGTTCTCAAACAGCTTTGCTCACCTGAATTCTTTGGAAGAGGATATGTGAATCGCGGGGATAGCCTTGCAGCTGATTATATCGCTTCTGAATTGTCGAACTGGAAGCTGAAATCATTTGGAGATAATTATTACCAGTATCACGAACTGCCAGTTAACTCTCAAACTAAATCAGATGTATGGTTCGATGGGGAAAAGGCAACTACAGATGGTCATTTGCTGGTAGAGGCATCTTCACCAACATTGAAGGGAACATTCCCTGTTGTTACTCTGGATGCAGCGGTATTGAAGAATTCAAGAAGATTTATGGGAATGGTATCAAAAAATCCGGATGCCTTCTTCTTAATTGATTCAATTGGTATTAATAATAAAGAACTATATGATTTTGCAAAAGGAATCCTGTTTGGCGAAACAATCTTCAAAAAAGGAATAATTGAAGTGGTCTACAGGCTGCCCTTTGGTGTCCCTAGGGCGAATTTTGATCCCTTCGTTAAAATTCAACTCCATGAATCAATAAAGCCGGAAAATCTTACTGAAATAAAGATAGATAACGTAAATAATTTTATGCAGGAATACTCCACCCAAAATGTTGTAGGCTATGTTGCGGGGAAAACTGATCAATGGATAGTATTCACTGCTCATTATGACGGAATGGGAATGTATGGTGATGTTCAATTCCCCGGAGCCAATGATAATGGATCCGGAACAGCTATGGTTATGGATTTAGCCCGCCATTTTGCAACAGGAAAGAAGCCGCATTATTCCTACGCTTTTATGCTTTTCCCAGGCGAGGAAAGAGGTTTATGGGGTTCAAGGTATTATGCTGATAACCCTCTTTTTCCGATGGAAAAAATCCGTATGGTCATCAATCTTGATATGGTTTGTACCGGGGAAGACGGAGTTACATTATTCAATGCTGAAACCTGGCCCATGGAAACGGAGATAATAGAAACGCTGAATACCAATAAAAATTATTTGCCAAAAATCATGCGCCGGGGCCCTGCTGCCAATTCAGACCACCATCCCTTCCACGTAAAAGGAGTTCCTGCTATCTTCTTTATCACAAGTGGTAAAGCTGGGCCCGGTCATACAGCATTTGATTTCGCCGAAGATGCCCTCTGGCCAAAATATAATGAGCTGTTTTCGCTTATTACTGATTTCATTGATATACTTAAGGATACACCAGACCCGGTGGGCTACCCCCTGATAGATTATCATATTCATCTTAAAGGTGATATGACTTATGAGACAGCAGTTGAGAAATCAGAAAAAAGTGGGATAAAGTACGGCGTTGCAGTAAATTGCGGAGTAGGATTTCCAGTGAATGATGATGCAGGGGCTCTCGCATTTCTCGATTCTATGAAGGACAGCCCTTTCTATTTGGGAATGCAGGCAGAGGGTAGGGAATGGGTAACCACTTTTTCAAAAGATGTGATCGATAAATTCGATTATGTGTTTACAGATGCCATGACATATACTGATGATAATGGAAAAAGGGTCAGGCTTTGGATCCCGGAGGAAGCAAAGATTTCTGAAGAACAAAAGTTTATGGATGACCTGGTTGACAGAATTGTTAAAATTATCAATACTGAACCAATAGACATTTATGTGAACCCAACATTCCTTCCGGAAGTCATCGCAGATAAATACGACGAACTATGGACTGAGGAGAGAATGGACAAGGTTATTAAAGCTGCAAAAAAGAATAAAGTAGCCATTGAAATCAATAACAGGTACAAGATACCTAGTGAAACTTTTATTAAAAGAGCCAGGGATCAGGGAGTAAAATTCGCTTTCGGAACCAATAACACCGATAGTAATACCGGAGATCTCGATTATTGTCGTGAGATGATTGCGAAATGCCTGTTGATTGAGGATGATATGTGGAAAATAGGGAAGTAAGGAGTTGGGGAAATAGATTGGCAGATTGGTAGACTGGTGGATTTGTGGATTGGTGGATTGGTAGATTGGGTTAATATGGTGATTCAAAGTGATTTCGCTCCCTGCTGTCGCTGTGATTCAAGGTGATTCAGGGAATTCATAATTCACCATTAATAATTTACAATTTACCATTATTACTGATTTTTAGCCACTTCAATAAAAGCCAGGATATTCTCCAGTGATGTATCTCCTTCAACTGAATGCGATGGAGAGAAAATATATCCACCCTGTCTGCCCATCCGGATCAGCTTCTCAGATTCCTTTTTTACTTCTTCAGGAGTACCGTAGGGTAAGATTTTCTGTATCGACAGGCCTCCATGGAAAGCCAGCCGGCCATTATACTTTTTATGGAGATCAAATACATCCATCACTTCAGGCTGAAATGGATTGAAGCAATCAAGTCCGGCATCAATCAGAGAGGGAAATAGCTCGTCTACCTTGCCACAAGAATGGATCATAACCAGGCGGCCTTCTTTCTTGACAGCACTATACATCCTCTTTATCGGCGGCAATAAAAATTCATGCCATAATTTTGATCCCATGATAAGACCTGTTTGTTGGCCCCAGTCATCACCAAAATATATAGCATCAATATCATAAGTGCATGCATGTTTAAGTTGGGTGATATTATAATCAGCGATGCTATCGAAAAGATCCCTCACAAAATCAGGATTAATGAAAAAATCCATTAGAAGGTTTTCCATTCCCCGCATAGCCCAGGCTCTCTCAAATAAGGAAAAGCCAATTTGAAAAACACGGAAAAGATCCGGCTTATTCTTTATAGAAGGCTTAATATCAGCAAAGAACCTGGGATCAAGCGGATCCGGAAAACTATATCCCTTGAGACTTGGCTCATTGAATATTTGATTCGAAGGATTTCCAATGTCTTTGTCGATGCTTCTATCCCAGACAACACCGAATACGTCCTGAAAATGATCTTTCCTGATCTCCTCAAAAAACCCAATGTCTGATCCCAAATTCAAGATGTGGTTCTCGAGGACAAAATCCAGATCAAGTGTAGAAAAATACTCTTGTAGTAAAGCTTTAGGTTCCTGGGTAAACTTGAATGACCATGGGGTATAATTTGGTTTATCACCTCTTAAGACTTTATTTATGACATCGCGTTTGGTCATATACGATTTCCAAGAGCAATCTTTGCCTTATCCATGACAGGTTGCGAGTAATTCATCATTCTATTCAGCAAGCTTTCCGGACTCGAATCCATTATTATCATGCCAAGATATCCATTGGCCACAAATCCTTCTTTTACCATATGATGAATGTGTTCAAAAAGATTATCAAAAAAGCCATTGACATTTAATATTCCACATGGTTTATTATGAATATTCAGCTGAGCCCAGGTGATTATCTCGAAAATTTCATCCAGTGTGCCGAAACCACCGGGTAATGCAATAAATCCATCGGCAAGCTGCTCAATCATTTTTTTACGATCATGCATTGTCTCAACAACAATTATTTCGCTAAGACCCTTATGAGCTACCTCTTTATCAACAAGAAATCCAGGGATAACTCCGATTACTGATCCCCCGCAAAGAAGCATCTCATCGGCAATAACACCCATTATCCCAACCCAGCCTCCGCCTGTTATTAATGTAATTCCTTCCGCTGCAAGAAATCTGGCAAGATCCTTAGCTCCTGTAGAATATATTGAATTATTACCTGCGCTGGAACCACAGAATACAGCTATATTTTTCATGAAATTGATTTTAGCTTAAAGTAAATAAATATTCTTAAAATGATTTTTGCCTTACTTTTGCCTTCTACCCTCTGCCCTCTGCCTTACTTCTGCCTTCTGCCCTCTGCCTTTTGCCTTATTTCGTCCGTATATTCATCCTCTACATGATCAAAAAATAATCCCTGAAACTGACCGGGTTTTAGGTCCTTTGGCAAAACCAAGCGGATATTATGGGGCACATCAGCTGTCAGTGTTGAAACATCAACATAGAAACCCAAAAAGGTTCTGGTAACATAAGAGTACACTCCATTATAAGCATCTAAAACAGGTATTTCCTTACCATCAATCTCTAATTTGATTTCCTCTGGCTTCATGGGGATTCTAACCGTTCGTGATCGGGTTTGGTCTCCCTCTTTCCATTCTTCCTGCTTCTCCCGATACGGATCTGCAATGTTCATGAATAGAAGTAACCTGGAGGGATCAACCCATGGAGCCTTTAAATCATCTTCAGAATATACAATTGGCCATAGCTCTTTTCGAGCAGATAATTGATCTTTAATCCTTTGTGGGATAGTGAATTCCAATCTATATTCCTGTTCAGTATTTTCACCGGCATATTGATCAATTTGCTGAGCCATACGAAATTCTTCTCCCTGGAAATTCAATTCACAACGAATAATATTTCCAATAGTTTTATGCTTGACTTCAATCCCGTTAACCTTAACCTGATTAATTGATTCAGCCTTCGGGTGATAAACCAGAATATCCTGTTTTGTCCCTATTATCCCTTTGGCCTGCTCAATTTTCAAGATGGATCCGTCAGTGACTATTTCACCACTTGTATTAAATAAAACTGTTGATCCAAAATTATTGGCAAGTGGAACAACTTCAAGAACCAATGATGAGGTTCCAGTCATACTAATTTTCACGATATCACCATAATCAAAGAATCCCTTTTCAGGATGAGCTAAATTCTTCTGATTATCGGGATAAATCTCGCGAATGATAAATTCCTGACCGGACTGAAGGCCAATGGATTGATCCAGAGTGAATTCAGCCGGCAGTTGACGATAATTGGGGTTAAATAAAAAGACATAACCATGATCATCATCAATTGCAGCAGTCCCATCACAGCGTCCTACCATTGGCTGGCCAAGGATAGGCCGAATGTTCTTCAGGATGTCAATATGCTGGTCAGTAAAACTCAGCCATTTATTAAAAAAGGCCTGGCTTTCTGGTGAGAAATTATTAAGCTCAGCAGTATCCCTGGCAGGCAGGTAGTTAATGACCAGATTAAAAGGTGCCGTGGCTATAGTGGAAATAATGCTGTATTTCCATCCCAGGTAATCCCAATCCCTTTGGCGGTAAGTATCTCTGCGCATCACCCGGTTGGCATCGCTGCGTTGTGTCTGATGGGTGATAAATCCCGGGAGAATCTCAATTGGTGTGAAATCTCTGACCATCAGACGATGGGCTACATAGCGCTGACGATCGGCACTAATACGATCGGTGCTCAAATCTGGAAATGGATTAAAGCTCCCAGGCTGTTCATCAGACATCGTGGGGTGGGGGTATGTGCCGGCTAACCAGGTAAATGTACCGAAATTATGGTATTGCTGACGGCCGTCAATAACAATCTCAGGGGCACGACGACGGAGCTCTTCCAGAATTCTTCTTGCGCCATACCATTGCTGGTATTTACTAGATACCAATCCAGCCTCATCTTCATAAGCAATCCACCAATGATCAAAGGAATATCCCGAAATACCTGTTTGCTCATAAAATGCAATACACATATCAACAAACCAGTCCTGGTATGATTTTAAACCTGTATCAACGGTCAGGTAATGCTCGGGTTTCAGGCCAATGCTTGTCCGCCATGCAGTCCATTCAGGATTCTGCATAAATGGCAGGGAAGGGTAAACATAGGCCATCAGTTTCACCCCTTTGTCTTTGGCATAATCCAACATCTCCTGAATGTAAGCAGGTAATGTGTCTTTGCCCGGCACCCATTCCCCTGCTCTAACTTTCTGCCCAAGCCCCAGCCACAAAAGATTCTCCCATCCCCATGCATCGCGATTATTTTCCAATGGACCATAAACACTATTATTAGGAGTGAAAAGCACATTTTCGCAACCCACTGCAGCTGCCTGGTCAATGATTCGGAGATACTCTTTCCTTCCTTCCGGTTTAGCTACATCAATTTGATAATCATTCTCGCACCAGCCTATATGAACCTTGGTCGATTTCTTAGGATCTATCATCACAAAAGCACTGGCACAATCAGTAATTGCCCGGATTTCAGCATAATCCATCCGGATGCCCTCATTAACAAATGTTTCTGGGTCAGCGGTGTATGACCATTCATGCAAAATATCATGACGGGAAGTATTACCTGTAAGATTATATAGTCCCAGGCAGGCCCTGTCTGTGACAAAGGCTCCGGTGGACAAATCCCACAACATCTCAGCTGTATATTCCCCATCTATCATCCCGTCCTCAAAACTATATTGGGTATAGGGATTTTGGATTAGAAAAAAGGAGCCCGTTTTCTGATCAGAATACCTTAGAATCTTTCCGTACCGTCCACCTGTAACATCCTGCTGTTCATCAATACTGTTTTCCAGTTTAAGCAGCCATGGATTGACAATTTGCACTCTAAAGGATTCTTTTTTAGCATGGTTTATGAACACTTGCTTACTAAGAAATTCCCATCCGGGCTGAAGTTCATAAACCACTTCTATCTGGTAATCTCCTACGAGGCAAGCTTCCGTTCGGATTCCATCTTTAACAGTAATCTTCCTGTTAGTTAGGCTTTCAGAACTTATAGTATCATCATCGATAATGATCAGGAAATTATCCTCTTCAATATTTAACCTAAATCCTGATTCTATTTGAGTCACCGATTCTAATCCTGCGTCTGAGAATTCAACTTTAATAATCTCATTGGAAAGATCTCCCTTTGAATTGCAGGCAGTAAGGAGAAGGCAGGGTAAAATAATTGCAAAGATGAATTTATTCATGGTATAGGGCTTTGAGATCAAAAGTAGGGAAATATTGGGGAACAGGGACCAGGTAACAGGGAATATATCTTTAACCCGTATGGCCTATATTTTGTACCTTACTTGAGTCTTGAATCTTTGATCTTGGTTCTTCCGAAGGCTGTATCTTTCGTCTTGTATCTTGTATCTTAATTATCTCTGTAGTCCTTAAAGGCTTCTTTTATCCCCGCTTGTTCAGTATTTCCACCATGAACCAATACCCTATAACGTAGTTTTAAGGTATCACCTTTCTTGAAAGTAGTGCCGGCTTTCTCATCTTCAGGCCAGTACATTGGAGTAGGTGAGAAGAATCCATAATCGCGGGTAAACCATGGTGAAGGATACCATTTATTTTCAGGATGTTGCATTATTGCCATTCCCTCTACCTTGCCATTCCTTGTTCCGTAGCAGTCCATCCAGGGGGATCTTTTTCCAAATGTTCCATTATCCCCCTTTTCACCGGCACCTCCTTCAGCATTTACCATGTGGCCGCCGCCGGTTACTGAAAGATCAGGCGCCATCCTGCCGCTGAAGAAGGAATGGTTAGTCTTTTCAATCTTCACATCCATCAGCATCTCCAGGGTCACATCAAAATCAATCTGATACACATCTGGAGATGGAGAGCTAATAGTTATTGTCCGAACATCCCGAATAGGGGACAATGCTCCCGGACGGATCCATATACATTCGTTTTCAATAACAACCTTATCTCCACCTGATTCAACAATCTCAGCCCTGAGTGTCTTGATCTGCCCTCTCTCAAGGCCTTCCTGCCAGTAATTCCCCCCATTCACCCTGTCGCATCCAAAGAAAAGAGAACTATGATGAGGATACAGGCTGTTTCGCATAGATGTGACACTAAAGCCGGAAGGCCCGTTTACCGGAAAGAATAAAGGGTATTTTTCATCATCAGAGAAAATATACTGAGTGAAAAAATTGTTATTGATCGACACATCGATTCGTGAGCCAACCTTTACAGCGCTGACGGTGGTCTGCGCAGCACCTGGTAAGGCAATGCCCAAATATAATATCGAAACAAATAAAATAGCTAGCTTTTTCATTTTAACAAAGTTCGGTTTTATGCAATATTAGCCAGAATATGATTAATGACCTTTACGAAGAGCTCTAATTTTCGCTTGATTCTAAAATCCTTAGTGTGCCTTAGCGAGATCCTTTGTGACTACTACGTGGTAAAAAACAAAAATTCACAATCTTTAATTCGAATAATTCTTTTTATACTGGTAAATTTGAATAAATATTTTTTATGATTTAATACTTATAGATGTCAATCCCTATAACCATTAGCCTGATACAGGCCGACCTGCGCTGGGAAGACCCAAAGGCCAATCTTAGGAGATTTAAAAAGATCCTGGATGAATTGCCGCCAACTGACCTAGTTATTCTTCCCGAATTGTTTACCACTGGTTTTACAATGAATGTTGAATCCAATGCTGAAGATGTTGATGGGCCCGGGGTTTACTGGATGAAAGAAATGGCTTCAAAATATTCAACAGCTGTGTGCGGCAGTCTTATAATTGTTGAAGAATCGAATTATTATAACCGCTTATTATTTGTAACACCTGAAGGGATCATAGGGCAATACGACAAGAGGCACCTTTTCCGCATGGGAGATGAGCACAGGAATTTCACTACAGGGCGTGAAAGGGTAGTTATTGGATACAAGGGCTGGAGGATACTGCCCCAAATCTGTTATGACATTCGTTTCCCTGTGTGGTCAAGGAACAATAACGACTATGATCTTTTAATTAATGTTGCAAACTGGCCAGCTTCACGAAAGAATGTTTGGAACACTCTGTTAGCTGCAAGAGCTATTGAAAATCAGTGTTATGTGGTTGGTTTGAACAGGGTGGGAGTGGATGGCACAGGCCTTGACCATTGCGGTAACTCAATGTTAATAGACTATAAAGGGAGAACTATTGAATCTATTGGCTGTGACACCGAAGGACATTTTACACGAAAAATAAATCTGTTGGATCAGTTGGAATTCAAAGAACGCTTTCCTGCCCACCTCGATGCTGACAACTTTACCCTGAATCCCCTGAATTGACGAGCGAGCGCAAGCGAGTGGGAATTAACCTGAATCACCTTTTAAAAGCCTCGTACAATATTTCAACCGGATGATAGGATTTCCGCCCGGTCCCGTCCTTAATCTGATGTCTGCAGCTCCTGCCAGGAGCGCAGATGAGTGTCTCCTCAGGAGTTTGGCGGATTTCAGGAAATAGCACCAACTCTCCAACTTTCATGGAAAGCTCATAATGTTCTTTTTCATATCCAAAAGACCCAGCCATCCCACAACATCCTGAAGGGATCTCATCAACAGTATAGTTTTCAGGGAAACCAAGAATATAGCGTGTTGATTCTGTGGACGCTATGGCCTTCTGTTGACAGTGTCCGTGCAATCGTATATGCTGAGACTTTTCAGTAAATAATCCCTCATCAATCTCCCCGGCCTTCATAGCATTTGCAAGGAATTCGTCGATCATCAAAGTATGTTTCGATAGCTTGATAGCATCCTGTTTAAGCTCATCTGATACCAGTTCAGGGTATTCATCACGGAACCCAAGAATGGCTGATGGCTCGATCCCGATCAATGGTAAAGATTCATCCACTAATTCATGAAGTAATTGAACATTCATTTCGGCAATTTTCCGAGCCTTCCGAAGCAATCCTTTGGAAATATATGATCGGGCTGAAAGGAAACGGGGGGGGAGTATAACACGATATCCTAAAGCAATAAGTAGTTTGATAGCAGTAATACCGATTCCAGCATCATTATAATTGGTGAATTCATCCAGGAATAAACAAACATCAGCCTTCGCTTCTTTTTCAGAAGGATTTATACGAACAAGGTTATTATCTGCCCATTTATTGACTGTGGTTTTAGAAATTAATGGCAAACTGCGCCCCTGCGCAAATCCTAAAAACCGTTTGAACAGCTCTGAGAAACCACGATTATTTAGTAGAGTATTGGTCAGGGCTGGCCATAGGCTTCCAAACTTATTTAGCGTTGTAATATTAGCTATTAGCCTTGTTCGCAGAGGAACACCATGTGTATCATACCAATGCTGAAAAAATTCACCTTTAAGCTTGGCCATGTCCACTGTGGAAGGACACTCGCGTTTACAGGCCTTACATGAGAGGCAAAGATCAAGAATATCATAAATCTCAGGATGATCAAATTGATTTTCACCACCTGGTTTGCCAAGAAACTCCCGTAGAATATTTGCCCGGGCCCTGGTGGTATTTCGCTCATCCCGTGTAGCCTGGTAAGAAGGACACATAGCCCCTTCCATTAAGTGAGATTTCCGGCAGTCACCCGAGCCATTACATTTTTCAATTGATCGTAGTATGCCCAGGTCCTTGCTAAAATCATACACCGTATCGATATCAGGAGTTGTTTGTCCTGGTTCGTAGCGTAGAAACTCATCCATGGGAGGGGCATCAACGATCTTTCCTGGATTGAAAATATCCTCAGGATCAAAAACCCGCTTGACTTGCTTGATTAAATTGTAGTTATGATCGCCAAGTAAATAGGGGATAAAGGGTGCCCGAAGGCGGCCATCTCCATGCTCACCACTCAATGATCCCCGGTATTTCTTTACTAATGAGACTATTTCAGTGGCAATTTGCCTGAATTTTCCAATGTCAACTGAATCTTTCAAATTCAACAAGGGACGCATATGTAATTCTCCGGTGCCAACGTGAGCATGATAAACACATTCCATATTCATGCGTTTAAAAACTTCAACTACCTCTGCGATATACTCAGGCAGTTTCGCTACTGGCACTGCAGTATCCTCTATAACTGAAACAGATTTGGCATCTCCGGGAATATTGGCCAGCAGACCCAGACCGGCTTTTCTCAAATTCCATACTTTAGTGCAATCATCTCCGTAAACCACAGGGAAGGCATATCCATAACCAGCTTCCTTAATAGAGCTAATAGTTTGATTAATCTTCTGTTCAAGTAGCTCTGGATTGTCAGCCAACTGCTCAATTATCAGAATAGACCGTGGTTCACCTACAACAAAAAAGCTGTTTTCCGACTGGGATTTATTTGAACGGGCACATTCTAATATTGCAGAATCCATTAACTCAACAGCCGTTGGATTATTTTCAAGAGCCTTTAAATTTGCCAACAGACTTTCCTCCACACTCGCAAAATGAGCACAGATCAGTGCTTTTCCTTTTGGTGGTAAGGGTATAAGATTAAGCTTAATACGTGTTGAGAGTGTAAGGGTTCCTTCAGATCCTGCCAGTAATTTAGATAAATTGAATGCTTCCCCTGAAGGATTAAAAGGATTCAAGTTAAGTAGAAGATCCAATGCATATCCAGTGTTCCTGCGTGGAATTTCAGGATCGGGATATTCTTCCCTTATTGATTTTTGATTTTCCGGCTTGTTTAGAATGGCATGAAGCTCCCTATAAATCTCTCCTTCCAATCCCTGGCCATTAAGTTTTATCTCGTATTCATCCTTATCAAGCTTATGAAATGCTGCAAGGCTGCCGTCGGATAAGAGGCAGTCAACGACGAGAGTATGGTCTCTTGTGCTTCCATGTACTAAAGAGTGTAAACCACAGGCATTGTTGCCCAGCATTCCTCCAATCATACACCTATTACCTGTGGATGTTTCAGGACCAAAAAACAAGCCATATTCCTGTAAATATTGGTTTAGTTCATCCAACACAACACCCGGCTCAACCCAAATCCACTTTTCGGCAGTATTGAGTTCAAGTATTTTGTTCATGTGTCGTGAAAAATCAACGATAATCCCTTTACCGACAACCTGTCCCGCCAGCGATGTGCCAGCAGTTCTGGGGATTAAGGATGTTCCATTTTCCCTTGCAAAATGAATTAGCTTTTGCAGGTCGTCCGCCGTATTAGGAAAAGAAACTGCCAGTGGTTCCTCTTTATAAACGGAAGCATCGGTAGAATAAATTGTCCTATGAATAGTATCCCAGAATAATTCGCCAGATAATTGTTCCTTTAATATTCCAAGTTTTTTTTGCATTACAGAAGAGTTGTCTTTTCAATACAATAAAGGTATTAATAACGAAAAAAGGGCTTCCTTAAAAGCCCTTTTTTACTCAGCGAAAAATTTAGTGTTTTAAAACAATTTCAAGTCATCGAGGACATTCATGACATTTTTGACGGCTTTTGCACTGTTCTCTAGTAATTCCCGTTCTTCATCATTAAGATTCAACTCGATGATTTTCTCAATACCGTTTCGGCCCATAATAACAGGAACACCCATACAAATATCCTTCATCCCATATTGTCCGTCGAGATATGCACATACCGGGAATACTCTGCGTTGATCACGAAGAATTGATTCCACCATCAGAGCAACTGAAGCTCCTGGGGCGTACCAGGCCGAGGTGCCCAGAAGATTAACAATTTCTCCGCCACCCTTCATTGTTCTCTGAATAATCTTATCAAGGACATCATCGTCAATCAAATCAGTTACAGGGATTCCTCCAACGGTAGTATACCTCTTAAGTGGTACCATTGTGTCTCCATGCCCTCCCAGCAGCAAAGCCTGGATATCCAAAGGAGATACGTTCAATTCATTGGCTAAGAATGCTTTATATCGCCCAACATCAAGTACTCCTGCCATACCAAAAACCTGGTTAGGATGCTTTTTAGAGGCCAGTTTTGCTGCATAAGTCATCACATCCAGTGGGTTTGAAACTACAAGTAGGATAGCATCCGGCGAGTATTTAACGGCTTTTTCAGTAACCTCTTTAACAATGCTGGCATTAGTTTTGATCAGGTCGTCGCGCGACATACCCGGCTTCCTCGGAATGCCTGCAGTAACAATAATTACAGATGACCCGGCAGTCTTCTCATAGTCATTTGTAACACCTACAGTTCTGGAATTGAAATTAAAAATTGAGGATGTTTGCCAAATATCCAAGGCTTTTCCCTGGGCAACACCGTCCGCAACATCAACCACAACAATCTCATTTACAAGGTCTTTAATTGCCAGGGCCTGAAGAACTGTAGCCCCAACATTACCAGCACCAATTACAGTTATTTTTTTATCCATGAGTAAAAACTTTTTGGTTAATTAAGATATAATTAAAATTCAACATCAGTCTTCAATCCGGCTTTTTCAAGTAACCAGAGTTCATTCTGTGATTTTGGCCGCTCAATTGCAAAACCGTAAACTCTATCCCAAACGAGCTGGGACAAAACTCCAAGCGCCCTTGATACAGAGAAGAGGACTGTATAGAATTCATATTGGTCAATTCCATAATGCAGTAACAATGCTCCGGAATGGGCATCAACATTTGGCCAGGGGTTTTTGATCTTGGCGATGGAAGAGAGGATAGGAGGCACAACCTCATAAATATTACTCACTACCTGAAAGACAGAATCATCCGGCATGAATCTTAATGCAAATTCCCGTTGTGCATCATAACGAGGGTCAGTTTTTCTCAGTACGGCATGACCATACCCGGGCACGACGCGACCTTCATTCAAAGTTTTCTTAACATATTCTGCAATTTGTTCCTTGCTTGGGCGCTCAGTACCCAATTCTTCTCTCAAAGCAAGGATCCATTTGATAACTTCCTGGTTAGCTAGTCCGTGAAGCGGACCTGCCAGGCCAAGCATACCAGCTGCATAAGCCTGATGAGGTGAACTCAGTGTAGAACCAACCAGGTGGGTGGTATGGGCACTTACATTCCCTCCCTCATGGTCGGCATGAATAGTAAGGTACAAGCGAAATAAGCGCTTAACCTCATCGTTATCAAAACCCATCATGTGTGCCAGGTTAGCAGCCCAATCAAGACTTGGATCTGACTCAATTTGATCGCCATTGAAATAGGACCTACGATAAACATAGGCAGCAATTTTTGGCAACTTGGCGATAAGGTCCATTACTTCTTCATAAGTAGGGTCCCAGTAGTCCTTTTTATTAATTCCTTCATTATAGGCCTTAAAGAACTTGGAACTGTCGGCCATTGCAACAATTGCCGTTACAAACTGGTTCATAGGATGCGTTTCCCGTGGAAGGGCATCTAAAGCAGCAAAAACATACTTCGGGATTTCTGCTCTTTTTTTCCACTCATCCTGTATCTCTTTTACGTTCTCATCCGTTGGAAGTTCCCCAACCAACATCAGGTAAAACAGCCCCTCAGGAAGAGGTTCACCACCAGGCTGTGCCTTTGGGAGTAGCTTTTGAAGATCCGGGATTGAATAGCCCCTGAAGCGAATACCTTCTTCCGGATCTAATTTGGAAGTGCTTGTAAGGAGGCTAATTATCCCCTTCATTCCAGTCAAAACGTGACCAATAGTAACTTCGGAGACAACCACATCGCTGTGATCCTTTTTCAATTGACTAATTACTGCAGCTTTTTTAACAGCATTGTCATAAAATTTTTGTTTGATAGCATTCATTTGATTAGGTTTTTATATTAGTTCATCTTTTTGGAAAAGTTATTACGTAAAGCTGTAAAAAACTCCTCCGTCGTTAGGTAATGCTCCTCTTTTAAATCTGCACCATGAATAACCAGTGCCAGATCCTTTGTCATTTTTCCGCTCTCAACGGTTTCAATACATGTTTTTTCAAGGCTTTCAGCAAACTCAATTAATTTAGGCAGATTGTCCTTCTTTCCTCTGAATGCCAGACCACGGGTCCATGCAAAGATTGATGCAATCGGATTGGTTGATGTAGGATTACCTTTCTGATACTGACGGTAATGCCGTGTGACAGTTCCATGGGCAGCTTCAGCCTCCATTGTTTGCCCATCAGCTGTAACCAGAACTGAACTCATCAATCCGAGGGATCCGAATCCCTGTGCAACTATATCAGATTGAACATCTCCATCATAGTTTTTTAGTGCCCAGACGTATCCTCCACTCCATTTTAATACTGCTGCAACCATATCATCAATTAAGCGATGCTCGTATAATATACCAATTTTTTCGAACTTTTCTTTGTAATCTGATTCATAAATCTCCTCGAAGATATCTTTAAAGCGGCCGTCGTATTTTTTCAGAATAGTATTCTTCGTTGAAAGATAAAGAGGCCACTTTTTACTAATCGCCATGTTAAAACAGGAATGGGCAAATCCACGAATAGATTCATCAGTATTGTACATCGCCATGGACACGCCGTCTCCTTCAAAATCATAAACATGATAAGATTCTGGTTTCCCTTCTTCGGGTGTAAAAGTTATAGTCAGTTTACCCTTTCCCTTAACCAGGAAATCGGTTGCTTTATATTGGTCTCCAAAAGCATGCCTGCCAATGCAGATAGGCTTTTCCCATCCGGGTACCAGTCGAGGGATATTGTTGATTAATATAGGTTCACGAAAAACTGTACCTCCAATAATATTTCTTATTGTTCCGTTGGGTGATTTCCACATTTGTTTCAAGCCGAATTCCTCAACACGTGCCTCATCCGGTGTAATTGTTGCACACTTGATCCCTACGCCATACTTCAAAATTGCATAGCCGGCATCAACTGTTACCTGATCATTTGTTTTATCTCGGTTTTCAATGCTAAGATCAAAATATTTAATATCCAAATCAACATAAGGAAGAATCAATTCCTCCTTAATCATCTTCCAGATTATTCTGGTCATCTCATCCCCATCTATCTCAACCACGGGGTTTATCACCTTGATTTTTGTCATAGTAATCTTAATCGGTTAGTTTTCTTTAAAAATAACAAAATATTTTGTACGTGTATAACTGAAACTGTTATATTGTTAAATTATTCACATTATTTAACATGATTATTAAAACACACTCAACTGAGTGAAATCAGCCATGTGCCCTTGAAATAGAAATTTGTGTCAATAATATTTTCAGGAAATCGAATTTGCTATCTTATGAGATATTATCCTTTGTTCTGTTTCCTTATCAGATTAAGTGCCGAACCAGCTCTGAACCACTCGATCTGGTTCTCGTTATAGCTATGCTTTGCCTGTATTTCTTCCTTACTGCCATCCTGATGATTTATGACCAGAGTCAGGTCTTTTCCAGGAGAGAAAGATGTTAACCCAACAACATCAATGTTATCTTCTTCCTGAATATTTTCAAAATCCTCTTTATTGATAAAAGTCAGAGCCAACATCCCTTGTTTTTTAAGGTTTGTTTCATGGATCCTTGCAAATGATTTCACCAGAACAACACGTACACCCAGATGCCTGGGTTCCATGGCGGCATGTTCTCTTGAAGAGCCCTCTCCATAATTCTCATCACCCACCACAATAGTGCCAAGGCCCGCAGCCTTATAAGCCCTGGCCGTATCTGGGACACCTCCTAATGAACCATCCAATTGATTCTTAATAAGATTTGTTTGACCATTGAAGGAATTTTCAGCACCGATTAGCATATTATTGGAGATATTATCCAGATGTCCTCTGAATTTTAACCACGGGCCAGCCATTGAAATATGGTCGGTAGTACATTTTCCCTGCGCTTTTATCAGTAATCGCAACCCCTTGATATCCTCGCCATCCCAGGCACTAAATCCCTCCAGTAATTGCAGTCTGTTAGAATCCTTTGACACCACTATATCCACATCCCGTCCGTCGATTGCCGGGGCCTGATAACCATTATTCCCAACATCATATCCCTTCTCAGGCATTTCAAGACCTGAGGGCGGATCTAATTTTACACTCTCTCCCTTATTATTAATCAGATAATCTGTCAGGGGATTAAATGTCAAATCCCCTGCAATTGCAAGCGCTGTAACCAATTCAGGTGAGGCTACAAAGGAATGAGTCAAGGGGTTACCATCATTTCTTTTGGCAAAATTCCGATTAAATGAAGTGATAATGCTGTTTTTTCCAATGCTCTCAACATTATGCCTTGCCCACTGCCCAATACATGGTCCGCATGCATTAGCCAGCACAACTCCACCAATTTTTTCAAATACATCAAGAAGCCCGTCCCGCTCAACTGTAAAACGCACTTGTTCCGACCCAGGTGTTACGGTAAATTCTGATTTCACGCTCAGATTTTTGTCTAAGGCTTGCCGGGCTACAGAAGCAGAACGGGTAATATCCTCATAGCTGGAATTTGTACATGAACCAATCAATCCAACTTCCAGCCGGGAAGGGTAGTTATTCTCCTTAACTGCCTGAGCGAACTTTGAAATAGGCCATGCCTTATCTGGCGTGAAAGGGCCATTAACATATGGTTCCAGCGTGTTCAGGTCAATCTCAATAACCTGGTCGAAATATTGCTCTGGATTTTCATAAACCTCTGGATCACCAGTCAGGTGCTGAGCAACCTGATCAGCCAATGCAGCTACTTCTTCTCTTCCGGTTCCAGAAAGATACTCTGCCATTTTTGAGTCATAACCGAAAATAGAGGTAGTGGCTCCAATTTCAGCTCCCATATTACATATAGTTCCCTTTCCTGTAGCAGATAATGAAATTGCTCCATCGCCGAAGTACTCTACAATATGCCCTGTACCTCCCTTAACAGTAAGTATTCCTGCTATTTTCAGAATGATATCTTTCGCAGAAGCCCATCCATTTAATTTTCCGGTTAATTTAATCCCTATAAGCTTTGGAAATTTCAATTCCCAGGGCATTCCGGCCATCACATCTACTGCATCAGCTCCTCCAACTCCTATGGCTATCATTGCCAGTCCTCCGGCATTCACCGTATGTGAATCGGTCCCAATCATCATTCCTCCCGGGAAAGCATAATTTTCCAGAATCACCTGGTGAATTATACCGGCACCTGGCTTCCAGAAACCTATTCCATATTTATTTGAAACAGCAGCTAAAAAATCATAAACCTCTTTGTTTGTCTCCTCAGCCGTTTTCAAATCTTCCAATGCACCAATCTTTGCCTGAATCAGGTGGTCGCAATGCACAGTACTCGGGACAGCCGCCTTTTCTTTACCCGCCTGCATAAACTGCAATAAAGCCATCTGGGCGGTTGCATCCTGCATACCAACACGATCCGGAGCGAAATCTACATAGGAAATTCCACGTTCATGGGCCTGTTGAGTATTTGATTCAACCAGATGGGAATAAAGAATTTTTTCAGTTAAGCTTAATGGTCTTCCCGTTAACTGCTTGGCTTTTTCAATCTTAGCAGCCATCCCGGCATAAACCTTCTTAATCATGTTAATGTCAAAAATCATGTCTTTGGTATTTTGTGTTGTCTTCTTTCTAAAATGTTTAACAAGTCGGTCGACAAATGGTTATAGCTTCTTTTTTAAATATAATGAATCATTTCTGGGATGCAATAAACTCTGACAAAAATCATGGAAAAAGCTCATATTTGCAAGCCATTTTTTGGCTATCTTTGTAACATTATAATTCACGTTGTAATTTACTGATATTCATGGATTTACTTGATAGAATAAAAGCCGCTGCAAAAACGCATAATAAACGTATAGTATTGCCTGAGAGTAAGGAAGAAAGAACCCTGGAGGCCGCAAATATTTTGCTGGGAGAAGGAATTGTGAGAATCATTCTGATTGGGGACAGGGAGGAGATTTTGACTCTCGCCATTGATAAGGGGTTCAGGAATATTGAAAAGGCTACTTTCATTAATCCCCTTCAACATGAGAAAAAAGAACGATATATTGAACTCATGGTGGAGTTGAGAAAGGAAAAAGGGTTAACTCATGAAGAAGCCTCAAAATTGATTGAAGATCCTTTATATCTGGCCACCATTATGATTAAGGCTGGAGATGCTGATGGAGAGGTTGCAGGAGCAGAAAATGCCACTAGTGACGTATTGCGGCCAGCTTTCCAATATGTGAAAACAATGCCAGGTATCTCAGTAGTCTCAGGTGCTTTCATCATGATACTGAAAGATAATCAATTCGGAGAAAATGGAATGATGGTGTTCGCCGATTGTGCTGTTCATCCCAACCCTACTGATATAGAATTGGCAGAGATAGCTGTGATGACTGCCCGCACTACTAAGGCTATTGCTGAAATGGAACCAAGAGTTGCTTTGCTAAGTTTTTCAACCAAAGGAAGTGCAAAGCATGAGATGGTTGACAAAGTTGTTAGTGCCACAAAACTGGCTCAGGAAATGGCACCGGAATTCAAATTTGATGGTGAGCTTCAGGCTGACGCTGCTATTGTGAAAAGTATAGGAGAGAAAAAGGCCCCGGGAAGCGAGATTGCCGGAAAAGCCAATGTGCTTGTATTTCCAAGCCTTGAATCGGGGAATATTGCATATAAACTTGTGCAACGACTTGCCGGAGCAGAAGCGATAGGCCCGATTCTTCAAGGACTGGCAGCACCTATCAACGATTTATCAAGAGGCTGCTCAGTTAGTGATATCGTAAATCTGGTGGCAATCACAGCCAACCAGGCAGCAGGATAATTACCTAGGTTTACATTAAAAATAAAATAAATGGCCGAAATCGTCGAACAAATAGAACAATTTGGACTCAGTATTAAGGACCGTCCAAAGACACAATTTGCCAAAGTTGGCATATTGGGTTGTGGAAACGTTGGGCAAAAAATCGCAAGGATTATTGCAACTGCAGAAATTGAGGTGGTATTCATTGAGTTGAGCAAAGAAAAAATTGACCAGGCTATGGAAGGAATAGGGAAGGCCCTCGACCACCGCATCAACCACTGGGGTATGACAACCAGTGAAAAAAAAGGTGTATTGAATCGGATTCATGGAAGTGTAAAATGCCAGGCTCTTTCCGGCTGTGACCTTGTGATTGAAGCTATTAAATCGAAGACACGAGAGGAAAGGATCATCTTACGTAAGAAGATCTTCAAGCAGGTAGAGAAATTCGTTAGTCCCGAAACTATTATTGCCACGAATTCTACCACCATTGTGATCACAGAGCTTTCCTCTGAACTGGTGCATAAAGACCGCTGCGTAAGTTTGCATTTTTCCACATCAAGCTCTGGAGCAAATATGGTGGAAGTGGCCAGGGGATTATATACCTCCGATACCTCCTATGAAAACGTCAAAAAATTCCTGTCAATGATCGGAATGAAAATGGTCCCAGTGGAAGAATCACCAGGACTTCTTTCTGTTAGATTATTTGCGTCTATGATAAACGAATCCTGTAATGTGCTGATGGAAGGGGTGGGGAAGAAAGAAGATATTGACCTGGCATCCAGGATCGGCCTGGGTATGTCTCTTGGCCCATTTGAACTTGCCGACAAGATCGGACTGGATATTGTGGTAAGATGGCTGGACAATCTTTATAATGAATTTGGCGACATGAGATACAAAGCTTCTCCAACTTTAAGAAAGCTTGTTCGTGCTCAGCAGTTAGGGCGGATTTCTGGAAAAGGATTCTATACCTACACCAGCGAGGGTAACAAAATTGTTGATAAACTTTACTAATTAATAATGCTATGAAGATTCTTGTCCTGAATTGCGGAAGTTCTTCTATTAAATATCAACTTTTTAACATGGCTGAAAAACAAATCATGGCCAAAGGAATTGTTGAGAAAATCGGTCTGACCGGTTCTTTTATGAAACACACAAAAGAATCTGGTGAAAAGGTAAAATTTGTGGGTGAAATCCTGGATCATAATACCGGAATTGAATATGTTCTCGGTGTATTATCCAGTAAAAAACATGGTTGTATTAAGGGGCTGGAGGAAATTGAGGCTTGTGGACATCGGGTTGCCCATGGTGGGGAAAAGTTCTCAGTAAGTGCTTTCATTGATGAGGATGTTCACCAAGAGATTCAAAAATGTATTGAACTTGCACCACTGCATAACCCTGCCAATCTCAAGGGAATTGATGCTATGGACAGGATGATCCCGGGTATACCCCAGGTGGCTGTTTTTGATACTTCATTTCACCATACCTTGGCCCCGTATGCCTATATGTATGGAATACCTTACGCACTTTATTCCAAATACGGAATAAGGAGGTATGGTTTCCATGGGACATCTCACCGCTTTGTTTCCCTAAGAGCCAGTAAAATCCTTGGACAACCTATTGAAGAAATAAAAATCATTTCTTGTCACCTTGGTAACGGAGCTTCAGTAACCGCCGTGCAAAATGGAAAATCTGTGGATACCTCTATGGGATTCACCCCGGTTGAAGGTCTTATTATGGGAACACGTTCAGGAGATCTGGACCTGGGAGTACTTACCTACATCATGGATAAAGAAGAAATTAACTATAATACAGCCAATATCCTTGTTAATAAGCATAGTGGCTTGCTTGGCATTACCGGGGTTTCTTCTGATATGAGGGAAATTGAAATCGAGGCCTTTAAGAAAGGTAATACAAGGGCTCAACTGGGCTTGGATATGTTTAATTACAGGGTATCCAAGTATATTGGAGCTTATGCCGCTGCGATGAATGGAGCAAATGTCTTGATTTTTACAGGAGGAATAGGTGAGAATAGTTGGAAATCAAGAGAAGCCATCTGTAAACGATTGGAATTCATGGGACTTGAATTCGACAATAAAAAGAATATTAATCTAAAAGGTAAAGAAGCAATCATTTCAAAACCCAGCTCCAGGATAACAGTAATGGTTATTCCTACAAATGAGGAGCTTGTTATTGCTGAAGATACCCAAATGATTGTGAATAAATGATATGTTTTCTTCCCTGGCTGATATTGAAGAAAAGGTAAAGGCCCGTAATCAGCTCAAACGATTGGTGCTTTCGGCGGCTGAAGACACCCATGCCCTGGAAGCAGTTATGAAGGCTCATGCCAATGGGATTATCTATCCTATCCTTGTAGGTAATAAAGACAAGATAAACATCATTGCAGAAACATATGGGTTTGATCTCACGGGATTTGAGATTCACCATGAGGCAGACCAGACAATGGCTGTTGAAAAATCTGTTCGAATGATCAGGAATGGTGAGGCTGATATCCTTATGAAGGGGAAATGTAATACAGCTACTCTTTTAAAAGGAATACTAAATAAGGAATGGGGTATGAGAAAGGGTAAATTACTATCCCATTTTGCCCTATTTGAAATCCCATCCTATCACAAATTACTTGCCCTGACCGATGTTGCCATCAATTTGACACCTGATCTGAAAGATAAGATTGCTATTCTGAATAACGCCGTCAGCTTCATGAATGGCCTGGGATGGAAAAAACCCAAGGTTGCCATTATTGCTGCTGTGGAAGTTATAAATGAAGCAATGCCAGCTACCGTTGATGCGGCAGCAATCTCCCTGATGGCTGAGCGAGGGCAAATCAGAAATTGTATTGTGGGTGGCCCCATGGGATTGGACAGTGCTGTTAACTTAGAAAGTGCCAAACAAAAAATGATCAATTCTGAGGTGGCTGGAGATGCAGATCTTTTGCTTTTCCCACAGCTCGAAAGTGGTAATGTAATGTATAAATCCTTGGCATTCCTGGCTAATGGTATTGTCGCATCAGTTGTTCTCGGTGCCACTGCTCCTGTTGTTTTAACATCTCGGGCCGATTCTGAGGAGTCAAAACTTAATAGCATAATTTTAGCTGCAGCAGATGAATCCAGGATTAATACCTGAGAAGAAATGGAGCCTGTTACAATTCTTGCCATAAACCCTGGATCAACATCAACCAAAATAGCGATTTATCAAAACACCAGGCCTATTTTCCAAAAGTCCTTGGTTCATGGGCTCGAACAATTAAAAGGATTCAAAAAGATTACGGATCAATTTGAATTCAGGAAAAAAATGATCCTGGATGAACTTGCATCAGCCAACATAGATATTCTGAACGTTCGACTTATTTCTGGACGAGGTGGATTTATCAAACCTATTCCTTCTGGTGTGTATGCCGTTAATGATCAAATGCTCAATGATTTGCGGAATAACCTTATGGGAGAACATGCCTCAAATCTTGGGGGTATTTTAGCATTCGAAATTGCCAGAGAGATTCCAGGAGCACGCGCTTTCATTACCGACCCTGTAGTGGTTGATGAGTTTGACGATATTGCCAGATATAGCGGGCATCCGGATTTTCCACGGATTTCAGCTTTTCATGCCCTGAATCAAAAAGCAGTCGCAAGAAGTTATGCTCTGAATGTTAGGAAAAATTATGAGGATTTGAGTCTGATTGTTGCTCACATGGGAGGAGGGATCTCTGTGGGTGTGCACCACAAAGGGCGTGTTATAGATGCAAACCAGGCTCTGGATGGGGATGGCCCGTTTTCTCCCGAGAGAAGTGGAACCCTTCCTGTGGGTAAACTTATTGATACTTGCTTTTCTGGAACAACAAGCAGGGAGGAGATGAGGTCAAAAGTTGTTGGAAAAGGAGGTTTAGTGGCTTATTTAGGCACCAATTCAGCACAGGAAATTGAATTGAGAATCAAGGAGGGAGATCAGAAAGCCTGGGCAGTCTATGAAGCCATGGCTTATCAGGTTGCTAAGGAAATCGGGTCAGCCAGCACTGTCCTGAAAGGACGTGTTGATGCAATAATACTAACAGGAGGTTTAGCTTATAACGATCTTTTTATTCAGAACCTTACATTCAGGATAGCTTGGATAGCTCCTGTTCGTGTATATCCTGGTGAGGATGAAATGAGAACCCTGGCACACAATGTGCTGATGGTTTACCAGGGCGAAATGGAACTTAAGGAATATACCTGATCCTGATACACCGCACAACCAGCCTTTTTCAGAAGAGGACACTCGTGACAACTGCCTTGTCAGAGTCTTTTATTCTCTTAACTTTATGGCTTAATTTTTTGCATCTATGAAATATCCATGAGCAATAAATAGCACACCAACCGCGAATGAATATAAGT
>CAYXJR010000028.1:0-49635 GCA_964465145.1 uncultured Porphyromonadaceae bacterium | reverse complement strand
GGACAAAACTGGCAGAACAAGGAAGGTGATCTTCCTGATATGCCAATCCGTTGGGCACTATTTCACCCCCAAAACAGTGACCAGGTGATGCTGGCTACTGAATTAGGAACCTGGACAACTAATAAGATCCAAAACGAAATGGTGGTCTGGAGCCCCAAAGTTAGTGGTATGGCCAATGTTCGCACAGACCAGATAAAAATTCGACCATCTGACAATACCGTATTGGCCGCCACCCACGGTCGTGGCATGTTCACAACTATCTGGAATGTTGATTATACGGCAGGAATTGATGATACGGAATTTAGCGATAAGATCAGCATTTATCCGAATCCATCAGATGGGGAATTCAGTGTTAGTTTTACAGGTAATGGAAGCGCAGAAATTACCATATCAGACATGGCAGGAAGAATTATCTATGAAGATAGATTTGAATCCGCAGCCGGAATGGTTAAATCAATAAATATTAAGAATGAATCAACTGGTATCTATCTTGTTATGATAAAGTCCGGCTCGACAGAAACATCAAGCAGAGTGTTAATTCAATAAACCTAAACTTTAAACCCTAAACTCTCAACCCCACACCCACACAGACACCCAAACCCAAACTCTATTATGGAATGGTACTTCATCCCTGCCCTGATCGGCGCCGGGTTCCTGTGTGGTTTCATTAATACCCTGGCAGGATCGGGCTCACTGATCACCCTTCCCCTCTTGATGTTCATGGGCTTACCGGCAAACGTGGCCAATGGAACAAACCGGATTGCTATTTTACTTCAGAACATAGTTGGTGTTACCAGCTTTAAACAGCAAAAGGTATTTGAGTGGAAGGAGGGTATCTGGCTTGCTGTGCCTGCCGTTATCGGTTCAATTATCGGCGCGTCTTTTGCTGTTAATATCAATGAGCAGGTAATGACGCGGGTAATCGGGGGCTTACTTGTTGTTATGTTTTTCCTTATAATTTTCAAGCCTGAAATCTGGGTTAAAGGTAAGGCCGGTCTGATAAAGGCGCGCCCCAGCCTTCTTCAGGTTATAATCTTTTTTGGAATAGGATTATACGGAGGATTTATTCAGGCAGGGGTCGGCTTTTTCCTGATTGCAGGATTGGTTCTGGGAGCTGGGTTTGACCTGGTTAAAACAAATGCCATTAAACTATTTATTGTATTGTGCTATACCCCATTTGCACTGGCAATATTTATTTATAATGACCAGGTCAACTGGAAGGCCGGATTGATACTTGCTGCCGGAAATATGCTTGGGGCATTCATAGCAAGCCGATTTGCTGTAAGCTGGGGACCGAAGGTGGTGAGGATAATTCTGCTTGTAATAATCTTAGGTGCAGCGATAAAATTGTTGTTTTTTCCGTAAAAGGAATGCGGGATGCAGGATGCGGGATAAAATACACCTGAATCACCAGCGAACGCAGTGAGCGGATTCTCTATCCCCCTGTCAACCTGAAGTCGTAAGTAATGGTTCCCTTCTGGTTTATCGCCGCATTTGGATCAGTAACCTTGTTGAATCTGGCTGTCAGTGCTGCCTTCTTAGCAGCTTCCAGCAATTTGGTACTTATGGTTGTAGAACCTCTCATTCCGGGCACCGCGGCAATAACCCTACCATCTTTATCCACAGTGATTTGAACCACAACTTTTCCTGATTCCTGACCGGGATAATCCGGTTTTTTCAGGTCTCCCACCACACTCCGGCCATCCAGGCTATAGGAGATCCCATTACCGGTACTACTAATCATAGTACGATCCGGGGAATCCACCGAACCAGTTGTGACACCCTGGTTGCCCTCACCGCCCCGGACGCCTTCACTACCTATATTTCCACTATCCGACTGGCCTCCAAAGGATTTCTTCATACGGTCATTAATAGCATCACGCTGGGCGTCCTGTGCAGCTTTTTTTTGTCTCTCCTCTTCAATTCGCTTCCTCTCCACTGCATCTTCTTTGTTCTTTTGAGCATTAATAGCTGCTGCCTCCTCCAACTCCTGAGTCATCAGATCCTCAGCCTCCTGCTTAGCATTATCACTGACCTCTTTAATTGGTTCGGAAACAACAGGAGGAGCAATCTCTTCCTGCTCTTTCTTAACCACTGGCGGAGTATATTGCTGTCGTTGAGGCTCTACAAAGCCACCACCCATGTCATTAGTACCAAAATTCACAAGAATGCCTTCCTCATCCGGTGGGGGGAAAGGCGCTCTAAAACCAAAAAACAACATGATAGCTACAAGAGCACCATGAAATATTATGGTTCCAATTAGACCTCGTGAATTCTTGTTCCAAACCATGATTTTACCTTGCCTGCGTTGCTAATATCAATCGATAATTATTGTTTTTGGCAATATTCAGGACCTTGACAACCTCCGAGATTGGAACGGATTCCTCCGCATGCAATGAGACGGACCGGTCATCTTCAGGTACTCCATCAAATTTTACCTTCAGGGCAGATTCCAGCTTGTTAAATTCGATTGGAGATCTTTCAATATAATAATCCAGGTTCTTATTTATTGAAATCGTTGTTATCGGCTTTGCAGAAACCTGATTATTACTTTTTGGCAATAAAAGTTTTAATGCATTTGGATGTATCATGGTTGATGTGATCATAAAAAAGATCAACAGCAAGAACACGATGTCCGTCATGGATGACATGCTGAATTGCGGATTTACCTTATTTCTTGATCTTATGGCCATTAGACTTTAATTATCTTGGTTGGGGTAACTATTAAACTAATTACATATTGATATCTGTTCAATTCAAAATCCTTATTCCTCATTCGTCTTTACTTAACCGGTTCATTTAGAAGGTCCATAAATTCTGAGGAACGGGCTTCTAGTATAAACACAACCTTTTCCACCCTGGCAACCAGTATATTATAGCAGAAGTAAGCAATAATTCCAACAAATAAACCTGCTGCCGTTGTAACCATAGCAATATATATGCCATTTGACAGAATGCCCACATCAATATTGCTTCCTGCCTGTGACATAGCAAAGAAGGCCCTGATCATCCCAATCACCGTACCAAGAAATCCAAGCATCGGTGCTGCTCCAGCAGCGGTTGCAAGGGTTGGTAATCCTCGCTCCAGTTTATAAACTTCAAGTTTCCCTACATTTTCAATAGCAGCGTTAACGTCGGTCATGGGGCGTCCAATCCGTCTGATACCGGCTTCAATCATTCGGGAAACAGGTGTATCAGTACCCTGAGCTAATCGCTTTGCAGCATCAATCTTCCCGTCGTGGATAAACTCTTTGATCCGGTTCATGAAGTGCAGATCCTCCTGGCTGGCTTTGCGAATAGCAAAATACCTCTCAACAAAAATATAAATGGCAACGACGGATAGCATGGCGATTGGAATCATAATCCATCCACCCTTAACAGTTAGTTCAAGGATAGGAACATTGATTTCCATTACCTCATCGACTCCAGGCAAGGAATCGGCCTGAGCCATAAATTGTGATTGCCACAGCAAAAGTATGTTCATCATTTTTCAAAGTTAGTGATCGACTAAAGTTATTAAAAAACGAGATACACCATTGGTTTAGTATATCTCGTTTTCCAGTAAATATTAACTATCGGTATTGATAGCTAGAATAGTTGAGTTTGGATCCAATACACTCCAGCTCCGGCAAGATAACCAGCAAGGGCCAGTAGAGAAATTTTCTTCATATACCATATGAAATCTATCTTTTCCATTCCCATTGCAGCAACCCCCGCAGCCGAGCCAATGATAAGGATGCTTCCACCTGTACCAGCACAATAGGCTAGGAATTCCCAAAATGTTCCATCCTGTACAAAGAATTGTGCATAAACAGGATCTGCGGCAGCCTGAATCATATCAGGTGACACAACATCATACATACCCATTGCACCGGCAACGAGTGGAACATTATCAACTACACTGGAAAGAAGCCCAATTATCATGTTAATAATATAGATATCCCCGACTTTATCATCCAAATACCTGGAAAGAATATCGAGGTGACCTGCTGAAGAAAGACTGGCAACAGCCATCAGAATTCCTAAAAAGAATAATACAGTAGGAACATCAACCCTGGAGAGAACACCAACAACAGTCAGCCTACGCTTATCCTCATCTGGCTTGACACGGTGCATTAGTTCAGTGATTACCCACATTACTCCTAAACCCAGAAGCATGCCCATGTATGGCTGAAGATGAGTTGTTGTTTTAAATACAGGCACAAACAAAAGAGAACCAACACCGAGAATAAGCATAAAAACTCTTTCTCCTTTTGTTGTAAACTCCCGTTCTTCAGCCATTCTGAAAGCTGGTCTTTCGACAGATTTTTTTGGATAGAAAAAGGTTACAATCATCAATGGAACAACCATAGATACAAGACTTGGCAGAAATACACCCATAATGATTCTTAGCGTAGTAATCTGTCCGTCTATCCAGAGCATAATGGTGGTTACATCCCCAATCGGTGACCAGGCTCCCCCGGCATTGGCTGCCAGTATTATCATTGAAGCCATAAACCATCTTTGCTCCCTGTCTTTTACCAGTTTGCGAAGGATAGCGACCATAACAATGGTAGTGGTCAGATTATCAAGGACTGCAGACATGAAAAAAGTCAGGAATGAGATGATCCACAACAAGGTAATTGGATTAGTAGTTTTAATCTTATCGGTAATTACCTTAAATCCCTGGTGTTGGTCAACTATTTCAACAATAGTCATAGCTCCCAGTAGGAAGAAAATTATCTTGGAAGCATCGGCCAAATGTTCCAATACCTGATCAGTACCAACAAAATGGATCATTTCCTCATGCGTATTGGCATTGGGGTTAGCTGCAATAAAGTCAACCCATGCCCTGCTGAAACCCAGGTTAAGAATGTCCTGTACACCGATCATATATGCTACCCAGGTTAGTGTACCGATTATCAAAGCAGATGCTGCTTTGTTGACCTTAAGTGGATGTTCCAAGGCAATCGCCACATAGCCCAGAACAAAAATAACTACCATCAAGATAAACATAAGACCCTGTAATTTAGCTTATTAAAAATGGAATAATTAAAATCATACATAGGTAAAGAATTCGCAAAGATAAATAGATTATCATAAATGGAAAGGAGAATTATTCTTTTGCAGAATTTTTATTACCCATAATCTGGCGCCAGTATTTTTGGTACAATTCACTCAATGAATTAAACTCTTCCCTGAAGAAAAGACCGAGCCCCTGTGTATAGGGAGAATATTCATAAATCAATCGATCATTTGAGCGATTAAAAGCTTTAACCCTCACCCGGCCAGATGGTTTAATTTTGTATTCAACATCGACATCACCCACCAATTGGTTGGTTTCATGCTGGGAGGAGCGCATATCGACATTCCCATTAAGATTGATGATCATCCGGTTATTAAAAATCTGGGTAGAAAGTGCTACCTCAACCTCGTCGCTGGTGATCTGATCCCCTGGTCGATAATTTAAGCCTATATCGAAGTCATTACTAATCTGTGAAAGCCAATAATTCAACTGACTGGACAATACCTCTGTGGTGGTTGCCAGACCGGCATTTCCATAACTCCTTGAACTGGTACTGCTAAGCCCTGGTAAGGGTTGAAAACGACCAAGAATCAAAAGGGAGAACAACTGCTTGTTAAGTTCATCTTCAGTCAGGCTTTCAAGCTGACTGCGTGCAAAATCATTACTATTTGGAGGCAGGTTGATAGCAAATGAAATATCCGGGCTCTCCAAAATCCCATTCATCAGAAGGTGACAAGTAACCGGCAGCCTTTCTGTTAATCCATCAGATTCCTCGAGTAACAGATCATACAGAGCCGCTTTTGTGTTATAAACTGCATCAATATCTAACTGTGCATCTTCCACCTTGCCTGTCCAATTAATAGTGCTGCCAGGCTCGATGGCAAATCTCTTGATCGGCATGTTTTGGAGTGTAAAAAGATATTCACCCTCATCGATATTAAAGCCCCCGTTGAGTGTAAACAACCCCAGAGTATTTATATCAATTTGCAGGTTGCCGGTACCACGCCCCCTCATCACGTCACCAATCTGGGCATCAAAAATCAGGAAAGCCTCGGCCTGAGGGGTTATGTCAATATCTAAATGTAATCTTAAATTATTCAGATCTGCTTTGTAACCAGACTGCCCTGTATTAGTATCAAATGAGATCAGATCAGGATCCTCATCCTTCACCTGGTGAACAACGTAGGTAATGAAATCTATTTCCCTGGCATTCCCCTGCCCTGAAACCGGAAAGGAAAACTGTGTACCACTTGATGTTCGAGCAGAAACATCAATATAGATATTTTTTAAAGGTCCCTTGATAGAAACGACTCCAGTCCCAAAGGCGGTTCCCCAATAATCATCGCCGGTGAATTCATCAGTATTCATAAAAAGAAAATCCTTAGCATTAATACGTAAATCCAGTCTTAAGTCTTTGAAGTCAGTGTGTCTTATTCCCCCATTAATAATCGCTTCGTTACCCAAACTATCTCTGGCTGTCAGATTTTCTACAAGGAAGGCATTCTCCTGAACAATAATGGGATGCGTAAAGGTATAGCGCGTATTTAGGTAGTCAACTCTGAGGGACCCTTTTTGCACATTGATCAGCCCATTCATTATTGGTTTTTGCCTGGTCCCTGAGATTCTTACATCTCCAGATGCAATCCCGTTTACCCCGCTCAATACCGGGGAAAGAAAAGGATTAAACATATTTAGCCTAAGCTTATCCAGTTTGAAAATAAAGTCCAGCTTATCGGTATTAGGTGAATATTTTCCATCCATCTGGAGAGTTGAAATATCACCCCTTTTAGTTAAAATATTGATCAGAATATCATCTCCAGTATCGCCTCTCCAACTGCGGACTTCAGTGAGACCTATCTGTTCCCCATTAATAATAAAGTCATTTATCCGTAAGTCTGCCAGGAATAGCCCACCATCATAAAAATTAAAGATCTTCGTATCTCCCTCAATCAAGCCGGACAATTGAAATCCACTATTTGAAGAAAACTGGTTCACAATTCCCAAATCCAAAGATTTGAAATTCAAATTCAAAGTATCACCAGGAAGATCTGAAACCACTCCGTCCACCAATACCTGTTCTTCCTGATTACTGACCAGCAAATTATCAACACTAAAATAATGATTGTCGATTTCAAAGCGTGAATCACTCAGCTCCCATTGCTTTTTTTTATAAAACACAGTGGAATTTGGTAAATCAATAATTATTCGTGGTAATGTTTTTCTTCCAGGCACAAAGCTCACAGAAGGATTAATCTCACTTAAGTACTTAACAGTATCATTCCCCTTCCAACTTAAGCTGGTTTCCAGCGAATTGGGCAGCATTGTGGCAGTTAAGTGTATTTCATTAAATGAATTATTTTGATCTAGCTGGATTTTATCTAAGTCGGCTACCAGACTTAAATCATTTTGAAATGCATTCAACCGGAATCTCAGATTTGAAAATTGCTTTCCCTCGATAAGATATTGAGGAGAACTGCCTTCTACTTCCAGTTCCCTGCCAGCATACCTGAAGGACCCACTCAATTTTGTATTCTCCTTAAAAACGAAATTACTGGCAAGTACATCAGTTAAAGGCCTTGGGTTTTTAAAATGAATATTAAATATAAAATCATTCATTCTATCCTCATGAATAATTTTGGATTCGATATTTACCGGCAGAAATCTTCCCCCAATAGAGGTAAGCTGACCTACTAAATCATCAAGATAAATATCTCCAACCATACGTCCGTCGATAAACTCAGATACAAGGACAATCTTTTTACGATTCAATTCACGGCTAATCTCCAGATGTAACTCTTTCACAGGAATATCACCACGGGAATTACTGAAACGGGAATCCTCAATCCAAAGTTGACCTTCTAAGTCATCAATTTCCTTCCCTGAGAAACTTGCATGCAAGTTTAGATCAAGATTAGCGATAGAATCTATTGGATACAAATTAAGTGCCGCCAGATCAGCATCTTGCAAATAAACATCAAAATCAAAAACAGGATTTCCCCTACGCATATCAACCTTTCCCGCGAAATCAAGCTTGCCGTATTCGTCATTTACTATTATTGCAGCTTCATATAGCTTATTCTCAAGAAAGGATTTTACTTTGACATTCGTGTAATAATACCCCTTCCACTGAATAAAGGGAAATAAGGTTTCAACCTTAAGGGAATATATTGAATCACCATTCCAGGTTCCCTCAAGATTACCATCTGCACTAACCAGACCTATTCCGGCGTTGATTTTCAGGAAATTATCCAGATGGATGAGTGAGACTCTGTAATCAGCAGAAACTTTCAATAAATCGCTATTTTTCATTGGTTTTACAGAGACCATACCATTAAAAGCTCCGGCACCTGATCTTAATTTCCCTTCGGCTCTAAAATCATTTTTTCTTCGGTGTAGTTTACCTTTAAAATACACACTCCCCAGTTTATGAGGATCGAATGGCAGGCCCAATGTGTCCATATCAACCAACAGAGCAAGGTAACTCTGTCTGCCCTTCTCCTGATCCAGCCAGAGAGTATCCACCGTTGAATCATAATTTGCACTAATTAAATCAGTTGGCCCCTTGATATCCATATTACCTGTAAAGCCAAACCAATTACCAATAGATAATTCGGCATTCGAAAATTGCCAGGTTTCAGGGTTAAAGCTAAAATCCCCTGAGAGGTTCACGCAATCGGGATTTCCAGCAATTTCAGGATAAAAAAACCGGATATCCCTGGGGTCCAGGACTGAAGATTCCTCGATCCGAAACCTGATATTTAGCTGCTCCGCCAATGAAGTTTTGTTTTCGAAATCTGGCAGATAATAATTTACAAAAGGGATATCGAGCGAACTATAAGGGGTCTCCAGGAAAAATCCCTCTGCCTCAATTCGATTATCGTGGATAACAAAATCCCCTTCCATATCCTTCAATGAAAATCCAGAGCTCTCTTTCATTCTAAAATCGCGCAATTGAAAATTAATTGAATCCGGATTGAGATTAAATCTCGACATATTCAATTCAATTTTTGAGATTTCAAAATTATCCGGGGAAAATACATCTGGAGCAGGATAAGCTCCGAACTTTTTAAACCGCAGCTTTCCATTTCTGAGGCTAATAAGTGTACTTTTAATAAAGAATGGAGTTGTTGTGGTGTCCTGTGAGGTCATCATTTCGGTAATAAAGTCGAAGTTAAAACCCCCTCCCGGATCCTCAAGCAACTGAACATAGGGATCTATTATTCTAATACGGCCCAGCTCAAACACCCGCTTTTTGAAATATACTTTTTTGATTCCTGCATTGATCTCCCGAATATAACACAAGGTATCTCCCAGCTGATCCTTAAGAAGCACGTCCTCAGCCATGAGTTGTTTGGGAAACCTGATTAATAGTTTTCCAACCTGTATCTGCCCTCCATATTGTTGTTCTAACCTTTCTGTCAACTGATTAACAAACCAGGTTTGAACCCTGAAGGATCTAATAAGCAAACACCCGACCAGTATTAATACCACCAAAGCCCCTAGTACACCAGCCGATATCTTAAGTACTTTTTTAATAGCTCAAGGAATTTAACTCATTAAATTATCTTTGCTTTACGATAATCCGTCTAAGCGGTACAAAGATAAAACGTTGAGATTACCAAAACCGATGTATAACAATATTAATGAACAAAAAAATCACCATACTGGGTATTGAATCTTCTTGCGATGACTCCTCTGCTGCAATTCTGATAAATGATGTTTTGTTTTCCAATAAGATTGCCAATCAGGAAGTTCACCAGGCATACGGTGGAGTAGTTCCTGAATTGGCATCCAGGGCACATCAGCAAAATATTATTCCGGTTGTAGACCAGGCTATCCGGGAATCCGGTATTGAAGCAAAGAATATTGACGCAGTCGCTTTCACAAGAGGCCCCGGGCTTATGGGTTCTCTTTTGGTAGGAACATCCTTTGCCAAAGGTTTTTCTCTTGCCAGGAATATCCCTCTTATAGAAGTAAATCATTTAACCGGCCATATACTTGCCCTTTTTATTCAGCCAAAAGGCCAGAGGATTGAGGTCCCGTCTTTCCCTTTTTTATGTCTGTTAGTATCGGGGGGGCATACACAGATCCTGGTAGTAAAGGATCATCTTGACATGAATATTATCGGACAAACAATTGATGATGCGGCTGGTGAGGCATTTGATAAATGCGGCAAAGTCATAGGATTACCTTATCCAGCAGGACCGGTTGTAGATTGCGAGGCAAAAAAAGGGAATCCTTTTGCATATACTTTTAGCCGTCCAAGAATCCAGGGTTTGGACTATAGTTTCAGCGGGCTGAAAACTTCATTCCTTTATTCAGTAAGAGATCAACTGAAAGGCAATCCGGATTTCATTAATGAAAACCTTCAGGATCTCTGTGCATCCCTGCAATTTACAATAATTGATATCCTGATGGCTAAACTCAGGAAGGCTTCAGAGCTTACTGGTATAAAAGAAATTGCAATAGCCGGGGGTGTTTCGGCAAATTCCGGACTAGAAGAGGCTCTTAAGGCTCAGGCAGATGAATCAGGCTGGACAGTTTATATTCCAAAACTTGAATATACTATGGATAATGCAGCCATGATAGCCATGGCCGGATATTTCAAATATCTAAAGAGAGATTTTTCCAAATTGGATATTGCTCCGCAGGCAAGGATGTAGTCAGTTTGGGTAAGTACGGGATATTTACTTATGTATTTGTACTTATTATTTTAAACTATCCCTGAAAAGCCCATAAAAGCCATAGCCAATAATCCGGCTACAACAAGAGCAATCGGGACACCTCTCATACCTTTGGGCACCCTGGCCAGATCAAGTTGTTCTCTAAGGCCGGCAAAAACGACCAGTGCCAGTCCGAAGCCAATAGAATTAGCAGTTGCAAAAACCACTCCTTCCACCAGGTTAAAATCATTTTGTACTGTTAAAACGGCAACCCCGAGAACGGCGCAATTAGTTGTTATTAGTGGCAGAAAAACCCCCAGAGCCTGGTATAAAGGCGGTGAAATCTTTTTAAGTATAATCTCCACCATCTGGACAAGTGAAGCGATTACAAGGATAAATGTGATCGTTTGCATAAATCCAATATTGAACGCTTCCAGAACATACTTCTGCAAAAGCCAGGTAACAATAGTTGCGAGTACCATTACAAAGGTCACTGCACCAGCCATCCCAACCGAGGAGGAAACTTTGTTGGATACACCGAGGAATGGGCAAACCCCTAAAAATTTATTAAGAACAATATTGTTAACAAAAATGGCTCCTATTATGATAATGATATAGTTCATTGGTCTGATTTTTCAAATGGTCAGCTATTTGGTTTTGCTTAGTCGGTTGATCAATGCAATTAAGTACCCTAGCACTATGAAAGCCCCTGGAGAAAGAATGAATAGAATCATGGTACTGGCATCCTCTGAGACAAATTTTATATCAAAGATGGATCCATTACCCAATATTTCACGAATCCCTCCAAGTATGGTAAGGGCCATAGCGAATCCAAGCCCGATGCCAAGTCCATCCAAAACTGAGGACAAAGGAGTATTCTTTGATGCAAAAGCTTCTGCTCTACCCAGGATTATACAGTTTACCACGATAAGAGGGATAAACAGACCCAGTGCTTTGAATAGGGATGGAACGAATGCTTCCATAGTCATCTCAACGACGGTAACAAAGGAAGCAATCACAACAATGAAAACAGGTATCCTAACCTTATTTGGAACCTGGTTTTTAACCAGGGATACAACCAGGTTCGACATCACCAGGACAAAGGTAGTTGCCAGCCCCATAGCAAGGCCGTTAATGGCCGATGTAGTAACACCCAGTGTGGGGCACATTCCCAGGAGAAGGACAAAAACTGCATTCTCTTTAAAAAATCCTTTTGAAAAATTCTTCCACTGATTCATTTTTGACCTCCTTCCATATACGCTTCATATGCTCGGCGGATCGCATCACAGAAAGCCCTTGAGCTTATGGTAGCTGCTGTGATAGCATCAATATCTCCTCCATCTTTTTTAACTTTCACTTTGAACTCCGCAGGATTTTTACCCATGAACTGGTCTTTGAATTTTGGGAGGACCATCTTAGTCCCCAATCCTGGTGTTTCTTTATGTTCCAGGACGGAAGAGTTTACAATGACCCCTTCCGGACTTAATCCTACCATTATCCTAATCTCCCCGCTAAAACCCTTTTTTGTAATACTGCTGATAGCTGTACCAACAAGTATATCACCCATTTTGGCTGGGTAACATTCCAGATCGCCCAAATCTGAAGATAAAATATACATTTCAGTGCTGGGATCATTATCGAATTCCGGGACCACTTTTTCAACCGCCTCGAGTTTGGCCTTGAGTTTGGCGGCCGCAATGGGTTCTTCTGTGACTTCATTCATAAGTCCAAGAGTAGTGGCTGAAATTGCCGCTACAAAGAAGAGGGTCAACACCATGTTTATAAAGGTTGATTCGCGTTTAGCCATTTTTAATCACCTCTCCGAATCGTTTTGGTTTAACATATTTATCTATCAATGGGACAAAAGCGTTCATGATAAGTATAGCGAAGGACACACCCTCGGGATAAGCACCGAATAAACGGATAATCACGGTCAGGGATCCTATCCCGACCCCGAAAATTATCTTCCCCTTTCCGGTCATTGGTGAACTGACCATATCGGTTGCCATGAATATTGCTCCCAACATTATCCCTCCAGCCAGAAGGTGAAAACCTGGATCTGCATATCCATCAGGGTTCACAAGCCAAAGGATTCCGGTAAAAGCCACTACGGTTGCAATAATAGAAACCGGAATATGCCATGTTATGATTTTCTTCCATAGTAGGTAGAGCCCGCCTAATATAAGGGCAGCGGCAGATATCTCCCCCAGAGATCCACTCATATTACCAAGGAAAAGATGCGAATAATCCGGAATTTGTTCCATCAATGCCCTCATCGGTTCACCATTTTTCAGCCCCTCCTTCAAAATCCCCAGTGGTGTGGCACCGGTAGTTGCATCCAGGTATGCCATCCTCGATTCAATCGCTATTGGCCAACTGGTCATCTGCACCGGAAAAGAGATCAATAGAAAAACCCGTCCAACCAGTGCAGGATTGAAGGGATTCTTACCTAATCCACCAAAGGACATTTTACCTACACCAATAGCTACAAAGGATCCCAGGATAATAATCCAAACAGGAAGATTGCTGGGAACATTAAAGGCCAGCAGCAATCCAGTTAGAATAGCAGAACCGTCCCGGATAGTTGATTCTGTTTTGAGAACAAACCTGGCCAGTAAATATTCAAATAGCACACAGGAGACGATGGTTATTGATGTGACAATAAGTGCACCAATGCCAAAAAATACCAGCGATAAAGCAAATGCCGGTACAAGGGCAAATATAACCCTGAACATTATTCCACTCACATTCTCTTTGCCGAAGGCATGAGGTGAGGAAGATACGGTAATCAGATTGCTGGTACTCATTATTTATTCCTCGATCTGATGATTTTTATTACTGTTGATTTCCCAAGTCGGATATAATCCAGCAGCGGCCGGCTGGCAGGACATGTATAACTACAGGAGCCACATTCGATGCAGTCCATGGCCTTGTTCAGTTCTACATCCTCCCAACGGCTTAGTTCTGAAAGGCTCATTAGAAGGTAGGGCTCGAGGCCCATCGGACAAACGGTAAGGCATTTTCCACATCGTATACAGTTCTGTACCTTTTCCCTTTTAGATTCCTCCTCTGGGATCATAACAATCCCTGAGGTTCCTTTGGTAACAGGAATATCCGTTGAGCTTAAAGCTTTACCCATCATGGGCCCACCATTAATAATCTTACCGGTGCCAGGAGGCATCCCTCCTGAAGCATCTATAAGCTCGGTAATAGCCGTGCCAATCCTGACCAGGTAATTTGCAGGATTTTTTACATTTTTCCCGGTTACTGTAACCACTCTCTCGAACAATGGCTTGTTTTTCTGTATAGCTTCGTAAACAGCAAAAGTGGTAGCTACATTATGTACCACAGCTCCTACATCGATTGGCAGACCACCTGAAGGCACCTCCCGCCCGGAAATTGCTTTTATTAATTGCTTTTCTCCACCCTGAGGGTACTGCACTTTCAGCGGTATCACCTCAACTTCAGGATATTTTGATGCAACTTTCGATAAATGCTTTATTGCGTCCTGCTTATTGTTTTCAATGCCTATATATGCCTTGGTCACATCCAGAGCCTTCATAAGAATTTTTGTCCCCACAAGGATCTCCTCCGCCTTTTCCAGCATCAGCCGATGATCGGAGGTGAGGTATGGTTCGCATTCTACTCCATTTATAATCAATTCTTCTGCCTTTTTTCCTCGGGGAACTGAGAGCTTAACGTGCGAGGGAAAAGTTGCTCCTCCCAAACCTACAATTCCCATCTCGAGGGTCTTGGCAATTATTTCTTCCCGGGAGGCACTGATCTCAGTAATGAGAGTATCGCTTCTGTCAATGGTGCCAAGCCACTCGTCCCCTTCAACATCAATAACCACCATACTCTGCTTATAGCCAGATGTATCCGGAAGTTGATCTACCTTTTGAACCTTACCTGATACAGAGGAATGGATATTTGTTGATACAAATCCTCCAGATTTAGCAATGATCTGACCCGCTTTTACCAGATCATTTTTTACAACCACGGATTCAGCAGGGGCTCCGATATGCTGGATAACGGGAATTCTCACCGTCGCAGGTATTGCCAATATTTTAATGGAAGCTTTGGAAGCTATTTTATTCTCCGGGGGATGAACACCGCCTTTGGGAAATGTTTTCAATGCGTTTCCTCCTTTATCTTTAATTCTGGTTTTGTACTTCCTGAATTTCTTCAGTTTCTGGTGCAACAATTGGTTTTCGATCCGGGAAATTGATTTCCAGGATCGAATTGGTTGGGCAAACAACAACGCATTTCCGGCACAACTTGCATTTCACCGGGTCAATATATGCCAGGAAGTTTTCCACTATAATGGCATCATGTGGGCAAACCTTAACACAGGCTTTGCAGCCAATACATGCTACGCTGCATGCTTTCTTCGCAACAGCTCCTTTAGCCTCATTCACACATGACACAAATATTTTCCGGTCTTTCTTGTTTTTTCTACGCAATTCAATAATATTTCTGGGACAAGCTTTCACGCATGCTCCACAGGCGGTACAAGCATCATCAATCACCTCAGGAAGTAATGATACAGGGTTCATATGTATTGCATCAAACGTACATACAACCACACAATCACCTAATCCCAGGCAGCCGAATTCACAAGCTGTATCCCCCGCATATAAATTATGAGCAATAGTACAGTTCCCCACTCCATCATAAAGGTTTGTCCGGATACTATGTTCTGGTGTTCCATTGCACCTAACCACAGCAACCTCAGGATCTTGCTCCACAGCTTCCTTACCCAATACCTTAGCAACTGATCCCATGCAGTCATTCCCCCCAACCGGGCAAAACAATTCGGTCAATTCTTCAGCTTTAACGCAAGCCTCGGCAAACCCTCTACATCCCGGATAACCGCAGCCACCACAATTTGCTCCAGGTAATACAGCTTCCACATTATCAATCCTGGGATCCTCAAAAACTTTAAATTTTTGTGCAACCAGGTACAGAATTACTGCCGCCAGCGTGCCAATTAAACTTAAACTCAGAATCGTTATTACGACCGTGTTCATATCTAAATTGAATTATGCGGTTTTTCTAATTTTGAACTCAAACTTTTCCCTCACGCGGTCACGGAGTATGTACAAAACCAAATAGTAAGGGACCAAAATCAACACACCGGACAAACCGGCCAGTCCTTCCCTGCCAGTGGTTGCCATAACTATGACAAGCGTCAGGACCATTACAATAAAAGGCAAAACATAACCTAGCCAAAGTGCCGTGAATCCCTGCTTTTGTTCAAGAAGAATATCAACAGAATCTCCGACTATCAGCTCACTTCCATCATGAATAACCTCCACGTATTTGTTTTCCACTTCAGATAAGGAACATACTCCTTTAGCGTGGCAACCTGAGCAAGCCGAGTGGGATACAAAACCAACCCGAATAATACGGCCATCTATCTTCTCAACCACCCCTTTGTGCTCTACAGACGTGTTATCTCGCATAGATCAGGTTCGTTATTTAAGCGACAAATGTATAGGTCTTAAATGAAAAAAAAAGAAGTAATAATCATATATACATCTTATATACTGCAATTTGTTTTGATTTTAAATAAGGCTATTTTTGTCCGCCATCCGCTTTGGCAGAAAACCAATACCTCTTAAAATTCAATATGGACATAGTGAAGTATAAATTGGCAAACGGGTTAAAGGTCGTTGTACAGCCTGATCATAGTTCTCCATTGGTTGCAATGAACCTGATCTATGATGTTGGAGCACGGGACGAAGACCCGGAAATGACAGGATTGGCACATCTATTTGAACATCTGATGTTTGGCGGGTCAACCAACATCAAAGATTTTGATAAGCCTTTGCAGGAGGCAGGTGGTGAAAACAATGCTTTTACGAACAATGACTTTACCAATTTTCACCTAACCCTCCCATCTCAAAATATTGAAACTGGTTTTTGGTTGGAATCCGATAGGATGCTTGGCTTAAATTTTTCTGAGGAAGGACTGGCAGTGCAACAAAAAGTTGTAATAGAAGAATTTAAACAGAGGTACTTTAATCAACCGTACGGAGATGCCTGGCTCCACCTGCGTCCAATGGCTTACAAAACTCATCCCTACAGGTGGTCTACTATTGGCAAGGAACTATCTCATATAGAAAAGCCTGGCTTAAAAGAATTGAAGCAATTCTTTTATCATCATTATGCTCCTAACAATGCTATTTTAAGCCTCTGCGGCAATATTGTCCCTGAGGCAGCATTAAGCCTGGCCGAAAAATGGTTTGGCCCAATTGAAAAAAGGGATATCCCGCTGAGGAATTTGCCTACTGAACCAGATCAGGTTATGGAAGAGCGTTTAGTCCTTTCCCAACCTGTGCCGGCGGATTGTATTTACTTAGCTTTTCATATGGCAGCTCGCCTGTCTGACAGATTCTATACGATTGATCTGATTTCAGATATTCTCGCCGGTGGAAACAGTTCCAGATTGTACCAGGTACTGGTTAAGGAAAAAGAGTTATTTTCCAGTGTTGACGCATACATAACTGGCGATGTTGATCCGGGACTATTCATTGTAACCGGGAAGCCTTTACCAGGCATTAAAATAGAAAAGGCAGAAGAGGCACTATGGAATGAATTACATGCTATGTCACAAACTGCCCTTTCAAATTATGAGCTGAATAAAGTTCAAAATAAATTTGAAGCTAACTTTATTTATGGCCAGACGAGTGTACTTAACAAGGCTATGAACTTAGGTTATTTTGAATGGCTTGAATCAGCTGAAATGATCGAACAAGAAGTGTCGAGATACAGACAAATTGAAGCAGATTCCATAATTAATGAAGCCAGCCGGTTGTTTCGAAGAGAAAATTGTTCAACGCTCATTTACCAATCTGAAATGAAAGCAAATGACAATCAATAGAAAAAGACCACCTGTTCTGGGTCCGGTTAAAAAGCTTCATGCCACAGAACCGGTATTGCAATGTTTATCCAATAAGATTCCTGTATATATACTTGAAGCTGGGGATCAGGATATTATTAGAGTTGACATTATATTTCAGGCTGGAAGCCGGTATCAAAAAACAATTTTTCAGGCCAGCTTTGTCAATTCCTTGCTCCTGGAAGGAACAGCAACAAAATCAGCCCGGCAGATAGCTGACGAAATAGATTTTTATGGCAGTTATATTAATCCCGGCACTGACAGGGATGAAGCCCATATTCAGGTTTATTCTCTTAATAAATTTCTTCCATATACCCTGGATCTTGCGGCCGACATAATTATGAATCCCACATTTTCTGAAAATGAACTCAATATCTTCCGTCAAAAAAGGCTTCAGGCTATGGCTATTGAAAATCAAAAAGCTGAATCCAGGGCCAGGAAAACATTTTTCAGAACCATTTTCGGAGAACAACATCCATACGGACAGATAGGAGAACCTCAGGATATTAATGCAATCACCCGTTCTGACATTGCAAATTTTCACAGCTCTTATTATCATGCTGCTCATTGTGGTATTATTCTTTCCGGAAAAAACGCAGGGGTTTTTCTTCCATTGATAGAGGAACGATTCGGAAATTGGAATGGATCGGGAGAAAAACCAGGAATTCTTTTCTCCACCGGACCTGTGCAGAAGCCTGCCAATTTTGAGATTCTGGAGGAAGTGAAAGGAGCCGTTCAGGCTGCAATACGAATCGGAGGTATTATGCCTGACAAATGCCATGAAAATTATTCTGGTTTGAATATTACCAACACAATATTGGGAGGCTATTTCGGCAGCCGTTTAATGCAAAATATCCGGGAAGACAAAGGTTATACCTATGGGGTGGGATCCTCGCTCCACTCTTTCAAAGAAAATGGGATTTTTCTCATCTCAACAGATGTTGGCCAGGAAAACTACAAAGCAAGCTTGAAAGAATGTTTCAAAGAGATTGATTTGCTCTGTTCAAAAGCCGTTACCGATAAGGAATTAAGTCGTGTAAGGCAATACATCGAAGGTGAAATCCTCAGACAACTGGATGGTCCTTTTAACCTGGCTGACAGTTTCAGGTCTCTTCTAACCTTTGGGTTGGATTTTTCTTACCTCGAAACTTTTCTTAATGTCTTAAATCAGATCACTCCATCAGATATTCAAAAGCTGGCATTAAAATATTTTGGCACAAATCCTTTGGTGCAGGTAGTAGCTGGTATCCCGGCAGAATAAGATTTCACAGAAAACATTTTGCTTTTTTCCGACTATCATATTGAATTGCTAATTTCACACACTAATTTGTCATCCCATGTTCGAATTAAGTGTCAGTGAGAAAAGCAAAGTTTTAGAAGCCTACCAGGAATTGGTTGCCTGTTTGCCTGACAACCTGACCAAGAAAAACAAAGAACTGATTTGGAAGGCCTATGAATTTGCCCTTAAGGCACACGGAGGAGAGAAACGGAAATCCGGAGAACCATACATCCTCCACCCCATTGCAGTTGCAAGAATTGTAACTAAAGAAATCGGGATGGGTACGAAAAGTATTGTTGCGGCACTTTTGCATGATGTTGTTGAAGATACTGAATATACACTCGACGAGATTGAAAAGGAATTCGGATCACCGATAAAAATCATCATCGATGGTTTAACTAAAATCACCGGAGCCTTCAACGCAGATTCCACCCTACAGGTTTCAACTTTTCGCAAACTGATCCTAACCCTTGCTGAAGATGTTAGGGTTATTCTGATTAAACTGGCAGACAGGTTACATAACATGCGCACTCTTAGCGCCTTACCTCCAAAAAAACAAATTAAGGTTGCCAGTGAAACTTTATATTTGTATGCCCCGCTAGCTCATCGACTGGGATTGTACACTATCAAGACAGAACTCGAGGACCTGAGCCTCAAATATAAAAACCCGGAAGTTTATCAGGATATTGCCAACCGGATTGATCATAGTGAAAAAGTATCTGCCCACTTTATAAACAAATTTATCGAGCCCATCCGGATAAAACTCGACGAGCAGGGATTTACATACGACATTTCCGGGAGGCCAAAATCAATCTATTCCGTTTGGCATAAGATGCAGACTAAAAATCTCCAATTTGAACAGATTTTTGATTTTCTCGCTGTTAGGATAAATTTTAAGCCAAAACCACTAATTGCTGAAAAAACTCAATGTTGGTTTATTTACTCCTTGATAACTGATCTTTATAAAGTTAAGCCCGACCGAATCCGTGACTGGGTTAGCCACCCGAAAGCCAACGGATATGAGGCACTGCATGCAACAGTCATGGGTCCCCACGGAAAATGGGTTGAAGTACAGATCAGATCTGAAAGGATGAATGAAATCGCTGAAAGGGGATTTGCGGCTCATTGGAAATATAAAAGTGATGAAACCCGTGAAGGAGAATTGGATCGCTGGATAAAAAAAGTATCCGATATGCTTGAAAGCCAGGAGGTAGGGGACATTGAATTTCTCGAAGATTTTAAGCTTAATCTATTTGAATCGGAGATATTGACTTTCACACCAAAAGGCAAGGAGATATTGTTGCCAAAGGGATCAACAGCCTTGGATTTTGCCTATGATATTCATACCCAGGTTGGCCACAGTGCCATTGGAGCAAAAGTTAATCACAAACTGGTTCCGCTGAGTTATAAATTAAATACTGGCGACCAGGTTGAAATCCTCACTTCAAAAATTCAGACCCCCCAGTACGATTGGCTCGAAATGGTAATAACTGCCAGAGCGAAAACCGCAATAAAATCAGTTTTCAAAGAACAACGAAGAAAAGAAATTGCTAATGGACAACAAAGCCTGGAAGAAAAGCTCAAGGAATTAAACTATCGGCCCAATGCCTCAGTATTCAGGAAGATTTTTGATGCTTATGAAGTGTCTGGTAAAGAAGATCTATACCTGAAATTGGGCCAGGGGATCATCAATCTGGAAAACTTGAAAAAAGTGCTGAAAAGGCGCTCTAAGAACAAGCAGGTGAAATTTTGGAATCTGCAATTCTTTAGTAGAAAAGAAGAAGAGAATGAAGAAGAATTAGTAGAACAAAATAATAATGTTCCCTTCCTTCTCAGGGAAGACCAGGAAGAGATGGATTACCAGCTGGCTAAGTGCTGTGAGCCGATCCCGGGAGATGAAGTTACCGGCTATATAGATCCTGATTCAACAGAAATAATAATCCATAAATCAAAATGTCCGGTCGCTCTAAGACTCATGTCCAGCCAGGCTGAACGAATCATCCAGGCAACCTGGACTTCACATAAAGTGATGGCCCATCTGGCCAGAATTAAGCTCCAGGGGATCGACCGTATTGGTATGGCGAATGAACTGACAGAAAAGATAACTACCCAGCTAAGAGTTAACATCCGCTCTATGACAATCGAAACAAGGGATGGTATCTTTGAAGGGCACTTCGACCTATACGTGAACAACACCGAGGATTTAAATAAACTAATTCTTACTCTCACCAAAATTAAGGGTGTGGAATCGGTGGAAAGAGTTGAAAAATCCGAAGAAGTGTAAGAAATGACGAGTGACGAGTGACGAAAAAAACAGGATGACCACCTGCAACCTGCAACCTGCAACCTCTAAACTAATTTCCCCGGCATAAATACGGATTCCAAAAAATTATTACTTTTGCTTATTATTTTTAATTAGTCCAGTTAACAATGGAATGCACTGAAATAGTTTCTACTGTTAAGCAGATATTCACAGAATATATTGAAAATAAAGGGCATAGGAAAACCCCTGAAAGGTTTGCTATACTGGAAGAGATATATTCCCGGGAAGGGCATTTTGACATTGAGACGCTCTATATCTACATGAAAAATAAGAATTATAGAGTCAGTCGCGCTACATTGTACAATACTATTGAATTATTATTGGATTGCGGCTTAGTTATCAAACACCAGTTTGGCAAAAACATTGCACAGTTTGAAAAAGCTTATGCCTGCAAACAGCACGACCATATGATCTGCGCCTCCTGCGGAAAAGTTCATGAATTCTGTGATCCCCGAATCAAGGATATACAAGATACTGCCTCAGAAATCCTCTCCTTTGATGTTTCTCATCATTCTCTGTATTTCTACGGTTTATGTGCTCTTTGCAGGAAGAAGTAATATAGATAACAGATTTCAAGGTATTCTAAAAGCCTTCGGAATTTGCTTCATGATTTTCGAAAAGTTAAAAACTCCTGATTATTTCTTGATATTTTACTCCTATAAGTAATAGAAATTTCTACTTTTGGGGATGGTTTTTTGCTAGTGCGAAAGACCATAAATTATTTAATACCAGGACAAATGAGTTTGGATGTATTGTTGGGCCTTCAGTGGGGTGACGAAGGCAAAGGTAAGATTGTGGATGTTTTAACACCGGATTATGATGTTATAGCTCGTTTTCAGGGTGGTCCTAATGCTGGACACACACTGGAATTTAACGGACAGAAACACGTTTTACACCTGATCCCCAGCGGGATTTTTCATCCCAAAACATTAAATATCATTGGCAACGGCGTAGTATTAGACCCAATCATATTCAGGGAAGAAGTTTTAAAACTTGAGGCCATCGGAATTGATGTAAAATCAAAATTGGTCATCTCCAGGAAAACGCACCTCATATTACCTACCCATTGTGCCCTGGATGCCGCTCAGGAATCCTCCAAGGGTAGTTTGAAAATCGGTTCTACACTTCGGGGAATAGGCCCTGCTTATACAGATAAAATTGCCCGACAAGGTATTAGGGTAGGTGATATACAAAGTCCTGATTTTCAAAGGCGCTACGACAAGCTGAAAAAAACCCATACCGATCAGTTGAATTTCTTTGGGCAGCTAACCGATTTGACTTTAAAGGAGAAAGAATGGTTTGAAGCTTTAGATTTCCTCAGATTTTTTACTCTTGTTGATTGTGAATATCTAATTGACCAGATGCTTGGTGAGGGTAAGACCTTTTTAGCAGAAGGGGCGCAGGGCTCATTACTTGATATTGATTTTGGATCATATCCATTTGTTACCTCTTCCAATACTATTTGTGCAGGTGCTTGCACCGGTCTTGGAGTTGCTCCTTCCCGGATCAAGAATGTATATGGAATATTTAAGGCCTATTGTACCAGGGTTGGAAGCGGCCCCTTCCCTACAGAACTGGAAAACCACACAGGACAGCAGCTGCGTGCTCAGGGCCGTGAGTTTGGATCTACCACTGGTCGTCCCAGAAGATGTGGATGGTTAGATCTGGTCGCCCTGAAATATACCGTCATGCTCAACGGGGTAACTGAACTTATAATGACCAAGGCCGATGTTTTCACTGATATCGAAACGATCAAAGTGGCCACTTCATACATCATCAATGGGGAAGAAAGTCATCATTTCCCTTTTGACCCGGTGCAGGAAATTACTCCAGTTTACACAGACCTCCCAGGGTGGAAGGCAGATATTTCATCGATTCGCACTCCTGAAGAGATGCCGTCAGAACTAGTCAACTATATCTCTTTTATAGAAAATAAGGTTGGCGTTCCGGTTCGTTGGGTATCAGTTGGACCAGATCGGGAAGCTACGATAAGGATTCCTTCACTGGGACATCAGCCAAAATAGCTAAAAGGAATTCCCAAAACTTGCCCACAGTTTCAATATTCACCTTTTCATCAGGGGCATGAGGGAACCGAATAGTAGGTCCAAAAGAGATCATGTCCCAGTTGGGGTAAGCACCACCGAGAATTCCACACTCAAGACCTGCGTGAATGGCCTTGATCTCCGGGATCTTGCCATACAACCTATTGTAAACCTCCTGTGATGCTTTCAAGATTGCTGAATCCATATTCGGTTTCCAACCCTGATATTCACCATCAAAATTGAACTGTGCTCCTGCCAGGTCGAAAACGCTGCTGAACATATTTTTCAGATCCTCACGAGCCGAATCAACCGAGCTTCGAAGTAAACAATGAATCTTAACCTGGTTCCCTTCAGTTTTTACAATAGCCAGGTTTGTAGAGGTTTCAACCAGGCCTTTCATATCTGTACTCATGCGAACCACTCCGTTGGGGCAGGCATAAACCGAACGAATTAGTTTAAGAGAGGTCTCATCATCCATAACGAATGACGGGAGTTCCACCTCTTCAAAGCCAGTTCCCAGGCCAGGATCAGCTGAGTAGAGCTCTTTTCTAATCTTTTCGGTAAATTCCAGATAAGCCAATTTTAAATCCTTAAGCTGTGCTCGAGGAAGAGTAACCGTAACGAACGATTCCCGTGGGATAGCGTTCCTTAGACTTCCCCCGTTAATAGCGCCCACTTTCAATTCAAATGATTTCAATGCCTCATAAAGGAATCGGAACAGTATTTTATTTGAATTACCACGTTCGAGGGGAATATCTAAACCAGAATGCCCCCCTTTAAGCCCAATAACTGATAAGTTAATGGCAGCCGAACCCGCGGCAGGCGGTTCAGGTTTGAATCCAAAGCTAATATTAGCATTTGTTCCGCCTGCACATCCCACATATAATTCTCCTTCGTCTTCAGAATCCATATTTATCAGAATATCCCCTTTAAGTAAACCAGGCTTAAGATTGAATGCTCCTGTCATTCCTGTTTCTTCATCAATGGTGAAAAGTGCCTCCACCGGTCCGTGGGGAATATCCACCGACTCGAGAACGGCCATAGCTGCAGCCACCCCAATTCCATTATCAGCACCAAGGGTTGTTCCGTCGGCGGTAACCCAGTCACCATCGATATAAGTTACGATAGGGTCTTTTTCAAAATCGTGATTTGAATCAGAATTAGCCTGGGGAACCATATCCAGATGCCCCTGAAGTACAACACCTTTACGATTTTCCATTCCTGTGGTTGCAGGCTTTCTTATGATAACATTACCCACCTCATCCACAATAGTTTCCAGCCCAAGGCTTTCACCAAATTGACGAACAAATTCTACTACCTCGGCTTCTTTTTTTGATGGTCGGGGAATTTGCGTTAGACTATAAAAATGTTTCCAAAGGGATGTTGGATGGAGATTTGCTATTTCTTTGCTCATTATTTCTAGATATTAAGATTCATATTAAAGATTATAAAGGTAGTTAATGCCCATAAAAAGAAAAAGCCGCCAGGACAGAATCCCGGCGGCTTCAATATCCATAAAATATTCCATTATTCTGCTTTGGCATCAGGTTTTACTCCGGAGGGTAATTCCAGTCCATAACCCTGTCTGCGGTCAGCCTGCTTTAGCTTGAACGCCAGGAAAATAGAGATCACTCCACAACCTACCAAAACAAAAATCGGTATTGTATAATCATACATCATCTCACCTGCTCTGATAGCTTCCAGATCACTCTTATTCACCAAATCCAGTAATGCTCCGATTCCCCAAAAGAATAAACCAAGCCCCCAGTTCTGGACGGTAAACATTGATGCATAAGCAGTTCCCAGCCGGTGCTCAGGAACAATCTTGGCTACAGAGGGCCACATTGCCGCTGGTACAAGAGAGAATGCTATGCCAAGTGATAACAATCCAAAATACGCGAGAAACACACTATTAAATAAGGATAAGGAAAGGTGGGCAACTATTAACAGGAAGGAGCCCAATATCATTAAAGATGCTGCCTTACCTTTCCTATCAACAAAACCACCAAAAATTGGGGTGAATAGAATGGTCCCCAAAGGAATTAGTGAAGCGGTTTTAGGTCCGTTCTTTAACCATAAACCAAGATAATCAGATAAGGAAGAAATAAATAAGATAAACAAGGTTAGAATTACAATTATTGACAGCAGCTTCCCTCCCATTTTTTTTATCTGTGCGGGAACCAGGGAAAAGCTAATCCCGAAAATAAACAGGGCCACGTATACCACTGCACTTCCGATTGCTGAACTGCCAAATAAAATAATTCTACCCTCCTCTGGTAAATCATAAGTGAATCCGAATTTGTTGACCAGTATATCGGAAGCATACTGTATAAATGGGAAAACTGCCGCATAAAACGCAACACAAAGTAATGCAATGTATATGAAAGTAGGATTGGTTGCAAGTTTTACTAAATCAGAGAATTTGAAATCATCATCCTCACCTTCAACCTTTTCTCTTTTAATTTTTGCATTTTGCCTATCCAGGCGGATATCAAATACCAGGTAAATTACAAACATAACCAATGCTATCCCAATCAGAGTTGCAGCAAAAGCAACAGCTGTAGGAACTGAATTGCCGGCAATATCCGGACTGAGGGCAATACCTGTGGCTGAACCGAGCCGTCCAAAGCCAACATTGATGGCCATAGCCAAAGCCAATTCATACCCTTTGAACCATTTGACAACGGTGCGGGTTACCACCACACACACAATCTCGAGACCAGAGCCAAACATAATACGGCCAATAATCATACCTGTCAGCATGGTTGAATGTTCATCCCCAAAGAAACCAGCAGTTGCCAAAGCTGAGATGGCAGCTCCCAAAACGGCCAGACTGCCAAAGAGGAGACCTGCAAAGCGGATTCCCCACTTGTCGAGAACAATACCCCCGACAATGATCATCCCAAACATGTTGGCAATGGTAGTCAGGCCAATCAATCTTCCAAATTCTTCGCTGGAGAATCCCATAGTGGTTTCCATCATCCCCTTAAGTCCCCCGTAAAAATCCTGGAACCAATAGGTTGCAAACATCAGTCCGCTAATGAGTATTAGCACCAGCCAGCGGAAACCTGGGCGATCGCGCATGGTCTTTTTTATATTTTCCATTCAATTGAAGTTTGAGGTTAAGCGCCAAAGGTAAAAAAAAATGCATACCGAAATAATTCCAGCAAGCAAGAAAACATCCCAGCTACTTTTCATAAATCCCCTGAATGTTCCCCAGCTCAGGATGAAAGCGAATCATTAGATCCGGTTGGCTCAATAACTGATTGGGCAGGAATTGAATAACACCGAACTGAGCCACAAGGAAGGACTCTGCAACAAGTTCTTCCCCACCCTGGGTAACTGAAATTTTGGCTTTGCCAGGGATCCTGTAGGCCAGACCCTGACCTTTTGATTCATTTTCACCCTTTTCTATATTAACAATAGCCTGGGAACCTGTGAATTCCGGAACTGGACTGATAACCAGCTTAACAGGATCTCCATTGGAATTTCCTGGAGGTAACACTCCGCTGAAATTGGAAAAACTAAACAGATCTTTCGATTCACTTCTGCCGTCATTACCAGGAGTATAACTAAACTCAAATGATTTGGTTTCGCTAATGGTCCGACCGACGAAAAGAGATACATAATCATATTCTAATCTGGCCAGTTCCCTTAACATTACTTCCAGGGCAGGCCCATCAGGAAGAGGCATCAGACCTTCTTCGAATGCAATTTCACCATTAAGCAGCAAAAATCTCCTCTCGCGAAGTTTCATAATCAGGTTAGCTGCTTCCTCGGCCTGATTCATTAGGGTTTTTTTGCTTATTTGCTCAATTAAAATTGGTAACCTAATAAAGGAGGTATCTGTTCGAACAATTTGATAACTGGTATCCATCATGGGCTCCGTATTCTTTCGAATTGCACGGTCGGAATATCCAGGAATAACCAGCTCACCCGCCTGATTCAAATAGATGTCCTTTACTCTTGGTGATATTGCTATTTCGGGAGATAGGTTCACGCCTAACAACACCCCCTCGGTATTGAGTTGTATTCTGTTGGCCCGCGATGCACCCTCGGAGCTAATTCTGTAAATCTGGCCTGGATCTTTTTCCCCATGAGTGGACAGGCTAATGTTACTTATCGCCCATGAATTAGTTTCCCTTGCAGGCACACTGGTAACACCCAGGTATTTCTCAGCAAAGGCGGCAAAGGGTCCAGGTTTGGTCACTGTTTTTTGGGTGAGCACTTTGACATTGATCACGGTTCTGGGCAGTGCATAGCTGACGGCAAAATCGTTAAATTGTTTTCCCTGTTCCACCTTTTCCACGCTGGATCTGCTAATCAGAGGCTCATTTGTTGTGCAGGCTCCTATTATTCCCGCGAGGAAGATGATTAAAAACACACGAATTTTCATCTATTTTGGTATTTAATGTTCAAAGGATAATTATTTCTCAGTATCGGTATGGGGCAAATAACAGTGATTGATACCCGGGGTAATAAAATATCTCTATTATTTACAAGTTTTAAACGCAAAGGGAAGGCCTTCAATTATATCTCCAGCAATTAATCCCTCCTCTCCCAGCCGTTCTTTCCCAATATCACCAGCTAATCCATGTATAAAAACACTCACAACTGCAGCATCAACATGCGGATATCCCTGGGCTAACAAAGATAAAATTATTCCGGTTAAGACATCGCCTGAGCCTGCAGTTGCCATACCAGGGTTGCCGGTACTATTAAACCACAATTTACCATCCGGACTTGCGACAGCAGTGTGTGCTCCTTTCAGCACTATGATCAATTGGTGCCTGGCAGCTATTTCCCGCATCCGCATTAAACGGGCATAATGATCATCATCAGGCCCGAACAGTCTTTTGTATTCCCCGGGATGGGGAGTTATAATAGTTCCCGGGGGGACTTTTTCCAACAAATCGGGATTTCCGGCAAGAATATTCAGGGCATCAGCATCCAAAACAATTTGGGTGTGGCTATTGAGAAGTCTTTCCAATACTTTTATTGTTTTTTGATCCTGCCCGATGCCGGGTCCCATTCCTACGGCTGTAAATGGTTCCAATTCGGGTAATGAGCTTATCAGATCTTGTTCCATATCCAGACTGGCCATGGCTTCTGGAACAGAAGTTTGCAATATTACCATCCCATCAGCCGGAAGGTGAATAGTAAGCAGCCCCGCTCCGCTTCTTAAACAGGAACGTCCTGCCAGAATAGCAGCCCCGAATTTACCTCTGGATCCAGCTAATAATAAAGCATGTCCGAAATCTCCCTTGTGTGAAAAGCGTTTGCGATGAATAATCTTATCCCTTACAAATTCCTTTGTAATATAATGATACGGTGTGGATAACCCGGCAATGAAATCAGGATGAAGGCCTATGTCCAGAAATTTCCATTCACCCACAAAAAGTTCATTCTCTGGCATAAGAAATGCCAATTTTGGAAACTGGAAGCACCAGGTTTGGTCTGCTCTAATAACTGGTTTAGAACCATTATCAGGATTTGACTCAGCAAAAAGTCCGGAGGGAATATCAATTGCTATTTTATGGTTGGGCAAAGAATTGATATGTTCAACCAATTTTCCGGCAAACCCATCCAATGGCCTGGTAAGGCCTGATCCAAATAAGGCATCTACGATTATTGCCCGGGTGTCAGGAATAGGTTTTGGTGATGATTCATCAAGCCATGAAATCGACAGCTTTTCTGTTTGTGGAAGCCTTTCGAAATTAAATTGCGCATCCTTAGATAAATTCCTGCCTATTCTGATGACATACAAGTTTACTAAGTATCCCTTTCCCACCAGCATCCTGGCCAGGGCAATACCATCCCCACCATTATTCCCGGGACCAGCAAATATCTCAACCGACTGATGCACAGTAAACCGGGATGTCCACTCCAACAGCAGCTGATTAGCTGCCCTTTCCATCAGATCTAATGAAGATATGGGTTCATTCCTTATCGTGAACTCATCTGCTTCCCTGATCTGTTCATTGCTAAGTATTTTCATCTTCCCGGCATTGCTAATAAATAGATACAATAACTAAAACTAGTGTAAAAATGGCAAAAATTGAAACCCTTTAAAAAGATTTCTATATTTGTGAGATTTCGAGATAAATCCAGTTTAAACTAACTCTTAATAATATGTTTAAAGGACATCCAAAAGGTTTAATTATTGCCTTTTTCGCTAACATGGGAGAGCGTTTTGGCTTCTACACCATGATGGCTTGCCTTGTTTTTTTCCTGCAGGCCAGGTATAATCAATCAGCTGATGTAGCCGGCGAGTATTACAGCTGGTTCTACTTTGCTATTTATGCCCTTGCCCTGTTTGGCGGATTTCTGGCTGATAAAACAAAAAAATACAAATCCGTAATCATGGCGGGTATTGTATTAATGTTTGTCGGCTATATTATAATGGCAATTCCCAGATTGGCCCTTTGGGCAACCGTTGGGGGACTTTTTGTAATTGCCTTTGGAAATGGTTTATTTAAAGGTAACCTACAAGCACTTGTTGGGCAAATGTATGATGATCCAAAGTATGCTCATCTTCGCGACAGGGCTTTCAGCTGGTTTTACATGGGCATAAATGTGGGTGCCCTCTTTGCCCCTCATGCAGCCAATGGTATAAGAAACTGGTATTTGAAATCACAGGGTTTTATTTATGACCAGGATCTGGCTTCATTGAGTAACAGGCTGCTGGCACATGAATCTGTAGATATGCAGCAGATGCAGGAGCTTGCTACGGCTGGCAGCCTCCATCCCGTAACAGAAAATCTAAGCGATTTTGCCTCCCGGTACATTGATGTCTTTTCTCACGGCTATAATTATGCTTTTGGGGTTGCTGCTATCTCCATGGTAATCAGCCTGGTAGTTTATGCAATCTGGAAAAAAATGCTTCCGGACCGTTCAATGGAGACAGCTGAATCAGCAGCTGTATCAGCAGCTGAAGTCGATAGAACACAAAAGAAACCTCTCGCTCTTGTATGGGCCATTATTGTTGGAGTTGCAGCAGGAGTCTCCATTTATTTTGGAATGAAATTACTGAATGAAGATGGTTTCAGCCTGGCATTTGCCGCTGGATTGTTCATAATATTTGTTGTTTGGATACTACAAATCTCAACCAAGGAAGAAAAACCTCGTATATCGGCATTGCTCCTGGTATTTACTGTGGTTATCTTCTTCTGGATGGCATTCCACCAGAATGGACTTACTATGACTTTGTTTGCCAGGGACTTCACTGTAAAATATGTTTCTGAGTTTTCAATGGTCTTTTTTAATGTATGGAGCTTACTGGGATTCGGAATTGGATTAACCGGACTGGCCTATGCCTTGAGGAAGGGGCCTGCCCAGACGAAGTTATTTGGGGGACTGGCAGCTATAGGAGGTGCTGTAATCGTGTTCCTCATGTACCGTTCATTCGATCCATCGAACCGGATTCAGCCGGAGATATTCCAGCATTTCAATCCCTTCTATATTGTTTTCCTTACACCCCTGGTAATCGGATTCTTTGCCTTCCTTAATAAAAGGAAGAAAGAACCTTCAACTCCGAGAAAAATTGGAATCGGGATGGTATTAGCGGCAACAGCTTTTGCTATTCTTTTGGTGGGATCGCTTAACCTTGCTTCACCAAAAGAACTTAATGTTGCAGGTTCCACAATGAGCGAAGAAGCCCGCGTGTCACAATGGTGGCTGATCAGCATGTATTTTGTAATCACTATTGCTGAATTGTTCCTTAGCCCAATGGGCTTATCCTTCGTTTCAAAGGTTTCACCTGTCAGATTCCAGGGATTGATGCAAGGTGGATGGTTAGCAGCAACTGCCGTGGGAAATAAACTACTATTTGTAGGATCCAAAATGTGGGATCGAATTAATTTATGGCAGCTATGGCTCATTTTTATCGTTTTATGTTTACTTTCAGCCGCCTTCATTTTCTCAATAATGAAAAAACTGGAAAAGGCAACGAAGTAGGGAACTGGGAACCGGGAACTGGGAACGGGGAAGTGGGAAATGGGGATAAAAAAATTAAGGGCTGTGGCTGTTGTTGCTGCCCTTATTTTTTCAACAGGTGTTAAAATCGAAGAAACCGGGGGTCTATTTCATTAAAAAATACCACTTTATAGTTATGAACAATTGTTCATAACTCCTGTTTAAAACGGGTTCATTTAAATTCCGCTAAAATCATTGACAAATTAAAATCTCCTATTATATTTGGAGAACTAAGCGAGGGATAAAAGGCCCGGTGAGGTCAAGTTCTTTGAAAGGGATGAATCAGAAGCAGCTTCGGCTGCCGATGACTGTTTGGGAAAAAAGTCGTGTAAATATCATGGAGGTTTTTAGTGAAGGGGCAACTTGGAATTAATCAGCAAAATGGGATAGAAGCGAGGATGGAACCGGACAGGGAGGTATCAGATCCCGCCCGATTCTGGGGATTGGCGCAAGCCATTTCCGAAGGGTGGACGAAGTATCGGATGCAGCCAGATGTGAAGAGCACATCCCACCAGGATATAGGAACACCCGAAAAGGAAACCTGCAAGGGTTGACGGAACGGGGATCAAGGCGGAACATGAATGAGCAGCTGCAAGGTTGATCAGGAATGTGGGTAGCAGGATGGAATCTACGGAAAACAAACTGGTGCCAGCCAAAATAACAGTAACTTGGACACAGTTGGAGGCTACGGCAACCAACAGGTGGGAGCGGGAAATTATCGAAAGATGGTTTCCCGCTTGTGTTTTATAAAGTTTTCAGTTGTCAGTTATTCCTTTTAATTTTGAATACAAACATTGAGTACCTGCGACCAAACACTTTTTATCATGAAGTTTAAACCTACCCTGTTATTTGTCCTGCTATTTCCGAATCTTCTATCGGCTCAAATTTCTCCGGAACTTTTCAATGAGTTTGAATATCGCAATCTCGGTGCCTTCCGAACTGGTGCCTGGGTTTCTGACATTGCTGTTCCGGAAAATCCAGATTCGGAAAATCAATATACATGGTATGTTGCTCAGAGAGCCGGAGGAGTGTGGAAAACAGCGAATAATGGAAATACCTTTGAATGTATATCTGACAACCTGAATACCAATTCTATAGGCTGTGTGGAGATTGCGCCTTCTAATTCAGATATGATCTGGATTGGCACAGGCGAAGCATACAGCGCACGGTCCAGTTATGCAGGGAATGGAGTTTATAAATCATTGGACGGCGGGAAAACCTGGGAGGATATGGGACTAAAAGATTCCCACCATGTTAACAGGATTATTATTCATCCTTCCAATCCTGATATAGTTTACGTTGCAGCCATGGGACATCTGTTCTCAGCTAATGAAGAACGGGGTGTCTTCAAAACCATCAATGGTGGTAAAACATGGAAAAAAGTACTTTATCTCAATGATAAGATTGGCATTATCGACCTGGTAATTAACCGACAAAACCCTGATATCCTCTATGCAAGCAGCTATGATATGAGTCGCTCTGCATGGCATTTTGAAGCCGGTGGACCAGGATCTAGAATATATAAAACTTCTGATGCCGGTGAAAACTGGGCTATTGTCGAAGGGGGATTACCTCAGGGAAATCTTGGGCGCATAGGCATTGATATTCATCGCGCCAATCCGGATATTATTTATGCCGTTGTTCAAAACCTTAATCCTGATCCTGATTATGTGCCTGATCCAAAAAGGAAGTTTGATGAGTTTACCGATAATTCCTACGATGCGCTCATAGGTGGACAGGTGTTTAAAAGCACTAACAGTGGTGATAACTGGGAAGATATATCTCCTAAAAACATCGACGTAAGCGGCAAAGCTGCCTATTCCTTTAATATGATTTATGCTGATCCACTGGATTCTGATGTTGCCTACATCATAGGAGCCGGTATGAACTACACCCTCGACGGAGGGAAAACCTGGCCACGGGGATGGCGTGAGAAAACAAAATTCAGGAGTAATTTCGGTGACAACCGCTGCTTCTGGATCGATCCGGCCGACTCCAGGCACATCATGCTGGGTAGTGATGGGGGAATATACAGTTCCTGGGATACCGGAGAACATATGAATCATTATTATCATATCCCGGCAGGTGAAATATATCAGGTAGAAGTGGATGATGCCCAGCCATATAATATATACATCGGCCTCCAGGATCATGAAACATGGAAAGGTCCTGTCAATAACTGGAATGGCTCTATCGGAATAGAGGACTGGGTAATCACTGGTATGTGGGACGGCATGTATACACAGGTAGACCATGAGAATAACCGTTGGCTGTATTTTACTACACAATTTGGGAAACACCATCGTGAAGACCAGTTAACCGGTCAAAGATGGCCAATAAGCCCTGTCCCCAAAGATGGAGCCCCACCCTATAGATATACCTGGACCACCCCGATAATTATCTCTCCACATAATTCCGCTACATTGTATGTGGGAGCCCAGTGTCTTTTGAGTTCACCTGACCGGGGTGATTCATGGGAAGAAATTAGTCCGGACCTTACGAATAACGATCCGGTTAAAATTGCCGGCAAAGGACATATGATGCATTGTACCATATCCAGCATTTCTGAGTCAGTTGTGAAACCTGGTATCATCTGGGTTGGAACAGATGACGGACATGTACATTTGACCAAAAATCATGGTGCTGATTGGACTGAACTAACCGATGTACTGGCCCAGACAGGGGCTCCTGCAGACACCTGGGTGAGCCGTGTAGCAGCCTCCAAACATCTGGAAAGCAGAGCCTTTGTATGCAAATCAGGCTTCCGACAGGATATTTTCAAACCTTTTGTTTATAAAACCGAAGACTTCGGTAAAACATGGAAAAACATCACGAACGGACTGCCGGATGCACCGGTAAGTGTAATTTTTGAGGATCAAACAAATGAAAATTTGTTGTTTGCTGGTACTGATGTTGGTGTTTTTGTAAGTTTTGACCGAGGAGATAACTGGATATCCCTTAAGCAAAACATGCCGGTAATCCCTGTAAGAGATTTATTGGTACACCCCCGGGAAAAAGATCTGGTTGTAGGAACCTACGGACGAGGAGCCTGGATAATGGATATTTCATTGTTTTCAGAAATTTCATCTGATCTTCTGGAAAAGGATTTCCACTTATTTGATATTAAGGACAAGCCTCAAAAAAATTATTCCGATCGCAGTGAATGGGGAAATCAGCAGATGATGGGTGATAACCACCTGAGAACACCCAATGAGCCAAATGGCTTTGAGATTTACTACTATGTTAAAAAAGACAGCGAACAGGAAATAACCATAATCATATCTGATTTTACCGGTAAAGAGGTAACAAATCGTAAAGCCCTATCAAGCAAAGGACTGCATAAATTATACATTGATACATCAAGAATTAAGCCCGACCCTTACCAGATTAATCTTACAATAGGTGATAAAACCATTACCAAAACAGCCAGGGTTTTAGAATCACCAACATGGCAGGTTGGGAGGTTATAAAAAAACGAATATGTTATCAAAACAACATTCATTACTGCATATCATCGACGTACAAGAACGCCTGTTCAACGTTATGCATGATAAAGAAAGCTTGCTTGACAGCATGGTCAAGCTGCTCAAAGGGGTTCAGGTTATGGAACTGCCAGTTGTATGGATGGAACAATACCCTAAGGGCCTGGGATCAACAATCCCAGAGCTTGGTGAACTCCTGCAAAACCAGAAACCTTTAGAAAAAATGTGTTTCAGCTCCTGCCGTAATCCAAACTTTATTGAAGGATTACATGTCCAGGGAAGAAATCAAATTCTTGTAATGGGAATCGAAACTCATGTATGTGTTTATCAAACTGTTGCCGACCTGATCAGGCGGGGGTTCGATGTCAGGGTAGTTGCAGATGCAGTCTCATCCAGGACACAAAAAAACCATGAATTCGGACTAAGAGCAATGGAAACGCGGGGTGCTAAATTAACTACTGTAGAAATGGCTCTGTTTGAGTTATTGGAAGAAGCTGGCACAGACAGTTTTAGAAGAATTAGCCGGATAATAAAGTGAATAAAAAAAACATCTCCGGGTCATTTTTATTTTTGTTATTGCTTTCATCGCTCCTGTCGGGCTGCAGTCCATATTTTAACCAGGTAAAATTCAATAAACCTGGTCAACAGCAAGAAAAGTTGGCCTTGATAATACAAGAAAATTATCCGTTTACCAGTCATAAGAATATAAACTGGGATTTGTTTTCGTCTGAGACATACTCATCCCTGGCCGAATCCCGACCGACAAAACAGGATTATCTTGGGGTGAGAGATCTTGTATTCCGCATACCAGATGCAAGGGTAAACATCTCATGGAGAAAGGATAAATCTCTTAGGAAATTGGAAACGGCCGGATACCTTGGATTCGATATAGCATACTCCCCAGTAGATCAATTTTTTGTATGCAGAATAGACAGTCAGAGTGATGCATGGGAAAAAGGTATTCGCGTTGGAAACGGTATTATTGGCTGGGATAGAAAACTCATTTCAGAAACAATTTCATCATTCCCGCTTCGGTGGGGATACCATCCTGCGACACCAGAATTGACAAAACTGATGGCTTGTCATTATTTATGCAGAGGGACTCCGGGTTCATCTGTTGAAGTATTTTATGTCAATGATCAGGAAAACAGCAAAGGTATTCGAATTGAGTATGTTAAGAAACAGATTGAACCCTTACCAGGATATGTGGAAGTGATCGGAAAAGAAAGCAGGAAGAAATTTGAATTCAGTCGATTAAATGATAGCCTGGGGTATTTTCGTCTTGACCAATTCACCCTATCAGGTATGAGGTTCTTCAGGAAAAATATCCTCCCTTGTTTTGACAGCTTGTCTAGTATTATAATCGACCTTCGCAATAATACTGGGGGTTATGATCCAATTGCAGTGAGCATAGCCAGTCATTTTGTGACAAAAAAGAGATATTATGAAGAGTCGTTTATCAAGGAAGGCTCTGAATTACATACACTTGGGGTACTCGAAGCTGAGCCCGACAGTATTCAATTTCTTGGCCGTATGATAATTCTGTCGGGGCCAATGACCATGGGAGTTGCAGAAGGATTTATAAATATTCTCGAAAAAGAAGATCATGTTAAGCTTTTAGGAAGCTGGAATACTGCGGGGGGTTTCAGTTTGCCGGGAGGTAAAATTAAGTTGGGTTATGGAATCCGCCTTTATTATCCCGTCGGAGGATCAATGGATACTGAGCACAATATTATTATTGAATCCGGGGCCGTTGGAGATAAAGGCATTAAACCAGATATTCTTATCCCTCCTACAAAAGAATTAATTATTCAAATGGCAAATGGCATTGATGTATTGCTGATGGAGGCGGTTTATCATATCTGGGTGGAGTGATTCAAGGTGATTTCGTTCCCTTTGGTCGCTGTGATTCAGGTTAATTCAGGGTCAATTCAAGGGAATTCAGGGGATTCAGGGGAATTCAAGGGAATTTATAATTTACAACTGCTCAATCCTTGCCTTCACCTCCTCCATCAGCCAGCTGGGAGTAGAGGTCCCTCCGCATATCCCAACTGAATCACCTCCGGAAAACCAGCCGGGCTGAATATCCTTTGAGGAAGTGATCTTATGGCTCCTGGGGTTAACCTCCTCACAACGGGCGAAAAGGACCTTCCCGTTTGAAGAGTTTTTACCTGTAACAAAAATAATTGTATCGTGCTTTCGGGAAAATTCGATTAACTCTTCCACCCTGCCTGATACCTGGCGGCAAACGGTATCTTTCAGATCAACATCAAAGCCTGCTTTTTTTAACAAGTCGCTGCCCGCATATAATTCCCTGATGCTCATAGTGGTTTGACTATACAGGATAAGTTTTTTAGGCAGCAAATTCAGGTCCAGATCTTCAAACCGTTCAAAAACAATATTGTTATCAGGGTCAATATGTCCTTTGAGCCCAATCACTTCCGGATGATCCTTCTTGCCGAAAATCAGTATCTTATCTCCTTCCTCAGAGGAAGTCTTTACTCGTTTCTGTAATTTTATAACGATAGGGCAGGTGGCGTCAATAATGATATTATCACCATTACGAAGCGTTTCATAGGTTTCCGGAGGTTCACCGTGGGCACGTATCAAAACAGTCTGCTTTTTCAATCCGGATAACTCTTCCCGCGAAACGGTAATTAAGCCCATCTGTTCAAGACGATTAACCTCTTCATCATTATGAACAATCTGGCCCAGGCAATAAAGCTTATTACCGGTAGTCAGTATTTCCTCAGCTTTGGTTATTGCGTTTACAACTCCGAAGCAAAAACCAGAATGCGGATCAATTTCAGCATGTAAACTCAGACTCATGGCTATAACCTTTCACTCCAAATATTGTCATTATTATCTATTAAACTTTTATCTAAACCCTTCAAGATTCTTATTGTTCAATTTATTTAAACTTAAGAAATATTTACGGGAAGTTTTTTTTGAGAATAAAAAATCTGCTGCAGAGAAAGAACTTTTATTAATAATGGATATCAGTCTTGAAAGAAGGAGGTTAATCATCTCCTTTTTTTTACCTTTAAAAACCATGAACAGGCATGGTCAATATGTAAACCGCAACTCGCAACTTACTAACCATGAAAACCTTGCTACCCATCTTAACGGCGATGATGTTCCTGGGAACGACATTTTGCGATAAGCAGGAGCCTTTGCCAAATATTGTCTTCTTTCTGGTTGATGACCTGGGATGGGCAGACGTATCGCCCAACAATCCCTCTTCCTTCTATGAAACACCAAATCTTGAACTATTGGCCCACGAGGGGATGAAGTTCACTAATGCCTATGCATCCTGCCCGGTTTGCAGTCCTACCCGGGCTAGCATAATGACCGGCAAATCCCCGGCCCGGCTGCATATTACCGATTGGATACCGGGTGATGATCCGCAGAACCGTAAACTTATAGGCCCAAAGGACGAGCATCAGTTGGCCCTTGAGGAGAAAACAATTGCCGAAACACTCAGGGAAAATGGTTACATAACCTGCCATGTTGGGAAATGGCACTTAGGGGGAGAAGGTTTCTATCCTGAAGACCAGGGATTTGATTACAATATCGGTGGATGGGATAAGGGAAGCCCGGGAAGAGCCGGTTATTACTCCCCTTACGAAAACCCCAAGCTCCCGGATGGCCCTGAAGGAGAATTTCTAACAGAGCGACTAACAAATGAGGCGATAAACTTTATTGAAAATCATCAGGACGGTCCGTTTTATCTAAATCTGGCTTTCTATACCGTACATACCCCGATCGAAGCTAGCAGGAATCATATTGATCATTTTCTCAGAAAAAAAGAGAACCTTCCTGAGCCTAATGGACCTGCTCAGAAAATAGAACATGATGGTATGACTAAAATGATTCAGGACAATGCCGACTATGCTTCCATGGTTTATGCAATGGATGAAAATGTTGGAAGGGTCATCCAAAAACTGAAGGATCTTGGATTGTATGATAACACATATATCTTTTTCACATCCGACAATGGAGGATTATCCACCTTGTATCGGAATGGATATCCAACATCCAACCTTCCATTAAGGGCTGGGAAAGGCTGGTGTTATGAAGGAGGTATACGCGTACCCCTTATCATCATCGGTCCGGGCATTGAGGAAGGAAGGGATAGCAATTATCCGGTTACCAGTATGGATTTTTATCCAACAATTTTGGAACTTTTAGGTTTGGATCTTTTGCCTGAACAGCACCTCGATGGTGAGAGTATTAGTAATTTTCTGCTCAATCCAAACATTAACAATCCTCAGTCCCATACCCTGTATTGGTTTTACCCGCACTATCACGGCAGTGCATGGACCCCTGGAGCTGCAATACGTCAAGACAATTGGAAACTTATTGAATTTTATGATAAGCAGAAAGTGGAATTATATGACCTTAATAATGATCCAGGGGAACTCTATGATCTGTCAAAACAATTCCCTGAAAAGGCAAATGAACTGCAGAACAAGCTTAGGGAATTGCTATACGAAGCGGGAGCTGACATGCCGGTCAATAACCCGGAATGGGGAGAGATATAAATCAAGGCAGAAGGCAAAAGGCAGAAGGCACAAGTAGGTTTTAAATAAAAAGTATAAAGAAACAAGTTAGCAAAGAATAGCGAATAACGAATAACGAACAACTGAACCATGAGAAACATACTACTAATCACCGCATCAATCCTTGTTATAGCAGGATCATCATGTAAAAAACAAGAGCAATTACCAAACATTATTTACATCCTGGCCGATGACCTTGGCTATGGAGAACTTGGATGTTATGGCCAGGAAAAAATCGAGACGCCCCACATTGATTTGCTGGCTGAAAATGGGATGCGTTTTACCCAGCATTATGCCGGTTCAGCAGTTTGTGCCCCTTCACGCTGTATACTGTTAACCGGGAAGCATGGGGGCCATGCTTTTATTCGGGGAAATCATGAGTGGGGGGAGCGTGGCCCCGTTTGGGACATGCCCAAATCAGTAAATGATCCCAATCTTGAAGGGCAATATCCCATGGACCCCAATGAAGTGACAATAGCTGAATATCTGCAGGAAGCAGGATATTTAACTGGTATGATAGGTAAATGGGGACTTGGAGGGCCGCTTAGTGAAAGTGTGCCAAACACCCAGGGTTTTGACTTTTTCTGCGGATATAATTGTCAGCGCCAGGCTCATACCTACTATCCAAAATTCCTCTGGAAAAACCAGGAAAAGATATGGCTCAATAATAAACTTGTAGTTCCAGGCACCAAACTTGCAGAAGGAGCAGACCCACTGGATCCTTCCAGCTATGCCGACTATACACTTAAGGATTATGCTCCAGATGTAATGTTTAGAGAAGCCATCTCCTTTATTGAATCCAGCGGTGAACAACCATTCTTCCTGTATTATGCAACCACCATCCCCCATGCAGCTATTCAGGCACCGAAGGAGTGGGTAGATAAATACGTGGAAAAATTCGGTGACGAGGAACCCTACCTGGGGAATAAAGGTTATTTCCCTCATCGATATCCGCATGCTGGTTATGCCGCTATGGTGAGTTACATGGATAACAATATTGGACTGATGATGAATAAATTAAAGCAATTGGATAAATACAACAATACCCTTGTGATATTCACCTCTGATAATGGGCCAACTTACAATGGAGGCACAGATTCACCCTGGTTCAACTCAGGAGGACCATTCCTTGAAGAGAATGGTTGGGGCAAGGGATTCCTGCATGAGGGAGGCATCCGGGTTCCTATGATCGCTCACTGGCCGGATAAAATCCAGCCTGGTACTGTTACAGAACATATATCCGTTTTCTACGATGTTTTACCCACTATGTGTGAAATTGCGGAAATTCCACCTTATGCTGGAACTGACGGTATGAGTTTCCTCCCTACCCTGCTTGGGGAGGATCAGGCGGAGCATGATTATTTATTCTGGGAATTTCCTGAGTATAACGGCCAGCAGGCCGTAAGAATGGGGCCATGGAAAGCCCTGCGGCAGGATATTAAAAAGGGAAATATGGAAATTCAATTATTCAACCTTGATAATGACCTACAGGAGCAAACCAATGTGGCTGCTGATAACCCTGATATAATTAAAAAAATGCAGGGAATTATGGCAAATGAACATCAACAGGCCCAACTGGAGCGTTTCAGGATGGAGGCTCTGGGTGATCAAATGAAACAGTAACCAATCTTTGAACTCTTCCGTATAACAAGATATTAATAAAGGAGGAGTTATGAGGTTGTTTGGATATTTGATAATTACGATAGTGTTTGCCGGAATCCTTTCCTGCTCCGGAATGAAAAAAGCAGGATCTTCAGCCCGGCAGGAACCCGGGATCCAACTCAATGAAACAAAGCCGGAGCCCGACAGCACCATTTATGAAATCACAATAATCGACCCCGGTTTTGAAAGCTGGTTCATCAAAAACCGTAAACAAGCCTGGTACCATACCAAGGAATCTTTGGCAATAAAAAACTGGCAGTATGTTTCGGCATGGAATCAAAAAGTGCTGAGTGGAAGTTTTCAGATGCAAAACAGGGATAATCCTTTCATTGAAACCATTGATTACAGGCCGGAGATTGACTACGGGCTCGACCTTAACTACAAGCTTTTTTACTATTTCAAGTATATAGAGGCTACCTGGGGGAAGATTCTGTAGGGAATGGTTAACGGGGAATGGTTAACGGGGAACGGTTAACGGGGAATGGTAAGTTGTAAATTGTGAATAATGAATTATGAATTATAACTTCTTATAACCTTATATACTAATAACTTATACTTACACTTAAGCCTAAAGCCCTAAGCCTTAAGCCTTTTTATCAAGCCAATTATTAATCTTTCAGTTTTATTGGATATTGTGTAATTTGTCCAGCCAAATTCTCATTTCATGAAGTTGAAACTATTTTTAGTATCCCTCCTGTTATTCCTTAGCCTTGGAACCTTCGCCCAGCAGGATTTTTCTGATTCGGATATCACCAAAGTAGTAATGCTCGGGACTGGTAACCCAAATCCTTCGCCAAATCAATCAGGTTGTTCGGTTGCAATTGTTGTCAATGGCACCCCGTATATTGTTGATTTCGGGCCCGGGTTAATACGGCAAGCAGCAGCAATGTCGCCCCGATACGGCGGGTCAATTGAAGGCCTGGATGTAAAAAACATAAAACACGCTTTCCTTACTCACTTGCACTCAGATCATACTACAGGTTACCCCGACCTGATTCTTACCCCATGGGTGATGGGCCGGGATGAACCTCTGGAAGTTTATGGGCCTGAAGGCATTAGTGATATGACAGATCATATTCTGGAAGCTTATAAAGATGACATCCATTACCGCCTTTATGGGGATGAGCCTGCAAACAACCTGGGATGGAGGGTTAACAGCCATGAGATAAAAGAAGAAGGTTTGGTTTATTCTGATGAAAATATAAAAGTTGAGGCTTTCCCTGTACCTCACGGAACCTGGCCAAACGCCTGGGGATTTCGCTTTACCACCCCTGATAAGGTAATAGTAATGTCTGGCGACTGCTCACCATCTAAGAAAGTTGCAGAATATGCAGCCGGAGCAGATATCTTGATCCATGAGGTTTATTCAGTTGAGGGGTACAGCAAGAAAAGTCCTGATTGGAAAAAATACCATGCCAAACATCATACATCAACATTTGAGCTGGCAGAAATCGCAAACAAAGCCAAACCAAAACTGATTGTCCTTTATCATATATTATTCTGGGGATCAACGGAGGAGGAGCTTCTTAAGGAGATTTCAACAAAATACAGCGGGAATGTTATTGTGGGAAGGGATTTAGATATTTATTAATAATGGTTAATGGTTAATGATAAATTATGAGTTATGAATTTTGGAGCGAAGCGTAAATCCCGTGAGCAAAGCGAAACGGGAATGAATTATGAATTAAACCTGCAACCTACAACCTGTAACCTGTAACAATTAATAATATACCTATATGCAAGTTTTACTAGGAATTATCTATCACTCCATCGGGGGATTTGCTTCAGGGAGTTTTTACATGCCGTTTAACAAGGTTAAAGGATGGGCCTGGGAAAGTTACTGGATTGTCGGCGGTCTGTTCTCCTGGCTAATAGTTCCACCTCTGGCTGCCTACCTGACAATCCCCGGATTTGGGGCCATCATAGCTGCAGCATCAGGTAAAATCCTGTTTTTCACATTCCTCATGGGTCTTATGTGGGGTATAGGAGGGCTTTCCTACGGTCTCGGGGTAAGGTACCTTGGCATGTCACTTGGCAATTCCGTCGTTTTAGGGTTTTGTGCTGCCTTTGGCGCCATTGTCCCATCGATCTATTATAATATTAACCCGACTGAAGGGAAGATATCTTTTACTGAAATGATGGGCCATACCGGCGGCAGGCTTGTATTGCTCGGCGTTATTGTCTGTCTTGCCGGAATAGCAATCTCAGGATTAGCAGGGATGATGAAGGAAAGGGAGCTATCTCCTGAAGACCAGAAAGTTAGCGTGCCTGAGTTCAGTTTGGTCAAAGGATTGATAATAGCCGTATTGTCGGGTATTTTGAGTTCCTTCTTTAATTTTGGTATCGAATCCGGCAAACCACTGGCCGAGGCGGCTGTTGCCGCGGGGTTTAATCCACTGTTCCAGAACAACGTTACTTTTGTGGTTATTCTATGGGGCGGCTTGACAACCAATTTAATTTGGACGACCATATTAAGCTTAAAAAATAAGACTTACGGGGATTTTGTAAACCGCAAATCGCCGATCGCAAAAAACGTTATGTTCTCGGCACTGGCCGGGACAACATGGTTCCTGCAGTTCTTTTTCTATGGAATGGGAGAAAGCAAATTGGGTAATGGGGCAAGCTCCTGGATCCTGCATATGTCAACCATAATACTTACTGCCAACATGTGGGGTATTTACAGGAAAGAATGGAAAGGTGTTGCCATGAAAACTAAGGCGACAATTATTGTGGGGATATCCGTAATTCTATTGTCCGTATTTATTGTCGGCTTAGGGAATTCGATGTAATTTGGAATTCGATTTAATAATAAAACAAAAATACGATGCATCGCGATCAATTAATCAATCAAGCATATAAAATTGCCAGGGAGCAATATGCCGCATTAGGTGTTGATACTGAAAAGGTAATCCGGGAAATGGGCCGGGTGGTCATCTCCCTACATTGCTGGCAGGCGGATGATGTAGGTGGCTTCGAAACTCCGGATGCAGAATTATCCGGCGGGGGTATTCAGGCAACCGGCAACTACCCGGGAAAAGCTACCAGTATTGCAGAGATGAGAGCCGACCTGGAAAAAGTTCTTTCATTACTTCCTGGGAATCACCGTCTAAACCTGCATGCTATATACGGTGATTTCGGCGGCGAAAAAGTAGATCGTGATCAAATTGAGCTAAAGCATTTTCAAAGCTGGATCGATTGGTGTAAGCAACAAGGAATTGGCATGGATTTTAATTCTTCTTTTTTCTCCCATCCAAATGCTGATTCAGGATTTACCTTGTCTTCAAAAGATGAGAATATAAGACGATTTTGGGTTGAGCATTTAAAAAGATGTCGGGCAATATCCGCAGAAACGGGCAAGCAGCTTGGTTCTCCCTGCATACACAACACCTGGATCCCTGATGGTTCCAAAGATACACCGATCGATAGAAACGGGCACAGGGCCATATTAAAGAAATCATTGGATGAGGCAATGGCCATCGACTATCCTCAGGAACAAATGCATGATGCCGTGGAAAGCAAACTATTCGGGATCGGCGCTGAATCAATGACTGTTGGATCGCATGATTTTTACCTTGGATATGCAATAAGCAGAAATAAAATGATCTGCCTTGACAACGGGCATTTCCACCCCACCGAACAGGTGGGTGATAAAATATCATCCTGCCTGCAATTCCTTGATGAGCTTTTACTTCATGTTACTCGTCCCGTTAGATGGGACTCTGATCATGTTGTAATACTTAACGAGGATATACAGCTTATAGCTTCAGAGATTGTAAGGAATAATTTCCTTGACAGGGTAAAAATAGGCCTTGATTTTTTTGATGCTTCAATTAATCGGATAGGAGCTTATGTGATAGGAACACGAGCTGCTAAAAAGGCATTTATGTATGCCATGTTAGAACCAACATCTATGCTAATCGAAATGGAGGAAGCTGGCCAAAATTTCGAACGTCTGGCCATGTTAGAAGTATTGAAAACCAAGCCATTTGGTGCAGTATGGGATTATTATTGCCTTCAGCAGAATGTGCCTGTGGGTGAAGAATATATTGTCGAAATTCAGCAATACGAAAAAGAGGTCTTAAACAAAAGGAAATAATGACCAGCAAAAAAGAGTCACATGATCCTGCCCTTGAGAATCTGATTGAGATATCAAGATATTATGGAAATAATAACGAATATGTCATTGCAGGCGGAGGAAACACTTCATTTAAAAATAATGATAAACTATGGATCAAGGCCAGTGGTATTTCCCTTGCTGATATAGATATTGACGGATTTGTTTGTCTGTCCCGGAATAAGCTGAAAACCATACAATCTAAAAGTTACAGCCAGAATTCTTCAATCAGGGAAAACCAGGTTAAGGAAGATCTAAATAAAGCGATTATATCTCCGGCCAATAAGCGTCCCTCAGTGGAAACATCCCTGCATGAAATAATTGATTTCCCCTTTGTGATCCATACCCACCCCACCCTTGTCAATGCCTTGATGTGCTCTAAAAAAGCTAAAAGATCTGCTAAAAAGCTGTTTGGAAAAAAGGTATTGTATGTTGAGTACACTGATCCGGGTTATGTCCTGTTCAAAAAAGTTGAAACAGAATTAACCAGATACAGGGATTCTTTTGGTAATGAACCTTCTGTGATTTTCTTACAAAACCACGGGATAATAGTTAGCGGCAGTACAACAGGCGAAATAAAGGAAATTTATGCAGATATTGAAAAGGAACTGCATACTGCTGTCGAAAGGCAATTGCCTGATAATAAGAGGCATCCGTCTGAAGAATATGCAAAAGGGATTCAAAAAAATATTTCTGCACAATTGGGAATTGAGCCTTCCTGCGTACTCTTCCGGAACAATGGGCTGATCCAGTATTTCGTTGAAAACGGCAAACAATTTGAGAAAATTGACAAGCCTTTTACTCCTGATGATATTGTTTATTGTAAATCAAACTATCTTTTCACTACCTCGGCAGTGTCGGATATAAAAAATGAAGCAGAAGGGTTTTCAAAGAGGCATGGCCATCTGCCAAAAATAATGGCTGTCCAGGGCAAAGGACTGATTTCAATTGGTGCGTATGAAAAATCGGCCAGGATTGCAATGGATGTATTTGAAAATATGATGAAAGTGAGTTATTATTCTGACAGTTTCGGAGGGCCGCAATTCATGACCCCAGAACAGATCAACTTCATCGACAATTGGGAGGTGGAGCACTACAGGCGGAAAGTGACATAAAACTTAAAAATGGTTAATGGTTAATTATGAATTATGAGTTATGAGTTATGAATTATGAATTATGAGTTATGAGTTATGAGTTATGAATTATTATCCTGAATCACCTTGAATCACATCCTGCGAAGCGGGAGGAATTAACCTGAATCCCCTTGAATTAACTGATCCTATAAAACGGGAAATATGAAAAAACACATCATCACCTTTATAGCACTTTTTTTTACTCTTTTTGGATTCTCGCAGCAAACCATCTTCCCGGGTGCTGATGAGAAAACCCCTTCCAGGGCCCAGTTTTTTACCTGGATAAATAATACAAACGAGGGGGCTACCGAAGAACAAACGATGATTAACCTTGATTTTTTCGGATGGTTGAAAAGTGAGTATGGTATGCAATTAGATATTTACGCTTTCGATGCCGGGGCTATTGATGGAAAGAGATTTTACGGAAGTTTATATTCTGACCGGTTTAAAAGTCAATTTCCCAACGGTTTTGACCCCGTTTATGAAAAAGCAAAGTCCTTAGGTATCCGCCTGGGCGTATGGGGAGGCCCTGATGGATTCGGGGATACTCCTGAGGAAGAGAAGGCACGAATTGATCAAATGGTTAAATTATGCAGTGATTATGATTTTGCATTATTCAAATTTGATGCAGTGTGTGGCCCCTTAAGGCCGGAAAAAGTAGATGCATTTATAAGGATGATGAAGGAATGCAGGGAGTACAGCCCCGATCTTATTCTCCTGAATCACAGGCTTGGGATTGAAAAGGCAAAACCATATGCCACTACCTTTCTTTGGGGTGGAGCTGAGACATACATCGATGTCTTTATGACCAATGATGTTACAGCACCTCACCACAGGGCTGGAGCGATTTCGAGGGGACTGGTGCCTGAATTGAAGAGATTGACTGAAGACCACGGCGTTTGTATTTCTTCTTGCCTGGATTATTGGGATGATGACCTGATACTACAGTCCTTCAACCGCGGACTGATACTTTCTCCGGAGATATACGCCAATCCATGGCTGCTCAGGGATGATGAATTTCCAAAACTTGCCCGGATATATAACCTGCACCGTAAATACAGGGACATTATGGTTGATGGGATCGTACTTCCCGAATCCTACGGTCCCTACCCTGTTAGCCGGGGTAATGATAAAACCCGTCTTGTAAGTCTTAGGAATCTTAGCTGGGAGCCAGTTTCATATACTGTTAAACTGGATGAAGAAATTGGCCTGAAAAAAGGTGAAAAAGTTACTTTGGTCCAGTTACATCCTACAGAGAAAATAATAGGGACCTTTAAAAAGGGCATTGAGGTGGCGGTTGAAGTGCTTCCCTTCCATTCATGTTTACTATTGGCAACTGCCGGAGATTATGATGAACCGGCAATAAAAGGTACCGAATACAGAGTATTAAAAAACATCCCGGGAGAAGACATTGAAATTGAGATACTTGGTATGCCAGGAACATCTCCTTCAATCAGTCTTTTGAATGCAGGCATTTACAAAACCGCCCGCATTGAAGGCAAAAAGGCACAGGATTTATTAAAAGGCAATCCGGTGACACTAAGGTTTCCGGGAATGGCCATCAATGAGGATTTCCACAGAAAACTAAACAAATTGACCGAAACAGATATTCCTGAGGATGTTGAAGCCCTGTACGAGGCTACTGTTTTCGCTGCTGACAATAATGCCCTTGAAGTCCGCTCTTTACAACGATCCGGGGAAACTTTAATACCAGCGGTAAAAGCAGCCAGGGATGCCTTTTTTAACCAGCCTTCATTCACCGGGCGCGGGGTATGGAACCGTAATCTTTTCGACGGAGATCTGAATACAGGATTCTGGCCCTCGGAGAAATATAAAAGAGACCAGAAAGTTGTTGGGGGATGCCTCAGGCTTGATCTGGGTGATGTGATGAATGTTGATAAATTGATTATTAGAGTGCCTGATGAGTTTGCCCTTCAGCCCTTATTGGTTGGAGAAGGCAATTATGTTGAAATTTCTACCGACCTGAAAAACTGGGAGCAGCTAACCTACCTGGCAGAAAAGAAGATGAAAATTGAAATCGGGAAAGAGGTTCGTTACCTTAGATTCAAAGAATTCCCCCAGCAAATAGTTGAAATTGAAGGATTTTCCGGCGGCAAACAACTTGACAGGAGCAAATGGAGAGCTTCGAATCTTTTTGCCTATCCCGACAAAAAGAAAGCTAAAAAAGTGTGGAAAACAGAAGTCATGCTGGGTAATATTCCTGAGGGCAGTTACCTCTGTGTCGCAATAAACGGAATTCATGGTATTGAAGGGGCTTATGCGGCCGCTAAAATTGGAGGCAAACTTGTGGGTGCTCCTGACCGTGCTTCTTCATACCCTTCCAATACCTGGGAATATATCAATGCCAAACGCGACAGGAATTACACCTATTATTTTCCTTTAGACAAGACTGCTTTGAGAAAGAAAATTGAAGTTTTTGTAATGGGATATGATGGGGAAAACCTGGAACTTGATCCTGAACTATGGATAAGTGCTTACCCGCATCCCTGGGAGAAGATAAAATTAGTACTCAGCAAATAGGCCTGTGGAATGAAAAAGATCCTGGCTTTCAATGGAAGCAGCCGGAAAAACGGCAACACAGCACATCTTTTAAACCATTTTCTTGAAGGGTGCCGGGAATCGACTGATAAAATTAACCTTATCGATGCTCATGATATCAAGCTCCATTTTTGTACGGGATGCCTGCGCTGCAATATTTTAAAAAGATGTTCCCTTAGGCAGACACTAATTATATGGATTGACAATCGTTAATCCATATATTTTCTGGTTATTCTGAAGGTCTTCAGAATATAATAACGAGCAGTTTGATTCAAGGGCTGCAGCTATTATAAGAGAATCATAAAAGGAATATTTCCACCGTTCTGAAATTTCAAGAGCAATGAAGTATAGTTCCTCGGAAGGGAAAACCTCACAAACGGGAAATAGAATTTTCGCCAAATATTTTTGTGCGTCATCAGTTTTTAGGGGAGAAATAAATTTCCTGGTTGCAACATTCAGAAACTCCTGAATAACCTGAAAACTAATACATCCTTTTCCGAGGTGAGCATCCTTTATCAATTTGTCTGATATCTTCCTCTTTTGTGACCCGGGCGAATCGAAGGCATACACAAGGATATTTGTATCCAGAAAAAATTTACCTTTCATTCAAATCCTCCCTGGTAAATTTCTTGCCTGAATATGCATAATCCATTGTCTCCATCAACATATCAAGCTCTTCGGCAACCCTGCCTCGTTCCGCATATTGTTTAAGCCACCTCCTGAAAGCCTCATTCAGGGTAGTTTTCTGGGAAATAGCTTTCTCGCGTGCTTTTGTAATCAATTCCTCTTCAGCACTGAATGTTATGTTCTTTTTCATCGTGTACACTATTTTCGTGTAAATATAGTATTTTTCACATATCAATAAAATAAAAATGTAAAGCCTTAAATCCGCAACAAACTTAAAAATTTAACAAACATCCTCATTCCTTCCCT
>CAYXJR010000027.1:0-50558 GCA_964465145.1 uncultured Porphyromonadaceae bacterium | reverse complement strand
GCGCGATTGTAAAACATTATAGATTAATGCGTTTACCGAATTTGGCGGTCATAGATTAATATTGTACATTTACCTGTTCTTTTGCAAAAGTGATATTGATTTTGGTTCTTATTTGAATTATTAACCTTTAAATATTTTTCTATGAAACGAACGCTTGCATTATTGTTCCTGTTAGTTGGTGCGATTACTATTACTTTCGGCCAAGTGAGGACTTTAAGTGGTACAGTTTCTTCGGGTGAAGATGGGCAAACTTTACCTGGTGTTACTGTTAGAATAAAGGGATTCTCGGGAGGGACCACTACTGGTTCCAATGGGATGTACTCCATCTCTTTTAACAGGGATGAAGGTGTTTTGGTGTTTTCATTTATCGGATTGAAAACAGTTGAAGTACCCATCACTTCTTCAAACACCTACAATGTTACGATGGAACCTGATGTATTAGGACTTGATGAAGTGGTGGTTACCGCTTTGGGTATTTCCCGGGAGAAGAAAACACTGGGATATGCCGTTCAGGACATTAGCGCCAAGGAATTATCTGAGGCGAAGGACAACAACATTATTAATACCTTATCGGGTAAAATTGCTGGTATTCAAGTAACTAGCGGAGGTAGTACTGTTGGTGCTTCCTCCAGAATAGTAATAAGGGGGAATGCCTCCTTCGCTGGCAACGAACCTCTGTTTGTAATTGACGGTACTCCGGTTTTCAACAATACCACAAATATGGGTGGTAGCGGAGGTATCGACTGGGGAAATACCGGTGCTGACATTGATCCTAATAACATTGAATCAATGACCATTCTGAAAGGTGCAAACGCAGCTGCTCTGTACGGTAACCGGGCTACTAACGGGGTTATTCTGATTACCACTAAAAAAGGAAATGACGGAAGAAAATTGGGTGTAGATGTGACTAGCTCAATGGTTTTTGACCAACCTGGTTATTTTCCAAAATTCCAGAATGAATATGGTGGAGGATGGAATGGAAGTGAATATTTATGGAAGAAGGATAATCCAGAAATGTCATATCAGGATTACGCTAAAACCTATGGATATAATTATGTAGACGGCAATGGTGCCGGAGTAAACGATGGTTGGCCAATCAACTGGGGCCCGCGTTTGGACGCCGGTTTGTTGATCGATCAATGGTCTACAGGCCCTAATAGTGAATATGTCAGCCGCCCTGATAATTATAAGAATTTCTTCCAGACAGGAACGAATTTTGAAAATTCGGTAGCTATTTCTTCCAATAGCACAAAAGCAACAGGACGATTGGCTTTCACTAATCTGGATACCAAAGGGATAATTGATTTTACGGATCAGAGCCAAAGTACTATTAATGCTAGTCTTACTCTTCGTCCTACTGACCGCCTAACAGCTGTTACCAATATGACCTACCTGACCAAAGAAAGCAACAATATGCCGAACAACGGTTACTCTGGAATTGGAGTGGATTTTGCCTGGTTGCAACGCGATTATGACATGACCTATGCCAAGCAACTTTTTAAGGACCAGGGGAATGCCGGGCACATATACCCGGATTTTGATAATCCCTATTATACCCTCAGGAATCTGACAGGTTTTAAGCGTGACCGTCTTTACGGAAATATGAGCGTTGATTATAAACTGACCGATTGGTTGTCAGTTATGGTTAGAGGTGGTACTGATTTTTACAATGAATACAGAAAGGATCTTACTCAGGCCGGAACGTCAGGGAACGTCAGAAGAGGCCGGGGAGGACAATTCAATCAGACACAATTGTATTATAATGAAACGAATGCCGATCTGATGTTGAATTTCGACAAGGATTTAGGCGACATTAGATTGGATGGAGTAATTGGAGCAAACTACCGTAATTATACCACCAAAAATATGTATATGAGCGCCAGTGACTTAACCGTGCCTGATCTATACACTATTTCAAATGTTAAGGGTACTCCATCTGTGAGTATGTATGATTATGAGAAAGAGACTAATTCTGTTTTCTTTGCTGCAAACGGATCCTATAAGGACTTCCTGTTCCTGGGTGTAACCGGTCGGAATGACTGGAGTTCCACCTTGCCAGCTGAGAACAGATCATATTTCTATCCGTCTGTAAGTACGGGTATTATTCTGACAGAAGCATTTGGGATGGATTCTGATGTTTTGAGTTTCGCCAAAATTCGTGGAAGCTGGGCTCAGGTAGGGGGAGATACAGGTGCTTATAAGCTCTCACGCACCTATTCAGCCAGCTCATTCAATAGTATCTCTATGTTTAGCCCGGGCTCAACTCTTCCACCTACTGACCTGAAACCTGAAATCACCTCCTCCTTTGAGATTGGGGCAGATATCAGATTATGGCAGGACAGGGTAGCATTTGACTTTACTTATTATGACCAGACCACAGTGAACCAGATTCTGTCAGTAGCTACTTCCTCAACTACCGGTTATCGTTCGATGCTGCTTAATGCAGGAGAAATTGAGAACAAAGGTGTGGAGATCATGGCGAATGTGAAAATTATCGACAATCCTGATGGATTAAACTGGGATGCCACTCTTAACTGGGCTAAGAATAAGAGTACAGTAAATGAGTTATATGGTGATCTTGATTCTTATGTAATATCTGGTGGATTCGGTGGTTGTAAAACCCTCGGTATTCCCGGTGAAGAATGGGGAGTCCTTTGGGGATTACCATATGTCCGCGATGACAATGGAAATATGGTTGTGAATGATGCTGGATTGCCGTTGACAACAAATGTTGGTATTAATCTGGGTAATGTTACTCCCGATTGGACCGGCGGTTTGAGAAATAGTTTCTCCTTTAAGGGTGTGAATATGAGTTTCCTTATCGATGCCAGAATGGGTGGTGACTTCTTTAGTGTTACAGCATGGCATGCCCCATTCACCGGTTCATATGAGGGGTCAACTCTGAATAATGTCCGTGAAGAAGGATTGATTGTAGATGCTGTTAAGGAAGACGGAAGTGTAAACGATACACGAGTTTCTGCTCAGGATTACTATGCTGGTTCGTGGATGTGGAACAATCATGAATACTCAATTCTCGATGGTTCTTATGTTAAACTCCGTGAGGTTGTATTGGGCTATGACTTCGATGTGAGCAATGTAAGCTGGCTTCAAGGCTTAAACCTCTCCTTCGTTGGACGTAACCTGGCAATTCTATACCGTGACGCAAGCACTGATGAATTAGGATTGGATCCTGAAGTTGGTATGGGTGGTGGAGATAATGGAGTTGGATTTGAGAATTTCCAGATCCCAACTACCAGAAGTTTAGGATTTAAACTACGGGTAAGCTTTTAATCTTAAAAAAGAAGAAAAATGAAAACAATAAATTATATAAAAGTTTTTTTCCTGGCAGCTTTGCTACTCGTTATGGGTTCTTGTACTAAGGACTTTGACGAGATGAATGTGAATCCTAATGCAGCGACTGCTGTGCCCGCTACAAACGTTTTCCTCAATGGTACCATGTCTGTAACATACAGCCTTTTTGGCGAGCGTCTTGATGTTTATTACGCCGGATCATGGGCGGGTCAAACAGCAGCTATTGGTACTGGAGATTATGAATATCGGGTAGACATTAATAATAGTCAGTGGCGCAGTATGTATATAGCTATGACTTATTTTGTTGACGCCATGAAATTGGCTAAGGCTGAAGATAATACTAATTTAGAAGCAGCAGCACTAGTGATGAAAGCGTATACTGCACATCAAACTTCTGATTTGTGGGGAGATATTCCTTATTCTGAAGCTTTTAAATTAGAGGAGGGCATCATTTATCCCAAGTATGACAAGCAAAAGGATGTATATGCTGCAGTTTTGGCTGAGCTAAAGAAGGCGTCCGAAATGTTTTCAAACGATGGCGGCGACCTTGGTGTAGGAGATTGGATCTTCAAGGGTGATATTGATAAATGGGTTAAATTCTGCAACTCAACTCGTCTCAGAATTGCCACACGGATGTCTACTGTTGATCCTGCCGGAGCAACGGCTGTGATAGCTGAATTAGCAGGTAAACCTCTGTTGTTAGATAATAGTGAAAATGCCTATTTCTGGTATCCGGGTATAACTCCTGATCAGGAAATTTGGTATGAGCGTATGGGTGCTGCTGATGGCAATAAAACAGATCAATATAGAACTAATTATGAGATGGTTTCAAGGCTGAAAGCAAACAATGATCCGAGACTGCCAATCTATGTTGACCTGAATAAAAATGGTGAATACAATGGGTATAGGTTCTACAACGGGCAAACCAAGGATACTCTCAATAATGGAAATAATGTTTCGCATATTGGAGACAGGTTTGGAAATGATCCTGAAGGATTCTCTCCATTCATGCATTGTGCTGAGGTATATTTTAACCTTGCAGAGGCTTATGAAAGGGGGCTGGCAAGTGGAAATGCCAAGGAGGCTTACGAAATGGGTATTATGAAATCTATGGAAGATAATGGAATTGGCACCGGTGCAGTAGCAACTTTCATGACAGAGCCTAATGTAGCCTGGGGAGTTGGATCCATGTCTAATCTGGAGAAAATCAGAACTCAAAAATGGATCAGCCTCTTCAAGCAAAGCGTAGAAGCCTGGTCGGAAGCCAGAAGAACTGATGTGCCGCTTATGACAGGTGTATCAGAGAACTATGCGCTTTCTCATAACAGACCTCCTTTTAGAATGGCTTATGCCGATGAGGAGAAATCCCTGAATACGAATTTCCCAACTGATGTTGTTGAAAGTGATATCTTTTACGGTACACAGATGTGGTGGGACACCAGAACAGGAGTTCAATAAATAACTGACAATTTATTCATAGTAATTGTTTAGATTGTAACAATTGAAGATCATTATGATCAGTGTCAAAGGAACAGGCGGTACACCGCCTGTTCCTTGAGTTTGGCAGTTAACTAGATAAAGCTACAAGATTTCTTTAAAATAATGGGCAATTAGATCACTCTGATTGCTTTTTTTTGTTAGATTTGTATCTAGTTATATGACTAGTTATTAATTAAAATTCTTAGCTATGGGATATCCTACCAAAATTCAGCTCATTAAAAGAGCTAAAAGCGAGCAGTGGTACATTAATTTTCCTTCAGCTATTGCTCAAGCCATGGAGTTTGAACGTGGCGAGGTAGTTGAATGGATGATTGAAGACAAGCACAAAATGATTCTTAAACGGGACGAGTCTGTTTTGGGTACCGAGAAAAAAAAACCTCGGACGGATCCTTGATTGATGAGTTTGATTTGCTATTAAATCAATGTATTGGTGCCTTCAATAATGACAGAGCGTGGAAGATTGGCCGTGATCTTGCATTTGGCACTCTTACCTGCATGGGCCGACACACGCTAACAGGTATGCTTACTGCCAGCGGACAACAGTTTATGGATTGGTCATCGGCATATCGGTTGTTTAGTCAGCAAAGAGTTGACACTTCAAAATTATTTGAGGTAGCCCGTTCTGGTGTATTACAGGAACTGGGGGCTCAGGAAATAATCGTAGCTCATATGGATGATACCTTATTGAAAAAAACAGGCAGGCATATACCCGGTACGGCTTGGCGAAGAGATCCATTGGGACCACCTTTTCAGGTCAATTTCATTTGGGGTCAGCGTTTCCTGCAAATCTCGATGGCACTCCCTGATCATCCGGGATGTTCTCAATCCAGGGCCATACCAATCGATTTTCATCACTGCCCGACAGCAAAAAGGCCACGCCAGACAGGTAGTGAACAGGATTGGAAAAACTATAAGGAACAAAAGCAAAAATTAAAATTAAGCAAACAAGGTAGTGAGCGCCTTCATCTACTTAGAAATGAACTAGATAAACAAGGTGTTGCTGAAAAGCAACTTGTTGTCAGCGTTGACGGCAGTTACACCAATGAAGAAGTCCTTAAAAAATTACCCGAGCGTGTTACCCTGATAGGCCGTATCAGGAAAGACACAAAGCTATATGCTGTGCCCGAAAAACAAGCCACCTTAGGAAGAAGGCGTGTATATGGAGACAGATTGCCAACACCAGAGCAAGTCAGGCAATCTGATCAATATCCCTGGCAAGAAGTTAAAGCCTGGGCAGCTGGCAAAGAACACACCTTCAATGTGAAAGTGATTAAAGATACCCTGTGGAGGTCAGCCGGACAAAAGCACCTGTTGCAACTTGTGGTAATAAGACCATTAGGTTACAGACTCAACAAATCATCCAAAGTACTCTATCGTGATCCCGCTTATCTTATTTGCACTGACAATAACCTGGACATCAACAAGCTTTTGCCATCATATTTATGGCGATGGGAAATCGAAGTCAACTTCCGGGAAGAAAAGACTTTAATGGGTTGTGGGCAGGCACAGGTCAGAAACCCGCAGTCTTCAGAACGAGTCCCAGCATATATATCTGCTATTTACGCACTGCTACACCTAGCCGCTTACCGATCTCTAAAAACATCAAACCAAACAATGCTGCCTCGACCAAAATGGTATCAGAAAAAGGAAGGGAAGCGCCACTCAACCGGAGATTTAATTAATAACCTGAAGGCCCAGGCATGGGCAAAAGCAATAGGAATGAATTTCTCAGGCTTCGTGAATCAGGAATTGAAAACTCGAAGCCTGAGAAATGTCGCCAACCCCTTTAAATCTGCAATGTTCTACATGAGAAATTAGCCAAACTCAAGGAACAGGCGGTACACCGCCTGTTCCTTTAATGTATTCTGTCTCTACATATCCCCAAATTCCGGATTTAGATCTTTGGGTACCGGAGCATTGGTCGATAACCTCCATTCGTTCAGAATTTTAAGGAGCTCCTTAAGTTTTTGATGGTTCTGTTCTGCCAGGTTCGTGGTTTCGCCAATATCATCCTTAAGATTATAAAGTTCCAGATCGCCATTCTCGAAATATTCTATAAGTTTCCAGTCTCCTAGCCGAACAGCAGATCCGGGACGGGTCCTGAAGACTGGATCCTGGGATTCTTTATTACCGTTTTCAAGATAAATAGGGAAATGCCAGAATAATGGTCTTTCAGGGAACTCTTTACCTTCCAAAACTGGCTGAATACTTTTTCCATCCAGAACAAGTCCTTCAGGTTTTTGAATACCCAATATTTCCAACAAGGTGGGATAGAAGTCAAGATTGGTTACAGGAACATTGCTCCTGCTATCAGCTTTTATCTTATCAGGCCACCAAACGAACATGGGTTCTCTGATTCCACCCTCATAATAGGATCCTTTACCTGCTCTGAGAGGCTTTTGCTTGGTGATTGGTAAAAGACCCCCATTATCAGAGGTGAAAATGATCAATGTATTATCCAGTTTGCCATTTTCCTCCAGGGTGTTCATTAATCTGCCAATCTGGGAATCCAGATTTTCCACCATTGTAGCGAACTTGAAATTATCTTGGCCGTTCCAAGCTGGCTTTGATTTATACTTGTCCAGCAGGGATTTAACAGGTTGAATTGGTGTGTGTACTGCATAAGGAGCGTAATACAAAAAGAATTTCTCCTGCTGAATGGAGTTTAGAAATTCAATTGTTTTATCCATGATCAGATTGGTCAGATAATAATCTTCTGAGGGTGCTTCCAGGTTAACCCTCTTATATGTAGGATAATAACTGCCTGGATTGCCCGCATCACTACCTCCAATATTCACATCAAAACCTTGTGTTACAGGATTCTTAGAAAGATGCGATTTACCTGCATGGCAAGTTTTGTAGCTATGATCTTTAAGTGCTTCAACCAGAGTGTAAAACTCATCGGGCAATACCGTATTATTGGTTGTCGGGATGAGCTTCCTGTTTTTGCTTTTTCCCCTGTCTGAATTGTTAACCGTATAAATCCCATGTCGGGGAGTCCATTGTCCGCTCATCATACATGCTCTGCTGGGAGAACAATTACTGGCAGCCGCATATGCCTATGTGAACACCATCCCGGCAGCAGCCAGATTATCGATATTAGGAGTTTCATAATACTCCGAACCCGTGAATCCAACATCTCTCCAACCCATGTCGTCGATGTTGATCAGGATGATGGTGGGATCGTTGATGCTTTTGCTGCAGGAATGGATAAATAATAAAAAGCTTATAATCAGTATATTGAGTATAATTATTTTTGACAGCAAGTTAAAGTTTTTTATATTGTGTCAATTTGCCAATAGAATAGTTGAGGGTACATTGTTTTTTCCAGTATATTTATTGAACCAGTGGATAAAGTTCTGCTTCGATATCTAAGGTCTTAAAAAAATGAAATGTTTTTTCAATTCCAGGCAATGTTATTTTGTTGTTTTTGCTGTCTCAACCTTAGTTTTAATATCAATCACTACTCAGTGTTTCCCACAGCAAGAGTACAGTAATGTTCAACATTTGAACATTAAAGACGGTCTGGTTCATAATCGAATTAAAAGAATCATTAAAGATAGGAATGGTTTCTTTTGGGTTGGTACGGACATGGGATTGTGCCGGTATGACGGGTATAAATTTGATGAGATTGGTGCAAGTATCGACGACGGCTCCAGTTTGAGTAATTCCATGATATCAGGCCTTTATGAAGATATTTACGGCTATATCTGGATTGGTACAGATAAAAACGTTCTTTATAGATATAATCCTGAAAAGGAAGTATTTATCAGCATGGATACCTTATTGGCAGAAGTTCCCGGTTTCCAGGAGCTATCCATTAATTACATTACCGGTCAGGGCGGGAAAGTATATTTGGCTACTTCAAAGGGTGTATTTGAGTTCTTGATTAATCCTTCCGAAGATGATGGTAACCTTCAGGTTTCACTATCCAAAAGACTACTGGAATCATATAACGTAACAACTCTGTTGATCGATCATCTGGGCCTAATGTGGCTGGGTACCATGAAAAATGGGTTGTTTCTTATTGATGAAAGGATTGATAAAAAGGAAGCTTTCAATTCAACAAATTGGCCAAAAAATGGAATAAGTCATAACCATATCTCCTGCTTGCTTGAAAGTGCCAATGGTAACCTGATTATAGGAACCTGGGGTGGCGGATTAAATATTTTATACCGAGGCTCGGGAAGGATTAAAACATTCAATACCGATATAGAAAAAGGTCTTAACAGCAATTTTATATATGATCTTGAATATGACCATAGCGGTTCGATCTGGATGGGCACCTACGTTGGCAGTCTTTATGAGGTTTTGAATTTTGATGATCCAACCGGGAAGGTCATTTTCAGAGAAGTGGTTTTTGAATCCCAAAATGTTGAAATAGAAATTGATGAAAGCTCAAAGGTTCTTTGTGAGGATGAAACCGGATTCCTTTGGATTGGCACTTTAGGGAATGGTATAAAAAAGTATTACTCTAGTATTAATAATATCCATCTGATCATTAAGAATGAATCAGAACCAAATTCTTTGAATAACAATGATGTAACAGTAATATTTGAAGATCATTTAGATGGAATATGGGTGGGCACCTGGGGTGGAGGCGTTAACTACACCACTTCAACCCACAACGCGCAGATAAGGAATGAATTTAAACATTACACACATGATCCTGAAAATAGCAAAAGCATAAGTGGCAATCTGATTCAATGCATATACGAGGATAAGCAGAATAACCTCTGGATAGGTACTTACCAGGCAGGCTTAAACAGGCTGCTTCCAGATAAACAGACTTTCGAGCATTTTTCATGCCATGTTGAAGAGGACGGCTCGGAAGACGGTGTGTCAATAATGTCTTTTTTTGAAACCTCAGGTGGTGAAAAGCTTATCGGAACTGACAGAGGATTGATGAAGCTGGTTTTGGATAATAATGGATTGAGGAATAATTGCAAATTCATGCCGTTTATAAGCGAACTAGAGGGCGGGCTTAAATCTGAACAAACAACCGTCTTGTGTTTTGCTGAATTTCCAGAGGAAGTTTTGTGGCTGGGAACACTTAACAATGGATTGATTAAAATTATCAAGGACTCTTCTGATTTTGGTTGGAAATATGACCGGTCTTATAAGTCGGGAGGACTTGAGGGACATTCTGTAAGTAATAATAGTATACGTTCCCTGCTGGCAGATGGGGAAGGCAATATCTGGATTGGAACCCACATTGGCTTGAATAAATTTACTCCTGCTACAGGGATCTTCCGGAAATTCGGTGTTGAAGATGGCTTGTCGAATCGGAATATCGGTAAATTAGTAAGTGATCAGGAGGGAAATATTTGGATAGGTACCGAGCTGGGCATTAATCGATTAAATTTGAAAACCTCAGAAATTAAGAGTTATATTATACCAGGGGAAGCGAGTAAAAATGATTTTAACTGGGGTGCTGGTCACAGATGTAAGAACGGAATGATTTGCTTTGGCAGTAACAGGGGCCTTATTTCATTCATGCCTTCAAATCTCACGGAGAATACTGTTGAGCCACCAGTTGTTATTACGGATTTTCAGATTGCCAATAAATCAATAGGGCTGAGTGAAAAAGAAGCCGCCAGACTGCATTTACCGAAATCCATTAATTATCTGGATAAGATCAGGCTGCCCCATCAGTGGAACACTTTTTCCATTGAGTTTTCAGGATTAAGCCATTTTTTGCCGGAGCAGAATAGCTATCGCTTCATGCTTGAAGGTTATCATAATTCATGGATTTATACAGATTATAACTCTCATGTAGCCAGATTCTACAATATCCCTTCCGGTCATTTTACATTTAAGGTCAATGCTGCCAATAATGATGGTTATTGGAATTATACCGGAAGAGAACTGCAAATAAGGATATTGCCGCCCTTCTGGAGGTCCTGGTGGGCATATCTGATTTATTCGATACTAATAATTTTGACATTTTATTATACCCGCAAGATTACTTCTGCAAGGGTAAAAATGAAATATGAACTTGAACTTGAAAAAATGAAAAGGGAGAAGGGCGAGGAAGTAAACCAATTGAAACTAAAATTCTTCACCAGTATTTCACATGAATTCAGGACTCCATTAACCTTGATCATAGCACCGCTGGAGAGGCTTATTGAATCCAGTAAAAACAATATTAGTCTATCACAGCAACTGTTCATGATTAATAAAAATGCAAAACGGCTGCTTTACCTTGTAAATGAATTGATGGATTTTAGAAAAATAGAAACAGGGAAACTGGCCTTTAATCCGGCAGCAGGTAATTTTCACGATGTTATAAAGGAAGTGTATTCTTTCTTCGAGAATTATGCCGCTGATCACCATATTGATTATGTCTGTTCTCAGCCAGACAAGAAATTATTGGTTTGGTTCGATTATGAGAAATTCGAAAAGATATTATTTAATTTATTATCAAACGCTTTTAAATATACCCAGGATTATGGTGTGATCTCGATAATTGTGCACGATGACCCAGTTAATCCGGATGATGAAAATGAATTCGATAATTCATATTGCATCGGAAATTTGCCTGTAGACTATTTGGAAATAAGTATTAGAGATTCGGGAATGGGTATAGCGGCTGATAAGCTACAAGTAATTTTTGACCGATTTTATCAGATTCAGGATGAGACTTCACACCACAAACAGGGAACAGGAATTGGATTATCCCTTGTAAAAGAATTTGTGCTTATTCACAAAGGACAGATTTGTGTGTCAAGTACCATTGGTAAGGGCAGCCTCTTCCAGGTCAGGATTCCAAAAGGATCGGACAATTTTAATGATAATATTTCTGCTAAGAGCAATTCTGATGGCTGGGCAGATGAAAAATTGTTAGGAAGCATATTTACTGATCCTGAATTCGATTCTCTAATCGAGCTTGATGCGGGTAATGAAAAAGAGGCTCAATATGCTCCTTTAAAACAAAATAAATCATCATCCCTTATTTTAATCGTGGAGGACAATGTTGAACTTCGCAAGGTCCTGAAAGATCATTTCAGTGAAAATCATCGAATTATAGAAGCCGGAGACGGAGAAAAGGCGTTAAAAATGACCGTGCAATTTTTTCCGGATATAGTGATATGTGATGTTATGATGCCAATTATGGATGGTATGCAGTTCTGCAAGGAATTGAGGGAGAATATCCAGATTAGCCATACCCCGGTGATCCTTTTGACAGCCGATACAGATCCCAATCACAGGATAGAGGGCATTGAGACAGGTGCTGATTCATATATATTGAAACCATTCAGTTTCCGGTTTCTGGATGCTACTGTTAATAACCTTTTAGAGTCACGGGCCAAATTACGCCAGCTTTTTAGTAAAACTATAAATGTCCAGCCTGGTGAGGTAACAGTAACCTCCAGGGATGAGAAGATCCTTAGCAAAGCCATTGCCTTTGTCGAAAAAAATCTTTCAAATGAGGATTTAGAGGTTGAAGATTTATGTAATACACTGGGCTTTAGCCGTTCACAGCTTTATCGAAAATTGAAAAATCTCACCAGCCTGGGCCCCAATGAATTCATAAGATCAATAAGGCTCAAAGTAGCTGCTCAACTTCTGATAAAGGAAAAAACAACGGTTTCAGAAATCCTTTACAAGGTGGGTTTCAACAATCGATCATATTTTGCTCGCTGCTTCAAAAAAGAGTTTGGTTTGTCCCCCAAAGAGTATCAGGAAAAATTTGAGGATAATTAGTCACAAATTATTTCTCCCCTCCGGAATTTTCCAGCGGCTGATCATTTTCTGTTCATTTTTGACCGATTTGTATCCAATGGGCACAAATCTGTTCTCTTTTGAATTATTTGGTCCTTGGCGTCTCATATCCGACTCCTAATTTTAGACAGATAAAACTCAGTTCGATTTTAGGAATTGATACTTAAACCAAAATCTATGGAAATTATTAAAAAAAGTATTGGATCACTGTTGTCGGGATTATCTGGGTTCCGGTCGACAAAGAACGTAAAAGCAATGCGAATTTATGTAGTTCTTATGCTGGTCTTATCGACAAGTATTTATGCTACAAGTTCCTTTTCTTTGGTTAATCAGGATGCACGTACAATAACTGGTACTGTAACTGATGAAAATGGAGCCCCTCTTCCAGGGGTGAATGTTGCTCTCAAGGGTATGGTATATGCAGGGACTATCACCGACGGAAACGGTAAGTATTCGATTGAGGTTTCTGATGAGAATGCTGTACTTGCTTTTTCATTTGTAGGCTATGTGACCCAGGAGGTTGCCGTTTTAAACAAACAAGTGATCAATGTCCAGCTTGTTCCAACTATTGAACAACTTGATCAGGTTGTTGTAATTGGTTATGGAACAAAGAGAAAAGCCACTGTTACCGGGGCTATTGCAACCACAAGTGGTGCGGAACTTCAGAAAGCCGCAACAACAAATATCGTAAAAGCTCTGACCGGCCAGATGACCGGGGTTATTGTTAATACCCGCAGTTCGGCCCCAGGTGCAGAAACTATGGATATTAATATTCGTGGTAAAGGTTCGTGGCGCTCCGGGTCACCTCTTATCATTATTGACGGGATCGCCAATCGTGATGGATTTGAAAGATTAGATCCCAATGATATTGAAAGCATTTCAGTTCTGAAAGATGCCTCAGCTGCTATATACGGTTCGAGAGCTGCAAACGGGGTAATCCTGGTAAATACGAAAAGGGGTTCAATGGGAAAACCAACCATAGAATACACAGGGGATTTTGGTATCACTCAACCGGTTCGCGTCCCTGAGATGGCAAGGTCATTCCAATATGCACAATATTATACTGAGGCTAAACGAAACGGTTATATTTTTACCGATCAGGAGATTGAAAATTATCGTTTAGGCTCAAACCCAAACCTGTTCCCAAACTATGATCTGAGTGACTATATTATTCAGAATGCAGCGCCTGAAACGAAGCACTCTCTTGCACTGAGTGGAGGTAATGAGGCTGTGAAGTACTATGTGTCAGGTAATTATCGTTTCCAGGATTCCTTTTTTAAAGACGGGATTGATAATTTCAACAGTTTCGGTATCCTTTCCAATATTGATGCAAAGGTATCTGACAATTTCTCCCTTGCATTCAATCTGTCAGGCAGGAGAGACGACCTGAACAGAGCTGTTGGGTCTGGTTTTACCCAGGCTGGTGGAAATATAGATGTTGGATGGTTTGAATCCTATTTTAATGACCCTACAAAACCTATTTTTTATGAAAATGGATTACCTGCTGCCATTTATGAAAATAATACGGTAGAAAGAATTAAAGGGGCGGGAGGGCACCGGAATCAAGGTAATTATACCCTGAATTCTCAAATGACAGCCAGATGGGATCTGCCATTTATCCTTGATGGTTTATTTCTGGAAGGAACCGGAGCCTATGATTTCCTGAACACCAGAACAAAGGAGTTTTCAAAGAGCTACGATGTATATGCTTACGACAATTCCACGGGTGATTACGTCAATTTAAATGTAAATCCTGTGATGAGCCGGGGCTTATATGATTATTATTTCAATTCACATAAGTATACATTAAATGGTAAACTGGGATACAATACTTCTTTTGGCGACCATACCATCAATACATTTGTCGCGTATGAACAATATTCCTTCGATACTGAATGGTTAAGTGCAACCAGAAGTTCCTTCCTCTCAGCTAATATTCCATTTATGTTTGCCGGTGACCCCAATACTCAGGTTAATGACGGATCGGGGTCGGAGTTTGCATACAGGAATGTTTTTGGAAGATTTGCCTATAACTATAAGGAAAAGTATATGCTAGATTTCACCATGCGTCGCGACGAATCCTTGAAATTTCCTCAGGATAACCGTGTCGGTTGGTTCCCGGGAGTTTCTGCAGGATGGAGAATTTCTGAGGAATCCTTTATAAAAGACAATATCAGCGGCATAGATAACCTGAAGCTGCGGGCATCATGGGGACAAATGGGTAGTGACAATGTCATGGCATATCAATACCTGGCAACTGCTTCATTACAGGATACCTGGGGAAGTATGGTATTTGGAACAAATCCAGCCGTCATATCTACATTATACTTTTCAGGAACACCTAATCCATTTATCCAGTGGGAAGTTGCAAATACTTCCAACCTCGGTCTTGAAGGTTCATTCTTGAACAGCCTTGTAGGTTTTGAACTTGAGTTATTTCGCTCAAATAGGAGCAATATACTTTCTCCAAGAAATGCTTCTGTTCCTTACTATGCCGGGATGACCCTCCCGGATGAGAATATAGGTGAAGCTACGAATCAGGGTATTGAGATTATGGTATGGCACAGGAAAAGGATTGGTGACATTTCCTATAAGTTAAGCGGGAACTTCACTTACCTGAAGAATGAAATAGTTTTTATGGATGAGTCACCCAATGTTCCTGATTATCAGAAGCGCGAAGGTCATCCAATCGATTCCTGGTTGTTGTACCAGACGGACGGTATCTTTAATACACAGGAAGAATTTGATGCCACTGAGGCAAAACGTGGAGGAGCTCAGCTTGGTGATATAAAATATGTGGATGTTAATGAAGATGGAGCTATTGATAATTTAGACATGGTCAGGGTTTATGATTCACCCATGCCGAGAACCTTATTTGGCCTGAATATTGACTTACAGTATAAGAATTTCTCATTAAGCATGATGTGGCAAGGACAAGCAGGTGCCAAAACTTATATTAATCCAGCTATGAGGAATGGTGATATAAATGTTCCTCTCTGGATGTATGAGGGAAGATGGACTCCTGATAATCCTGATGCTGAATTGCCACGGGCATTTTATCACAGAACAGAAACATATAATACCCTCGAATCTGACTTCTGGTTGTTCGATGCATCATTTCTGCGACTAAGGAACCTGGAACTTTCTTACAATGTTCCAAAGCCATTATTAGACAATATCTTTATTGAGAGGGCAAGAATATATGTAAGTGGATTTAACCTCTTATTGTTTGACAAGATCAAAAATTATGATCCTGAAGTGGTCAATAATCTTGGAGTCTATTATCCAGCCACACGAGTATTTAACCTTGGTGTGAAATTATCCTTCTAAAAACTTCAATAACGAAAAAAAAACATAGAGATGAAAAAAATATATAAATATCTAATGGTTTCGTTAGCTGCTGCTTCCATATTCTCCTGTGAAAATGATCTGATGAATAAGATGCCATTGGATAAATTCTCAGAAGCATCAGTATGGGAAGATATCAATCTTACGGAAGCCTATGTAAACAACCAATACAAAGTATTGCCCAAATTAGGCTGGTACGAATGGGTAAGAGCCCACCAGCTGAGTGTCTTTACGGATGAAGCCACTCATAAATACGGCTATCACGGTATTCATGATTTTTGGGGTGGTTCAATGGGACCTTCTATCCCAACTGGAATAGACGTTTGGCAATATCATTATGGATTTATCAAAGGTTGTAACGTCTTCCTTCAGAACATTGACAAAGTCCCTGCAGTTTCTGAAATAGATATTGCCAATAAGAGCAGGATGACTGGTGAGATTTATGCTTTGAGAGCCTGGAGCTACCTTGACCTTGCAGCCAGGTATGGCGGGGTGGTACTGGTCACTGAACCTTTTGAGCTTACAGATGATTTTACTAAGACAAGAAGCACTTTCGATGAAACGATTGCTCAGGTAGTTTCAGACCTTGATATGGCTGTGGGCTTTTTAGACGAGAGTTATCCTGATGCCGGAGACTGGGGCCGTTTAACAAAAGGAGCTGCACTGGCAATTAAATCAAGAGCATTATTGTATGCCGCATCTCCTTTGTTTAATAAAAGCAACGATGTTTCAAAGTGGGAGGCTGCAGCTGCCGCTGCCAAGGCAGTAATTGATCTTAGCGTGTACAGCCTGGAAAGTGATTTTAAGCAGGTGTTTCTTACCAATTCTAACAACGAAATAATCATAAGCCGTGGAAACGATGCGATAAATATGGACGGATACTTTGAATATTTTGAACTTGCCGAAGGTTTGGGTGGAGGAATTGATGGCAGTGGTATCGCTGGTGGCTGGTCATCTACCATGGTAAGTCAGAAAATGGTTGATGCCTTTGAATGGGATGATGGAACTGCATTTGATTGGAACAAACAAGAAGATGCACTCGATCCCTATGGTATTGGAGCTAACGGCCAGGTAGATGGAAATGGTAATCCCCTGAAGAAAAGGGATCCTCGTTTTTATGCCAGCGTTACCTTCGATGGAAGTAAATGGATAGCCGATACAACAGTTCAGTTCTGGGTTACCGAAGTATCGAATAATTTTAATCTTAATCCGCTGGATCCGGGCTTTGTTATTGATATCACTAATTTTGGAAGAAACAGTATTGGCAACCCCATTACAAAAGGGGATTGTCCGGAAATGGGATATATTTATCGTAAATCGATGGATCCCAATTATAATACTTCGACAAGTCAATATCCAAGAAGTACCTCATGGATTATTTTCAGGTATGCTGAAATTCTGCTTAACTATGCTGAAGCATCTTTTGAGGCTGGTGATGAGGGAACAGCATTGACCTATCTGAACAAAGTAAGGGATCGCGTTTCGATGCCTCCTGTATCGGCATCCGGACAAGCATTACGCGAGAAAATCCAACATGAACGCCAGATAGAATTGTGCTTCGAAACACATCGGTTTTACGATGCAAGACGTTGGTTAATTGCTGAAAGGGAGTTTAACGGACCAATAAAGGGAGTACGAATTGTAAAGGATAAAAACTCTGACACTAAAGTGTACAATGTTTTTGAATTTCAACAACGCACCTGGCCTGCAAAATACTATCTGCTGCCAATTCCTCAATACGAACTGGACAGGGCGGCTCTGGACCAGAATTCAGGATATTAATTGTTTAGGTTTGATTTTTTTCATAGATGTAAAAGGGTGTCATTGGAAATTTTATAAAAATTGCAAAAACCAGTAACTTTTTTTTCATGCAAGAACAGTTTAGGAAATACCAATAGGCACCCTTTTTTTACTTTATTTCAAGAATAGTTAATTAAATATTTTCCATTTATTTTCTCTTTTGAGTTGTCTTTTTTAAGATGACCACCATTCTTAGTACCTGTATGATAAAGAGTTTTTACGATCTCAAAAGATGAAAAATATAATCTGTTTAATACTTCTTCTTAACTTTTGTTCTTCTAGGGCAGGAGCATCAGAAAAGGATTCTATACCCTGCATCTTTCACAACACTGGCGATATTTTATTCCTCAATTTGGGAAGGGTGGACTACCCTGTAAAGCAGGGGTATTTTTTCCCCAATTACGACAAAATCATTCTGAATAATGGCAGTGTCATATCAAATTATTATCGTGATACACTTGGTTTTGAGTATTACAAACCCATGAATCCTGAAAGTTGGGACCATGCTCCAACAGGGTGGTGTTCATGGTACTTTTATTTCAAGGAGATTACTGCCGAAGAAGTTCTTAAGAATGTGAAATGGTTGGCTGAAAACCTGAAGGATTATGGGGTTGACTATATTCAGATTGATGATGGTTGGACGAAGGAAATTGGTGAGAACACCGAATATAAAGCTAATGATTGGGCCCACTCAAACAGTAAATTTCCCGATGGGATGAAAAACCTTGCCGGGCAGATAAAAAGCTATGGTTTTATTCCCGGATTATGGTTGTCACCCCAGGGCCAAACCGATCCTTCACTGCTGAAAAAATGGCCTGAAACCTTTATCAAAAACGATTCAGTCGGATATGATATTAGTGGATTCTGGGGGAGGTACCTCCTTGATCCTTCTTCAAGTGAAGCCCATAATTACCTCCGGGATCTTTTTACATCCCTGGATGACTGGGGTTTCGAGTATTATAAGATCGACGGGCAGCCAAGCATCCTGGAGGAATATGAAAAACAACAGGAGTGGATGAGAAACCCGGGAGATCCTATTAGTCTTTATAGAAATACCCTTTCTACCATTAAAAATACCATCGGACCAGGGAGATATCTATTAGGAAGCTGGGGAACCCCCGAAGAAGGTATAGGTATTTATGACGGAGCAAGAACCGGCGGTGATACCGGATACAATGGAAACTGGTATGAGGTGGCCTTGAGGGCCACCATGAAATATTTATATTTAAATAACATTGTCTGGCATTCCGATCCTGACGTATTATTGGTGAGGGAGCCTATTCCCGGCAATCAGGCACAATTGTGGGCAACTCTTCAGGCAATGTCAGGACAAGGATTTTTTCTCAGCGACCGTATGTATGACCTGTCGGAGAACAGGGTAAATATCCTAAAAAAAACCCTGCCGGCAACTCCTGTGCAACCAGTTGAATTATACCCGCAGACAAAGCTGAAAAATATTTGGGACCTGAAAATTTCACATTTAGGCCAGGATTACGATGTCCTTGGTGTATTCAACTTCATCAACAGTGATGATTACTCAAAATTGATTAGCTGGGAAAGCCTCGGATATGATTCAGGAAGCCTGCACCATGTATTTGATTTTTGGGAAGGCCAATACCTAGGTGCATGGAGAGGTGGATACTCAGTCAAAGTACAACCCGAGTCGGTAAAGCTCTTGGGAATCAGGGAAGTAAATTACGGACCCCAATTGATATCTTCGAGCCGGCATATAACGCAGGGTTATATCGATCTAAAATCCCTGGAATATCAGGGGAATTTTATAAAAGGAGTCAGCCATGTGATAAAAGGGGATCCCTATACCTTATTTTTTGCATTTCCTCCAGGACTGAAATATGAACTCAAAGAAGTAAAATGCAAGCAGAATCATAAAATTATTAACCATGGTAATTGGACTGAATTGGTCCTGTACCCCGATATGACTGAGGATTTATACTGGTCATGCGAATTCAGGGAATCTACTTCCAGCTCATTTTCAATATGTGCTCAGGAAAATATTCCGTCTGGCACGGCAATCAATCCCGAACAAGTGTTGTTTAGCTGGTACCAACCACCGCCGGCGGCCGGCCACCAGATTTATCTGGATGGCCAATTGAAGGGTTTCACACCAAATAATAAGGTTGTTCTGGATATTGATGATTTAGAGAATCATAGAGTTGAGATTAATACTATCGGATGGAACGGAATACCAAATGAAGTAAAGAAAGGACTTGACTTTACTCTTAAAGGCCTTCTTCCAGATAGAATTAATTTAACTGAAATGTTAACCCGAAAGGAATATCTGGAAGGCCCCGGTCCTGTTGACCGCAGGTTTTTTCTCTATAGAAAGAATCATCGACTGGAATACCAAAATCCTTCTGGCTGTATGATTATGGGAGGCAAACGTTATTTGACCGGACTTGCCACCCATGCCAATAGCGACTTTGTTTATCCACTAAAAAGTTACTTTCGGGAGTTCACTGTGGATATAGGTATTGATGACAGTTCTGCGAAAGGCTCAGTGATTTTTAAAATCCTGTGCGACTCCAGGGAGGTTTTTGATTCTGGCATCATGACACGGGAAACACCTGCAAAATCTGTAAATATTGATGTCAGCAATGTTAATGAATTAAGACTGCTGGTCCAGGATGCGGGTGATGGAATAGACGGCGATCTGGCCAACTGGGCCGATGGCTACCTGATGAAATAGTTTTAAGGGCATCTCTAAAAATCCATTGTTGATATATGTCAGATTATTAATAACATATAGTTGATTTTATTGACTATATTTTATGGTTTAGCAAGAAAAGCACGAGATGAAAAATATAAATGATTTAGGTCTGTTTGATGACCATTTTTTAATGGAAAAGCTTACCAAGCTTGGTGATCCGCTACAGAAATTGGATAAATTTATTAACTGGAAAATATTTGAATCGCCTATAAATGAGGCATTTAAGAATGAGGACGGGGATTTATCGAAAGGAGGCCGTCCCCCATTCAACCGATTGATATTGTTCAAAGCCCTTATAATTCAGAGTCTGTATAATCTTTCTGATGATCAGTTGGAATATCAAATTGTTGACCGGGCAAGCTTTCGACGGTTTTTGGAATTGAAGAAAAGTGACAAGGTTCCTGACAGTAAAACATTTTGGTTATTCCGGGAGCAGCTTATAGAGAAAGATGTGATCATAGGTTTGTTCAAAACCTTTAAAGTCGTCATCCTATTTAATTGCAAACTTTCGTTTATGGCAGATGTGGGCCACTTGAGGCCCACTGCCGGTGATATTGCTGACCGCCTGGCCGCCATCCTGTCAGCACTTTTAGGGGAACGTATAAATGTAAATCCTGAAGGAACAACATGAGCAATCATAGAATTTTTGTTAGAACCAGAATCTTTTCATCCGTTTTGGTATTACTGATACCTGTTATGTTGTCAGCACAAAACGATGTTGCAAAAGGTGGATATGGCAATATGCTTTATCCGTACATGCACGAGTACGACCAGATTTTTGTCTATAAGATCGGCGTGGATTATTGTCCGGCCGGTAGTTCATCTGAGCTAAACGCAGCTCAGGTGCTTGATGTTATCCGGAAAATCGATAATATTTCACGCGGAATGCCCAAGATGGTTTACCTGGTTGGCTGGCAGTACAGGGGACATGATACAGGATACCCTTCCTTTGACAAAGTGAACGATGCCCTTAAAAACCCAGGTGACAGTTCTGCTCTGGAAAGCCTCAGGTGGCTGATAAAACAAGGTCCGGAATACAACACATTGGTTTCGCTGCATGTAAATTTTTCGGATGTTTATCTGGATGACAACCCACTCGGACCGGTGTTTAAAAACCGCGACATCATTGTCAGGTGGGGCAATGGCGATTACCACGAAGGGTATATCTGGTGCGATCATATGGCGTACCGTGCGAGCAATTACCGTAACTGGCACCAGGGGACTTTTCAGAACGACCAGATTAACCCTCTGATTGAGCTAATTCCAGAATTGCTGGAAACCGGTTCGCTGCATCCGGATGCCTGGTACAATACTTCTGACCCCTATTACCGGATCTCGGAAGAAGAGGATTGCATGGCCATGCGGGAAATGACAGTCTGGATGCGCCAGAAATATAATGTTGACATTACCACGGAATTTGACAGACGGCGGCCCGAGGGAATTGATTTTGTGCTATTCCACCCGTTACTCTGGCATTACCAATGGGACGAACGCACACCGCCCGATCCGATGCAGATTCCTTCCTACTTTCAAACAGGAGCCAATGCCAAAACATGGAGCAGCGGAGCAGAAACAGTGCAGTCGAAATTCTTCGGGGAAATTGGTGATTATGAGGGAAAAATCATCAAAGATCCGGTCAATATCGCCGGTGTGGCTAAAATGTTTGCCACCCGCACGCTTCCGTGGTACTTCCTGAACCGAAAGCTCCGTGTTTCTTTTGATGGAAATACTGCCCGTTTTACCGATGGCATCACTTCAACCTATGACGGAAAATATATCATAAAATCGGGCGACTCGTATTTACAGGATGGCGATGACGTTTTTATCCCTGCCCTTTGGAAAACGCACGATGAAATTATTGCTTACAGCGCAACCGGATATAAAAACCGGAAATGGCAACTGCCAAGCAATTGGGAAAATATCCAAAAAGCGGATATTTATGAAATCTTGCTTGAAGGCCATCAGCTGAAACAAAAAAATGTCCGTTTAAAAAACCAGGCCGTCGAGTTATCTCTTAATCCTGATGAAATGGTTTGTATTATACCGGCAGGCACAGATACGGATGACAAAACTATAGCACTCCCATCCGGAGAAATTGAATTTGCCCGCATCGATAATACAACACAGGGTAGCTGGAAAGGGAAATATGGGAGCGAAGGCTGGTGGATTGCAGGAGCCGGGGAAAACATTCCTTATTATGCTTCGGTAAAATTCATAAATGGAGCCGACCGGATCTGGACAGCGGTGAGTAAGGATATTGAAGCCCTTGAGCAGCCCTCCGGCGATTTGCGGATTGCCTCGCAAAAGTATGCCGGATTGCATGAAATAATCGAATTGGATTTTAAGGATAAAAATACCCGCCTGATTTCATTTTACCTCCTCGACTGGGAACGGAGCGGCCGATGGACAGTTATTGATGCCATTGATGCCAATACACGCAAACGAATTGACACACAAAATGTAACGAATTTCGGAAGTGGCATTTACCTGACCTATAGGTGCAGCGGCAAAATCCAGTTTCGGATAACCAATGTTTATTCCGACCGATACACCCAATCGAAGGATGCAGGTTTTTCGGCTATATTTTTTGACAAGGCTGATTAAGAAAGCCCATTAAAAACCAAATTCAAAATGAATACTAAACAAACATATAACCTGCTGTTAATAATCCTTTTGACAAGTGTAATTTTTCCTTTAAAAATTTATGCCCAACAGGATGCAGCCAAAGGCGGCTATGGCGATATGCTTTATCCTTTTGTCCACGATTACGATCAAACCTTAACCTACAAAATCAGCGTGGACTATGGAAGAACCAGTGAAACTGCCAAACTCAATGCCGGTCAGGTTTTACAAGTCATCCAACGAATTGACAACCTCACACGGGGCATACCGAAAATCGTTTACCTTGTTGGCTGGCAGTACACCGGACACGATACGGGCTATCCTTCATTCATGAAAATAAATCCGGTACTGAAACGTGAGGAAGATAGTACGGCTCTTGCAAGCCTGCGCTGGCTGATGCAGCAAGGACCAAAATTTCATACTTTGGTCTCTCTTCATGTCAATTTTTCAGATTGTTACCTGGATGATAATCCTCTTGGACCCAAATACCAGGAACGCGACATTTTAGTCAGGGAAACCGATGGCCGCCATAGACAGGGTTACGTCTGGAACGGACACATGGCCTACCGTGCAAGCAATTACCGGAACTGGTATCAGGGGACTTTCCGGACTGAACAGATCGACCCTTTGTTTGAAATAATTCCGGAATTAAAAAAAAGCGGTTCGTTGCACCCTGATGCCTGGTACAATGTCGACAACCCGTACTACCAGGTTAATAATTATAAAGATGTCTTGGCTATGCGTGAGATGACCGTGTACGTCCGCAAAAAATACAATGTTGATTTAACGACCGAATTTGATCTGGGCCGTCCCGAAAAAGAAGATTTTGTTCTTTACCATCCGATGATCTGGCACCTGGGTTGGAATGAAAAGACCCCTTATGAACCCATGAAGGTTCCATCTTATTTTATAACTGGCGGTGACGCCTTCTTTTGGGGCAGTGAGAAACTTACAGAACCCGGCAAATTTTTCGGATTCAGCTGTACCCTGGAATCCGAAATAAACGAAAGTACCGTCACCATTCCGGGAGGACTCAAAACCTTTGCAACCCGAACACTGCCCTGGTATTTTCTTAACCGGCTGCTGCGGAATAGTTTCAATGGCGATACAGCTTGGTTTTCCAACAATGTTGTGGCCACTTACCCGGGGAAAGTGGTTATCCGGCAAAACAGAGAATTTTTACAGGATGGCAATGATGTGTTTATCCCCGCTCTCTGGAAAACACACCGTGAAATTATAGCTTACAGTCAAACCGGGTATGAATCGCGAGCCTGGAAACTTCCGGATACCTGGGACCACGAAATAAAAATTGATATATACACCATAACCACAGATGGGCTTTCACTTAAAAATCAAGGCATGAAAGTTTTACCCGGCAGAATCGTAAAACTTACACTAACTGCCGGCGAAGGCGTGGCCATTGTCCCCTCAGGAACCGACCCGGATAAAGAAACAGAAAGGGGCGTTTCAGGGGAAGTAACTTTTGTCGGAATTGATAAACAAACCAGGGGTTCCTGGCAAAAAAAATATGGTTCTGAAGGGTATTTTGTTCCCGGTGCCGGCGAAAAAATTCCCGAAAACACGAAAATCAATTTTATTAACGGCGAAACGCAAATCTGGCAAAACGAAACACAAGATATCCAGGCTATTGAAAACCCCGTTGGAAAAGAAAATATCGCGGCAGCCAGGTCGCATCCTTTGCATGAAATTGTTGAATTTAATTTTGATGACGGGAAAGAACACGAGGTAGCATTGTACTTCCTTGACTGGGATAGGAAAAGCCGCTGGAGTGTGGTGGATATCATTGATGTAAATTCAAGAAAGGTATTGCACTCTTACAACCTTACTGATTATGCCCAGGGGGTTTACCTCAAATATAAAATGAAAGGAAACTTGCAATGCAGGTTGACTAACGTCTGGACACGACGATATGTAAAATCACCAGATGTAGGTTTTTCAGCCATCTTCTTTGATCCGGTTAAACCATAACATCAATCAGTGAAATTTTAACAAAAAACAAGGAGGAATGCATATCCAAAAAATATTTATGATTGTTCGATTTATAAGAGATTTGACCAGAAGACTTTAATTAATACAAAATCTACTACCATGAATATCAAACTGATTATCCTATTATCCTATTATCCTTATTAGCTTTTACAGCTGAAGGTCAGGAATTGTACGTGATGCCCAAAGGGATATCATCACGACTAAGTAGTTTTGAGAACTTGAATGGATTAAAAGGTCAGGGAGGAAAAGCCAACCAAAAAGTAAAAGGGAAGGCCTTTGAAGCTCTGAAAGCCGGAGGCAGTAGAATCTTGCTCGATGTGAAAGGATCCGGAGTTATTGAAAAGATGTGGTTTACGGTAAACGATCGCTCCCCTGAGATGCTGCGCTCCCTGCGATTTCAGATATTTTGGGATGATGCCGAGGAGCCTGCTGTCGATGTGCCATTTGGCGATTTTTTTTGTATTGGCCTGGGCAAAACAGCAGCTTTCGAAAATGCATTATTTAGTAATCCCGAAGGCCGGTCTTTTAATTGCTATGTGCCAATGCCATTTAAAATGGCTCAGTGATTTTTAAAATCCTCTGTGACTCAAAAGAGGTTATGATTCCGGGATCATAAGCCAGGATACACCTGCTATATCTATCAATATCGATGTGAGTAATGTTAATGAATTAAGGCTTCTGGTTCTTGATGCCGGTGATGGAATAGAAGGCGATCTGGCCAACTGGGCCGATGCTTACCTGATGAAATAGTTTAATAAAGAAAGCCCGCTTTTCTGATTGCCAAATCGATATTAATCCTGGTTTAGTTTACCATCCTTTGAAATTCTATCTCATTGACCTTAAACTTTGGGTTTTGGATGACCAGGGGAGGAAGAAAATAAATTTTAACCAGTCCCGGAATTTCCTCTGACCCAAGTTCTTTCTTCCATTTAAGGTCAAATTCAAAACTCATGATCCCCGGGCAATCGGCCGGAAAATTGACTTCCCAAACGTTATTATATATCATTGCGTAAAGGTTATTCATGTTTTCGGGTGCAGTTTTACGCTGTGAGCAGAACTGGTGTCCATCGAATGTGACCATAGCTGCATCCCTGGTGGACCATATCCAATGACCTGATTCTGTAGGATAATGAATCCATCCATCGATGGAGAAGTAGTCCATGCTGGTACCTGGTACCTGATCTTGATACGGGATAAAATTGTGACCTCCATTACTTGTAATCGGAAATTTTTCGGTTTCCGGCAATGGAAAATGCACGTAAAATATCTCATCCAGGAATGAGGATGTCCTGTCGAAGCTGATATAGTATTTTACCCTTGGTTCATTCTTCCATATTTCCACTATCCTTTCTGCCTGGTTAAGTCGTGGATGCTGAATTTTCTGAATATACTTAATCGTAAATGCAGTTTCCTCTTTCCTGGCATTTTCTAGTGGAGAGGCTTTTAGCCATTCCGTATCTTCCTCAACCCTTTTTAACCGCTCCTCATCGTTCTCGTGCCAAATACTGCTCCAGTTCCATCTTGGAATTTTTGATTGTAATGAAACAAAATCCCCGAATCCCTCAATAAAAAGAGGCTTATCCATGCCATCCCATATTACTTCAGCGGGCCAGCCATTCTTGTCAATTGTGACAAGAGGCATTTCTGATGAACTTTTTTCGGGGATTGAATCTTCTTTCAGGATAAAATGGCTGAAGCTTTCATCTTCCAGGTTATCAACCCAGAAACGGGCAACATTTTTATCGAAATACAATTTTTGTCTGTCACCGGAAACTGTGTTTTCTATTGATAAAAATTTTTGGTTGCGAAAACTCACAGGGTCAAGATCTATCCAACCGGTATAAGGTGATTTACCACTGTTTATGACATATAAACCCTCCTGCTTTTTCGAAAATTCTGCCTGTATCCGCCTTGCCAGCAACCACTTTGCCTTTTCGTACGGCCGGTAAGCAAAAGAAGCCTTTTCGTTCAGTTGCCCCAGGTTAAAAAGTGAGTAAGGATCACTGAGTGTGGCATTCGACCCAAAGGTATGCTCATAATACCTGCATAACCATCTATCGATCTGGTCAACATCCTCTTCAAGCCATTTCGTAGAAGGGCCGAATACAGGAGATAAAGCTGCCTCAACAAAGTTATTAGCCTGCCTTGATGCAGATAACTCACGGGGATTGGAGATAACCCCAAAGGACCACCAGTCGAGCCATTCGCCTGTATGAGTATCAATTTTATCACCAATCTGATTTTCAATACGTTTCATTGCAACATCGACGGTCTTGAGGTTCAGTCGGGGCTTAAGGCCCAGCTCATTCCATTTTTTTACAAAGTTATTCAGCGGAAGAAAGGGACCATCATTATCTATTCTCCATTGGTTTGTGATAGAAACAGTAATAAAATCATATGGATATCCCTCCTCGATCATCTTATTAATTTTCCGGGTGCAAATTTCATGGGCTTTTCTCACTGAAGCTTCGTCGTCCATAAGCATATCACCAGGCCGTGGTGACCAAAACTGGGTATTATTAGCTTCCCTCTGTCTGCTTCTCCACTGTTTCTCAGCAAAAAACAGATAACCTTCCCAATAGGGTAACCCCAGCCAGACTAAAATTTTCCTGTCGTCAGGCATCTTCCACCAGAAAGCAGAAGGTTGCTGGAAAGGTGCGCCTCCAAAATGCACATTGATCCCGGTCCATAAATAATTGACACCCTTATCTAATAAACCCATTGCTGCTGAACGCGGAAATCCGTTCACATCATGCTGCATTCCAACAGATGGTTTAAACTTGGCCCAGAGTTCGTCAGGCACCCAGTTGGTCATTAGTTTCCATTGCCGTTCATTAATAAACGGGTGGATGTGAAATGGCAGGGCGTTTATCGCAATCTGGCCATTTTGTATACTTTCCAGGAGTTCGTCCTGCCTCTCCGGAGCAGCATGTTCCCACCAGTCCTTAACAACTTCCAGCGCTTCGGCACTCCATCGGAACTGTTCATCTCTCGGACTATCTTTAGACAGGATGGCGGCATCAACGGCTATGTCCAGGAATCGCCTCTGCAGGTCCTGTGCTATCATAGGATGGTCGGTATAACCATAATCGGTATGTGAGCAATGTACCAGATCAATATATTTGACAGGCCCCTCTGCCTCCAACTCAGCTCTATCAAAAAGATTATCATCCATGTCGCCCTTTTCAGAAGTACATCCACCTATAACAAGACAGATTGAAATGCTAAGTGATAGTATGACTTTCTTGTTATAAGACCGGTATTTCATCATTAAATTTGTATGTGATTCCTTAAATATGTTTAAAATTCTACCTCAATGAACCTTACTTCATATGGTTTCAGATGAATAGAGGTCAAAGGCTGACCTATCTGTGCGCCTATCGCATTTACTTCAACCATCCGTTTAATGGAATGGCCGGGAACTGCTGAGGACAATCTTACTTCTGCTGGCAATCCTTCCAATTCGCGGAAATGAAGCAGGATAGTCCCCTCCTTTTCAAAAACAGGCCTGCTGTTAACCAACATTGCATTTGCAGGAGCTGTGATTTTAAGGGTCTCCAAAGAAGGTGATTCCAACTCATCTGCTCCTGCCGGGAATGTTCGTGTTGGGAAAGGATTTCTCTCGCTCCATGCATATTTAGTAGCGAAGGAATTTGTTGTATCCGGTGAAGAGGTTATCTGGTAGCCCCAACTGAAGCCTCCTTCCTGGAAAGCGCGGAAATTGGTTGTCCAATAGTTATTCATAACCCATGAATAGAGCCATGTTTTCCCTGGTTTCGGATCAGGTTCCCACTTTCCCATGTTAAAATCACTGAATTGCCAGAGAGGAACCTCGTTACTGACAACAACTATCTGACCTTGCTTTCCCCGGACTGCCACGAAGTTCTGTACTGCATTCCAATCGGATGAAGATCCGGGAAGTTGCTGGCCCTGGGACAATGTGCCACCAATGGTTTCAAACACAATCCGTGATTCCGGCAGTGAAAAGGGGAAAGCTACAAACAGCGCTTCAGGGTTGGTAATTATAAGCTTACGGGCCATATACCTGAATTCAATCTTCTTAACATTCTTGTAGAGGCGTATTTCCAACTGTATTCCTTTTGGCGAGCCTTCGGCCCCTTTTTCGCAACCTTCCAGATCCGAAGTTATCCTGACACTTTCCCATATAGGGCCATTTGTACCTTGATCTATTTTCACGTTAGAGACAGTTGTATGAATGAAAGGAGGCTCATCACGTATTGCAGAATTTTCCCTTACTGGTTGACCGATATGGTATGGGTTCCGGCTGTCGGCAAGCTCCTCGTTCAACTCTTTATCGAAAAGGCTGCCAATCGATCCGGTGGCTTTATCAATAACTATCTTATAAAACTGATTTTCAAGAACTTCAACATTTGAGGCGGGTTTTGGAGCTGCTCCATCATCAATAAGCTCAATCATTAGGGCTTTATAACCCATGGCAGGGACATCGCTTACCTCGATCACCCAGTATGCCCCTTCGGCACGTTTGGTCTGTACCTGGGCAGGAACCTCTTTACCTGTAGTAATATCAATTATTTTGGCTTTAGTGTTCACAGGAAGGACCTCATAATCAACAAATAAATTAATATCGCCGGAGCGGGTCCAGCCCATGGGGTTAATAACATAAATCACGGGGAAATCTGCTTTTGGAAGAAACTCCTGGAAACGGGCCAGGGCCTCCTCATGCAATAATGTAACTTTCTTAAGCGCTTCCCATGCATAGGCGGCTTTTTGCATCCATTGTTTTGTCGTATTCTCGGAAAATGGGTCGTCGATACTCTCAGCTGCCCCTGCAGTGTGTTCATCGAATAAAAGTACATTTTCGCTGAGATGGTCTAACTTGCTTTCCAATGAAGCACCCAGCTCCCCTCCCATCATCGAAACCATAGCAAGCAAACCTTCGTCGACCTGCATGATGTTCTGGATTTTTCTTACTTCCGCTGTTTCACGTGAGTAAGAACCACAGCCATCGGTCCACCAGTCGAGCCACGGGTTGCGGTATACTGGCAGTTCATCAGCATAATTATTTTCAACATATTCAAAGAACTCGCTCACAGTGGCAAGCCTGAATTTTGGATATTCATATTTGGCGTTCCATTGTTTTACAGCTTCACAGGCTGCTGTTGAAGGTGGAGAATTATCAGTTCGATAACCGCAAAACTCCATTGCTATTCTGTCAAAAGGATAACCAATATTGTCAAGGTTGGCAAGATGCCACAATATATTTGCAGCAAACTTAGGTGACTTATTTATAAGACCATAGTCATTGGGCGTCATATAAATATCGGCCCGGAAAGCAAGCATCCTTGCCCCTGACGGTGATTCCCACCAGAAACAGGTAGGTTTGTCGAAGGGCAAAACGGCTCTGGTATAGTTTGACCCCATGCTGAGATATTTTACATCTGTATTTTTGAAATAATCTGGCAGGCACCAGGCTACTCCGTTGACGTCATTCTGCATCGCCAATTTTACAGGAATTCCCAGCTTGCTAAAATCTTTCAATGGTTGTAAAAAGTCATACATGATATTTTCATCACATATCTCAGTCATATTGAGATACATACCTGTAACCTCAATCCGTCCTTCTGCTATCCTTTTCTTAAATCTGTCGATCTGGCCGGCCGGTCGTGTTCGAAGATATTCCCTGGTCACCCAGGAAGATTCGCAGGACCACCTGAACTTTGCATCATCCGGCATATTATCCGTCTGATCACAATAATCAAGTGCATAGTCAATAAATCGCAGGTGTTCTGCAAGAATTTCCGACTGCGGACGTGTGTAACCTACATCGGTATGGGAATGTTGAACAAAATCAACTCCCCATTTTTTAGGCGGGGTAAGCGTGACCGGGTGTTTTTCTGCAGCACCATCATCGATTTTTGCAGTGATGACGATTTTTTTTTGTTTGTCAACGGCAGGAAAAGTTAACAGAAACTTGTTATCCCCCCTTATAAGATCCGTGTTGAGTAATTCTTTCCCATCAAAATTGAAAATAATTCTGCCGGCATTTTCAGAGTTATAGGAGGCGATAACCTGCTGGAAAGATTTATTGCCCTCTTTAAAAAGTACGGGGGCATTTAAAAACTCAACCTTTGATGTGGGTGCCTCCTGACCATTTAATTGCAGGTTGCAAACAATTACCAAAAACATCACTAAAATTGATGAGACATTTATTTTTTTCATTGTCTGTTATTTTAGATCGAGAATGCGAACAGCATTATCATGTAAAAGCATCTGAGCGATCTTAATTGATTCATCTTCTGTAAAATAACCATCCCTCACCTTATCAATTAAAACGTTTGAAACAATTTGCTTAGCCAAAAGCAGATGACTGTAAATACCCTCCACATGGAGGAAATCACCTCCAAACCCCATTATCTTATTTGCCGGAACGGTTTCAAGCCATCCATGCAAATATCTTTCGCTGTATGATGGTGAAATAATATAAAGCCAGCACATGTCGATGTAAACATTGCTGAATTTCTTGGCAAGGACCCCCAGTTCACCGCCATAGGGATAGGCTCCATGAAAAAGGATAAACTTCACATTGGGGTATTTCGAAAAAAGATTCACCAGATGTGTGGGTTTGCAGTTTTCAATATCCCCCCCCGTTCAGCCCTGTATGAATCTGAACGGGCATATGATTTTTGTTAGCCAGATTCAAAACCCTGTGCATCATATAATCCTGCAATTTTTTTACCTCCGTGAATGCAAAAGCATTTTTTTCAGAGGAATTCATTATCATATCGAACACCTCTTCCGCCTCCTCTTTTTTTACATCTTCGTAAAAGAGGATCCTGTTATATCCCAGAATCGTTTTTACTGCAACAATTTTATCGTCCATGGCTTCCTGAAACGCCTTTTCCAGAGTGGCAACAAGATCATTAAGCGTATGAATACCGGCATTATCGGATCTGGCAAGATTTAATATTTTATCCTTTGAATCGATAAGTATGAAACTGTCAAATTTCCTGACAAACCTGAACATGTCCGGATCACCAATAATATGGCCTCCCTTATCATCAAAAGGGTAATCTTCAACGACATAATCAATCCGGCATTTTTCTTTTAGTACCCGATTATACCAGTCGGTTTTATAAGCATTTTTAATTTTTTCTGATAATACCTCAACAGTTGTTTCGTCTATATTCTTGATACCAAACAACTTATCTACAGAAAGCAAAGCAGCCCTATTGTAACCGGTATTCGATGAACCTTCCCAATATGGTTCTAGCGCCTGCCATTTTTCAATTACTGTCAGGGAATCAGTAAATAATTTGTCTAATATTTGTCCCGGCATGCCGGCAGATCTGAAATCTCCCGGAGCATAATGACTTATTAATAAGGTGAAATCCAGGCTTGAGTTTTTCATCTCTGCAAGGGGTAAAAGATGTTCATGGGTATCAACAACTCTCATTTGATCTACAAATTCCCTTATCCGATCTTCAAAACCAGGCACGGGTAAAGGCCTGACCTGAATCTGGGCTTTTACTGGGACCAAAGAAATAATTACCACAATCAATAAAGCCGTTCTTTTCATTATTAGCAGTTGGATTAGGTGAACAATTCAGATAATGGTCAAGGTCCGTTTACTTTATAAATATACTGATTAATTCCCATTTTTCAGGCCATACCTATCTGCACTGATGACATTTTCAAGTATCAGGTAATGAACTATCTAATGTAACAAGACGGTTGTTCAGAAGAATATGACATCTGGGTTAATATTGGTGCCGGCTTCACCGCGTGTCGGATTCCCCGATTCCCTGAAAACATACAGGTCAAAAAAGCTAAAAATATCCACCTTCGGATGAGTCTTAATCACTTCGATCTTGCTAACTTGCTAGTTAGCCATAACTGAATCAATCATTATGAATAGAAACCTTATAGTCAAAGCAATAGTCGTAATTTTCGGATCAATATTGTTGTTTGGATGCACGGATAAGAATAAAAATCCGAATATTCTACTTTTCCTGACCGATGACCTGGGTTATGGTGACCTGGGCTGCTATGGGAACCAAATTATCAAATCTCCTAATATCGATAAACTGGCTTCTGAGGGGATACGCTTTACTGATTTTCATGCTGGAGGAACGGTATGTTCCCCATCCAGAGCAGCCCTCCTCACAGGGCGGCATCCCTACCGGATTGGGTTTTATTATATACTTGGCGGGGGCGCCCATTTACGCAGTAGTGAGATTACTTTGCCCAGCTTGCTCAGGGAAAATGGGTATAGCACTTTCTTTGCCGGTAAGTGGCACCTGACCCAGTTTGATAGTCCAAAGGCTAATCAGCCTGACCCAAAGGAGCATGGATTTGATTATTGGTTTGCCACTGCAGTAAATGCCTTTGACGGGCCGGAAAGCCCTGGCAAATTCTGGAGAAACGGCGAGCCTGTCGGAGAACTCAATGATTGGTATTGTAATCTTATTGTGGATGAGGCAATTGAATGGATGAATAAGCGGGAGGATAAAGAAGCACCCTTCTTTATGGAAATTTGTACACATGGACCTCACACTCCCATCAATCCACCTGATAGTTATGCTGATGCCTATGATAATCCAGAGGTTGATGAATTAGAAACTAATGTTGGATATGGTTATGTTCCCAGGCGTGATGACAAGAATATCAAACCAAATAAGAAATATTATTACGGCACAGTTACCCAAATTGATGATGCCTTTGGCCGTTTGATGGAAGCTCTGGACCTTAAGGGGTTAACAGATAATACCATGGTAATTTTTACCAGCGATAACGGCCCAGAATACCCTGTAAATTTTATGGAATCGAGGGGGGAATGGGATGATGACATCAGGGATAGATGCTTTGGTTCACCGGGTCCGTTACGGGGAATGAAGCGATTTACCTATGAAGGCGGCCACAGGGTGCCGGGTATCATTAGATGGCCTGGTAATTCAAAAGCCGGACAGGTAAGTGACGTTTTGATTAATGGTACCGACCTGCTGCCGACCATCTGTGAATTGGTGAATATTCCAATACCTGCAGATCGCGTTATAGATGGCGAAAATATGCTGCCGGCCTTCCTGGGGAAAGATCAGAAGCGCCAAAATCCTGTTGTTTGGAGTGCCCCGGTGCATGAATACCAGTTTGTACCGCCTATGACCCTGCGTGATGGGGATTATCTTCTTGTTGGATTTTTTAATAAAAAGGAGACTGATGCCTTATGGATGGATTGGATTAAGACGGCTCAACCGGAAGGATATGCTCTGTATGACCTAAGTAAGGATATAGGGCAGCAGAATGATCTTGCTGATCTTATGCCCGAAAAGGTTGAGGAACTATCAAAAAAAATGGAATCGATTTGGAAAGACCTTCAAAATGAAGCCCCTGTCTGGCCTAATTGGAAAGCCAAGTAAAGAGATTGTAAATTATAAATTATGAACTATAAACTACTATTTTCAGCATTATTTGTAATCCTGTCAATTAGCTGTGCCAAGGCGCAAAAAAACGATGAGATTTCAGAAAAAATAGACCAAAGATCTTTTAATACCGAAACTGTTCTCTGGTATAATGCTCCCGCTAAAGAGTGGGAAAGTGCCCTTCCAGTTGGAAATGGACGCTTGGGTGCGATGGTATTTGGAAAAAGCGGGGAAGAGAAAATCCAGCTGAATGAAGAAACTTATTGGTCGGGAGGGCCATATTCGACAGTTGTAAAAGGTGGAGCAAAGGACTTGCCGGAGATACAAAGATTGATTTTTGATGGCAAGCCCCTCGAGGCACATAAATTGTTTGGAAGGAGTTTGATGGGATATCCTGTGGAGCAGATGAAGTACCAGTCGATGGCCTACATGCATCTTTTCTTTGATAATGAGGATGAAGTAAATAACTACAAACGATGGTTAGATCTTGAAACGGCGACAACCAGCGTAGAATATACTGCCCACGGAGTTACTTACCGTCGTGATGTGTTTTCATCTGCTGCAGATCAGGTAATTGCTGTCAGGTTAACAGCCAGTGAGCCCGGGCAAATATCTTTCAAAGCAGAACTTCGGGGTGTACGTAACATGGCCCATTCCAATTACGGAACTGATTACTTCCGTGTGGATGGAGTCGGGAACGACGGTTTGATGGTTAATGGCAGGTCGGCTGATTACCTTGGTATCGATAGCAAGCTTAATTATCGGGCTCAGTTAAAAGCTGTTCCTGAAGGCGGAACCATGAAGGTAGAGGGCGCTGAGCTTTTTATCACCGGTGCTGATGCGGTTACTCTTTATTTTGTAGCTGCCACAAATTTTGTGAATTACAAGGATGTTAGTGCTGATCAGGTTGCCAGGGTGAATAAGTACCTGGACAATATTAACGGCAAAAGTTATAACGCTATCAGGGAAGCATCGATAAAAGAATACCAGTCGTATTTTGATCGTGCATCTTTAAAGCTTACCAATACAGCTAATTCTGTGCTGCCAACCGACAAGCGCATGGAGAATTTTGAAACGGAAGATGATCCAAACCTAGCTGCCCTGGCATACAATTTCGGACGTTATCTCTTGATTTCATCTTCCCGTCCGGGAACCCAGCCTGCCAATTTGCAGGGAATTTGGAATGAAGATCAAAACCCGAACTGGGATTCGAAATATACTACCAACATTAATACAGAGATGAACTATTGGCCCGGCGAAACCAGTAATCTTTCCGATTGTGTTGAGCCATTAATTCAAATGGTTAAAGAGCTAACCGATCAGGGATCACAGGTTGCACGTGAGCATTATGGCGCCAATGGCTGGGTGTTTCATCAAAATACTGATTTATGGAGAGTTGCAGCGCCTATGGACGGCCCTACCTGGGGTACATTTACTGTAGGTGGTGCCTGGCTTGTAACGCATTTATGGGAGCACTATCTGTATACGCTTGATGAAGAATACCTTAAGGAGATATATCCTGTCATCAAAGGTTCGGTGGATTTCTTTATGGATTTCCTCGTGGAGCACCCCAATGGTAAGTGGCTGGTTACCAATCCGTCCAATTCGCCGGAAAACCCACCCCAAGCGCCCGGTTACAAGTATTTCTTCGATGAGGTGACAGGGATGTATTATTTCACCACCATTACCTACGGTTCCAGCATGGATATGCAGATATTGACGGATCTGTTTGGCTATTATGCTAAAGCCAGTCAGATTTTGAACCTGGATACAGAGTATGCCCAAAAAGTTTTGGCAGCCAGGAACCGACTGGTACCGCCGCAAATCGGAAGTAATGGAACACTCCAGGAGTGGTCGGAGGACTATGCCCAACTGGAAAAAAGCCATAGGCATTTCTCCCATATGTACGGACTCTATCCGGGGCATGTCATGTCTGCCAAGCGAACGCCTGAATTAGTTGATCCTATGAAAGCTGTCCTGGAGCAAAGAGGTGATGGCGGCACCGGTTTCTCAAGAGGATGGAAAATGGCGCTTTGGGCCCGGTTATACGATGGAGAAAGAGCTGAAAGGATTTTTAAAGGATACATCAAAGAACAAGCTTATCCTCAATTATTTGCCAAATGTTTTACCCCTTTACAGGTCGATGGTACTTTTGGCGTTACGGCAGGTATCACAGAGATGCTCATGCAATCTCATGAAGGAGTTATCGATCTATTGCCAGCCTTACCAAAAACATGGAATACTGGCCGTTTCGATGGAGTCTGTGCCCGTGGAGCTTTCGAGTTGGACATGGAATGGAAAGATGGCCGGCTTACCAAGGTTGAGGTCCTATCAAAAAAAGGACAGACATGCCGGATAAATCCCAAGGCAAATGTTAAATTGACAAGTAATGGGAAGAGGGTAAAGACGAAAGTATATGATGACGGGTCGATAGAATTTGCGACCGTTGTTGGGGGGCGGTATCAATTGATCGCATCGTAGGGACGCATATTTGCGTCCGCGTTGGAAAACATTGGTGGCACGCAAATGCACCCCATGGGAAACATTGGTGGCACGCAAATGCACCCCATGGGAAACATTGGTGGCACGCATTGTAACGGACGCAATTATGCGGGCGTACGATTGATTCAAAATTGAAACAATATGAAATATTATTTTTTTTGTGCCGTAATATTCGTCGGGTTTGTAACCGCCACCGCTCAACAAATAACAAAAATATCGTCCACCACACCGCCTTTGCGCTGGGAAGATGCAATGCTATCAGGCAATGGTTCAACAGGGATCATGGTTATGGGCTTGCCACTGGAGGATCTGATTATTGTGAATCATGAGAAATTATGGGTGGTAGGAAATGATTATCGTCCGCACACGCCTGAGATGGCTGAATCATGGACAGAGGCGATGAAGATTGCCCAGGAGGGACGGTATCTGGATGCAGATATGTTTATCGGGGAGGAAGCTTCTCGAAAGAACAAGGAAATGTATGGAGAGAATTGGAAAGGCGGTCGTCCACGATATGATCGCACTCATCCAGGCTTCCATCTACATATCAATACTGAGAGTAATGGGAATGTGCGAAATTACCGAAGAGAGACAAATCTGGAAACAGGAGAGATATCGGTTTTCTGGACGGATAACCGTGGGGAGTGGGAAAGGAAAGTCTTTGTTTCGCGGACTGATGATGTGATTGTTATGGAGATGACAGCACCCACAGGATCACTGATTAACGCAAGTATTCGCCTGACCGAGGCTCCTGGTAAGCTAGCTGGGGATATGAAATCTGTGGATATACGGCATGAGGGGGATGAGTTATATTTCAAGGGAACGTATGGGCGATTGCAGGGGAGGAAGAAGGCCGAGGGCTATCAGGCTTTGGGACAGGTGGTGGTCACTGGTGGTCAGGTACGGTCGGTGGAAAATGAAAGGTTGGATATCCTTAATGCCGACAAGCTGGTTCTTAAAATGCGATTTGAATATCTGGATGTTGCCGAAAATGATAACAAAAAGGGCTTACAGGAGGCTGTTAGAAGAATTTCTGATGATTATGATGCTTTGCTTGAAGTTCATGCAAAGGTTCATGGTGAGATGTTTAATCGTGTAAGCCTAGATCTTGACGGCAAACAGAATGATATCATATCCAATGAAGATTTGATCAAAAGAGCGTCCGGGGGCGAATCATTGTCGAGCTTCTTTGAAAGACTGCATGCTATGGGTAGATATGCTCTTATTTGCGGTGGAACAGGAGAATTGGCTCCAAGTTTAATGGGTCTCTGGGGGAATGCATGGAACCCTCCCTGGGATGGCAGGTATACTTTTGATGCCAATCTTAATTTGGCCATGGCTGCTGTGGCTCAGGGTAATTTACCAGAGGTGACAAAAACCTATGCCAATTTCCTCTCGCTAAATATGGATGAGTGGAGGGATAATGCACAAAGACTTTACGGTTGTGACGGGGCTGTATCAGATCTATGCCAGGGCTGGCGCCATGGTGCAGTTCTGATGCCTACCTATCCCTGGACAGGCGGCGTGGGATGGCTGGCAGCTTACCTGTATGATTATTATCTCTTTACGCAGGATAAGGAATTTTTGAGAAATACCGCAGTCCCAATGCTCAAGGATGCAGCTGATTTTTATGTTGATTTTTTACAGAAGTACCCTGAGGTCAATGGCCATTTAACTTTTTACCCCTCTATATCACCTGAGAATGAGCCTAATATGGAGCCCCAGAGCCAGACTACAAATGTGGTGCCTAATGCTACTGGTGAGATAGCTATATGTAAAGAGGTCCTAAATACATTACTGAATAGCTATGAAGTACTTGGTATTAGGAATGATGAAATAGTGAAATACAGAGATGTTTTAACTAAGCTGCCTGATTATATAATTAATGAAGACGGCGCCTTGGCCGAGTGGGCTTATCCTGGTTTTGGTGATAATTACAATCATCGGCATGCCTCCCATCTGTATCCCGTTTACCCAGGATTGGAGATAAGCCCAGAAAGAACGCCTGATCTCTACGATGCTGCAAAAATGGCAATGGAAAAGCGACTGGAGGCAGGATTGGGTAACAATTCGGCACATGGATTTATGCATATTAGTCTGGTTGCAGCACGACTTCGAAATGACGATTTAATGCGTACAATGCTGGTTAAATTTGCAAGTTTACCTTTCGTCAACAGCAGTTTTATTACCTGTCATAATCCTGGTCCCAGGATATATAATCTGGATGCCACTTTCAGCCTGCCGGCAGTGATGACGGAGATGCTGGTTTATTCAGAACCCGGGTTGATTGAAATACTGCCATCAACACCCCTTGATCAGTTTCCAAAAGGCACTCTGAAGGGACTTCTTGCGCGGGGCGGTTTTGAAATTGTATTCCTACACTGGAATGATGCTTTAGGCAATATTGAGGTTCAATTGAAATCTAAAACAAAACAGACAATACAATTCCAACTTGGACCTAACATGAGGTTTGTTAATGCTGCAAAACCAGAGCAGCGGTCCTTGGTATCCGGGTCGAATTATGGTCCATGGACTATTGAACTCCCAGCCGGGGAGACTGTTTATCTCAGTTGTAGGTTATAAATAGTTGAAAATCAAAATAAAAAACATGAGAAATTATTTATTTGTCCTCCTTATCTCAGCACTGCTTTTTATACAATGCGACTCACAAAAAAGGGGAATCGAAGAAAGGCCCAATATCATTCTTATCCTGTCGGATGATATGGGTTATTCTGATATCGGATGTTACGGTGGAGAGATCAATACTCCAAACCTCGATAAGCTGGCTGCAAATGGTCTGCGATTCACTCAATTCTATAATACGGGTCGATGTTGTCCTACCCGGGCTAGTTTGTTGACAGGCCTATATCCTCACCAGGCAGGAATGGGACAAATGACTGCCGACAGGGGATTGGATGGATACCGTGGCCAGCTTAACCGTGAATGCCTGACCATTGCTGAGGCTATGAAAACGGCTGGGTACAGTACCTATATGGCTGGAAAATGGCATGTAACACCATACAGGCCCAATAATCAATCAAAAGACAACTGGCCTTTGCAACGCGGTTTCGACCGGTTTTATGGTACTATTCATGGTGCAGGAAGCTTCTATGATCCTAATAGTTTATCAAGAGATAACGAGTTTATATCTCCATATAACGATCCTGAATATAATCCTGAAACCTATTATTATACCGATGCCATTTCAGATCATGCCACTCGCTGTATCCGGGAACATGAGTCGGAGAATCCCTTCTTTTTGTATGTGGCCTATACGGCTGCTCACTGGCCCATGCATGCCCTGGAAAAGGATATAGAAAAATACAAGGGCCATTATGATGAGGGCTATGCGGCTATCCGGAAAGTTAGGGTTGCGAAAATGAAAGAACTTGGGATACTGCCTGATGAATGGGAGATCAGTCCGTTGGCACGAAAAAGCTGGTCGGAGATTGAGAATAAAGCCTGGGAAGCCAGGTGCATGGAAGTCTATGCTGCCATGATCGATAATATGGATCAGGGTATTGGTCGTATTGTTGCTGAGCTGGAGCGTAAAGGGGAGCTCGACAATACGCTGATCATGTTCTTGCAGGATAATGGCGGTTGTCATGAAAGCTATGGCCGCCGAGAGCGCGATCCTATTTTGGATACTATCGGACCGAAAGACTTTCAAACAAATATGATACCCAATGTTACTCGTGATAACATACCTGTGATGATGGGACAGGACGTGATGCCCGGCGGACCGGAATCCTTCATATCCTATGGCCTGGAATGGGCCAATGTATCAAATACACCATTTCGACTATTTAAAACTTATGTGCATGAGGGAGGAATATCAACTCCCCTCATTGTCCACTGGCCCGATGGAATAAAAGGGAAAAATGAATGGAGGCAAACGCCAGGCCATCTGATTGATATAATGGCTACCTGCGTTGATCTGGCAGGAGTGGATTATCCTTCAGAATATAATGGTAATGAGATTATTCCGATGGAAGGGCAAAGTCTAAGGCCCGTTTTAAAAAATGATGAATTGCCCGACAGGATGCTATTCTTTGAGCATCTGCGCAACCGGGCAGTCCGGGATAATAAATGGAAGCTGGTGGCCCAGGGAATGGAAGGACCCTGGGAATTGTATGATATTGAATCAGACCGCACCGAAATGCATAACCTGATAGATGAGAATCCGGAAAAGGCCAGGGAGCTGATCGATGCCTGGGAGGCATGGGCCATCCGAGCCAGGGTGAAGCCATTCCCTGAAGCGATAAATAAATAGTCGAAACAACATACCGCATACGTATTAATTACCTGCTGATTACTTAAATCCTTGAAGTAGTGTATTCCCTTGTTGTTTTGGAATAGCACTTTCTTCCTTCGTCACCTTTCAACCATATTCCTTATTTTTGAACAGAATTAATGATATTTGCCATGAACTTCGAAGCCTTACTTGATATCAATCCCATATTACTGGCTCTTTATGCCACCTTGTTTACATGGAGTTTAACTGCACTGGGTGCATCCATGGTTTTTTTCTTCAAAACCATTAACAAGAAAGTTTTAAATTCAATGCTGGGTTTTGCAGCTGGAGTGATGATTGCCGCAAGTTTTTGGTCACTTTTAATGCCGGCTATTGAAATGACAGAGGCCAAAGGAGAAGTAGCCTGGATTCCTGCAACGGTTGGATTCCTCTTTGGTGGAGCCTTCCTGTTTGGGATTGACAAAATACTACCCCATCTCCATCTTGGGCAGTCGATGGATCATGCCGAAGGGATTAAAACCAGCTGGCAGCGCAGCGTTTTGTTGGTTCTGGCAATAACGCTTCATAATATTCCTGAAGGCCTGGCCGTTGGTGTGGCTTTCGGGGCATTATACAGTAGTGTAGATGCCGGTGCTCTTGCCGGAGCGATAACTTTAGCAATTGGGATTGGTTTACAAAACTTTCCAGAAGGAGCTGCAGTGTCTATCCCGCTGCGTCGAGAGGGCTTATCAAGGCTCAAAGCCTTCAATTATGGCCAATTATCAGGAATTGTAGAACCCATAGCAGGCGTATTTGGTGCCCTGTTGGTACTTAAAATTACACCTTTATTGCCCTATGCACTGGCATTCGCTGCCGGAGCTATGATATTTGTCGTGGTAGAAGAACTCATCCCAGAATCACAAATGGGGAATGAAACCGACTTGTCAACGGTTGGAGCAATGATTGGCTTTGCCACCATGATGGTTTTAGACGTGGGCTTGAGTTAATCGATTCATAATTTTGGCAGCTCGCTAATTTGTTTAATTTTTGTTCAGTTAAATGGGATCCTGGTATAGGGGGAGTAAACTTAATACTGTGCAAAGAAAAATTGAATTACTGGCACCAGGTGGAGATGTTGATTCTATTAAAGCTGCAATCGTTGCAGGGACTGATGCTGTATACTGTGGCCTGAATAAGTTTAATGCCAGAAACCGGGCAGCAAATATAAACTTTGATGAATTACTGGGAATCTTACGACTGGCGCATAAAAACAGTTGCCTGGTTTTCCTAACCCTAAATATCATTATTGTAGAAAGTGAAATCCCGGCTCTTATCAGCTTACTGAACAAATTAATTAATACCAGTATTGATGGTGTAATTGTTCAGGACCTGGGCATGTTTTATCTCTTATCCAAATATTTTAAAGGCCTTAAAATCCATGCATCCACTCAGCTTACTACGCATAATGAGGGTCAGATAAAATTTTTAAGTAAACTGAATGCTACCCGGGTTAATCTATCAAGAGAGTTAAATATTCATGAGATAAAAGCTTTAACTTCAGTTGCGTATAAATGTGATGTTCTGACTGAAGTATTTGTTCACGGCTCTTATTGTATCTCGTTTTCAGGTATTTGTTATATGAGCTCTGTTCAAAGGGGGAAATCAGGAAATCGCGGTCAATGTAGTCAACAATGCAGAGATAGATATGTGACCACAGCCGCAGGAAAAGACTATCCTCTTAACCTAAAAGATAATTCGGCTTTTTTCGATCTCAAAGAACTTCATGCCGCAGGGGTGGGGTCTTTAAAAATTGAGGGAAGAATAAAGGAGTTTGAATATGTCTATACGGTTGTAAAAACGTGGAAAAAGCAGATAAGCACTTTTTATAATCGAAATGAATTACTGAGCGACAATAGGGATCTGTATAAGGTATTTAACCGGGAGTTTTCAAATTCCTATCTGAAAGGAGAAATAAATAGGGATATGTTTATTGATAATCCCATGAGTAATTCAACAAAACATCATTCCAAAAATAAAAAAGACCAGGATGAGCTATATCAGGGAAAGGCAGATCTCAGGAAACAAATCAGTGATGAAATTGAGCTGTTATCTATTGAAAAAGTGCCCTTAATAATTACTGTTTCCGGGATTTCGGGTGCTCCGCTAAAAATAGCAGTTGAAACCCCGGATGGTTACTTTGAAATTCTTTCAGAAACTAATCTTGCGAATGAAGGGACGGAGGTCTTGAATTATAAGATGGTAATGAAAAGGCTTAAAGTATTGAATCATACAGAATACTATATTAAACATCTTGATTTAGAGAATCTTTCGCCTGATCTTTATATCACCTTTAAAGAACTCACTTCAATTAAAAACAGACTGCTGTTCATCTTGAATGGCTCATGTGAATATGTCAAACCTTTTACTATTCCCGAAATTGAGAAGCAGGTTGTAGTAAAAGTTAAACCATCTCTATCTATACTGATTTCCTCGCGGAAGGATCTTGAAATTTGTAATGAGACTACTGCAGATATCTATTTTCTCTTACCTGAGGGTCTTAATAAAAACAAGCATGAGTTTATCGATCTATTTAAAGAAAACAAAAGACTAATTCCCTGGTTTTCATCTGTTTTGATAGGTGAAGATTTTACCGCCGCAATAGAATTTCTTAAAGAGGTTCAACCAGAACATATGGTCACGAATAATACCGGAATAGCTTATGAAGCTTATAAACAAGGAATCCCATGGATAGCAGGACCTTATCTTAATACGGTTAATTCTTATAGCCTGATAAGTTTAAAAGAAAACTTCAACTGTTCCGGTGCTTTTATTTCAAATGAGATCAATCAATTTCAGATAAAGAGCATTAAAAAGCCTGATAATTTCAAACTGTATTATAGTATTTATCATCCTATTGTGCTGATGACCAGCAGACAGTGTTTATTTCATCAGGTCACAGGATGTGACAAAAGCATAATTGATAATACCTGTATTCAAGACTGCGACAGATCTGCAACGATTACGAATTTGGAGGAGGTAAGTTTTCTTATTGAAAAATCGAAGGGGAACTACCATAGGGTTTATAATGAAAGAAATTTCCTGAATACTGATATTGTAACGGATATATCCGATGTCTTTTCCAGTTTTCTTATTGATTTAAGTGATGTGGAAACGGAAACAAAGATCGATATCGATAAATCAGGAATAGTGAAACTCTTTGAGAATCTTCTTGATGGAGAGTCTGGTTCGGCTGAGGAGGTGCATCGGTGTATTCGTCATACTACTGATGAGCAGTACGGGAGGGGAATTTGTTAATTGTTAATTGTAAATGGTTACCGGGGAGTCCTCAGTCCTCAGTTAAAAGTCTTTCACTTTACACATCATCCTTTTTTCTTAAAACCTACTTTTGCCTTCTGCCTTCTGCCTTATTCGATCTGTGCAAATCCAACCACAAAGTTATGGCCATGTTCTTTTGCGCATTTCGGACAGGTTGTGTAGTAGAAATACATGTTCTTTAATTTCTTTCCCTGGCTTTTCGGGTATTCCCGCAAGTCTTTGACCCACTTGCGTACCTCACCATACGGGCCGTCATAAACCCTCGTAAGGTATTTGCCTGTAAGCCTCACATTTTCAGCACCGGGGACTTCTTTGGTTACGTTGATGAATAACTCACTTTTCCATGGGCTGGGATCTCCACATAGCATGATAAAATCCTTGTCGGCAGTTTTAGCCTCAACTGCATCGATCTTTTTCATCATCCGGGTAACCGTCTTGCCAAAAACATTGAACAGTGGCATGTGCATGAAGGTACGCATCGAATCCTTCACGAAAAGTTTTTGAATTGGCAAAATGTTGCAAGTTGCAGGTTGCAGGTTGTATTCACCAAATTTTGGTGATATCTGTTTAAAAAGTGGAAATTAATCCACTCAGAAAATGCTATTTTTAGGCTATGAAAACTCTTTTATTGTTTCTTCGGACCAAATTCAACATCAATATCTTTTTCCTGTTCATGCTGGTTTTGTTGGGAGCATGCTCCGGCAAGGATGTAAAAAGGCCAAATTTTCTTGTTTTGATTTCAGATGATCAAAGATGGGATCAGCTAAGCTATGCAGATGATCCTCTGATCCCGGAGCTTCATACTCCTAACATGGATAAGCTGGCAAGCGAGGGTGTATATTTTAGGAATGCCTTCATTACCACTCCAATATGTGCAGTGTCGAGGGCAAGTATAATGACCGGAAGGTATGCAAGCACTCATGGCATGAACCATTTTAATACTTCCATGACTCCCGAGGTAATTAGAAAGACTTATCCGGCATTGCTGCATGACGATGGATATAGAACAGCCGTTCTGGGTAAATGGGGCATGGGGATTGACGGAACAGAAAAGATATTTGATGTATTTAATGCCTGGTATAATCAAGGAGCTTACTTTCACGAAACCGACAGCGGCAGGATCCACAATGCAGAATGGCTGGCCCTAAGAGCCAGGGAGTTTCTCGAAACATGTACCCCTGATGAACCTTTCTGCCTCACAGTGTGCTTTAAATCACCGCACCACCCATATCAACCCGACGAGCGGGACAAAGATTTGTTTGAAGAAGTGGTAATCCCAAAGAGAGAGACCGATACACCGGAAGGATATGAGCAAATGGCCGCTCATGTAATGGATAGTTCGTTGAACAGGTGGTGCTACTTCGATGAGAGAAAGGACGAAGCAACAAAGGACAATTTTGAAAAGAATTTTCTGCGTTGTGTAATGAGCCTGGACCGGGCGGTTGGCAATATAATGCAAAGCATTGAGGATCTGGGTCTTGATGAAAATACCTTTACGATTTATCTCTCAGATAACGGCTATATGTGGGGTGAGCACGGTCTCGGCGGCAAGTGGCTCTTATATGAAGAATCGATCCATGTCCCGATAATATTTAAAGGTCCCGGAATCCCCGGTAAAATGAGGGGTGTGAGGCTTGATGAGCTTGCCCTGAATATTGATATTGCCCCGACCATACTTGATATTGCCGGCATCACTATTCCGACAGAAATCGATGGTATGAGCCTTTTTCCATTGCTTAAAGGTAAGAAAGAGCCCTCCCGGACTGATTTTTTCATGGAACATGTTAATATTATCGATGTTGAAACCCCTATTCCCGACAGCAGAGGGGTGCGCTCGGCTGAATGGAAATATATACGCTACATCAATGTAGAACCTGAAGTTGAAGAAATGTATAATATCAGCTTAGATCCCCTGGAATCAAAAAACCTGGCTAATGACGTGAATTATAAAGAAATCAAGGATGAGCTGGTGGAGAGGTATAATGGGTATTTGGGGAGATTGAGCAAGTAGGGCGGGGGATCAGGAGATCGGTGGATCGGTAGATCGCCCCGATTAAAATCGGGATCGGCTTCACCGAGTAGATTGGTAGATCGGTTTTAGAAATCAGAATTTATATCTTTTAAAATTATTTTCGTGAAACGTTTTACTCAAACAATTTTAATCTTATTTCTATCGCTAAATGTTATTGGACAAGGCAGTGTTAATAGCAATGATAGGATTGATAGAAAGGCAGTTGTTGAGCGGCACAGGATAATAAGTACAGCAACAAATCCAAAAAGCCCGGCTCAGGTTGGAAATGGTGAATTTGCTTTCGGAGTTGATATAACGGGTCTTCAAACTTTTGTGCCGTTCAATACATTATCTCAATGGGGCTGGCATAGTTTTCCAATGCCCAAAGGACAATATGTTGATGATTTCAGGGGGGTTAACATGGATACTCATGGTCGCGATATTAACTATAATATTGATAATGAAGAACAGCCTGAACTATCTTCGTGGTTAGCAGGGAACCCACATCGCTTTAACCTGGGGCGGATAGGTTTTGTCCTTTTAAAATCGGATGGTACCAGGGCAAAGATTGAAGATCTGAAAAATACGAGGCAGGAAATTGATTTGTGGAATGGGATAATATACAGCAGCTTTATGCTTGAAGGTCATAAGGTAGATGTAACAACATCATGTCATTCATCCTATGATGCCATTGGAGTTTCAGTTAAATCAGATTTGATAAAAAAAGGTCAGATAAAGATTTTTCTGGATTTCCCATATCCCGATTCAAGATTTCAGCAAGATTTCATGGGTAGTTATGATCGACCAGATGCACATTCGTCCGTGCTTAAGTCAAAAAGCAATAACTCAGCCATAATAGCCAGGGAAATGGATGAAACGGAATATTTTGTTTCGTTGAACTGGACGCCAAAAACTCACTTATCAGCTGCCGATTCAATTACATTACTGCATATGTTTTATCTGGAAGCATCGGAAAGCGATGAAATTTCATTTACTGCCACATTCTCTCCCGATTCAGCCAATCTGCCATTGCTTTCTGCATCTGATGTTTTTGAATCAAGCAGTAAAGCCTGGCCGGAATACTGGGAATCAGGCGCTGCCATTGATTTATCGCAAAGCAAGGATAGCAGGTGGAAAGAACTTGAACGAAGAATTGTACTTTCTCAGTATTTAATGAAAGTGAACGAAGCGGGGTCTTTCCCCCCTCAGGAATCGGGATTAGTAAATAATGGATGGTTTGGGCGTTTTCATTTTGAAATGATTTGGTGGCACGGTGTTCACTATGCTTTATGGGACAGATGGGAATTGCTCGAAAAGAGTTTGCATGTTTACAGGGACTTTCTTCCAACATCAAAAGAAAGGGCAGAAAAACAAGGGTATATCGGGGCACGTTGGCCCAAGTGTACTGCCAATTTCGACCGTGATTGGCCTCATCCGATTCATGCTTTGCTTATTTGGCAGCAACCACACCCAATATATTTTGCTGAATTGGATTATCGTTTGCATCCCACAAAAGAGACACTCGAAAAATGGCGCGACATCATTTTTGAAACTGCGGATTTCATGGCTGATTTTGCGTATTACGAAAAAGCAAACAATCGTTATATTTTAGGTCCGCCAATGTACATTGTTTCGGAAAATACGAAACCCGAAACCACGTATAATCCAAGTTTCGAACTTGCCTACTGGCGTTTTGGTTTAAGAACTGCACAAGTCTGGAAAGAACGTCTGGGCCTGAATCCTGATAATAAATGGGACCAAGTACTTGAGAAATTATCACAATTGCCCCGGGAAGACGGTTTATATCTTACTCATGAAAATATTGCAGATATGTGGACTAAATTCACATTTGAACACCCTGCCCTGATTGGTGCATTTGGTATGCTGCCTGGTGATGGTGTTGATACGTTAAGCTTTAAAAAAACATTAGATAAAGTAATGTCGACCTGGAATTTTGACCGAACCTGGGGATGGGATTTTCCCATGATGGCTATGGCTGCAGCAAGAACCGGTAAGCCTGAATTAGCAGTTGACATGCTTTTGCACAGTTCCGGAGGGTTTCAATTTGATGAACATGGGTTGGCCACCGGCGGCCCATTTCCTTATTTCCCATCAAACGGGGGATTGTTGACAGCAGTGGCTATGATGGCGGGTGGCTGGGATGGTTCGGAAGGGGATGCTCCCGGATTTCCAAAAAATGGCAAGTGGATTGTAAAATATGAGAATTTTAATAGGATGTTATAATTGAAAATATGAAAACCCTTTTTTTTGCCGCCATTCTCCTAATTGGTATTAATGTTATTGCCCAGGTTGATAATACTGCTGCAGCCGGTCCTGATGCATCCCTAAAGGACTTATTCCTGAACCCGCCGGCAACCTCACATCCGGGTGTTTACTGGTACTTCATGGACGGGAACCTGTCGCTTGAAGGAATGACCAAGGACCTTGAATCCATGAAGGAAGCGGGTATCAGTAACCTGATATTCCTTGAGGTGGGAATTGGGGTTCCCCGCGGGTCTATCGACTTTATGAGTGAAGAGTGGCAGGATATGTTCGTGCATGCCGTGAGGGAAGCAGAGAGGCTTGGTATAAAGATATTGTTGGGAGCCGGGCCGGGATGGTGCGGCAGCGGCGGACCCTGGGTGGAGCCCGAAGAATCCATGAGGCACCTGGTTTTCAGTGAGACGGAAATTAAGGGTGGCAGGAAGGTGGAAATTGACCTTCCCCTTCCCGAACAGAGAAGCACCAGGTGGCACACGATGAAGAACCCCTATTACGAGGATAAGTACGTCTTTGCCATTCCCGGATATTCAAAAGCTGTTATAGAAGATATCAATGAAAAGGCCCTGTATGAAAGGGATCCCATCTCCTCCAAGCCTAATGTCAAGCCGCATCTGCCATCCCTGGTATCCTATGATGAGGCCGAAGCGGGTATAATTCCCGGTCAGGGTGATATCATTGATATTTCCGCTTATCTGAAGCCGGGGGGAAAGCTGGTGTGGGATGCGCCGGCAGGCGAGTGGACTATCGTGCGGATGGGGTTGAGGGTGACAGGCGCCAGCACACGGCCATCGCCGGAACCGGTGATCGGGCTGGAGGCGGATAAGCTCAATGCGAAAGCTTTTGCAAATCATCTTAAAAATTATACTGATATCCTTTTGGAGAAAACATCTCCACGAAAAGAAGGGGTAGGGTGGACCGGCTTTCATATCGACAGCTGGGAGAGCGGCGCGCAGAACTGGACAGAAGGAATAGTTGAGGAATTTAAGAAAAGAAGAGGCTATGATCCTGTGCCATTTTTTCCAGCCTATACAGGCCGGGCTGTAGGCAGCGTGGAGATCACGGAAAGGTTTTTATGGGATCTGAGAAAAACCTGTCAGGAACTTCTTCTGGAGAATCATGCCGGCTTTGCGAGTGACTATGCCCATAAAAACGGACTGGAACTCACCATAGAGCCATACGATATGAACCCTGCCGGCGACCTCGACCTGGGGTCCTATGCCGATGTTATTATGGCCGAATTCTGGAGCGAGAGATTTGGCTACGCGACTTCCTATGCGGTAATTGAGGCCACATCTATATCACATATCTCAGGAAGGCCCGTGGTGGGTGCCGAAGTTTTCACAGCTGATGGCCGTGAGATGTGGCAGCAATATCCCTGGTCGATGAAGAGCCAGAGCGACTGGGCATTAGCCCTGGGAGTTAACAGGTTTGTGTATCACACCTTTGCCCATAAGCCATTGGGCGATGAACACCGTCCGGGCATGACCATGGGGCCCTACGGGGTGCATTGGGACAGGGGGCAGACATGGTGGCCCATGGTTGGAGCCTACCACCAATATATCAGCCGCTGCTCCCACATGATGCAGCAGGGACAGGCCGTTTCGGATATCCTCTATCTTGCTCCTGAAGGTGCACCGATGGTCTTTATGCCTCCCAAGGATGCACTGGAGGCAAATGGTACCATACCCGACAAGAAAGGCTATGGCTTCGACGGGTGCTCGCCGGAGATATTTATGGAAAAGGCCGGGG
>CAYXJR010000026.1:0-51300 GCA_964465145.1 uncultured Porphyromonadaceae bacterium | reverse complement strand
AAATAAAATTAATCATTTATCTGATATGCTGTATTTTAAGCAAGTAAAACCCGTTCTAAAAGATTCTTACTGCTCCCTGTAATAACCAGGTCTGATCCAGGAGCATGAACAATATTGATTTTCCTGAACTCTTTATACCAAAGATCGTACACTCCAACATAGAAATCTTCTTCGCTTAGATCCTTCCCAAGAACAACACCAAATACATCCCTCACTTTCTTTACCCTTATCTCATATCTGGCAAGAAATCTATTCTTATAAAGGGGAGGAAGGGATTGTTTCTTCTTTCTTTGCTCAAGACCTTTATCGTAAAAGACCATCGACATATTACCCCTTTTATAATATAGACCATTATCCTGCTCAAGACGTGTATAGCCTTGCGCATTCCCTAAGGTGTCAAATAGTCTAATTGGAGATTGTGTTGTTTCGAAATTTCCTCCAAAATCGAACTGAGTAACTCTGGCTTTAGTCAGATCAACTCCAAGCTTGTCAGATACACTATTCAAAGCATTTAGGATATCTTTCCTTGTCATTTCAACCGCATTTGTCTGCAGCCAGTACTTAGCAATGCTCCCTTTATATAGATTGATATAGAATGGAGAAATAAAGAAGAATAATGGTCCTATTTTTCCATTGGCATAAGCGCCAATAATATTCACTCCCTTCTGATATACATCTTCAAGATTATCAACTATTTCGTGATAATCATATTGTAAATCTTCTCCCTGGGTAAGGGACATTTTAATAGTATCATACATAGTGATTGATTACAGATTTTGTAATTTTATTAAGGTTAATATAGAATGAGGGGGGAAATCCCCCTCATATCTATTAAATCAGAATAAAGATTTGACTCCTTCAGTAGCCTGGTAATACCAGTAAACTTCTTCCCATTCAGATATGGGAACATGGTGAAGAAACATAGATATTTCAATAGCATCCTCCTTTGGAATAGTCACCTTGACCTCAGACCCTCTGTGGGCTGTAGTCAGTACTACTCGCTCATTTTTAGATCCTTTCCCTTCAATTTCCATGATTACCAGAATTGTAAGGAATTAATGGATTTGACTGATGTACAAGATGTTGCATCTCTTGAAAAAGCTCACCATCCACGAACAACATATAGATATTTCTACTGTTGTTCTTATGGCCTCTGGCAATGTAGATATCAATCACTCCAGGTTTATCAAAAATGACAAGGATAGCATCCTCAGTACCCTGGATATCACCATACCCTACACTCAGCTCAGGATCAGGCACGAAAATCCCTGATATATTCATTCCGCTTCTTGTTATAGCTTTATCTTATAACGAGGGTTTAAAACCTTACCACCAAACGGAACATTTTGCTACCACCTTCCTGAGTTATTGATCAGTTGTAGTATCCAGGAGCTTGATTTTTGCTTCATTCCGGTGAAGATTTTCATGTTCGATTTCCAACTTAAAACAAGCACCGATTTCGGGTTTAGATGTGCCACTGATTCCTGGGTGTAATACACTACGTATTCTGTTGATTACGTGCCACATTCGGGCATTAAAAAAGGTGCAAACTCTTGTCAGCACCTTTTCTTCAGTAATGGTTATCCAGTTTGTATTACCCTGTTTCCGCATTGTCTGGTTTGTTTTCAGCATATTCTTTCTGTAGTAATTCACTCATGTACTTGCGGTAGCTTGGACCATTGATCCTTACGATGACCGAGTGGTGGAAGATACGGTCCAGGATGGCCTTGGTGGTGATGGGATCCCCGAGGAACTCAGGCCAGTCCTGCTCCTCGACGTTAGTTGTAAAGATCAGGGATTTGTTATCGTTATACCGCTGGTCGATCACCTTGAACAGAAGGTGTGCTTCCTTGACCACCTGCAACTCCAGCCTGTCATGCCCCATCTCATCAATCAAGAGCAGCTCCGGGTTGGTGTATTTTCTCATCCTCTTCTCCAGTGTTTTTTCATACACTCCGGCGTTCAGATCATTGATCAGCTCACTACAGGTGGTGTAGTAGGTTTTGTATCCACCTTGGCAGGCCATAAGGGCAAGGTTATGAAAAGCTTTTCATAACCTTGCTTATGCCAACAAAATGATTATGTAAAGTAATATTTACTTACAGTCTTTATATCAAGAAGTTAATATACTATTTCCTGTAAAATACTTTCCATAATATTTTCACCTATTATTGTATTGACAGCAATACCGCTGTCAGTCCAAATAGATATGATTATGGAAAAAACAAAAGAAACTTATGAGCAGGTAATTGCAAAGGCAATAGCCTACATTCAAGAGAGATTCTCTCGTACAGACCGTACATTAAAGTACTATAAGCGCAATTGGGGAAGAGTTAAAAGCTATATGGACTCTCAAAATATAAGCGATATCGATGCGTCTGTCTGTAGGGATTACCTTATATACGAATTTAACAATCGTGATTTTAGTGAGCTAACTAAAAGAGAGAAAGAAGGAGTGAGTACTGTAAACATTCTAATTGAGTTTTTGGAGACAGGTGCAATCCAAATCAAAAAGGAGCAGATTAATCTGGATGGTCCGATTGGAACTCTGATGAGAAAGTACCTTGTTTTCAAAACAGATCAAAGGCTTAATATTAAGTCTATTAATTTCTATGAATGTCATCTTTCCCGGTTCCTCCATTTTCTAAAAAAGAACAACATAGAAGCAATAACTGCGGTAAGTTTACTGCACATTCTTCATTATATTAAAAGCATAAGTCCCCGTACGAGAACTGTTGCGCGCACATCTATCCAGGTATTAAGGGGTTTTTTCAGGTATTTGTATACTAAGCAGATACTGGAAACAGATTTTTCATTTATGATCCCCAGGAGCAATTACAAATCTCAGCCGAAGATACCATCAATATATTCAAAGGAAGAGGTTGAAGAACTAATTGCATCTGTTGATAGAGGTAGTTCTGTTGGTAAACGTGATTATGCCATAATCCTGCTTGCCGCACGGTTGGGATTACGATCTTCAGATATAGCAAATATAAAATTCGACAATATATTATGGGAGCAGAATATTATTCGCCTTGTTCAATTTAAAACAGATTAGAACTGCTTGCCAGCCAAAGGATGCTTGAACTGGGAGAGGTGGCTATACAGGCTGAAATTTCCAACAGACAAAGGATGGGGAAGATAACAGCCAAACAGGCATTTGATCTGAAAAACAGTCTTGTCAGGCTTTCAAAAATAAGACCTGAAACAGGTGTCCCCAGGCAGAAAGATGAGATATCAAAAAAAATATATACACTTCTTCGTTTCTATAGGTGACATCAGAACTCAAAATAAGAATGGGTAAAATTTGGGGTTTTATAAATAGATCTCCATATAGGTCTATTGCCTGGTAGATACTTCTTCAAACATCCATTCCTGGCTAACATCCTGTATTTTGGGCAAGCAATAGGGCATGAGCTTGATTAAGAACTCAATCCTTTTCTCTGGCTCCAGCTTCGCCAGGAGATCAGGGATCTTCTCGAACTCATTATTCATCATCTCAACCAAAACACCTCTGATAGCCCTGGTCGACCTGTTGGGTGTCCCTTTCGTCCTGCCGCCTGTTTTTGCTCCTTGTGCCATCTACTTTTGTCTACTTTAGATAAAGACGATTATTGAAATTATCAAGTTTTAATCGTTTGCTGCCTTGCCATTTTAGTTTATCAGGTATTTCTTTTCTGCCTCTTTCTTCGCAGCTATTGCCTGATCCTGCTTTTCCTGGATCTCTTTCCGATGTAGATATATTTTTTCTCCCACACAAAAAATGTCCTCCTCCTCCTCCTTACTTTGATCGGCCAGGGCTGCTGGTAACCTAAGAATAGCATCATTGATTACCTTGAAAACCTCCAGGATCTCCTTCAATGTTGTGAATTTCTCTATTCTTCTCTCAATCTGGCGCAGCAATTTCATCCGAACGACCATAGCTTCCTTAACGAAGGATTCATTGGAAAAATCTTGATTGTCGGTAACTGCTTTGTTTATTCTGGGTTCATCTTCAGAGTTGTCAGCGACCTGAAGGGACAGTTTACCCTCTTTAATCATCTTGGCTTTCCAGTAATTCACTGTCCTGGGTGTAATATCATATTCCTGTGCAGCCTTCTTAATTGTCGTTTTAAGGCTCAATCTCACTGCCTTTTCTCTCAGTTTCTCTGCATGGATTGATAACATAATCCTAAAGTTTAATATGTCATACAAATATAATCATTAAGTCTCATTAATAATCTGTTAATCAAATTATTTTTGTTGATTTTGAGTTTAGTTTTCAACAAAGAACCAATTAGGGTTGTGAAAACCTGCTCTTCGGATTTTGGAGAGATTGGGTGAATAGTTTCATCAGGAAATATTGGGAAAAATAGAGTATTTTAGAGCTTCTTAATCTAAACCATCCTATGGCAAACAACATAAAAGCAGACATCGACTTTGAGAAGGAATTATGGGCAGCAGCGAATGAATTACGTGGGGCTGTGGCTGAGAACCAGTATAAGGATTTTGTTTTGTCCTTACTGTTCCTGAAGCACCTTTCTGAGAGGTATGAGATTCAGAGGGATAATATCAAGGCTCTGCTGAAAGATTCACGCTCAGATTATTACACCCAGGATCAGGATGAGATAAGTACTGTTCTGGAGGATCCTGATGAGTACACAGCAAGGAATGTGTTCATGATACCTGAGGAGGCTACCTGGCAGTATCTCCAGGATAATGCAGAGCAGGATGATATCAAGGTGAGGGTGGATAAGGCTTTTACTACTATCGATGGGATTCTTGCTGATACCAATCCTGATCTTAAAGGTGTTTTGCCTCCTATTTTTGTGAATAGCCAACTGACAGCCAGACAAACTGCTGGACTAATCAATATGTTCTCACAGCCTAAATTTTCAGAGAAGGAGAATCCTGAATCAGATATTCTGGGAAGGATATATGAGTATTACATTGGCAGATTTGCCATGGCTGAGGGTTCTGGTGCAGGACAGTTCTTTACCCCTGGCTCAATAGTAAGGCTCCTGGTTGAGATGCTCCAGCCATTCAAGGGAAGGATTTTCGACCCTGCCTGTGGTAGTGGTGGTATGTTTGTACAGTCGATGAAGTTCGTTCAGTCACATGGGGGAAATAAGGGCGATATATCCATTTACGGACAGGAACGCTATGGTGGGACTCTTCGCCTATGCAAAATGAATTTATTGCTCAGGGACCTTCCTTTCGACCTCAAACTGGGTGATTCCTTGCTTGATGATAAGTTCCCTGACCTGAAAGCGGATTATGTTATTGCGAATCCTCCCTTCAATGTTTCTCAATGGCATCCTGAGGACCTGGCTGATGATGATCCTCGATTGTTGGGAAAGAAAACAGAGTTCACTACTGATGGCAGTGCTAACTATATGTGGATGCAGACTTTCTATTCCCATCTCTCTGAAATCGGTACAGCAGGATTTGTAATGGCTAATGGTGCTATGACCTCTAATACAACAGGAGAAAAGCAAGTTCGCCAGCACATGGTTAACAATGGGATTGTTGATTGTATTGTCAGACTACCAGACAAATTATTTATGACTGTTACAATTCCAGCGTGTTTGTTCTTCCTCAGCAAAAACAAGGAGGGTAAGGATGGATTCAGGGCAAGGAAGGATGAGATCCTTTTTATTGATGCCTCCAATATTGGGGAAATGGCCTCGAGGAGATTGAGAGTATTTAGCGAGGAGGATGTAGATAGGATAGGGAATGTATATCATCAATGGCGATCAAAGGAAGGTGAATATGAAGATGTTGCTGGATTTTGCAAGGTTGCAACTATAGAAGAAGTTAAAAGCCAAGACTATAAGCTAACACCAGGGATTTATGTGGGTACTGAGGTGGAGGAAGATGATGGGATTGATTTTAATGAAAAGCTAGAACATTATAAGAATATATTATCCAAGCAGTTTGATGTTAGTGATGAATTGGAAAAACAAATAATTAAAAACCTCAACAATCTGTCATTAGATGCCTGAAATCTGGACAAAATATCGGCTTGGTGATGTGGTGGACCTTAGAAAAGAAACTATTGATCCAAGTGATTTTCATGAAGAAAAATATATTGGCCTTGAACACATCGGACAGGGTGATTTCCTGCTTAATGGGATAGGAATAGGAAGTGATGCCACCAGTAACAAATTTAGGTTTTATGAGAATGACGTGTTATATGGCAAGATAAGACCTTATTTTAAAAAGGTATATAAACCAAAATTCCCTGGAATTTGCTCGACTGATATTTTAGTTATTAAATCTAAAAATGATAATATTGTCCTTCAGGATTACCTATATCAGTATATAAGAACACAATTTTTTACAGATAAGGCTACAGAATCAAGCACAGGTACAAAAATGCCAAGGGCTGACTGGGGAGTACTAAAGAAACTGGAGATTCAGTTACCTGATTTGGAGGAACAACAACGCATCGCCTCAATCCTCTCGGCCCTCGATGACAAAATCGAACTCAACCTGGAGATGAACAAAACCCTGGAAGAGATGGCCATGGCCATATATAAGGAATGGTTTGTGGATTTTGGCCCCTTCCGTGATGGTGAGTTTGTCGACAGCGAGCTGGGGATGATACCAAAGGGGTGGGAAGTGAAAAGCATTAGTAACATTAGCTCATTTAATAATGGAGTTTCCTATAGAAGCAAATTCTTGGCAGAGGAAGGGATACCCATGATAAACCTTAAATGTTTTAGCAGAAATGGAGGATTCAGATATGATGGCGTGAAGTATTATATAGGTGAATATAAAGAAAGAGATGTGGTACTGGAAGGTGACTTACTTGTCGCAATGACTGATCTTACCCAGGACAGAGTAATTTTAGGATCATCAATATTGGTTCCTCCTTTAATAAATAGACCCTTTTCGATTATCTCAACAGATGTTGGTGTTGTTAGATTGAATGAGGCATTTATTCACGTGAAGAATATGTTGTATTATCTGATGAGAACAAATGCCTACCATCAATATATTCTTGGATTTGGAAATGGTTCAACTGTAATACATCTTGATAAATCAGGTATATTGAATTGTAATATTTTAATACCACCCCAAAGTATTTTAGAAGAGTTTAATGATATAATTAATCCAATTATTGATTTGGGAAATAGAAACAATACAGAAATCTTTACCCTTGAAGAAACGAGAGATTATCTATTGCCAAAACTAATTAGCGGAGAAATCAGGGTAAAGGATGCAGAGAAAGAGGTGCAGGAGGTTTTATAAATCAGACCTATGAAAAAACTTGCAGAACTTGATATTGAAAATGCAGCCATTGAATGGTTTGAGGATCTGGGGTATTCATTTATTCATGGACCTGAGATTGACAGGCCCTTGAAAGAGGTTGTTCTGCAAGCCAGGCTCAAGTCTTTCCTTTCAAATACATATCCCCAGCTTCCTGAAAAATCCCTGAACGAGGTTCTGATAATTCTTCTGGGGAACAAGGAGCTTGAGCTGGATTATCGTAATCGGGAGTTCCATTTGAAGCTGACTAAGGGTATCGACTATTCCTGGAAGGACAAGCAGGGTAGGGAGCATTTTGAACATATTTACCCAATAAATTACCAGGATCCTGAACAAAATGATTTCCTTTGTGTGAATCAATTCCCAATTCAGGGCAAAAATAACAGGAGGCCCGACCTTATTATTTTTGTGAACGGCCTTCCACTTGCTGTATTTGAGTTTAAGAACCCCTTTGATCCCAATACAACAGTGGATAATGCCTGGAACCAGATTCAGCACTATAGGGCAGATATTCCCCTCTTGTTTGAATACAATGCTCTTACAGTTATTTCAGATGGTACTACTACACTCAATGGTATGTATTCATCTGGCAAAGAATGGTTTGCGCCCTGGAAATCTACTGACGGACTGAATGTCTCAGATGAGAGCCATGCCCTGCGTTCCTTATTGTATGGGCTGTTTCCAAAAGATAGGTTTTGCTCTTATATCAAGCAATTCATTTTCCATGAAAACCATAGTGGAACCCTGGTTAAGAAGGGAGCCAAGTACCACCAGTTTTTTGGTGTAAGCGCTGCGGTGGAGCAAACGAAGAAAGCTGTCAAACCTAAGGGAGATGGAAGGATAGGCGTGATCTGGCATACCCAGGGAGCTGGGAAAAGCATATCAATGGCTATTTTTACAGGCATTCTCCGCCAGATACCTGAGTTGAAAAACCCTACAATCCTCGTTCAGGTCGACAGAAGGGATCTTGATTCCCAGCTATACGATAATTTTGTCCTGGCCAAAGATCTGGTTGGAAAAGTTTACCATGCTGAAACAACTGATGAGCTGCGCACTCTCCTTGCCAGCAGTGGAGGAGGGGTGATATTCACCACCATTGAGAAATTCAGGCTGAAATCAGATAATGGAGAAAAGGAGCTGGAGCATCCAATACTGTCTGATCGTGATAATATTATCGTTATGGCCGATGAAGCCCACCGTTCTCAATACGGTCTACTTGACGGTTTTGCCTCCCACCTTCGCTCTGCCCTGCCTAATGCTTCTTTTATTGGTTTTACTGGGACTCCTGTCGATTTAAAGGACGCTGACACATGGGAGGTTTTTGGTGACACAATCCATGTTTACGACATCAAACAGGCTGTTGAGGATAAGGCCACTGTTCCTATATATTATGAGCCAAGGCTGGCACAGCTTCACCTGGCAAATCAGGGGATTGATGAGGAAGCTGAGGAGATCATTGGGGGCCTGCCTGTAGAGGAAGCTAACCATATTAAATGGGCAGCTATTGACGATGCAGCAGGATCACAGGAGAGGGTAAAAAGGGTCGCAGCCGATATTCTCCGCCACTATCTGAATAGGACTGAAACACTTCCTGGAAAAGCCATGATAGTCTGCATGAGCCGCAGGAACTGTGTGAAAATGTATAACGCTATAACTGCCCTGGATGATTGCCCTGAGGTAGCTGTGATAATGACAGGCAACATTAGCTCGGATCCGATGGAGTGGAATCAGCATATACGGACTATGGACAAGCAGGAGAGCATTAAGTCAAGATTCAAGGACCCAAATGACTCTCTGAAGATTGTTATTGTCAGGGATATGTGGTTAACAGGCTTTGATGCACCAGCGCTGCATACAATGTATGTCGATAAAGTCATGCACGGACATAACCTAATGCAGGCCATCGCCAGGGTGAACAGGGTGTTTAAGGATAAACCATCAGGATTGATTGTCGACTATATAGGTATAGGCGACAGACTGAAGGATGCCACTAAAAAATACACCCAGGGTGGGGGACGAGGTGATGTTACGGTGGATATGGATGCTGCCTTGTCTGAATTGGGGGATCAGCTTCAATTAGCCAAGGCTTTTTATCCTCAAGGATGTGATTACAGTAGGTGGAGGGCATTAACGGCTGGAGAAAAGCAGCTTTTGGTTTGTCAGGCCGTAAACCATATAGTTGGAAGCGATGAAGCCTCAGAAGACTTCCTGTTGATTGAAAAGAGGGTATCAGCCCTGACCTCGATATGCAAATCAGATCCAAGACTTCCACAATTAAGTCTGGATATACTGTTTGTCCAGCATACAGGGGTAACAGTTAAAAAGCTGAAACATCCAGTGGCCCCTGGACGAAAAGCTGCTGAGGAAGTAAAAGACCTCATAAGCAGGAGCATTGAATCAGAGGAGATCGTTGACATATATTCCATGGCAGGCATAGAAAAGCCAGATATTTCCATACTTAATGAAGAGTTCCTGGTAGGTGCCAAAGAAAAGAAGTCGGGTACAGCCATAAAGATTGAGCTTCTAAGGCAGATACTTAACAACGAGCTGAAGTACAGGATGCCCAAGAATATCGTTAAATACAAGTCGCTGAAGGAACAGGTGGAAAAAGTAATAGAAAGATACCACACCAACGCCATTGACTCATATACCACCATCCTGGAGCTGCTGGAACGTGCCAAAGAGTTGCAGGCAGAAGACCACAGGAAGAAAGAACTTGGCCTGAGTGAAGAAGAACTGGCCTTCTATGATATACTGGCCCTCCATAAAGGTGCTATAAAGGACTACACCCTCATTAAGGATACAGTAGCTAACATAACCCAGGCAGTAAAGAAAAACCTCCAGCTTGACTGGCACAAAAAAGAAAACGCCAGGGCAGCAATTCGCCTGGCAGTCAAGAGAGAACTCAGAGGCAAAGTCGATATTAAAGAACTAAACAAAATCCTCGCTGAAATCCTTGAACAGGCTGAAGGGCAGTACAAAGAATGGCCGATGGTGGGGTGATAATTTGAAAATAATCAAAAAAGTTTAGTAATAACTAAACAAAATGAATAGATTTGCGTTTTTAGAAATGGAAGAAGTGGTCGGCAAGATCAAATTCTTCAAACTATCAATAGATGGAGATATAGAATATGATGAATTTGAAAACACTTGTAAAGCTAACCCGAAGGATATGGATTCCTTGGTGGGAATATTGAGATATATGAACCGTAAATCGAATCTTGAAAAAGTACCACCAGGAAAATATAAAAGTTTAGATAATAAAGGAGAAAATTTAAAAACTTTTGAGTTTAAAAAGGACAATTTAAGAGTTTATGGAATGACAAGGCCAGGAGGGAAGATAATTGTTTTTGGCGCAAAAAAAGGAACGCAAAATAAAGATATTAAGAGAATTAAAAGTATTGCCAAGGAAATAATTAAAAGAAATTTAGAACCATGAAACGTGAAGAATTATTATCAAGTCCTCAATACTGGATTACAGAGATTCAGTCACAATTATACGAGGAAATCAGTAATTATCTTGAAGCGAATAATCTTAATAGATCGGATTTTGCAGATCAATTAAAGGTTACCAAAGGATACATCTCACAAGTTTTGAATGGGGATTTTAATCATAGACTTTCAAAATTTGTAGAGCTTTCTTTAGCAGTTGGTAAGGTTCCAATGGTTAAATGGGAAGACCTTAGGACAGTAATCGAAGAGGATCAGAATAAGATTAAAACTTTCACATTGAAAATGCAGTCCTATCGAAGCGAGAGTCCTTTGGTTGCTAAATTTTCTGTTCCTACAAGTCAAACAGGGATTGGGGTTATTACTTTATCAAGACAAGAGCAAATTCAACATCTCCATGGAAGCGAAGCAGTATAAATTTAGTTTAGTGTCAATCGATGAGTTAGGGTTTTGTTATTATCCAGAAGAAGCATTCATTGACAAAGGGAGAGTACATTCCTCATTTTCAATAACTTTTATGATAAACTATGATTGGAATATTGAAAAGGATCTAATTGGCATAGTATTAGATGTCCGCTTTACAACCCATGATAAAGGTAAAGAAGTACTGAGGTTCAAATCACGGTGCAATTTTATAGTTGAGGGATTGGATAATTATATAGTTATAAGAGACCCTCAAAATGATTTTGATATGGATAATACTCTGGAAACCACATTGATGAGTATTTCAATTTCAACAACAAGGGGAATGTTATTTGAAAGAACTAGAGGAACAGTTATTCATCCTCATATTATACCACTTATGGATCCGAAACTGCATTTATTATCAGAATTGTTAAAACAGCAGTCTTCCGAACAGTCACAGGAGAAATCCGAGGCAAAGTCCATATCCAAAGGCTAAATGACCTTCTCGCTGAGATCCTCGAACAGGCTGAAGGCCAGTATAAAGAGCGGCCGATGGTGGGGTGAATGTTTTATCGAAAAGAATTTATAGATGAAAAAGTGGTTCAAAAAGATTTGGAAAGATCCTGTTGGCAGCAGTGTAATTGCCCTGATATTATTTTCTGCTCTTGGAAGTATTGGATTTTGGATCAAGTCAATTATTAAAAAATGGCTCTCTCAAAATCCTGAATCAGGGATTAGAAATTTCTTAAACGGTTCAAGCCAAATCAGTAATATACTTCTATTATTAATATTGTTAATAGCCATTATTTCAATTATTTATATTCTATATAAAATACCCATAATAGTCAATTCAATCAAGGCAAGGAAATCAGCATTAATGAAAAAAAAGGAGGAGGAGAACTATTGGAAAATTCAAGGACACGAGTCATGGCCCATTGGTTTTTATGAACCATCTGTGATCTTTCATGATAGAATTTGCGCTGCATTTCCTGGAGACGAGAAATTTCAAGTATTTAATTCAAAAAGCAATATCTATAAGCGGCTCAAAGTTCTATTAGAGCAGCCATTGTCTTTTAGGTCAAAAGATAATAGTGGTAGTTATTATTCTCCAATTTGGTGGTATTCAACAATGGGATGTAGCAATATTCAAAGGTTTATCCCATTTAAAAAGAGGTTTAACCTTGTTAAGCCCTACAAGGTTCTTCTTAATTTCTATGAATTAAACATCACAAAGCTAATAGTTTCAAAGCCAAGGAGTTATTATCACTCCTTTGTATATATTGAAGTAGAGGCAGAAAAGCCCACTGGTATTTATAACTATTCTGGTGAGGAGGTTATGGAGAGGGCCAAAAGAAATTATTGGACTGAAGAATATGGACAGTACCGCAATCGAAGAATTTCTAGGTCTGAATTTGACGATGGATCAACAATCATAAGAGAGAATCCTATAGATATTAGAGGTCAGGCTGAGCTTAGGATACGTCATTTAGCACCAACAAGTTTTATAATTGCACACCATGGATTTCCTTTTACATCAGATAGGTTTGACATTTTACTTGACGAATACTTGCCCAAAATAAGGGGAGATGAAAAATATTTGAAAGAATTAATAAAATTAATATCCAAGTTCCCAAAGCATGGTTATTGATAAACCTAACCCACATAATACAGCCTTGCTAATATTTATCATTGACAGACAAATAATTATAAATTAATCGGCGGTATCCTCTCCACCGCCTCCTCCTTCTTCTGGTCTATAATCTTCCCATAAATCTGGGTCGTTCTTATCTCTGAGTGGCCTAGTAACTTTGAAACAGTATAAATGTCTGTCCCCATGGTTAATTGCAGTGTAGCGTAGGTATGGCGGCCAGAATGGAAGGTGATATGTTTCATGATGCCTGCTCTCATGGCCCAGCGTAATAATTCCAGGTTATGGTAAGTACTATATTTTAACCCTTGAAATACCCTTTCTTCTCCATCCCTCCTTTCGCCTATCATTTCTCTGGCTTGCTTGCTCATTGGTAGGTACTCCATCCCTTTGGTCTTTTTCTGGCGGAATACTATTCTGGATCCTTCATTGTTATCGTGAATCTCCGACCAGGTCAGCTTCTGGATGTCTGACCATCTTAATCCAGTGATACATGAAAACAGGAAGGCTTCTTTTAAGATTGGATATTTACAATCAGCCTTTGCTATTTTCCTTAGCTCCTCCATTGTCAGGTATTCCCTCTCAGGGGTTTCAGCCTTAATGCCCTTTACACCAAATGCAGGATTGGTTTTTATTATCCCATCAGCTTGAGCCTGTTTAATAGCAGTCTTGAGCTTATTAAAATAAGATGACTGAGAGTTAGGGGACAGGGGAACTTCGCTTTTGGTCACCGCATCCTCCATCAGGTATTCCTTGAATCCCAGCACAAAAAATTTATCCAGGTCTCCAAAGCTCACATCCTGCCCAGCATACTTCTGTAAGTGCTTATGCACACTGTCCCAGTTGCCGTAATTACCCTGGCTGGCCTTGCGTTTTTCTGTCAGCTCCCAGAAATAATTCAGGAAACTACGATCCAACTGGTCATCATCCTGTATTCCATGCTGGGTGTGCTGCAATTCAATTTGCTTTTCCGCTCTCAGGGTTTCAGCAAGTTGTTGAGTTTTCGCATTATGCTCCTTATCGATAGGAGTGCGTACCGGATAGATTTTGAGGTTAAGAGATTTTGTATACCGTTTATTGTGGCTGTAAATATCCAGGTAGAGGCTTTTTGATCCATCCGTCAGTTTTCTCTCTCTTAGATGGACTATTCCTTTTGCACGTGTTCTTTTTGCTGCCATGGCTTCAATAGTGATAGAATTAATAAACTGTTTCTAATTTGTTACTTATTTGTTACTCGAGTCGATCAAAGATACAAATAAGAAACAAAAAGACAAAGAACAAAGGAAATTAAAGTTTAGAATGAGTTATAAAAGGAAAGAAAATATATTGTAAATAAGGGAGTTATGAGCTAGAAGCAAGACCTGTCAATAGGTTGTCACTTTCCGATACAGAAATTCTTAAATATATTCCCCAACACCTCATCAGTGGAGATTTGGCCGGTTATTTCGCCGAGGATGTTGATAACCTCGCGGATGTCCTGGGATAGGAAATCACCAGTGAGATGAGTTTCTAATCCGCTGATTACCCTTTCAAGTCCTGTTTGTGCCCTTGTTAGTACTTCATAATGCCGGACATTGGTGACAATAACATCATGATCCTCAAGGGGTTTGAGGTTGATGTGGTGCATTAATGATCCTTCAAGTCTGTCAAGACCCATTCCTTCTTTTGCAGATATTATTACAGGTGACGGGTGACGGGTGACGGGTGACGATTCAATTATTGCTTGATTTCTTTGGTTTGCTATTCTCCCCAGATCCCCTTTGTTGACAAGAATAATTAGTTCCTGGTCTGATCGGATTTTATCCTGAATAGATTTTACCCATCTTAGGCTTTGCTCTTCGGGAGCAATGGGATCCGTAACCAGTAAAACTATCCGGGCTTTTTCAATCTGCTGGTAACTCCTTTCGATGCCCATGTTTTCTATCTGATCATCTGTGTGCCGTAATCCGGCTGTATCAATAAATCGAAATAAAATACCATTGAGCTGTATCCTGTCTTCAATTACATCACGAGTGGTCCCCGGAATATGCGAAACGATAGCCTTGTCTTCCTTTAAAAGGGCATTCAAAAGAGTGGATTTGCCAACATTGGTCTCACCAACAATAGCCACCGGAATCCCTTCCTTTATCGCATTGCCCAACTGAAAACTTTGGGTGAGCTTTCTTACCGTATCATGAATATCAAGAACTAAATGCTTCAAATGACTGCGATCAGCAAACTCCACATCTTCCTCTGAAAAATCCAATTCCAACTCAATCAGAGAAACAAATTCCAACAGCTGCATCCTCAGAATCTGGATCTCCCTGGAAAATCCGCCGCGCATCTGATCCATAGCTACCTGCTGAGCAGCCCTGCTGGAGGAAGCAATAAGGTCCGATACAGCCTCGGCCTGGGTGAGATCCATTTTGCCGTTCAAATAAGCTCTCTGAGTAAATTCCCCGGGTCGGGCCATTTCAGCACCATTCCTGACAAGCAATTGGAGGATGGTTTGTTGGATATATACAGATCCATGACAGGAGATCTCTATCAGGTCTTCTCCGGTGTAGGAATGAGGAGCACGAAAAACTGTGACCAATACCTCATCAATGGTTTCCTTATTATCCATTATCCTCCCAAAATGAACTGTTTGTGCTTTTTGTTCTGAAAGCTTAAAGCCAATTTTATCCGACTTGAATACCGACCCGGCAATCTCAATAGCCTGAGCACCCGATAACCTTACCAGGGCTATTGCCCCGCTTCCTGAAGGTGTAGATATAGCAGCTATGGTTGACACGTAGATCAGTGGATTTGTAGATTAGTAGATAGAGTAATAGTGTATTGATATTAGTATTGATCTCATTTTATCCTGCAACCTGCAACCTGTAACCTGCAACCTGCAACCTGCAACCTGCAACAAAGATATTATTTTCGCTTTATACCTTCCTTTTCGCCTTGCAATTAGTTTTCGTATATTCGCAACACTTTTATAAATCATAAATTCTAACAATCCAAAATTAAACCATGTCTGTATTAGTTAATAAGAATTCTCGCATCCTGGTACAGGGATTTACCGGAAAAGAGGGTACCTTTCATGCTACGCAAATGATTGAATATGGGACCAATGTAGTTGGCGGGGTGACTCCTGGAAAGGGTGGCACCAGGCATTTAGACCGCCCTGTATTCAACACAGTTGTTGAGGGTGTTCAGCAGGCTGGGGCAGATGTTTCTTTGATTTTTGTTCCACCAGCTTTTGCTGCTGATGCAATCATGGAAGCTGCCGAGGCTGGCATCAAAGTGATTGTTTGTATAACAGAAGGAATTCCCACCGAGGATATGGTAAAAGTGAAATCTTATCTTGAAGGTAAGGATGCCCGCCTGGTTGGACCTAACTGTCCTGGCATTATTACACCATCAGAGGCCAAGGTGGGTATCATGCCCGGATTTATCCATAAAAAAGGGAATGTGGGAGTTGTATCCCGCTCTGGAACACTTACTTACGAAGCAGTCGACCAGCTGACACGGCACGGAATAGGCCAGTCGACCTGTATAGGAATCGGCGGGGACCCGATTATAGGAACTACAACCCTGGATGCAGTGAAACTGCTAATGGCTGATCCTGAAACTGAGGGGATTGTCATAATTGGCGAGATAGGAGGAACAATGGAGACTGATGCTGCCTTATGGATAAAGGAGAACAGCACCAAGCCAGTAGTTGGTTTCATTGCCGGTCAAACTGCACCAAAAGGAAGACGCATGGGACATGCCGGAGCCATCATCGGCGGGGCAGAAGACACAGCCGCTGCCAAGATGAAAGTGATGAAGGAATGTGGTATCTATGTTGTTGAATCACCCGCCAATATTGGCACCACCATGAAAATGGCATTGGAAAAAAAATAATATCGTAGGGACGGGGCTTGTCCCGGTCCATTTGAACAAATTATTATTTAAAATGTAAGATGTAATATTCCCTCCCGCCTTGGTATCAGGGGGGACGAAGGGGGGTAATAAAAACAACACATATGAAATTATTAGAAGGGAAAACAGCTTTAATAACAGGAGCTTCAAGAGGTATTGGTAAAGCCATTGCTGAAAGATTTGCCGACGAAGGAGCTAATCTTATACTTACCGATCTGGTGCGTGATGAAAATGCTGTCGCCCTGGAAGAGAGCTTAAGAGCCAAAGGAGTGAAAGTGAAAATGTACGCTTCGGATGCAAGCAGTTTCCTGGGAGCAGAGCAAATGGTTACGGAAGCTTTGAAGGAATTCGACGGTATCCATATATTGGTTAACAACGCCGGGATCACCCGCGATACACTCCTGCTCAGGATGACCGAGGAGCAATGGGATATGGTGATCAATATCAATCTGAAATCCGTATTCAACCTAACCAAAGCTGTCCAGCGTATTATGCTCAAACAGAGGGAAGGATCCATCATTAATATGTCGTCCGTAGTGGGAGTGGGTGGAAATGCCGGGCAGGCCAACTATTCAGCATCAAAAGCCGGAATGATAGGATTTACCAAATCTATAGCCAAGGAATTAGGCTCGAGGAATATCCGATGTAACGCAATTGCCCCAGGTTTTATCCTTACCGAAATGACTGATAAGCTTAGCGAAGAGGTGAAAACCCAGTGGGCCGGGTTGATCCCGCTTAAACGCGGAGGGACCCCCGATGAGGTAGCTAAAGTAGCTGTTTTTTTGGCCAGCGATCTGTCATCTTATGTGAGCGGCCAAGTCGTTCAGGTATGTGGGGCATTGATGACCTGAAAAAAACAGCAACTAGCCGCACAAGAGAAATCCCTGTTATTTTTGGCCCCTTTCTATAAATAACTGCCAGGCAAGAGAGGAGAGTACTGCAAAGTGAATTGGAATATTCAAACAGAATTGCCTATGTGGTTAGTCCCAATTGGTTTGGGACTCGCCGTTTTATTGTCATGGTTGAGCTATTACACACCTAAAGCAAAGCAGTTATTCCCAAAATGGGCCAGGATCCTCCTCATTAGTTTGAGAAGTCTGACTCTGCTCTTTCTGTTCTTTTTGTTTCTTGGTCCAAAAATTATCAGCCGTGCCCCAACCACCGTAAAGCCAGTCTTTCTGTTAGCTGTTGATAATAGTGCTTCGATGAAGCATGGTGATTCCAACGCCAGTGATAGCTTAATACTGGAAGACCGCCTGCCTGAACTTCAGGCTGCACTGAAAAAAAAGTTTGATGTCTTCACCTATTTGTTTGGCGACCATCTTCGAATTGGAAATAATCCCGATTTTTCTGATAAGGCAACTGATTTCAGCCTTCTGTTCCAGGATCTGACCATGATTCATCATGCCGACCCCGTTAACGGGTTGCTGGTGATCAGTGACGGTATTTTCAACCAGGGACTCAACCCCTTATATGCCGGTGATGTATTCCCCTTTCCCGTGTATACCCTGGGAATGGGAGATACAACAAAAATTCCTGATCTCAGGATCACGGAGGTAACGGCAAATGATTTGGTATACAAGGATACCCGGTTTCCTGTGGAGATGATTTTTGAATCGTTGAACCTTGCTGATCTATCTCCCCGCGTCAAGGTGAGCTCTGGCAGTGTGATCCTCCTGGATACAACCGCAAATTTTTTCCCGGGCGACAATTCCGGAATTCTTCGATTCAATCTCGAAGCCACCAAACCCGGTGTACAATATTTTCGAATTAATATATCAGGGAGCGACGAAGAAACAAATTTGCGTAATAATGTTTACACTCTGGCTGTTGAAGTAGTTGAGCATAAAGCCAGGATCCTAATCCTTTTCGGATCACCTCACCCGGATGTTTCAGCGATCAACTCTGCGATTGGGGAGATGAACCATTTCGAATTGGAATCATCAAGTCTTCAGGCCTTTACAGGTCGGATAAAAGATTATGACCTTGTTATATTCCACCAGGTGCCGGGAACATTTAATCCTGGATCCCGTTTATTGCAGGAATTTAAGCGAGAGCAGATTCCAGCTTGGTTTATTCTGGGAGGCCAATCAAATATTGCTTTGTTGAATCAGCTTGATCTGGGTGTTCGAATTGGGGATAATTCGGGAAACCTGGCTGATATTGGTGGTAATATCAATAAGAAATTCAGCCTTTTTAAAGTAGCTGACGAACTTGAAGTCGAATTGTCCGTGTGGCCCCCTCTTAAAGGACCACTGAGTTCAGTGAGGATAGCTCCACGAACAGAAGTCCTTCTTAATCAGAAAATAAAATCTATTCCATTAGAATATCCTCTTTTGTGTTTCACGAAAACCAGAGAGGGCAAGAACGCCTTTCTCCTCGGTGAGGGGATATGGAGGTGGCGCCTGTCGGAGTACCTTGAATCGGGTAGTAATGATCAGTTAAATGCCTTGATAAACAGTGTGGTTCAATACCTGGTAATTGAAGAGGATCGCGACCAGTTCAGGCTGCAGGTACCTAAATCATTGGGCGAGACAGAAAAACTTACCATCAGGGCACAGGTTTATAATGAAAGTTTAGAAGATCTGTCAGGAATGATTGTGAGTTTTAAATTGGTTGACTCGGCAAATCAGGTCTCAAATTATGAAATGCGGCCAGCTCTTGCCGGTTATACCCTGGTATTAGATCCGCTCAAGCCGGGGAGATATTCCTATACCGCAGAAACTAATATCGGACCAAATCTCTTTACTAAACAGGGGCAGTTTTTCGTTCTCGATGTAAACCTTGAAGATATGTTCTCCACGGCTGATTTTCAGGTTTTGGAGCAGCTCGCGATGCAAAAGGAGGGGCGTTTTTTTACTAAGGATCAATATGATAATCTCCTGTCGTTTGCCAAAGAACTGGAGCCCGGAGAAGAATTTACAAGAACCGAATCGAAATGGATTGATCTGCTCCAATTGAAATATTTATTATTTTTATTGTTTTTTTGTTGACAATGGAATGGCTTTTGCGCCGTTGGTTCGGAACACGTTAAGGATATCAGTATTTTGAAAATGGTACATATGAGGATTAGATTATTTAGAATTTTATATGTTATAATGGCGGTAATGATGCTGAATTCCTGCCATATGCAAAAAATTATGGTTGAGGTATATACACCTCCAAAAATTGAGTTTCCTCCTGATGTCAGGGGTATTCTTGTTACATCCAGGTTTGTGCCGGCTAAAGGGGAATATGAAGCCGTTCAGTGGGGCTATTACGAAGAGGTGGATTCGGCATTATGGAATCTGTCGAGATACTATGCTCAATCTTTTTCAACGGCCCTGGATACCACGGAGAGGTATACTTCAAAAACTTATTTCGACCTCCGGATGCTTGGGCACAACAGAGCCGATATGCCTGAGCCTTTGCCCTGGATAGGGCTGATGAAAATTGCCGACAAATATAAAGCACCCAGCCTGGCTATCTTGCAGGGATTCAGTGTTGAAGAGGGCGATGTTGAATTAATAGAGGATAAAGAGAATTCGGAATATCCACTTCAGGCAAAACAATCGGTAAGGATAAATGCCGCATGGAGAATAAGTCAGCCTGAACGTCGAAGGATGTTGGATGAAAATATATATAGTTTCAGTAAAGAGTTCCAGGGAAGAGGCAATACTCGTGAGGAGGCTATTACCGCTCTGCCAGGCAAAGAAGAAATGTATCATCAGGCTTGTGATTGGGCTGCAGCTAAATATGCCAAGATAATTACTCCGGGTTTCGAACTGGTTCAGAGAGATTATTACAAGGATGGAGACCCAAAGCTTGTTGAAGCACATGAAGCTATTCTTGAAGGAAAATGGCCAAGAGCGGAATCCAAGTGGAATTATTTAGTATACAATGCTGAAGATAATGAGATTAAGGCAAAAGCCAGTTATAATATGGCCCTGTTATGCGAAAAGGACGGCAGGTTAAACCAGGCACTTGGCTTTGCCAGAAAAGCTAATAATTATATGCCCCACCGTCGGCATTTGAAGTTGATTAATGAACTGAACAGCAAGATGTTTCTCGATGAGGAGCGCAGGGAGCGGAAGGAAGTGATAAGAAATTGGTAGAACATGAAAAGGTTTGTTCCATATATCTTCATTATTATTGGAATAAGTCTTGTTATGTCTTCATGCTACGTAGCCAGCACAATGCAAACGGATGTGCTCAAGCCGGCAGTATGGACATTCCCTTCCGAAATATATAGGATAGGAGTGGTTTCCCGAATGGATCTTGAATACAAGAGAACAGATGGATTGATCGATCTTCAATCAACTTTGGCTTTTAAAAGGGATAGTTCCTTGCTTAAAAGTGGAGTTCTCGGCCTGCTGGATGGATTGGCAGAAAGCCCCAGGTTTGAAGCTTTTGAGATTAAGTCTCCAAGGGTTTTATATGGAAGTAATAGTGACCTTGAAAAATCTCTCAGTTGGGATTTGGTAGGAAAACTTGCTCAAAAAGACAGTCTTGATATGCTGATTTCTTTAACTAGTGCCAATTTCACTGATACTATTATGAATTTTGAATTTAGGGAAGGTTTTTCCATTTCCTATGTTTTGTATCCCCGTGTCTACTGGCGTTTATATAACTTGAGAGAAAGAAAAATTACACAATACATTTATAAAGATACCCTTGCTTATCTAACAGGAATAAACAACAGCTATCCACCTATAAGCAAGATTATCAAGAATTTCAATAATGCCTTGGGTGTGGCAGGTTATGCTTTCAGTAGAGAATTGGCTCCATTTTGGGAGTTGGAAGAAAGAGACTGGTTCCCATCCGGAAATAATTCAATGGATATGGCTGGTAAATTAGCCGGCGATGGACAATGGGCAGAAGCCAGCGAGATATGGAGGGAGCTGGCTTATTCTAACAATCGATCACAGGCTGCAAAGGCAAGTTTTAATATGGCTGTGGCATCGGAAATGATGGATAGGTTGGACCTGGGTATTGAATGGCTGAATCGGTCGAAACAGTTGGGACTCGGTTATTACACTTATTTTTATAGGAAAATCCTCGAACAACGGCAAAAACTCCAACCATTGCTGGAGTTTCAAATGAAATAATTTACCTCAATGAATTCAATATTCTACCTCATCCTAATCATTCTTGTATCGTCATTCGTGATTGAACGAATTCTGGATGCATTGAACCTGAGAAGCCTTAAGCCGGAACTTCCACTTTTAGTTGCAGAGAGGTACGATAAAGAGAAATATGCTCAATCACAACTTTACAAAAAGGAAACGAGTAAGTTCGGTTTATTGGTCTCCGGTTTTCATTTTGTCCTTATCATGGTATTTATTATCAGCGGTGGATTTGGTTGGTTAAATGACCTTGTAGCTGGAATATCAAAATCTGAAATTATCCAGGCCCTTCTGTTTTTCGGTATTTTTGGCTTCTTTTTTGACATTTTGGGAATTCCGTTCGATTTGTACAGCACATTTGTTATAGAGGAAAAATTTGGTTTTAATAAAACTACTCCCCGCACTTTTGTATTGGATAAACTTAAAGGCTGGCTTATTACGGCAATAATTGGGGGTGGTATCCTGGCCCTGCTGGTTTGGATATACGAAAAGACAGGATCATGGTTTTGGTTGATTGCCTGGGGTGCTGTCACTCTTTTCACAGTTTTTATGAGCCTGTTTTATTCTGATCTGATCGTTCCACTTTTTAATAAGCAGAAGCCGCTGGGGGAAGGTGATTTGCGAGCTGCTATAAAGGATTTTGCAATGAAAACGGGTTTTTCGATCAAGGAAATATTTGAAATAGATGGCTCCAAACGATCCACCAAGGCAAATGCTTATTTTACCGGCCTGGGAAGGAAAAAAAGAATTGTCTTGTATGATACTTTGATCAATGATCTGGCTATTAATGAGATTGTGGCTGTTTTGGCACATGAGATCGGCCACAATAAGAAGAAGCATGTGACTATTGGCCTCATACTGGGGATTATTCAAACCGGGATTCTTTTGTTCCTTTTATCATTTTTCCTGGAAAATCAGAATTTTGCGGAGGCTTTGGGTGCCAATCAAGCAGCTTTTCATCTGAGTGTCCTCGTATTTGGAATACTATTTACCCCCCTGAGCATGATCATAGGGCTCTTTATGAATCAATTATCCCGACGTAATGAATACCAGGCCGATGCCTTTGCCAGCAATAAAGGAATGGCTGAAGGATTGGCAAGTGGACTGATAAAACTTTCAGAAAAAAACCTTAGTAATCTAACACCTCATCCCGCCTATGTTTTTGTTCATTATTCTCATCCAACCCTGCTTCAACGCTTAGAAAAACTTAAGTCAAAATGATTATATACGCCGAAATTATCACTATAGGGGACGAAATCCTGATTGGCCAGACTGTCGACAGTAATGCCGCCGTGATAGGTGCCCGTTTGAGTGAGTTGGGCTTTGAAATACGCCAGATCAGCTCAATATCTGATCAGGCTGATGAGATAAAAAGATCATTGAATGAGGCATTACAGCGGTCGGAGCTTGTCGTTATCACAGGGGGATTAGGGCCTACAAGTGATGATATCACCAAAAAGACTCTTAACGAATATTTTGGAGGAAAACTGGTAGTGAATCCTGTTGTCCTTGAAGATATTCAAAGACTATTAAAAAACCGGAAGGTTCCTATGAATCCTATGAATACAGCCCAGGCTTTTGTGCCGGACAATTGTACTGTAATACCTAACTCCTTAGGTACGGCCCCTGGGATGTTGTTCGAGAAAGAGGGAAGGGTGGTGATTTCATTGCCGGGAGTACCCTATGAGATGAAAGGATTAATGGAGGGCAAGGTGACGGAATTACTTGAAAAGAGGTTCTCAACTCCGGATATCGTTCATAGGATGATAATGACCACAGGCTATCCGGAATCTTATCTTGCTGCCCTGATTGCCGATTGGGAAAAAGCATTGCCTAACTTTCTGCACCTGGCATATTTGCCATCACCTGGAATTGTCAAGCTAAGAATTACCGGTAAGGGAAGAAGTAGGGAGGTGCTGGATATTGCTATAAATAAGGAGATTGAGCAATTGAAGAATATCATCCCTATGGCTATATTCAGCCTCGAAAATATTAGTTTGGAGGAACAGATCGGAAACCTCCTACGGCAGAAGGGACTGACAATTGCCTCCGCTGAAAGCTGTACAGGGGGTAATATTGCAAGCCTTCTAACCTCTGTACCCGGATCATCGGATTATTTTACCGGATCAATAATAGCTTATGCCTACCAGATAAAGAGGGATTTTCTTGGAGTTCCCCAACAAGTGCTAAACGAGCATGGGGCTGTTAGCCGGGAAGTAGTAGAGATCATGGCCCTCAACCTGCGGAACAAGTTCAACACCGACCTTGCCATAGCAGTTTCAGGGATCGCCGGCCCGGGAGGAGGGACACCCGATAAACCAGTTGGTACAGTATGGATTGCTGTGGCAGACAGGACCCATATCGTATCAAAAAAGTTTCTGTTCGGCAATCTTCGCGAACTCAATATCATTAGAGCCAGCATGGCCGCTCTGAATATGGTTTGGAAAATGATGAGGGAGTGAAAAAAGGTTACGTAAGGTTACGAAGGGTTACGATTCTTCGGGTCACCGGGTCTTCTTTCTGAAATATATCTTATTCTCTTTCCCGTTTATCAGGCGCCTGATATTATTCCTGTGCGTGAACAGGATAACACAGGTAAGCAGGAAAGAAAATACCAGCAGGGAAATATTTTGGCCGGGATACCATATCAATACCCAAATTGGAAAGCTAAGGCTTGCAATAATTGATCCAAGGCTTACATACCTGCTTGAGAAAAGTATCAGAAGAAAAACAGCTAATGTAAAGGCTGCTCCAAGTGGGAATAGCCCAAGCAGCAATCCCGCACCTGTCGCAACTCCTTTACCTCCCCTGAACTGGGCAAGGACAGGAAATATATGACCGGTAAGTGCAAAAAGTCCAAAAATAATGGGAAATAGCTGCCTGTTGAAATCGTTTACATATTCCTGGGGGAAGAGGGTGAAAATATGAACAGCCAGGAATCCTTTGGCAATATCTATTAACAGCACCGGTATTCCAGCCTTAAGCCCCAATACGCGAAGTGCATTCGTGAAGCCGGCATTTCCACTTCCATGATCTCTGACATCAATTTTGTAGAAGATTTTTCCTATCCATACAGCCGAAGGTATTGATCCTAAAAGGTAGGCCAGAATGAACAGTGAAATTGCAAGAATTAAATTCATTTGCCAGATTAATATTTTAACAAATGTAAAGCAAAAGATACGAAAATAAAAAATGACCACCTTTCAAGGCAGTCATTTCCTATTATGTTAAATAATGAATTACAGGCCTTTAGCAGCTGCCTGAGCTGCTGCTAATCGTGCAATAGGTACTCTGTATGGTGAGCAGCTTACGTAGTTCATGCCAACCCTGTGGCAAAACTCAACTGAACTTGGCTCTCCACCGTGTTCACCGCAAATCCCAACCTTAAGGTTAGGCCTTGTGCTACGGCCTCTTTCAGTTGCCATACGTACAAGCTGCCCAACACCTTCCTGGTCCAGAACCTGGAAAGGATCATCCTTGAGCAATCCTTTTTCAATGTAGATAGGCAGAAATTTACCAGCATCATCACGCGAATAACCGAAAGCCATTTGAGTAAGGTCATTCGTTCCAAATGAAAAGAATTCAGCAGATTCGGCAATCTTATCCGCAACAAGTGCGGCACGGGGAATCTCAATCATTGTTCCAACCAGGTAGTCTATTTTTTCTCCACGTTCTTTAAATACCTTTGCAATTGTACCTCTGACAATATCCTCCTGCATTTTCATCTCACCATATGTACCTGTTAATGGTACCATTATTTCAGGAAGTGCATTAATACCTTTCTTCTTAAGATTCAGGGCAGCTTCAATTATGGCTCTTGCCTGCATTTCTGTAATTTCAGGATAGGTATTACCCAGGCGGCATCCGCGGTGGCCCAGCATAGGATTGAACTCATGCAGTGATTCTACCTTGTCCTTCACTTGTTGAAGAGTGATTCCCATTTGATCAGCCATTTCCTGTTGGTTTTCCTCCTCATGAGGAACAAACTCATGTAAAGGGGGATCTAATAATCTAACGGTAACAGGAAGGTCGTGCATGGCTTCAAAAATACCTTCGAAATCTTCCCTTTGGATAGGTAATAACTTGTCCAGGGCAGCTCTCCGGCCTGCTTCATCATCAGCCAGAATCATTTCGCGGACGGCAATAATACGGTCGCCTTCGAAGAACATATGCTCGGTACGGCAAAGACCAATACCGATAGCTCCGAAATTACGCGCCACCTTGGAATCATGTGGGGTATCTGCATTAGTTCTGACTTTCATTGTAGCAAACTTATCTGCCAGATCCATCAGCTTACCAAAGTCTCCACTCAACTCAGGATCAATTGTTTTAATCTTCCCATCATATACATTCCCTGTAGTTCCGTTCAGGGAAATCCAGTCGCCTTCTTTGTAAGATTTTCCACCTGTTACCAGTGTTCTATCTCTATAATTAATTTTCAAGGCACCAGCTCCGGAAACACAACATTTGCCCATTCCCCGGGCTACTACAGCAGCGTGTGAAGTCATCCCTCCACGGGCGGTAAGGATACCGTTGGCAACATTCATTCCCTTTAGGTCTTCAGGTGAGGTTTCAATGCGGACAAGAATAACTTCTTTTCCATCATTAGCCCAAACTTCAGCATCGTCGGCATGAAAAACAATTTGTCCGGTTGCTGCACCTGGGGAAGCAGGAAGTCCTTTGCCAACCAGAGTGGCTTCGGCGAGAGCATCTAAGTCAAAAACAGGGTGTAACAATTCATCCAGTTTGTTTGGCTCATTTCTCAACAAAGCTGTTTTTTCATCCAGTGATCCATCGCGCATCATATCCATGGAGATCTTAACCATGGCAGCACCGGTACGTTTCCCATTGCGTGTTTGAAGCAACCAGAGTTTTCCGTCCTGAATTGTAAATTCGAGATCCTGCATGTCGCTGTAATGATCCTCCAGCTTTTGTTGAATGGTATTCAGATCGGCATATACAAGAGGCAAGGCCTCCTCGAGTGATGGGAAGTTCTTTGCCCTATCCTCTTCGGTGACGCCGGCAAGGATAGCCCATCGTTTGGATCCCTCAATGGTGATCTGTTGAGGTGTACGAACACCTGCAACAACATCCTCTCCCTGGGCATCAATAAGATATTCCCCGTTGAAAATGTCCTCTCCTGTTCCTGCATCTCTTGTAAAAGCTACACCAGTACCGGAATTCTGACCCATATTACCATAAACCATAGCTTGAACATTTACCGCTGTTCCCCATTCTTCAGGGATGCGGTTCAATTGACGGTAATAAATGGCGCGTTCAGTATTCCAGCTATTAAATACCGCCATAACAGCTCCCCATAATTGCTCCCATGGATCAGTGGGGAAATCATTTCCCGTTTGTTCCTTCACAGCAGCCTTAAACCTGGAAACTATTTCCTTAAGATCATCTACTGCTAATTCAGTATCGTTTTCAACCCCCTTTGTTTCTTTAATATCTTCAATTATAGCCTCAAAAGGATCAATGTCTTCTTTGGACTCAGGCTTGAGCCCCATTACCACATCTCCATACATCTGAACAAAACGACGGTATGAATCCCATGCAAAACGCTCATTACCTGTACGCTTGATCAAGCCAGCAACGGCATTATCGTTGAGACCCAAGTTAAGGACTGTGTCCATCATTCCCGGCATGGAAACGCGGGCACCGGAACGAACCGAAAGAAGACAAGGATTCTCACTGCTTCCAAAGCTGGTTCCCATAATACCTTCTACCTTGTGAACACCAGCTTCCACTTCTTCTTTTAGTAATTCAACAACCTGATCTTTACCCAATTTGTTGTATTCGGCACACACCTCAGTAGTAATAGTGAAACCAGGAGGAACAGGTACTCCAATTAAATTCATTTCAGCCAGATTGGCTCCTTTTCCTCCTAAGAGGTTTTTCATGTCAGTGCGACCTTCAGCTTCTTTATCACCGAAAGTATAAACACGTTTGACCTTAGACATAATGGTATTTTTAAATGTTAGAATTAATGTGTTATGAACTTCATTTAAGAAATGCGAAATTAGGGTAAAAAAGTTTAAAATGCTAATTAATTAAATTGGCTGACTATCAGTACTTTACGGAGTTTATTTAAGCATTTGAGCGGGGGTGGAACCTCATGATAGTATCCACTAAATATTCCCGGTTGAGATGTGTGTAGATTTCAGTGGTTAGAATTGACTCATGGCCCAGTAATTCCTGGACAGCCCGCAAGTCAGCACCTCCCTCCACAAGGTGAGAAGCAAAAGAATGGCGAAAGGTATGCGGACTGATAGATTTCTTGATGCCCGCATTTATAGCGCAGGTTTTTACTATATTAAAAATCATAACCCTGGAGAGCTGTTTACCAAAACGATTTAATATTACATAATCTTCATAACCCTTCTGAATGGTCATTTTTGATCGATAAAGAGATAAATAATTCTTTATCGCCTTCAATGCATGCGATCCCAGTGGAATCAATCGTTCTTTGTTTCCCTTCCCAATGATACGTATATATTGATTCTGAAAATTGATGTTTGATATGAGTAATCCGGAAAGCTCAGAAACCCTGAGACCACAACCATACAAAATCTCAATTATGGTCTTATTTCGGAACCCCTGGGGACTACTTAGATCAATAGCGGAAATTATCTGGTCAATTTCCAGGGCCGTTAATATATCCGGTAGTTTCCTTCCGGTTCGGGGTGCTTCAAGAAGAGCTGCAGGATTTTTTTCAATAATACCCTCAAGTTTGAGAAACTTGTAAAAACTGCGAATCCCTGAGACTACTCTTGCCTGAGACACGGCGCTTAATCCCAATTCTGATATCCAAATTGTAAATCCCCTGAGTTCTTCCAAACTACAATCAGCGGGAGTCAAACCTGGATGCCGGGCTGCGAGGAATTGAAAAAACTTATTGAGATCACTCAAATAGGCCTCCTGGGAATTGTGGGATAATGATTTTTCCAGTCGGATGAAAATATTGTAATCCCGAATGTATTTGTCCTGCCAGCTCATTCTGTTGAATTGGTTTTAATATAAGTAATTGCTGACAGCTTTTGTTATTTTTGTAAAAATAAAAATTTATACTGATGAAAATACTCATAATCAATGGTCCCAATCTTAATCTGCTGGGATCCAGAGAAGTGGTTATTTATGGAGAGAAAAGTTTTGAAGGTTATTTACCCATTCTGAAAAATTTGTTTCAGGATTTTACCATTGAATATTTTCAATCGAACTGGGAAGGGGAGATTATTGATAAGCTTCAGGAGGCAGACAAAAAATATTCAGGAGTGGTTCTTAATGCAGCTGCCTACACACACACCTCTGTTGCTATTGCTGATGCAGTGAAAGCTATCTCAATTCCGGTTGTTGAAGTACATATAAGTAATATTCTCAGCAGGGAAGAGTATCGCCATAATTCTCTTATCAGCCCAAATTGCATTGGCAGTATTATAGGTTTTGGCCTTGATTCCTATAGGCTTGGAATTGAAAGCCTCAGAGTATTTAAAAAGAAGTAGAATTGCTACAGGGGAGAAAACTTTTATGAAACATACAAAAATTGTAGCTACCATTTCTGACCAGCATTGTGACGTGGATTTTATTCGTGAGTTGTACAATGCTGGAATGAATGTGGTTCGTATTAATACAGCTCATCAATCCATCGAGGGATCCAAAATTGTGATCAACAATGTCCGTCAGGTTTCAGATAAAATTGGTGTATTGATTGACACCAAGGGGCCTGAAATTCGCACTACAGTTGCCAGAGATCCCATCAGAATCGAAACCGGTGATATCATTACTGTAAAAGGAGATCCTGACCGGCCAACTATTCCAGGTTTGATACATGTAAATTATCCTGGTTTTGCCTCAGATTTATCCCTGAATGATAGGATTCTGATTGATGATGGGGATCTGGCTTTAATTGTTATTGAAAAGAAGGAAAACGAATTGATTTGCCGGGCCCAAAATGACGGTGTATTGAAAAGCCGTAAAAGTGTTAATGTACCAGGTGTTTCCATCAATTTGCCAGCTCTGAATGAGAAAGATAAGAAGTATATTCAGTTTGCCATCGAAGAAGACATAGAATTTATTGCACACTCATTTGTCAGAAATAAAGAAGATGTATTGGCTATCAAACAAGTACTGGCGCTTCATCAATCAAAAATTAAAATAATCGCCAAGATTGAAAGCCAGGAAGGGATAGATAATAGTGAAGAAATTCTTGACCATGTTTATGGGGTGATGGTTGCAAGGGGAGATCTGGGTGTTGAGATTCCTGCCGAAAAAATTCCAGGTGTCCAGCAAAAATTGATTATGGCCTGCATCAAAAGGAAGCGGCCGGTTATTATTGCCACACAAATGTTACACAGCATGATTGAGCATCCGAGACCCACTCGTGCGGAGATTTCTGATGTCGCGAGTGCTGTATATGAACGAACAGATGCCCTGATGCTCAGTGGTGAAACAGCCTTTGGTCAGTACCCGGTAGAGGCAGTTAGGATAATGACCAAGGTGGCTATGGAGGTTGAAGCCTCAAGGCCCTATACGGATATCAGGATCTCTTCAATAGATAATGAGATAGCCGCCTTCCTGGCCAATGCGGCCGTAGAAGCATCCAATGATCTAGATATCAAGGCAGTAATTGTCGACACTCTGACAGGCCGCACAGCCAGATATCTGGCTGCTTTCAGGAATAATAGTCCTGTCTATGCTGCATGTTATGCCAATCGGGTAGTGAGGGAACTCTCTTTGTCGTACGGAGTAACCGCCTTTTTTATGGAGCCTCGTAAGCAAACAGATGCCTTTAAGCGGTCGATTGTAAAGCATTTGTCGGTAATAGATGGGATTGAAATGGATGATAGAGTCCTTCTGGTAGGCGGAAGTTACGGCCCCAGGCGTGGTGCTTCTTTTCTGGAGATTAGCCTTATCAGAGATCTAATAAATCACTAGTTTACCCCCTTTCATGTATCATTTTACCTAGTTGTGCTATTTTATTAATGAAATAGTCTTCATCAACCGTAAGAATCTTCTGATTCTCCATAATCATTTTCCCATTAACCATGGTACCCGACACATCCCCTGGCTGCATTGAGTATACGATTTGCGAGTATGGATCGTATAGGGGTTGCCAATGGGCCTGATCGGTATTGATGATCATCAGATCTGCCAATTTTCCGGTCTCTAGTGTCCCTATACTATCATCCAGACCATAGATAATGGCGTTATTTAAAGTAGCCATTCTGATGGCCTGCCTGGCTGTAATGACGGTAGGATCATGGTGTGTCATTTTATGGAGCCTTGCCGATAACTGCATATCCAGTATCATACATTGATTGTTATTGCTGGCCGCACCATCTGTGCCAATACCTATAATAAGGCCGCTGTTATAAAGCTCTGGAACGGGACACACACCTGCTCCTAATTTCATATTGCTGTTAGGATTGGTGACAACGCCAACATTAAATTCATTCAAAAGATGAATATCCTCTTTTGATAAATGATTACAATGGTAAGCTACGGAACGACCCTGGAAAAACCCCAAATCAGCCAGGTGCCGGCTAGATGATTTACCATACTTTTTTTTCATCTCAATATCTTCACTGGTAGTTTCAGCGAGATGTATGGTGGCAGGAATATTTAGCTCCCGCGATAGATCTCCTATGGCTTTTAATACATCCGGGGAGCAGGTATAGGGTGCATGGGCGGGAATAGACATGTTCACCAAGGGATGATCCTTATATATATTATAGAGGTGTTTGGTGTATAGTAATCCATCAGACGGCGTTTTTTTATTGGGGGTAGGGGTATCCAGTATCCCCTCTCCAACAACAACCCTTATCCCGAGTTCCTCACAGGCACGTACCGTATCCTCCTGGAAAAAATACATGTCGACAAATATCCCGGTTCCACACCTGATCATTTCAATGGCTGAAACCATAGAACCCAGGTAAACATTTTCAGGTGTAACAAAACGGGCTTCTGATGGCCAGATATGATCATTAAGCCAGCTTTCTAAGGGAAGATCATTACCCATGCCTCTGAACATCGACATGGCGGAATGGGTATGGCCATTAAAGAAGGCGGGCATGACGATACCTCCATCTGCGTCAATGAGCCTGGATGCAAAATACCCTGGATGATCATTCTCATTTCCAACATATGCCAGATGGTTTCCTCTGATAAGTATCAGCCCTTTTTGAAATTCTGTCCAATCCTTATCAAGCGTAAGAACTAATCCATTCCGAATGGCCAGGTCATATTTAAACTGCTTATTATCAGAAGCTTTTATCATAAATTACCCCCTTCTTCAACCTTATTAGCCCCAGACAAAAAACCTGGAAACGAATACAATACTTTCTTGCCAAATTTCATGGCTTCTTTTATTATAAGTTTTTCATCCAATGTTAGTACCTCCCTGTCCTCCATGATAAGTTGCCCATTTACAACAAGTGTCATAATATCACGATTATGCATACTGTTTACCAGGGAAATAACTGGATCGATCACAGGTTGGTTATGGATAGAACTAAGATCAATAATCTGAAAATCTGCTTTAAAACCTTGTTTTAACTTGCCTGAAAATTTCATCCTGTATATCTCATGGCCTGATAGGGTGGCCATTTCCAATAACTTTCGAGACAGAAGAATTTCTGGATCATGATTATACCCTTTATGAATACGACAGGCTGTTTGTAATTCCCTTAGCATGCTTAAATGATTGTTGCTGGCAGCACTATCTGTACCCAGGCCAACTTTCACGCCACAAGAGATTAATTGGGGCACCGGGCAAACGCCAGAGCCCAAAACCATATTGCTGTGAGGGTTATGAATAACGGATACCTTTTTCCTGACCAGGATTTCAATATCCTTTTCGTTTAAATGTATACCATGTACTGCAATAAAATGATCATCCAAAACCCCTGTTCGCTCAAGAAGTTCCACAGGACTGATACCGTATTTTGTCCTTATGTTTTCCACTTCCTGCTGTGTTTCACTCACGTGGCTGCAAACAGGGATATTCCATTTTCTTGCTTTTTCTCCGGTTTTTTCATACAGTTCGGGTGAACAACTGAATGGGGCATGAGGAGTAAGGTAAACTGAAATCAACTCGTCGTCAGCGTATCTACTGATCAAATTGGCAGAATATTCAAAAGTATCACTGGGAGTTTTTGCTGATGGAGTAGCTTCGTCAAATAAGCCTTCACCTAAAAACGCCCTTAGTCCGGATTCTGAAACGGCCTTACCAATGGCTAAAGAGTGGAAATCCATATCGGCCAGGGTACCGGTTCCGTTTTTGATCATCTCCACCAGAGACAGCAGTGCTCCCAGGTAAACATTTTCAGGATTGCAATAAGCCTTTTCCAAAGGCCATATTACTCGTTGCAACCAGTCGTGCAGACGTAAATCTGTTCCCAGTCCCCTATATAACGACAGGCTTAGATGAGTGTGTTGATTAAAGAAGGGAGGCAGAATGTATCTGCTGCCTGCAAAAATGGTCTTCTTTGCCTGGTAATCCGGGGAATCTTTAGGTGATCCAATAAACTCAATTTTCCCGGCTCTGGCCAAGAGAATTCCATCCTGAATAACAGGATTTTCAGGATCCATCGTCAGGAAGCTCCCTCCCTCAACTGCTATATCATATGTCAGTCCAGCTTTTTCCAATTAGAAATTATCTTTATTGAATTTGGGTGGCCTCTGCTGGTGGTGAGAAGCATTTTTCTGATATAATTCGCCAAAAGCACAAAGGATACCCTCACTAAACAGGGGGCCGATTAATGTTATACTGGTAGGGTTTGCCTCTTTATCGAATCCAGTGGGCAGCAATAGAGAAGGATGCCCGGTCAGGTTTGTTAGAGTAAGCTGATTACCACCACTGGTGGGGGCAATAATCAGATCATAATCCTGCATGATGATTTGCATCTTTTCAATAAGCAAGGACCGGATGCGGTTTGCCTGTATATATTCCACTGCAGGAATCAGTCGCGAGGTTCGAAAGGTATTGGGCCAGGCCCAGCTGCCTTGATTAACAAGTAAAGTGTCGAGATTAGATAAGGTTAACTGATCGAATGCGGCGGCTGCTTCCGCTGAAAGGATGATGCGCAATGCATTTATTGGAAAATTATCGGGCAGGGTAACAGGGATCAATTCTGCTCCAAGTTTACGTATTAGGTTTAGGGCAACAGAGTCATTATCATGAAAAAAGTATTTCTTATTGAAAAGCTCATCCAGGTAGCCAATCCTGAGCTTTTTAAAGTTTATTGATTCAGGATAGGTAAATCCACCATCCAGGGTAGAAGGGTCACGTTTATCTGATCCCCTGATATAGTCCAAAACGATAGCACAATCTATTGCATTTCTGCATATTGGCCCGATCTTGTCCATACTCCAGCTCAAAGCCATAGTTCCATATTTGCTTACCCTTCCATAAGTAGGGCGCAATCCGGTGACACCACAACGTGTTGAGGGTGATACTATAGAGCCAAGCGTTTCTGTACCTATTGAAAATGCTACCAGTCCGGCACTGGTAGCTGCTGCCGGGCCTGCTGAGGAACCGCTGGATCCATCTTCCGTATTCCATGGATTGCGAGTAGTCCCGCCAAACCACACATCACCCATAGCCAGGGCTCCATTGGATAATTTTGCAATTAAAACCGCTCCTGCTTCTTCAAGCTTCTGAATAACAGCCGAATTTTCATTTATCATCTGATCCTTAAATGGCATGGCTCCCCAGGTGGTGGGATAAGCTTTTACCGCTATAAGGTCTTTAACCCCGTAAGGAATTCCATGTAAGGGGCCGCGATATTTACCTTCAGCAAGCTCCTGGTCCATCTTTCTTGCAGTTAGCAAAGCCAGCTCTTCGGTCAGGTTTACTACACAATACAAACTGTCACTGAATGCCTTAAGCCTGTCCAGATAAATCGTGGTGAGTTCAAGAGAGCTTATCTTCCTGTTCTTAATTAGATAAGCAAGCTCTGGAATGGATAAAAATGCTATATCAGTCTTGTTCCCAGGCAGTTCAATAAATTTTGGAAGATGCCAATCGTTAACCGGATTTGGATCAGGAACAGTAAATTCCCCTGGGAGTGGATTAAATATCAGGGAAGGCGATACAGAATTATCAACGGCAAACTCACGGATTGCAGAATAGGAAGATTTGCTTTGGCTTACCCCCCTGGCCATTTGGCTAATCTCATCACCTGTGAAATCAAGGCCGATGACCTCGAGTGCCGCCCGAATCTTTGTCGTGTCAAGAAGATTTCTCTCTCTGGTTTGTGCAAATACCAGTTGTCCCAAAAGGATAAAAAAGCTGACTGCCATTAGTCTTTTTGCTATGCAGTTTTTCATATTAAAAGGTAAACGTTCAAAAATCAGAATTAAGGAAATACCCACACCAGCACCGGAAATTACCAGGTTCCATTCTCTGGGTTTGGCTTTCAAACCATTAATAATAATAATTCCGGCTAAAATAAATCCGCTTACAATAATTATCTGCCCAAGCTCAATTCCAAGGTTAAAAGAGAACAGGGGGCCTAAAATGCTGTCCTCATCACTTAAAAGGGCTCTAAGGTAATTCGAAAAGCCCATTCCATGAATTAATCCGAAAAATAAGGCCATTGCATACTTATACCTATGATGACCACTGGAATAGGATTCTCTTCGCTGCAATATATTTCCAAAGGCAGTTAATAAAATTGTGATGGGTATAAGAAACTCTACCCAGTCTGCGGAGATCCGTACAAGGTTAAAAGTTGCCAGCACCAGGGAAAAGGAATGGCCAATTGTAAAGGCTGTGATAAGAATAAGGATTTTCCTCCAATGCCGCAGTTGGTATACTGCACAAAGTACAATGATAAATAATATATGATCATATCCTTTGAAATCAGCTATATGTTGCAATCCCAAAGTAAGATAAAGCTGAAATGTGCTCATATCAATCTAAACTGGTTTTAAAAGTATTAAATTTGTTTTTAATCAGGTTACAATGGGTCTTTGGATTAATTGGATATTTGGGGTTATTTTGATACTGACTAGTCATCCCCTGCACCTGTCAGTTACGAATATTGAGTACAATGATTCAATAAATAAATGGGTAGTATCAGTAAAACTTTTCAAGGATGATTTTGCAGACGAATTGTATAGGTTATATCAGGTAGATTTAGATATAGATAAGGAAAGCACAGGCCAGGAACAGGAAGCTTATTTTCGTAGTTTTATTGCTGATCATTTCATGTTGCAGATTAATAAGGACACAATAGGTGTAGATACCTGGGAGTTCACAGGAAGACAAGTCAATCCTGAAGCAATATTGCTTAATTATTCTTTTTATTATTCAGATTTACCCAGAGATATTTATATAGAGAACTCACTGATGTTCGGTCTTTTCCCGGATCAAAAGAACTTGTTGATCTTTACATTTAAAGACGAGCAGAAGGCATTTCAGTTTAGGCAAAACAAGCCGCAAATACATTTTGTGATTGAATGATATTGGAGCGATTTTTGTTAGTTTGGCAGGCTATGCTAAAAGCAACAGACATATATTTTAGAATTATTTTGCTTACTGCAGCAGTGTTGATTTTGTTCAATACAGCCGCTCTTGCTACGCATAATCGTGCAGGCGAGATCACTTATCAACAAATTGGGGATCTATCATATAGGGTTACGGTTATCACGTATACTTGCACAGGCCCTGGCCCCGTGGCAGACAGGCCGGAATTAATGGTTCAGTTCGGCGATGGAACAACAGCGGATGTTCCAAGGATTGAGAAAGTGAAGCTCCCGGATTATTACCAGAGAAATAAATATGTTTGGGAACACACATACCCCGGGCCTGGTACTTACCAAATTGTTGTAGAAGACCCAAACCGTAATGAGGGGGTCAGAAATATTCCCAATTCGGTTAACACAGTATTCTCCATCAAAACAATCCTGGTAATAAATCCGCAAATTGGTTACAACAATACACCTATACTTCTGAACCCCCCCGTCGATAAGGCTGCTCTGGGTTATACATTTATTCATAATCCAGCTGCATTTGATCCGGATGGCGACAGTTTATCTTATAAGTTGGCGATATGCACTGCAGAAGCCGGGAGAGAGATAGAAGGATATACTTTCCCTCCTTTTTCCGACTCACTTGTTGTTGATGAACTCACTGGGGATCTTATCTGGGCAGCTCCTACAGATACAGGAAAGTACAATGTAGCCATGACCATTGAAGAATGGAGAATGGGAGTGCGTATAGGCAGGATCCAAAGAGATATGCAAATTGAGGTTTACCCAACAACAAACCAACCGCCAGTTATAGAGCCGCTCGAGGAGGTATGCCTTATTGCAGGCGAATTATACAAGAAAGAGATTACTGCCCGTGATCCGGATTCAGACTCTATCAATCTAACCGCAAGCGGCGGACCATTTAGCCTGGTTAAAGATTCGGCAACATTCCGTCAGGTCCTTAATGTTCCTGGTACTGCAAAGGGATATTTTACCTGGCAAACCACATGCGATATGGTCAGGAAACAACCCTATCTGGTAATAATAAAAGCAAAGGATTTGAATTCTGAAATAAGTTTGGTCGACAGCAAAAATCTGGAATTGTATATCAATGCTCCCGGACCTACCAACCTGGAATTAAGCCCGGGTTCATCATCAATGGTGCTAAACTGGCAGGTTTGCTCTTGCGATAATATTAAAGGCTACAAGGTCTATAGGCGCACAGGCCCCGTTTCCTTTGAACCCGGTCCCTGTGATACGGGAATCCCGGATAATCTGGGATATGAATTGGTTGGAGATGTGGCGGGCCACAGTACAAATATTTTTCTCGATACTGATAATGGCCATGGCCTTGATCAGGCGACTAATTACTGTTACCGCGTAATTGGTTATTACAGTGATGGTGCTGAAACCTTTACGTCAAACGAAGCATGCGCAGAATTGGTTTTAGGATTTCCCCTGATAACAAAAGTTAGTGTAGAGAAGACTCATGTATCAGACGGTGAAATATCTATTGCCTGGCTGGCCCCTTCGGCCCTGGAACTTTTAAACACTACCGGTCCATATACATTCCTGATTTATCGCTCGGAGGGACAGTATGGGCAGAACCCAATACTTATTGATTCTCTCTCCGGACTGGATAAGATCTTTTACCTTGACAAAGGGATTAACACTCAGGAAAAATCATGGTCGTACCAGGTTCAACTGATGAATAATGCTCCGGGTAACCGGTTCCCTATCGAAACAGCCCAGCTGGCATCAAGCCTCTTCCTGGAACTGGAACCCCATCATGAAGCACTGCGCCTGAATTATTCGAAAAATGTTCCGTGGCAGAATCTCGAATATATTATTTACAGAGGTAATGAATCACAGCTTGATTCAATCGGATGGTCGGACCAGTTGTCCTATTTTAACCAGGGCCTTGAAGATGGAACAAGATATTGTTATCGGGTCAAGAGTATAGGTGAATACACAGAAACGGGATATCGGCCGATAATTAATTATTCACAAATAGCATGCGGGGCGCCGGTTGACACCCTCCCTCCATGTCCACCAATTCTAAATGTTCATAGTGTTTGCGACAGTTTGGCTAACCATTTGACATGGAATAATGTTGCAGATTCCTGTGCTTCTGATGTTGCAGGTTATCGTGTCTATTACCGCTCTAGTATTGAAGGGGATATGGTTCTTGTCGATTCAGTGGCACCAGCTTCTAATGTGGAATTATGGCATCATCCTGAAAACAGTATGGCCGCCTGTTACGCCGTTACCGCAGTTGATTCGGTTGGCAATGAAAGTACTTTTTCGACGATTATTTGCGTGGATGACTGCATTAATTACGAACTGCCTAACGTTTTTACACCGAACGGAGATGGAATAAATGATCTGTTCAGGCCTTTCCCTCATAACCTGGTTGAGAAGATTGATCTGAAAATATATGGGAGATGGGGGAACATGGTTTATCAGACCACTGACCCGGACATTAACTGGGATGCACGGCAAATGAATTCAGGTAAAAAGGTCCCTCCAGGTGTTTACTATTATATATGCGATGTTTATGAACGCCGTTTGACGGGCCTCGTACCCAGATATCTGATTGGTTTTGTTCACGTTTTGTACAGTGATGAAAAATGATGGGGATAAGGAAGGCCATACAATTATTGATACTGGCTTTTGCTTCCAGCCAGGTTGCAGGGCAAGGGTTTAACCCCGAATTGCTAAAGATCCAGTCTTTGTACGCTCAGGGTCAATATAGTGAGGTTATTTCTGATGAATTTTTCCCTTCAGGGCAGGAAGAACAACAGCTGTATTATTTTGTTAAAGGAAACTGTGCATATCAATTGGGTGATTTAGAAACAGCCATTCAATTATTTAACCAGGTTGAGCGTTTGAATCGTGGAGCAGCAGCACTGGAGCTTGCCCGCTGCTACAAACTGAAAGATGATTATACACAAATGTTTAAATACCTGGCTGAGCACCTGAATTCATCAAAAAAGATGCCCAGAAAGGAGATTATGCTTGATCCGGTATTTTCAGATTTGGATAGGGATCGTGAGTGGATCCGTTTCTGGTCGGATAGTTGGTATGATGAAAATGAAGATATTATTGCAGAGGCCCAATATCAGATTAAACAAAATGATCTTGATGAAACTTTCTGGAATGATTTGATTAAAAAATATGATGACAATGCAGCTGTTCTGGCACTGATAGTGCAGTATTATCAATTGACCGGAGAAAGCAGCAAAGCTGATCAAACCATTGAAAAGGCAATTAATATTGATCCTGATAATCTGGACATAAATATTCAATACGGTGATTATCTGATGGAAAACAAAGCTTATGATAATTCCGTCCAGGTTTTCAACCGGATGATTTCCCAACATCCATATGAAATAAGGCTTTACTTACATCGTGTGCTTGCCATCTTCAAATCCGGCCAGTCAAACAGGGGCGTTGAGGAGATTAGCCGGCTCGGGAAGCTCGGGATAGATGCATCCGGTATGTATTTTCTTCTTGCCAGGGAATTGATCAGTGATAATCCTGTTACAGCCATTGAGTACCTGGATCAGGTTCTCTCCAACAAACCAACCGCCCCGGCTTTCAACCTCAGGGCAAAGGCTCAACATGCTTTGGGTGATGATCAGGAAGCCATTAGCGACCTTGCTATGTCGCTGGATATTGACCCTAAACAACCCAATGTATATTTTTTTCGGGCAGAACTCCGATTAAAAACCGGAGATAATGATGGTGCTTGTTACGACTGGCAGCATGCTCTGCAATTAGGGCACAGGAAAGCTGCGGACATGCTTTACAAGTATTGTAAATAGGGAACAGTTAATCGGGAACAGTTAACAGTTAGCTGGTGCTACTTAACCTTCAGGAACCCTTTTGGTCACCCCACGTTAACCTTTTTTGTCACCCTGAATCACCCTGTTTTTCCAGTTTCTTCAATGGGCGTAGCAGAAAGAATAATCCTATCAGAACCATCGGAATACTCAGCCACTGCCCCATATTCAGAGGGATATCAGCTTCAAAAGCAACCTGATTCTCCTTGGTAAACTCAACGAAGAAGCGGAATGCGAAAACCGCTGTCATTAGAATGCCGAATAAGCGGCCTGGCTTGTCTTTGATATCAGTTTTCCAATACAGGTAAAAAAGTAATCCAAAAATGGTTAGGTATGCCAGGGCTTCATATAGCTGTGAAGGATGTCGGGGTAAATTATCTGTGGTAACAAAGGTAAATGCCCATGGCAAGTCTGTTGGTTTTCCAATGATTTCAGAATTGACAAGATTGCCTAACCTTATAAATGCACTGGCCAGGGCGGTGGGCACCACAACGCGGTCGAGAATCCATAACATCGGCCTCTTACTGTACTTTCTTGACCATAACCATAAAGCAATGGCAATGCCAATAACCCCTCCATGACTGGCCAGGCCTCCGTGCCAAATCTTCAGGATCTCACCGAGGTTTTCCTTGTAGTACCCCCAGTCGTAAAAAAACACATGACCAAGGCGGGCACCAATAACAGTGCCAACAACTACATATAAAAATAAACTGTCGACCCATTCCTTTTTTACTCCTTCGCTCTTGAACATCCTGGTAATAATAATGATGCCGAAGACGAAGCCCAGGGCAAACAACAATCCGTACCAACGTACCGACCAGTTGCCGATCTCAAACAAAACGGGATTTACATCCCATATGATTCCATTAGCTGTTTCCATGCGATTACCGTAATTTTCCCAAAGGTATGTATTCTGCGGAAAGTTGAAAACAATAATTATATTCGCAATAACCAAAACCAATAAATATGAAAAGGCAACTATTTCTTCTGATGGTATTTTCTATTATTTTTTCGTACCCTTTTTATCAACATTTGCAGGCTCAGGAAAAAAAGGCCGATCCCTTGGGATGGCAATTGGGCGGGGTTCTCCCGGCAATAGCATATGATTCCGACAAGGGATTTCTGTATGGTGCGCTTGCTAATATTTACAATTATGGAGATCCCTCAGTATATCCGTTTTACAAACACTCAATTTATATTGAATGGTCGCACACAACTAAAGGCAGTGATCTGAAGCAATTTAAATATGATTCAGAATATCTGATCCCGGGTATACGGTTCACAGGATTGGCCAGGTTGGAAACGGAACAAGCAATGGACTTTTATGGTTTTAATGGATACGAATCATCTTACAATCAGGATTTTGAAGACGATACACATACAGATTATATATCCAGGATGTACTATAGGATGGGATTCAGGTCATTACGATTGAAAACGGATTTCCAGGGTAAGATTATCGGTAAAAAGTTACGCTGGTATGCAGGCCTGGCGCATTATAATATTAAAATATCTTCTGTTGATCTGGAAAAAATTAATAAGGGCAAGGATGTTGAAGACCAGTTGAAAGATGTTCCGAGTATGTATGATGAGTATGTCACTGGAGGTATTATTCCCGCCGACCAGGCGACTGGTGGGTTTACTAATTTAATTAAAGCCGGGCTTGTTGCCGATACGCGCGACAATGAGCCGAATCCAAATAAGGGTATCTGGACGGAAATGTGTTTTGTTACAGCACCTGGCTTCGTAGGCAATGAGAATCCATACACAGCACTTGTATTAACTCATCGTCAATATTTTACATTAATTCCAAAACACCTCACATTTGCATACAGGCTTAATTATCAGACTACTCTGTCAGGGAATGCTCCCTGGTATATGCTTACCTTTAAACCAGACACTTACGTTTCCTGGGATGGACTGGGTGGAAATAAAACTTTACGAGGAATCATGAGGAACCGTGTGGTAGGGGAAGGTGCTGTCCTTGGAAATTTTGAATTACGCTGGAAATTCCTGAATTTTAATGTAGGTAGCCGGGAATTGTATTTGGCCCTATCTCCTTTCATGGATGCGGCAAAAATAACCAAACAATACGCTAACCAAGCTAATCAGTCTGGCGATGTTGATGGCTTGCATCTTACTTATGGAGCAGGATTGCATATTGCCCTTAATCAAAACTTTATTGTTGCGGTGGATTATGGTTTTGCTGCCGATAAAAGAGATGGTACCAGTGGATTATATATAGGACTTGATTTTCTGTTCTAAAAACTTAGACGAATTATATATTCGAAGTACTATATACTATTACCTTATAATTAATTACTTAGCCTTATACTTAAGCCATAAGCCTCAAGCCATAAGCCTTTTTCGTGGTTTCACCATTTATCCATAGCTTTAAGAAAAGCCATTTTGCAGCAGGATTCATAGACCTTCATTTCCTGTTCCCGTTCAGGGCCGGTAATTTTCCTCGGGTCGATCCCAATTTTCCTGTGGTTTTCTATCGTTTCGCCTGAATTAAAAAAACCTTCAAGCTCTTTAACAGGATTTTTATCCCTGTCGAGTAGGTTGATCCGGCAACGCATCGTAATAGTTCGCATTTTAATTAAAAGATCAGTCTGTTGAGCATCGGGGTTAATGACAGTGATATCTTTTATTACAATACGAATGAAGTAATCTGCCTTTTCGCAGGATTTTACTGCCTTATTGATCATCATATTCGGGACGCCGTAAGAATTTGATTTGATAGCGGCTAATTCATCACAAGGCATTAGAATAGCTTGTTTTTTTTCAATTTCCTCCGCCACAAAGGGTACCATGATCTTATACATGGCCTCCAGAGCCCTGGTTTTCATCTTGGTTCCATATTCTTTCAGGTAATCCTTGGTGTTCATTTCCCCCTGGTCATTCTGAATATTAAAATCCAAAGAGAATTGATACAGAGCAACTGATTTGCCAGTGAAATCCTGCGCGATACCTGTAAAATACATAGGGATGGTAAGAAATAATAGAATCAATCGCTTCATGGCTCCTATTTTTTCTAAAATTAAAAAAGCTTGACGACAATTCCTCAGCCTGTTATGATATTGATGATAGAATTTTTGAGGCTACTATTTCCGGGGAAATGGAATGAAGACACTTATATTTTGATTCTTTTAGACTACAGGGCTTATTCCCATATACAGAACAAGGCCTGCAAGGAAGGGTTTCAGATGTTTGAACTGAATGATTGTCGGGCTGGTTTAAAGGCCGGAAACCGAGATCCGGGTGAGTGCCCCCCCAAATGGATATAACAGGTATTCCTATCAGATCAGCCAGATGCATATTTGCAGAATCCATGCTTAAAAAAATATCCAGTTTAGAAATGCTCTTGACCTCTTCTCCCGGGGTCAGTACTCCCGCATTGTTAATAACCTTTAATTTTCCAAAGTCCAACTCTTTCAATTTTACAGCATCTTCCTTACTGCCATAGAAAAAAAACCGTATATCAATATTCGCGATGAGCAGGTCCATGAGTTTCCGTATATATTCCACCGGCCATGATTTGGCCTGATGACGGGCAAAGGGTGCCAAACCCAATTTTATGATTTTTGTAGCAGCAGGCTTATGTAGGGCAGGAGTGAGGCTAAAGGGGAAATTTATCAGAGGAGCATCAATTCCAGCCTGCTTAAAAACATCCCTATACCTTTCAGTGGTATGCTTAAGAATATTTCTCTTTCTTACTTTGATATAGGCTCTTTTCTCGTTTCTTCCTTTATTTATCCTATAAACAGGGATTCTTCTTAAAGCATAAAAATACCTAAGAACCCGGCTGCGAATAACTTCGTGAAGATCAATCACCAGGTCTGGTTTTACTCCTTTCATGATTTCACTGGAAAGCCGCATTAAACCTAATACTCCCTTATGCTTTTTATCTGTAAAGGCTGAGATAACATTAAGCCTCTCAATGCCAGCAAAATACCCAGAATAATTTTCTTTAGTGACAAAATCTATTTGAAGGTCAGGATTCGCTTCCAAAGCCCCACACATAACAGGTGCCGTCAGCAAAACATCACCCATAGAAGAAAACCTGATTACGAGAATACGGTTCATACTAATGTTGAGAAGATTATTATTGCATTGCCCATAAAGGTACACAATCAAGATTAAAATTAGTCAGTTGCCCATAAGTCTCAGCACCAAGGTATATTCCTCCGGAATTTCCAGCTTGGGGTTATGACCGATGTTTTCTGATCCGGTAAATGCGATGCAGGGGATTCCCTTGCCTAAGGCCGAATAGGTGAATAATGCATCGGGGACATCAAGAGTCATTGTTTCCTTTGGTTCAATTGAAGTTAAGCAGGAAGGGGGTTTTATCAATACTCCTTATAAGACTTTTCCTCTGTCAAACCTGAATTGGTAATCCGGTTAATTGCGTGTTTTACCCGCGCGCGTTCATCGTTTATCCTGTATACCTGACGAGCAGTATGAATGAATTCAGGTCCGAAATCTGATTGTTCTTCGAGCATGCGAATTTTATCTTCAATATCCCACAAGCTCGCATTGATAGATTTCAATTCAATTACCAGAGGATGATCCATTTCTATTATTTCAGCCGCTACCGGAGCCAGAAATTCAAATTCCTTTTTAATTTGACTGAGCTTTTCAGGATCGTTAATCCTTTCAAGTTTTATCTCAAGTATAGTGAGCTTGTCGATGATCTCAGCATTGGATACTTCAATTTTCATATTTGCAAGATACAGATTATTAGAACGAGGCCAATATGCGAAATAATATATGAGTTGCAGGTTACAGGTTACAGGTTACAGGTTGCAGGTTGTTTGGATGGGTCACTGCGCTTCCGGATGTTGGATATTAGATAAGATCCATAAGCCCCTCTCCCGGGATTTTACGAGCGCAGGAGAGCAGTAAAGCAAAAAGCGACACTGTTCCCGAGAAGCTTGAGAAAGCCATCAAGGATCTTGGTTATCAGACGGAAAGGATAGTGGCGGGGGAGAAGAAGACCGGGAAGGAGTAATAGCGGTGTGCTGGTTCAGAATACTCACGACAAAAAAAACAAAAAATTCTTGCAGGTGTTAATTATATTGTATAATTATGCAAATTATTTGCATGATTATACGGAATGGATAAATTAGCTCGTCAAATTAAAATAAGGGAGATAATATCTTCCAAGTCGATTACCAGTCAGGAAGATCTCCAGCTGGAACTCAAGAAATTGGGTTACCTTGTAACCCAGGCAACCCTGTCAAGGGATCTTAAACAACTTCGTGTTGTAAAAATGCCAGATGCCAGTGGTGAAATGAAGTATACAATTCAAGGGGAACCTTCCACTTCCACATTCCCAAACCTGCCAGATCATCTCGAAGGTGTTGTATCTATTGAGTTCTCCGGGCAATTCGGAGTATTAAAAACACTCCCCGGATTTGCAAGTGCAGTAGCATATTATATCGATCGTTTGAAAATGAATGAAATAATGGGAACTATAGCAGGCGATGATACAATCCTCATCATTGCTCGAGAAGGAATCTCCAAAAACCTGCTGGCCGGAACCTTTTCGCGTTACTTCAAGGGACTACAGCATAAATTTCAATAAAGAATTTTATTACAGAAATCATATAATAAATAGAAATAAAAATATATTACTAACAGTGAATAATTATACGATGAAAAAAGTTGTGCTTGCATATAGCGGGGGTTTGGATACCTCGGTTATTTTAAAATGGTTTACTAACAAGGGGTACGAAGTTATATGCTATGTGGCTGATGTTGGTCAGACTGAAGATTTTGAGGCTGTTAAGGAAAAGGCATTATTGCTTGGTGCTTCAAAAGTTTTTGTTGAGGACCTGAAGCAGGAATTAGTTGAAGATTACATTTTTCCAGCCTTACGGGGAAATGCTTTATATGAGGGGAGATACCTTCTTGGTACTGCTATTGCCCGGCCGTTAATTGCTAAAAAACAGGTTGAGATTGCGATTAAAGAGGGGACCAAATATGTTTCCCACGGATCAACGGGCAAAGGAAATGATCAGGTTAGGTTTGAATTTGCTTATTATGCTCTTTACCCTGATGTTAAGGTAATTTCTCCCTGGAAAGATCCTGAATTCTTGGCAATTTTCAAAGGAAGGACAGATATGTTGGATTATGCGGCAAAGCATAAAATTCCAGTATCGGCAACACTTAAAAAATCTTATTCTGAAGATGATAACCTGTTGCACATCAGTCATGAGGCAGGAATTCTAGAGGATCCGGCTTCTATATGCCCTCAGGAGGTTTATTCGAAGACGAAATCTCCCTATGAGGCCCCGGATAAACCTACAAAGATTAAAGTATATTTCGAAAACGGGACACCTGTAAAGATTGATAATCTGGAGAATGGGTTCTCTGTGACAGGTCCTCTTGAGCTATTTACTTACGCAAATGAAATTGCTGCTGATAATGGAATTGGAAGGTTGGATATGGTTGAGAATCGCTATATTGGTATAAAGTCAAGAGGAGTTTATGAAACTCCCGGAGGATTCCTGCTCTGGCAGGCCCACAGGGACCTTGAAGGTATTGCCATGGATAAAGAGGTAATGCATTTGAGGGATATGCTAATTCCTAAATTCTCAGAGTTAATTTATAACGGCCATTGGTTTTCGCCAGAAATGGATTTTTTGATGAGTGCCTTTAACAAAAGCCAGGAGGTAATAACTGGTGAAGTTACTCTGGATCTTTATAAAGGGAATGCTTTTCCTGTATCACGTTTTTCCCCCTATTCACTTTATGACCAGGAACTTTCGTCTATGGATATTGAAGGTGGATTTGATGCTACTGATTCAAAAGGATTTATAAACATCAATGCTATTCGGCTGAAAGCTCACCATGTTGTTCTGGGACGAAAATATCCTTACGACTGGAGGCCAGCAGTAGTACCTGATTAATATTTTTAACTATGAAACTTTGGGAAAAGGGATATTCTCCCGATAAAACTATCGAATCCTTCACTGTTGGTAAAGATCCGGTTCTCGACCTGGAATTGCTGCCCTATGATCTGGATGAAAGCAAAGCTCATGTACATGTTCTTGAAAATGCAGGAGTACTAACCAGTCGGGAAGTAGAAGTGATAATTAAAGAACTGGAGGTGATCAGGGAACTCTGGAAAGAGGGGGAGTTTAAAATTGATGTTGCGGATGAGGATTGCCATACAGCCATCGAGAATCACCTTACAAGAAAGCTTGGTGATGTTGGTAAAAAAATCCACACTGCAAGGAGTAGAAACGATCAGGTTTTAACTGCAACACGACTATTGCAGAAGGATAGGCTTGGCCAGATTAGGGATACAGCCAAAGATCTTCATGCCTATTTCCAGGAATTCTCAGAGCTTCACTCTGAGGTTCCGATGCCTGGATTTACCCATACCCGCAAGGCTATGCCGTACACTGTTGGTAAATGGATAGGATCATTCGCTGATTCTCTGCAGGATGACCTTTATCTAATGGACACAGTTCTTAAACTGGTCGATCAAAACCCCCTTGGAACAGGAGCAGGTTTTGGTATATCTTTTCCATTAGATCGGGAAATTTCAACCAGGGAATTAGGATTCCAAAAAACCATGTCGAGCTCCTTATACGCTCAAAACAGCCGGGGAAAGATAGAAAGTTCAGTCCTGTTTGTCTGTACTTCAGTTCTAACAACCCTAAATCGCTGGGCTTCTGATATTATTCTTTTTACCATGCCGGAATTTCAGTTTTTCACCCTGGATGATGCTCTAACTACAGGATCATCCATAATGCCTCACAAGAAGAACCCGGATGTTTTAGAACTTATTCGCTCATCGGTGCATCAGGTAATTGGATATCAATATCAAGTTCAGAGCACTACTCTAAATCTTTTATCAGGGTACCACCGGGATATTCAACTAACCAAGGAGCCTCTATTTTCTGGCTTGAAGACTACCCTTGACAGCCTGACTGTTTCTAATATTGTTATTCGGGGCCTCACCGTTAATCAGGACAATTTAACCAGGGCTATGTCTGATGATCTCTTCAGTGTTGATAAGGTTTACCAGTTAGTCAAGCGGGGAGTGCCATTTCGTGAAGCCTATAAGATCGTTGCTGAGAGTTTGCTTTAATAGCAGGTTGCAGGTTGGCAGGTTACAGGTTGCAGGTTACAGGTTGCAGGTAGGAAAGCTCATGTCTTCTAAGGCTTGTCTTGAGTCTTGTATCTTGTGTCTTTGGTTTTACTGATTCCTTAGCCTTTTACTCAAGCCTTATGCCTCAAGCCTCAATTAATGAGCCTCCAGCCTTAGAAATATTTCCCTACTTTTACTGATAATTTATAAATTTATTTCTGATGAAAAGGAGAATACTATATCTTATAGCTACTGCATTTGTAATATCTGTTATTTTTATTCGGTGCTCTAAACCTGATCAATCTTCAGGATATCCTGTAACACCTGTATCATTTGAAAATGTACGGATTGAGGATACGTTTTGGTCGGAAAGGATAAAGACCAACAGGGAAGTTACCATACCTTTTGCCCTGCAGAAAATCTCAGAGACTGGCCGTATGGATAATTTCCTTAAGGCTTCCGGAAAGATGGAAGGAAAGCATGAGGGTAAAAGATACAATGATACAGATGTTTTTAAAGTCCTTGAGGGCATTGCTTATTCATTGCAGGTTTATCCTGATCCAGAGCTTGAATGTTATGCTGATTCCCTGATCATGGAAATTGCAGCGGCCCAGGAGGAAGATGGATATTTGTTCACCGGCCGCACCATTGATCCACAAAATCCACCTATCGGCAGCGGTGCGGAAAGATGGAGCCAATTGAACAGCAGCCATGAATTATATAATGCAGGGCATCTTTACGAGGCTGCAGTGGCATATTTCAAGGCAACGGGAAACCGCGAACTACTTGATGTGGCAATTAAGAATGCGGATTTCCTCCTAGAGGTTTTTGGCCCGGATAAACGTCGTGATGCACCCGGCCACCAGGAGATTGAGCTTGCCTTAGTTAAGCTTTATGGTGTTACAGGAAAAGAGGAATATATTGATCTGGCAAAGTTTTTTCTCGACCAGCGAGGGCTGGAGCATTCGAGCCCGCCTTATCCCGATTCTTCTCCCTTTTCAATATATAATGGCAAGGAATATATGCAGGATCATAAGCCGGTTACCGAGCAGGATGAAGCATGCGGACATGCTGTAAGGGCCGTATATATGTACACTGGGATGGCCGATGTGGCGGCACTGACGGGTGAAGCGGCATATCAAAACGCGATTTCCTCAATTTGGAATGATGTGGTCAGTTACAAGATTTACCTGACCGGAGGGGTAGGGGCCAGGCATACTACAGAGGCTTTCGGTGATAAATATGAGCTGCCCAATAAGGAGGCCTACACGGAAACATGTGCTTCAATTGGCAATATCTTTTGGAACTTCAGAATGTTCCTCAATTCCGGTAGTGCTCAATTCCAGGATCTTATGGAGAAAATCCTCTACAACGGAATGCTTAGCGGGATTTCCCTGTCAGGCGACCGTTTCTTTTATCAGAATCCGTTGGAATCAGACGGCGGCTATACCCGCAGTCCCTGGTTTGAAGTATCCTGTTGCCCAGGAAATATAGTTAGGTTTCTGCCCAGCCTTCCCGGATATATTTATGCTTACCAAGGCTCAGATCTCCTTATCAATCAATTTATTTCAAGCTCAACAAACATTAATGCCGGAGGTAACAAACTGGAAGTTAAGATGACCTCAGGATTTCCCTGGGATGGAAAAATCAAACTAAATATTGGATCGAAGAAAAAGTCACCTGTAACTGTACGAATCAGAATTCCTGGCTGGTTTAAGGGTTTTGCTCATCCTACAAGCTTATATGCTTTTACTTATTGTACTAATACACCGATTATTGTCAAATTAAACGGTGAAGATTTTGACTATAAGTTTGAAAACCAATATTTGGTTATTGAGAAGGTTTGGGAATTCGATGATTCCCTGGAAATTGATTGGGGAATGGATTTGAAAATGGTCCGATCAGCTGACAGCCTGCTTGAAAACGTTGGAAAGCTGGCGCTTCAGCGGGGACCAATTATTTATTGTATTGAAGAAGCAGATAATCCTGGAGTTGATTTTGACAAAATACAACTTGTTCCTTCCGAACCAGTTAATTATGAATTTGATGCTGATTTGCTGGGTGGTATTGGAACACTCAGGTTTACAGGAATGCAGGATGGCGAAAAAGTTTATCTTACCGCAATTCCATATTATGCCTGGAGCAATAGAGGTGCAGGTAAAATGAAAGTTTGGATAGATGCGATGTAGGGACGTGCCTTGTGCCCGTCCACGAAAAGTATGCGTACATGAAATGGACAGGTGCAAGGCCAGTCCTTACGGTTTATGGATTAGGTGTAAAAATTGCAATAGTCTCTTAACCCACATTCTTCACATTTCGGTTTCCTGGCCTGGCACACATAACGTCCGTGAAGGATTAACCAGTGGTGGGCAATAGATAATTTCTTTTCAGGAATATACTTAACAAGCTGCTTTTCAGTCTCCAGGGGAGTTTTTGCATTTTGAGTCAGTCCAATCCTGGAAGCAACCCTTTGAACATGTGTATCCACCGCCATAGCAGGTTTTTTAAATGCAACAGACAGGATCACATTGGCAGTTTTACGGCCGACCCCCGGGATCTTTTGCAGGTCATCCAAATTATCAGGAATATTACCATCAAATAGCTCCATTATGGTTTGTGCGGCACCCACCAGATGTTTGGCCTTATTATTCGGATAAGAACAGGATTTAATCAGGTCAAAAACGGCATCCTGGTTTGAAGAGGCAAGGCTTTCAAGGGTGGGAAATACCTCATAAAACTTTGGAGTAATCAGGTTCACCCTTTTATCAGTGCACTGGGCGGACAGAACAACAGCTACCAGCAATTGATATGGGTTTTTATAACTCAGCTCCGTTTCCGCAACGGGCATATTCTCTGTAAACCAGTTTATTACAAGCTCATATCTTTGCTTCTTATTCATAGGTGTAACAATGACGGGTGACAAGTGACGAGTGACCAGGGAAAGAATAAAAATAGACATTAAACCACAAGAGCACAAAGGATATCACAAAGGTTCTCAAAGAAATACCAAAATCTCACCCCTTAGGTCTTGGGCCTTTTGTCTAAGATCTTTGGTCTTAAACGGGTTTTACTTGCTTAAAATACAGCATATCAGATAAATGATTAATTTTATTT
>CAYXJR010000025.1:0-51391 GCA_964465145.1 uncultured Porphyromonadaceae bacterium | reverse complement strand
TGTTTTTTTATTTTACTGAATTTCAATAGTTTACAAAATTATATACACATGAAAAGAAAAATTAAAACTAGATTAATTGAACAATTCGGCCGACGGGATTTAATAGGATATAATCCAAAAGGTTCTTACAGATTAATTAGAAAAATTCATCGAAGGGATTTTCCTGAATTAGAGGCATTTATTGATGAAGAATATTCTGATGATTTTATTATCCATTTAACCAATGGACAGATTACAAAGCAATATTGTATTGTAAAAACTTTCGATCCTGAACCCAATAATTATGCAATTGACGTATGGAAAGATTCTGACAATTCAAAATCTTATCTATATGATGAACTTCTGCGAGGGAAAGAGCCTCATAAATTACTTCTTCAATTTGAACGACTGCTAAACGCTTTTAACTAATCAATCAAGTAACAAGATAGCCCGTCCAAATGGCCCGATGGGCTATCTTGCTATATTAATAAATTATATCCGTGGGAATCACGCAAGTAGCAGATATTCAGATTTATAATATAATTGTTATTATATAATTATTAGGTTATTGAGTATATTTGCCTAATAAAAGGAATATGCTATATGGATACTCTATCAGATGCACGCAAAAACAAAGGCCTTTCCCAAGAGGGATTGGCTGATAAATGCGATCTCAGTCAATGGACTATTACGCAAATTGAAACTGGGAAGATTGCCCCCAGGCCTGAGAGCAGAAAGAGAATTGAAAATGTCCTCGGACAGAAGATCGACTGGCTAACTACAAAGGGATTGAGAAGCTTTCGGCAAGGAGAAATGACATCTTGGGAATTAGTTGAGCAGAATTATCGAAGGGCTTTATTGGAGATTAATTGCTTGTCGCTGGATGAAAGAAGTGAATTTATTAAAGTGGCAAGGCATTATTTAAAAGTATTTGAAACACAATTTATTAAGGGAGGAAAAAAATGATGAAGAAAATGACTTTACAAATTTTTAAAGCTGGAGGCTACATTGGCGGCCAAATCCAGAATAAACAAGAGAACCTAGCGAATAATGCCGTGGAACCATTATTACCAATTGGCATTACAATACCAGACTGTTCATGTGAAAAGGAAAAATCACTTACAGCCTACCAACTACTGTGGAATGCAGGGCTTTTACCGCCCATTGAATTCAAAATAGGGAAGCATAAGAATTATAATTATGATTCTACGGAGCTTCTTTTGCCTCCCGGAGTTAGTTAAAGAAAGGAGAAAATAATGGCACGAAGAAGAATATATCTCCCGGTAGGGAAAGAGCCAATTTATGACCAGCATTATGATATGTTGCGTTTACGATCTTCAATCCTTAAAAAAGTAAATAGCTTCAATATGAATATTTCAGATGAAGCAGGCTTGCTCTCGGAAAAATATCTACTCGTAGGCATTCAAGAAGGCAAACAAAAAGGCAAATATTATTATCCAGATGGTAAACGCTATGATGCAGCAATTATTCCTGAATTAGAAAAGGAATTGGAAGATTTAAACAATGAATGGCAGGATTATAGACAATCTCGAGTAAATCATGGATTCCGTTTCGTGGAAGATAAACTGGAGAATTGGCCTCCACAATTGAAGCCTAGAAGATTGATCTTGGAAGCTACGATTGATGTTCGGATAGAAGAATTGACATTAATTGAAAAGGAACTGCTAATATATGCGGATAAAAAAGAGGAGGATCGAAGCAAAATGGTTTTGCAATACGGTTGTAGACAAGTTTCAAAAGTAAACGGACCACATGGGTCCGTATCTATTATTGACGGTCAACGGTGTTCAATCATAAAAGGGAGGCCTGTTATAGATGATACTCTGTCTCCGTATAATGGAATGGCTGTTGTTGATTATAGGGAATTTGTTTGTACTGCCTTTAGGGCAAAACAGAAAATTAGGAATGCTGAACGTCTAGTACATTTTCAGGAAAAAGCAAAGGAAGAAAACTTGCCTATTCCTAATTCCTTACCAGTGAGCGGACCTCGTAGAGTAGCCAAAAGTGAATTACCGAAATGGCCGGAAGGAGTAAAGAATTATAAGGATAAAGGAGTTGAAAACGAACCATGAAGAATAATGATCAAATATTCAAATTCAAGATTACATTAATGCATTTCCTTTTTGTTATAATAAATTGTTCGGAAAGCCGGGAAGGTGGAAAATCAGGTATCGGATGTATTTCTGATTCATTGGATAAAGCCTTTCCAGGCTTTTTTAGACGCTCTCAAATGAAAAAGATGGAGATTATAAATTATATGTAACAAGGGGCCAGGATCGCGATCCTTCGTATGGTGTGTCTTGTCCTACACTATCGCCCCTTGTTTTCTCACTAACTGGACAAGGATAAAAACAAAATAAAGGACAAGGATATGAAAAGAACAAAGTTCAAGAATTCAAAGAAACAAGATGAACAAACAAGACAAGACCAATTTATTGAAAGGAAGATTATCCGCGGATTAATAACCGATAATGAATTTATGAGAAGTATGATTAATAGTGCCAATCCAGCAAAATTACTGCAAGCTAAAGAAGCTCGGCTAATCGCAGGCTGGTGTGTAGATCACTTCAAAAAGTACAATAAAGTCCCCGGAAATGAGATTAAAGATATTTATTTTCAAAAGCTTAAAGCTGGTTTAAATCCGGAAGTTGGTAAAGATATTGAAGATATATTATCTGGGTTGAGTTTAGAGCATAAAGAACAAGAAAGTTTTGACATCAATTACCTGATAGATCAAGCTACCCAATATTTTCAATTTTGTCAGGCTCAGCAATTAAACTATCAATTAGGTGATGCATTAGAAGCCTATGACATGGATGAATTTTACAAGTTGCAAAATACATTTAAACCTATTCAGCCACTAGTAAGTGATGAAATGTATACCGCATTGGATGTTATTCAAATGGATTTGAGACCAGTCCAATGGCTTATTAAAGACTTGCTTCCAAAAGGGCTAACAATACTCGGTGGTAGGTCCAAAGGCGGAAAATCATATTTTATGATGAACGTATTAATGCATATATCACAGGGTAAGAGGATGTTCTCAGGCAATTCAAATGAAGGATTAAGGGGTCGGCGGGGGCAAGTCCTTTACTTAGCATTGGAAGATCCTAAGCATCGAGCAAAAAAAAGACTTATGAAAATAGATCCTGAACCAAATTCAGAATTATTACATGAGAATTTTGACATTAGATTCTCATGGAATAAGCTTTATAAAGGAGGATTGGATGCAATTGAGGATTGGATAAAGAGTAAGGATGCCCCGAGATTAGTTGTTATTGATACGATGGCTAAAGTCTGGAGTAAGAGCTCCAAAACCAGTGGAGGTGGATTATATGCTGAAGAATACAATATGTATAGTCCTCTTGCAGATTTAGCTCATAAATACGATACATCCATAATCGTAATTACTCATACAACAAAAGGCAAATCAGTGGACGTGTTTGACGAAATACTGGGAGGAATGGGAACACAAGGTCCAGCCGATAATCTGTTAGTATTATCAAAGCAGGGAGATAGACGTCTTTTATCAATCCGAGGAAAAGATATTGATGATTCTCATCTACTGTTTGAAGTAACAAACGAAGGAGCTCATTGGACGTTATTAGGTGAAACTGGACAAGTTCAAAAAACTGCGGAGCGACAGGCTATTTACGATTATTTATCCGTAGCGGGACCAAAAGGCTATCAGGATATTAAACAAGCTGCAACGGATGGAGAAATCAAGGTATCACCAAATTCAGTTAATACAATACTCCCTAAGATGGTTAAAGATGGAGAGCTGGAACAGGATAGACGCTATAAGAAGTATGCAGTGGAAGGAACGCAGGCAAAACAAATTAATCTTGGAATATCTGATAAGTTAAATAAAAGAAAATGACCCTAAAAAAACTATATAAATCGTATAACCTATATAAGTCTACTGGAGTGTTATATGGTTTATATAATCATTTAAAGTTATATACTATTTTAATAGAATTTACCCAATTTAAGTAATTATGAATCGGCCCATTAGAAAACACAGTGAAGGCCAGCCTCTCTTTGGTAATATGGATTGTTGGAATTCAAATGGGTCTAATTTCTAATGCCCTGCATTTGTCGGCTAAAACGACTGGATTTCGGATGGGTCTTAAATACAAATAGAATTATGACACAAACATGCCAAATTTGTACGCATCCCAAACGATTAGAAATAGATCGGGAGATAGTAAGTGGAGCCAACCTCTCTAAGTTAGCCCAATTTTTTAGTGTTAAATATCATAGTTTATACGCCCATGCCCGTGAGCACGTTAGCAGGCAACTAAGCCAAGCCATGGAGAAGAAGAATACGGAAGAGGCATTTAATCTACTTGAAAGGATCGATCAAATTGTTGGCAGGACAGAGAATATATTTCTACGTAATTATGAAAAGGGCAAGGATACAATAGCTTTGAAAGCCCTATCGGAACAAAGATCAACTTTTGATTTATTGGCCAAAATAAGCTACTCCCTGCATCAAGCCAAATTAGCAGAAATCGAGCTGGCCAGATTAAATTCAGGAGAATCCAATAAGGAAGCCGAAGTTGATTTTCAGGAGAAGATAAAAGTCCTGTCTATTCCGGAATTAAAGGTCTTGTTGGCTTTAACGCAAAAGATTTCCCGTCAGGATAAGACGATGGATCCACTGGAGCCGTTTACAAGCTATTTACAAGGCATAACATTGCCAGATCAGAGCAAAGTGGATATAGATATCCATTCTAAAAACAAAGCCAAACAAATCGAAAGTAAATCGAATTCCAAATATGAAGGAGAGGAAGAAGAATCTGTTAGAATGCCAGTCAGGGAGATTGCATCCAAGCAGATTCCAGTTATGAGCAATAAGGATTATCTCGACATGATAAGGGGAGAGTAAAACAATCCTCGTAATAATCACATAGTTAGCAACTTGAGGCAAATTATTATATAATTTCTTAGACGGACGATTAAATAATTTTATATCTTTATATATAATTAAGTTGCTGATTATAAGATGATTGAAAGATACGTGGCATATTATAGAGTTTCCACTCGAAATCAAGGCATTTCAGGCCTGGGATTAGATGCTCAAAGGGAGGCAGTTCTGGGGTATATCAAGCGCAACGGAAATCAAATTGTTGCCGAGTTTACGGAAGTTGAATCTGGCAATAATGATAAAAGGCCTCAACTTCAACAGGCTTTCCAAATAGCGAAAGAAGTGGATGCTACGCTAGTAATCGCTAAACTAGATCGACTGAGCCGGAATGTCTCATTCATATCCAATCTAATGGATAGCAAAGTACGATTCGTATGCTGTGATATGCCAGATGCTACTGAACTTACGATTCACATATTCGCCGCAATAGCTGAATGGGAGCGGAAGCGCATATCTGAGCGAACTAAAGAGGCTATACGAGCAAAACGGATTAGGGAGCCAGATTGGAGGCCGGGAACTGATAATCTATCGGATGCAGATAAGGCAAAAGCTCATAAGTCAATCAGCCAGAAGGCTCGATCTGATAAGTCTGTTCGCTGGGCTTATCACTTTATTAAGCCATGTCGGGAGCAGGGGCAAACTTATCAGGATATTGCCAACAAGCTAAACAACGAAGGATATCGTACTCGAACTGGAAAGCCATTCCATGCAATGCAAGTTTATAATATCTGGAAACGATTTGAAAAGGAGGAGATTTAAAAAATGAATGCCCCCCCTTATCGGCGTAAAAGAATTCAATATTATGGTGGGCAAGGCCTCCAAGAATATGATAAAAAAATTGGGAATTAATAATTAGGAAACAAGCTAGGAAATGAAAAAGAAATTACGATTTGCTCCGATAATCAGGGTAAGTACTGAAAGGCAGGAAAAGCAGGGGGAAAGCCTTCGTACGCAAAAATCCCAAATCATAGATTTTGTTGATAGTTTAAATGGTATCATCCCTGAAAATTGCTGGAATTATAGCGGTCAGGAGCACGCAACCCCAGGGCAAGAAAGGATTAAATTAGAGAAGTTGCTTGAGGATTCAGGAAAAGGAATTTATGATGCAGTAATTGTATGTGATGCCAGTCGATGGAGTAGAGATAATTTAAAAAGCAAGGAAGGATTGGAAATACTTAGAAAAAATAATATCAGATTCTTTGTCGGCACTATGGAATATGATTTATATTCTCCAGAACATATTTTCTATTTAGGCATGAGTGCTGAAATTGGAGAATTGCAGGCAAGAACGCAAAAATTGAAAAGTATAAATAGTAAAATTCATATGGCTAAACGTGGAATTCCATCTGTGGGAAGTTTGCCATATGGAAGGACTTATGATAAAGAAGCCAAAGAAGAGGAAAGGTGGGGTGTTGATGAAGAAAAGAAGGAAATAATTCAACAAGCAGCAAAAAGATATTTGGATGGTGAAAGTTTGCCAGAAATTGCAACATCAATTAATATGGGAGTATCCACTTTATGGACAATTTTAAAGAAAACTGGTGGTACAGAATGGCCATTGAAGTTTCAAAATGATGCTTTGAATATTAATGAAACTGTTATTATGGAAGTTCCTAGATTATTGGAGGATTCAACAATTGAGGCAATAAAAAAGAAAGCTGAGGCCAATAGGACTTATACGAGAGGAGATAAACTTAAATATAGATATTTGCTGGGTAGAATGATCTTTTGCAGTCGGTGCGGAAAAGCATTAACAGGAATGTCTCATAATCAAAAAAGCCGATACTATCAGCACAGGTATGAAAAAGGAGCAACATGCAAATTTAAGCATCTGATTAAAGCTGACGAGATTGAAAATGCCGTCTTAATTCAAATAGTGCAAACAATGGGCGATCCAGTGAGGATTCAAAAAGCTATAGAGAGAGCGTCACCTGATATGAAAAAGGTCGAGGATTTGAAAAAGGAACTGGAAAGATTAATGGCTAATCTGAAAAATATTAGCAGGAATAAGGAAAAAACGATAGATGGATACGTAGAAGGGATATTCAATAAGGAGGATTCGAAAAGGAAAATGGATAAATTATATGAACAGGAAGACCTCATTAATAGTCGTTTATCAGTTATTAAAAATGAATTGGCCAATATTCCTGATCCTGATAGAATAAAACAATTATCCAAGTGGGCCGTTGGCATAACTGCTGATATTACTAAAAATCCAAAATTCATATTTACAAAATCGTATGAGCATCAACGAAAGGTTGTTGAAAGTGCCTTTGCTGGGCATGATGCTAAAGGAAATCGCTTAGGCGTTTATATGGATGAAAGCGGAGATCCTAAAACTCCATGGTCGTTTGAAATACGTGGTTTAGTGGAAAATACAGTACTTTCCCTACCTCTATCCGATGAATATCTTGAAGAAGCATTTAACTTAGATCCATATTATCAGGATATCGACAAGGAATTAGAAAATATTAAAACTAGTTTTTGTTCGCTTTAAGCGAACCGTAGGACACTAAAAGGACACTAAAAAAAGATGAATCGTATACTATTAATTTCACTTCTATTTATCTCCTGGCATTTTTCATTATTCGGCCAAGAAAAGCTGCAATTCACAAACAGTGAGCAATCCCATTTCGACATACCTTTTGAAATTTCTCAGAATCTGATTATCCTCCCAGCTAGAATCAACGGTTCCGGAATCATGAAATTTATTCTTGATTCCGGTATAACAAATACCATTATTACCGAAATGACAGGTGTAGATACAGTTACCCTGAAACTTGCCAGGGAAGTTCAACTTGAGGGATTGGGAGAGGGAAAAGCGCTGACAGCCTGGTACTCTGATAAAAATGAATTACTAATTGAGAGTCCTTTGATTGGAGGACGTGGAATTATTGGGAAGGAAATGGAGGTCTTTGTAATCCCGGAAGATCGCTTTGAATTCAGCAAACAGTTTGGCCTGCAAATTAATGGCCTTATTGGAGCAGATTTCTTCACCCATTACGTAGTTGAAATTAATTACTTGGAGAAACTCATCTCTTTTAACAAAAGAGATGACTATAATTTTGCATGGAAAACCAGGCGGCACAGGCGAATCCCATTATTGATTGAGAATAAAAGACCCTATCTCGCAGTTAAAATGATTCAGGAAGATGGCCCCGACATTATGCTCAAGTTATTGGTGGATACTGGTGCAAGTATGTCGATGTGGTTATCCCTGTTTTCGGATCAGAATATAAAGCTGCCTGAGATTACTTTCCCTGCCCTTTTAGGTCAAGGTCTGAACGGGAACATTGTTGGTGTAAATGGTCGGATTAAAGGAGTAAAAATTGGGCCTTTCAGTATTAATCATCCGATTGTTGCTTTTCCTGATTCAATTGCCATCGCCGGGATGATGAGCGAAACTGACCGTAACGGGACCCTTGGGAATGAAGTCCTAAAGAGGTTTCATGTGATTTTTGATTACCAGGGGCAGCAATGCTTTCTCAAACCAAACAAAAAATTTCACTATCCATTCAATTATAACCGAAGCGGCCTGGAAATCGAAAAGCCCTTTTACAATCTGCCGATTTATCAGATTTACAACGTTGTAAAGGGATCACCTGCCGACCTTTCTGGTTTGATGATCGGAGACCAGATTGAAATGATGAATTTTTTACAAGCAGTCAATTTGGAGTTAGACCAGATCAACAGCATACTTTATGGCACTGAGGGTAAAGTTATACGCATGCGTGTAAAGCGCGATGGAATAATCCATAAGGCAAAATTTACTCTCGACAGCAAACTTTAGTCAAGATAAAACAATTATTTTTTTCTAAAAGAGCCAACTTTGCAATGCTTTTCTTCTATTTTTTCTTGCTCATTAAGTCAATAATCCTCAAAGATTACCTGTTTAATTCACTTTACAATCCACTTTGATCTTATTACAAAAACACTATATTTGAATTAGTTAGGTTGATAATACCTCAATCGTTTGAAATGAGGTAAGTATTTAAGGAAATTTTGTAAGTAATGGAGATAAGGGTGCTTCCTCCCGATAAGAATGAGCATAATAAAACCTTAAACAACATAAAATGAAGAACAAGTATTTGATTATTCTCCCCTTTCTGATCATAGTTTTTACGAGTTGTCAGAAAAAAACCGATACTACAGTACCAGATATTTCCACAGAAGTGGTGCACCCTGAATGGATTAAAAATGCTACCATGTATGAGGTCAATATCCGGCAATATACCCCTGAAGGCACGTTTAATTCCTTCTCATCGCATCTCCCAAGGTTGAAAGAATTAGGTGTGGATATTTTGTGGCTCATGCCAGTACATCCAATAGGTGAAATCAACCGTAAAGGGTCGCTAGGATCATATTATAGCGTTATGGATTACAGGAAGATCAATCCCGAGTTCGGAACTATGGAAGATTTTAAGACCATTGTTAAAATGACTCACGATTTGGGTATGTATATGATTATTGATTGGGTTCCCAACCACTCTTCATGGGACAATCCATTGATCATACAACATCCCGATTGGTACGCTAAAGACAGTCTGGGAAATATGTATAGCCCATTCGACTGGACAGATGTTGTTCAATTTGATTACGACCAACAAGGCCTCAGGGATTACATGACTGAAACCCTTGAATTCTGGCTAAACGAAACAGGATTGGATGGGTTTAGATTTGACGTAGCCCATCAAGTTCCCGTGGATTTCTGGGAACAACTCAGACCTGCCCTTCTAAAGGATCATCCGGAGGTTTTAATGCTGGCTGAGGCCGAGAAACGAGAGCTTCATGAAAAAGCATTCGACATCACATATGCGTGGGAATTCCATCATATTATGAATGAAGTACCTCAGCAAAAAAAGACTGTGGCGGATATTAATAAATATCTTGAATCAGCTGCCAAAGATTACAACACTAATGACATTCGCCTGTATTTTACTTCTAATCATGATGAAAACTGCTGGAATGGTACCGTTCGGGAAAGAATGGGGGACGCTGCGGAAGTAATGGCTGTAGTGACTTATGGATTACCAGGGATGCCATTAATCTATTCAGGCCAGGAGGCAGGTTTAGATCACCGATTATTGTTTTTTGAAAAGGATGAAATCCAATGGAAAGATCATCCTTTTAATGCGGTGTATACTCGATTAAATACTCTTAAACAAGATAATCCAGCTTTGTGGAATCCTGGATTTGGCGGTGAATTGGTAAAGATTACATCTGATAAACCTGATCAGGTTTTATCTTTTATACGGAAAAAGGGTGAGAATGAGGTGCTTTTCATTCTTAATCTCAGTCCTCAACCAATTGAGTTCAGTATTTCCAGCTTTCCTGAACCTGAAGTATTCACCGACGCCTTTTCTGGAGAAACCACTAGTCTTGACAAACCGGAATTCAACTTCGAGGCCTGGGGATATAAAATCTACTACAGGTAAACAGCCAAAAAAAAATTGTATTTTGTCGGATCGAAATAATCAAATCCTATGAATAAAATTATTGCGTTTATTGTTTTATCATTTTTGTTTCTCCCTTCAACTCTGTTGCCGCAGGCATCGGCCCAGGATCCTGGGACAAGGCTACCTACCCCGTTAATATCTAAGGCCAATAAGGATACCAGGGTTTTTTACTCTGTATTTGTACAATCTTTTTATGATAGCAATAATGACGGAATCGGTGACATCCAGGGCCTTATAAGCAAACTGGATTATCTTAAAGATCTGGGAATAGGTGGTTTGTGGCTACTTCCCGTCCATCCTTCACCAACTTACCACAAGTATGATGTTGAAGATTACTACGAGATCCATAAGGACTACGGGACCTTGAAAGATTATAAGGAATTAGTTAAGAAAGCCCATGAGCTTGATATTTTGGTAATCCTTGACCTGGTAGCAAACCACACATCCAATAGACATCCCTGGTTTGAAAAGGCTATTCAAGGAAATAAAAAATACAGGGATTATTATGTATGGTCGGATAAATCAGCAGATTTTGAAAATGAGCCATATAAATGGCACCAGGTAAGAAATGCGAAAGGTGAAAAGCAGGATGGGGAGAGATATTATGGGTTTTTCTGGTGGGAAATGCCGGATCTTAATTATGATAATCCCAGAGTAAGGGAAGAGATAATCAAAATAGGACAATTCTGGCTGGGTGAGATAGGAGTTGATGGATTTAGATTGGATGCTGTACCTAATTTTTATCCGGAGGACCAACTGGACAAAAACCTTGTTTGGTGGCAAGAATTCCGGGAAGGAATGGATAAAGTTAATCCGAATGCATTTATTGTTGGTGAAATATGGGGAGGATCAGAAAAGACCAGCCCCTATTTAAAGGCTGGTATCTCAGCAGGTTTTAATTTTGAATTAGCGGACACAATCCGCAAAAGTGTGCAATCCAATAATGACCTGGGAATTGTGGAAACTGTTAAAAAGACCTATGACCAATATTCCGCAAGCAATCCAGATTTTGAGGATGCCACCTTACTCACTAATCATGATATGGAACGTATTATGACTGAATTCAAAAGGGATGTAAACCGTGCAAAGATCAGTGCTGCGTTGATGCTCACTCTGCCCGGAAATCCATTCATTTACTATGGCGAGGAGATTGGAATGTTGGGTGAGAAACCTGATGAATTCATCAGGGAACCCTTCATCTGGAATATTGAGGGTGAGGATCCCGGCCAAACCTATTGGGAGATACCATATGCATCATCTTCCCGCACAGTTAAGCCACTTTTCTACCAGAAAGATAATCGTTTATCCTTATTTAATCATTATAAGAGTCTCATCAATCTCAGAAATCAAAACCCGGCTTTGTTCAAAGGGAATCTCAATAAACTTGATACAAGTAATCCCAAGGTTGTGGGCTTTTACCGGTATACTGACGAGCAGGAGGCTATTGTCATCATTAATTTAAGTTCTGAAATGGAACACATTCCAACCCCATCCGGCCTTAATGGCTTTGAACTGGCCTTCAGCAATTTCAATGTTTTCAAGGTTAGTGATAAAGTAATAAGTCTTCAGCCTTATGGGATTTTTATTCTGACTCATAAATTGGAGCCAACTTATTAGAGAATTATTAATATTTCATTTAAGTGTATAAAGACTTGTAAGTTCTTCAGGCTTTCGGGTCTTTTTTTTGTTACAATATTTATCTTACCAGCCCTTAACCTATTAATAAAAAGATAAACTTATGAGCGGTTTTTTCGGTGCAATAAGTAAAAATGATGTTGTTACAGATGTCTTTTACGGAACTGACTACCATTCACATCTGGGGACAAAAAGAGCCGGTATGTCATTTTTTACCTCCAGCGGTTCCTTTAAGCGGTCTATTCATAGCCTGGAAAATACTTACTTCAGATCTAAGTTCGAAGATGAAATTTCTGAATTTTCTGGCAATTCTGGGATAGGGGTCATCAGCGACACCGACAGTCAGCCAATTCTTGTAAATTCTCATCTGGGACTTTTCACCATTGTTACAGTGAGTAAGATCAACAATTCCGGGGAGCTTACACAGCATTTTCTTAACAAAGGGATGCAGTTTGTTGAAACAACTCAAGGATTTACCAATCCAACCGAACTAATTGTGAAGCTGATCTGTGAAGAGAATGATTTTGTTGCCGGAATCGAAAACATGTTTTCCCGGATCAAGGGATCATGTTCTTTACTGATCCTAACACCAGACCAGCTGATAGCAGCCAGGGATAAATTGGGGAGGACACCCGTTATTATTGGCAAGAATGCAGATGGATATGCGGCAGCATCTGAAAGTTGTGCTTTCCCGAATCTGAATTATGAAATAGAGCATTACCTTGGGCCAGGGGAAATCATTGAGCTGACAGCCAATGAGATGAAATGTATAAGAAACCCCAATCAGCAGATGCAAATTTGTTCATTCCTGTGGGTTTACTATGGTTATCCGCCATCCTACTACGAAAACATCAATGTGGATGAAAGCAGGTATAGGTGTGGAGCCACATTGGGCAAGAGAGACCATGTGGAAGTCGATTTCGTTGGTGGCATACCGGATTCAGGTGTGGGACATGCAATAGGATATAGCAATGAGCGAAAAATCCCCTACAAAAGGGCTTATACCAAATACACCCCAACCTGGCCAAGAAGCTTCATGCCTCAGGATCAGCAAATGCGTGATCTTGTTGCCAAGATGAAGCTAATTCCTAACCCTGGTCTGGTCAAGGGCAAATCCATGGTTTTCCTGGATGATTCAATTGTACGGGGCACCCAATTGAAAGACAACACCAAAGATCTTCATGCTTGCGGTGCTAGGGAAGTGCATATGCGTATTGCTTGCCCTCCATTAACTTTTCCATGTTTGTTTCTGAATTTCTCCCAATCGCGTTCAACTCTTGAACTTGCAACCCGCAAGGCAATTACCCAATTGGAAGGACAGGAGCAAAATCTGGAAGATTTTGCAAATCCAAAATCAGACAGATATCATGCAATGGTTCACCAAATAGCTCAGAACCTGGGACTGGATTCGCTCATGTACCAGGAATTACCGGATTTGGTTGAAGCGATTGGATTACCTAAAGAAAAAATGTGCACTCATTGTTGGGATGGGAGCAGCTACTTTTAAAAATTTGTTGTGTTAAAATTAACTCCGGTCAGTTTTGATTTTGACCCATTCACGAGCATTTACAAAGGCTTGAAGCCAGGGGCTGACCTGGTCGTTCGGCCTGTCAATAGGATAATGAGCCCATTGCCATGGCAAAAAGGCCCTCTCCAGGTGAGGCATCATTGCTAGGTGACGGCCATCATCCGAGCATATTCCACTAATGCCCTCAGGCGATCCATTAGGATTTCCTGGATAAGCCTGGTAACTATATCGTCCCACTACATTGTACTTATTTGAGCCAGAGGGGAAATCATATTTCCCCTCTCCGTGTGCAACCCATATACCCAGGCTACTGCCAGACAATGAGCCCAACATTACTGAACTATTTTCTAAAATATCCATTCCCAGGAAGGCCGATTCAAACTTTCCTGAGGCATTATGCAACATTCGTGGGTGTTCAAGATGATCAGGATGGATAAGTTTCAATTCCATCATCAGCTGGCAGCCATTGCACACTCCCAGGCTGAGTGTATCTTTGCGTGCATAAAAAGCCTCCAAGGCATCTTTCGCCTTTTGGTTATAAAGGAATGCACCGGCCCAACCTTTGGCCGAACCCAATACATCCGAATTCGAAAATCCCCCGACAAAAACAATGAAATTCAACTCCTCAAGAGTTTCCCTTCCTGCAATAAGATCGGTCATATGCACATCTTTCACATCAAACCCGGCAAGATGCATGGCATAGGCCATTTCCCTGTCACCGTTCACTCCTTTCTCTCTAATTATGGCAGCTTTAATTCCACTTCGCACCTGGCGGTCCGGATCAGTTCCCATCGCCTTAAAAATTCCTGAAAAATTTGCCGGGAACTTAAATTTAATGGCTTGGTTTTTATAGTTATCGAACCTCTCCTTTGCCATAATGATTCCCGATTGCCTTCGGTCGAGTAAATAGCTTGTCCTAAACCATATATCCCGCATTATGTCAATTTGCAGCACGCTTGACAATCCCTTTCCTTTTATCCTGATCTTGCGTTCAGTGATAGGATGGCCAATTTTGAAGTAATTAATTTTTCGGGCATCAAGCAAGTCTTCAAATGCCAGGATATTTTTGACCTGGACAACCACAGCCGGTTGTTCGGTAAAGAACAGCCTGATAGGATCATGATCTGGAAAAGCATTAATATTGATATCCAGACCACCCTTTGTGTTAGGAAAACACATTTCAAGCAGGGTGGTAATGGTACCACCTGCAGAAACATCATGGCCGCTCAATATCAGATTTTTTTCAATTAATTCCTGAATGTTATCAAATACCATACGGAAATAGGATGCCGATTGCATTTTTGGAGTCTCAGGCCCTACCGCACCAAGGATCTGAGCAAAACTACTGCCCCCCAGTTCAAAATCATCCTGACTAAAATCAATATAATATAAGCTGGTATCTATGTCATTTACCAGCACCTGGGGGACTACTCTTTTAACATCATTTACTTCTCCCACAGTGGAAATAATAACAGTCCCTGGGGCATATACAAGCTTACCATCAGGATATTTCTGGGTCATTGACATTGAATCTTTGCCTGTTGGTACATTAACACCTAGCTCGCAAGCAAAATCGCTGACTGCCTTGACAGCGCTATAAAGGCGTGCATTTTCTCCTGGATTTTTTGCCGGCCACATCCAATTTGCTGATAGGGAAACGGCTTTGATCCTTTTGTGCAAAGGAGCCCAAACCATATTCGTCAATGCTTCAGCGATTGCCAGGCGAGAGCCCGCCGCCGGGTCAGCTAATGCAGAAACTGCAGCATGGCCGATAGATGTAGCTATACCCTTCTCTCCTCGATAATCAATAGAGACTACAGCCAGATCATTAACAGGTAGTTGAATTTCTCCTGCTGTTTGCTGCACAACTCCTTTTCCGGTTACGGAACGATCAACCTTATTTGTCAACCAGTCCTTACATGCAACAGCTTCGATTTGCAAAACATCAGTGAGGTATTGTTCAAATCTGTTAATCGAGTATTGTAAAGGCTTAAATTTCCTTTGATGGCTTGAATCGGTGAGTATGGTTTTCGGCGGTTTACCAAACAAATACGCAAGATCAAGATCAATTGGGTTCTGTTGGCCTGGTGAATTGGCAAATACGAAACGATAATCGCCGGTTGTTCTGCCCACATCATACATAGGGGCTCTTTCACGTAATGCCACACGAAAAAGTGTTTCCAGATCCTTTTCCTTGATGATTAATCCCATCCTTTCCTGGGATTCATTGCCAATAATTTCTTTTGCCGAAAGTGTTGGATCACCAATTGGCAGTTTACTCAATTCAATAGTACCTCCAGTGTCCTCCACAAGCTCAGATAAGCTATTTAGGTGACCGCCAGCTCCATGGTCGTGAATTGATACAATCGGATTTGTATCTGCCTCAGCCATTGCCCGAATAGCATTGTACACTCTCTTTTGCATTTCCGGGTTGGATCGTTGAACGGCATTCAGCTCTATTCTATTGCCATACTCACCTGTAGCCACCGATGATACAGCTCCTCCTCCCATTCCAATACGATAATTATCGCCTCCGAGAACCACTATTGCATCACCAGTTTCAGGTTTATCCTTTAAACTATCCTGGCTTTTTGCAAACCCAACCCCACCGGCTAACATGATAACTTTGTCGTAGCCATAGCATGTGTCATCCTCTTCATGCTCAAATGTCAGCAAGCTTCCGCAAAGTAATGGCTGACCAAATTTATTTCCAAAATCGCTGGCTCCATTTGAAGCTTTTATTAGAATATCTTCCGGGCTCTGATAAAGCCAATCTCTCTCATCATTTCTACTTTCCCAAGATCTGCCCGGATCCAATCGTGGGTAGGAAGTCATATAAACCGCAGTTCCAATTAAGGGTATGCTGGCTTTTCCTCCTGCTAAACGGTCACGAATCTCACCGCCCGCTCCCGTTGCCGCTCCATTGAAGGGCTCTACAGTTGTTGGGAAATTATGAGTCTCGGCCTTCAAGGACAAGACAGTATTAATGTTTTTAGTCACGAAATAATCCGGCTTATCCTGACTTACCGGAGCAAATTGTTCAATTATGGGTCCAAGGACAAAGGCCACGTTATCCTTATATGCCGATACAATACTTTCAGGGTTTATTATAGATGTCTTTTTGATCAGATCAAACAGTGAATCTTGCATTTCCTGTCCATCGATGATAAATGAACCGTTAAAAATTTTATGCCTGCAATGCTCTGAATTGACTTGCGAGAAACCGAAAACTTCGCTATCAGTAAGCGGCCGATGGATCTTACCCGCCACTTCTTCAAGGTATAGAATCTCGTCATCGCTCAAGGCTAGGCCTTCCTTCTTGTTGTATTCCTGAATATTTTGTATCTGCATTATTGGCTCAGGCTTCCTGATAATCGTGAACAAATCCTGACCGGGGTTATTGAAAAGGTTCTCCAGCATTGGATCAAAAGAAGCCGAGGAATCTGGGACAGGAATAAATTCTTCGATCCGGGTCAAGATGTTGATTCCCATGTTTATAGTAATTTCCACTGCGTTGGTAGACCAGGGGGTTATCATTTCTTTCCTTGGCCCCTTAAACCATCCATTAATTTCTTTTTGATTGATAACATGGGTATTTCCGAAAAGCCAGCACAATTTATCAATATCTGCATTTGAGGGGACTTGACTTGCTTCTGCTGCGAAGATCTTGGCGTTTCCTTGAAAAAAGAGGATCATATGAAGAAGTTTGAGGGTTTTAAAATTGTTTTGTAAAAATACTAATTTTCATTAGCGGTCGGTTGGCTTAAACCTACGGTTCGCTATTATAATATAAGAATCTCTTCAAATCATTATTTTCCTTGACAATCTTGGAAGAAATCAGAAACTCAAGAGGGGTTTTATTAAGTAAGGATAATGCTACCCTAATATCACAAATATTTATTGATGAATTCCGAAGGTACTCATTGTATGAAGAATACGGCCATTCATAAGCTTTTGCAACTAATCCAGCTCTAGTAGGATTTTGGTGAATGTAATGGAAACAAGATTCAAGGTAATCCGAAGCATCCTTAAATCTATTCAACTCAATCGCTTTTGTCTTTTGCTGCCACAGACTTCCTGTTCTACTGTAATGTTTATTTATCCCTTGAGTATATGAGCCCAAAGTCACGCCTAATTTCTTACTAAGAACCTGCATAGGAATTTGAGCAGGTTCAAACTTTTGATATAATTCACATCCAGCCTTGTTGGCCCTAATTAACAGATGAAAGTGGTTGGGCATTAAGCAATAAGATAGGATATCAGCCCAGGGGCTTAATTCCTTTTCAACTTTGCCAAGAAAATACTCGTAATTTCTACTTGTGTAAAAAGTTTGTCGACGATTGATTCCCCTGTTAAAAATATGGTAGACCCGATCTTCCTCAAAATACATAATTGCTCTTTATGATATATATGCTTTTGATGTCTATAATTGGAAAATAATATCCTCTTTTTTTCTCCAATCTCAAATATGATGAGAAATTGCTTCAGAGTAATCCATATAATAAATTGAATTGAAAGGACTTTCTAACTGATGATGAAGTGGAAATGATCAGTATGGATGAAGAAGACCGGGAACAAGATCCCAAATTCCAGAAAGCAGCTTATGAAAAACCGAATATAATTTAGAAGAATATATTTAGGAGAGTGCCTACGAAGAGTTTTATTTGCTTTTCGCTCAGGCTGTTTCAGCATCCGAGAGCCCAACAATAGACCTTAATGAACTAAAAGAAAATAAAGAATCGATATACCAATATGCCTATGATAAAACTGATTTTTCTGAACCAGAGGATTTATTGGAAGCATATGAAGCTATTTTGGGTAATGAAAGGGTCCGGGAAGTTAAAAAGGAAAATCCGGAAATTATTGATTTTATTAACGAATGAGTGCTGATTACATGTGACAGAAAACCGGATTATTATTATATAATTACCCTTATAATAACTAATATTGTCATAATTTTGTCAGAAACATCAAATTAACAACCAATAAAATGTTTATTTAATTATGGCAACGTCAATTTTCTTTACTGAATCAAAGGATTTCAAGCTTATAAGAGAGAGAATATTGTCTCAGGAGGAAAGCTACCTTGTTTATGTGTATGCAGATACATCAAATATCAAAATTCCGAAGGAATTAATTAGAGAGCTTCCCATTTACGGTAATAATCTGATTTGGGTTAATACTGTTGAAATGGATACCAACCAAATAATTAACCATATAGTCTTGACTATTGGTCAATTTCTAAATGCTGAAGAAGAATTGAATTTCTTCGTCGCTACAAAAACTCCTAAGTACAATAAAACATTAGATTTCTTAGCTTCACAGAATATACCGGTTGAAATTATCCAACCTGAGGCCGGAGTTGTTGTTAAAAAAAAGAGGGGGCCTGGAAGGCTAAAAAAATCAGCTGATACAGTTGCTCCACCAAAGAAATCTGTACGTAAAACCCGATCTAAGAAAGAAAGTCCGATCGATTCCTCAGAGCCCATGGCAGAACCCCTGGCCAAGAAAAAAATGGGACGACCAAGGAAGAAAGATAAAAAAGTGAAGCCTGCTGATGCGGCCAAAACCAGAAAACCAAGGATAGAAAAAACTATTACAAAGGAGCTGATCGAGGCAAAAATCGCCCAATTCCCTACAAAAGATCCTAGTCTTGAAATGATTGAACGTAAACTATTTGGCCTTGGTAAAGTAAAACGGCCAAAATACCTCAACAAGCTTTCCGAGATGATAGAAGCCGAGGTGTTAGTTGGACAAAGTGAAGCTTTAAAAATGATTGATTCACTTAAAGCCATGGGAGTCCTGGATGATTCAGGCAAGGGTAATAGACTTATTTACAAAGACTAAAGAGCATCTTTCAGGCATCGGAACCCTACGGTGCCATTTCTTTCAAAACCACGGGAAACCCGCAGAAGCATCTGACGGTAATATAATTCCCGTGGCCCGCCCTGAACGTACCACCAGCTGGATCCCGGACTGAAATAACTCCCACCTTTAAGTATAACAAAATTGCATGACCCATTATCATATTCATCATTAGTCATTTGCCAGACTGATCCCACCAGGTCCTCTAATCCATTTGGATTTGCTCCTTTGGGGTATTTGCCCACCGGATCAAGATTCCCATTTCCCGTGTTACAAAGTGTGGAGTCAACTCCTTGAAGACGGTAAACGGTTAGTGTATTCGTAACCCATTGTTTTTCACGGGTAATACCTTCCTCCTCGCCCCAGGGCCATGCTCGTAGATCAGTTGTTTGAGCGGCATACTGCCATTCCATCTCAGTGGGCAACCTTTTGCCTGCCCAGCTGGCATAAGCCACAGCATCATCATAGCTAATAAAGATAACCGGCTTGTTTTCATCAGCCCTTATGGGTTTTTCATCAACCCAATGCTTTAGGTAATTTGCTTTATCAACAGGATGATATCCCGATTCATTAAGGAATTTTTCAAACTGCTTATTGGTAACAGGATGTTTATCCATATAGAATTTCTTCATCTGAATCTGACCAGTATCAGGTACTTCCGGATACCCTATAAACTCATCACCATTAGTGGTTTTCCATGTAAACAAACCAGCCGGAATTTCCACCATGCCAGTGGGGGCAATATCTGAAAAGTCAGATAATTCCACCTTGCTGATAAGCCTTGGGATTCCAGGCATTACATAAATGACACGTTCATCAATCAACTCATCATTTTCAAAAACCTGAACAACAAAATCCCCTTCGAATCTTCCGAATTGTTCATGTAATGATATGGTTTGTCCTTCTGTACTAAAAATTCCAGGCGTTTTTTCATAGTCTGGAACCCCAGGCCAGATTTTAATTATATCCCCCCTGCTGGCCAGGAAATTCAGAGAATCGACTGAAAGATGAACTTTAAGTATCTCAGGAAAAACAGCTAAGGCACTTACCGCTCCTTCATTATTGGTTCCCAGCCATGATTTATGAAAGGCATCAGTTCTTACGGGTGCATAATGCTTGCCGTCCTTGTCGAGCGGCTCAAGTTCCTTGTGTTGCCACAGGTCAACCAGGTGATGACCATCCTGAACATCAACCTCAAACAAGGCACCATCAAATCCTTCAGGAATCAGGCTAAGAATGGTGAAAAGAACCTTTCCCTTGCCAGGCCATTTGTTTACATACACATGATCCTTAATAGTTGGTATTAGTGGGACAAAATCATATTGAACAAAATTGCTGGTATTTTCCCTGAGAATCATGACCGTTTTACCGAAAAACCTATAGTCTGCCTCAATCCAGTCGGGTCGACCGGGTTTGAAGATATTTAATTCCGTTCCATATCCATTAAAAAAAGAGGTAGCGTATTCCCTGCGGATAGGTTCAAAGGCTAACTCCGCTACTCTGAAAATTGCAAAATCCGGCTTTATCAGCTTGTTCAGGTTGAGCAGGGGAGGATAATAAAGAGCATTATGTACACGGCCCGATACAATGCCTGGCATATCTTTCGGAACCGCCATGCCCTCGCTGTACATCACAACCCCGGGCCTTACACTATCCACTGCTTCCTGCATCTCATGCGACGAGCTTCCCCTGGTATCTATAACAACACCATCGGCACCAATCTTCTTAACCAGGTCGGCCATCCCAGAATAATGGCTCTCAGCCCTGGTGTCCTCGTCCCAGGGATTATAACAAATAAAAAACTTTGTATCCTCGTTTCTTGCCATTTTCGCTATTTCGCTTAACCTTTTCAATCCACCAGGAAGATCCCTGAATAGATCCCATTGGTTTCTTTGATCAAGCCCAAGAGAGGGCCAGGTAGGCCAAATACCCACAAAATCATCGCCCCCATACCACTTCTGTCCGCGGAGTAGAAAATCCTTAAGCACATATTTTCCATCCTCACTCTCATAAAACAGGTGATCCCAACCATAGATCAGATGAGAGACATAACTGTGCTGGATCCATTTAAGGTCTTCCCTTTCATATAAGCTATTATCAAACTCAGACAAATCGTATAAAACCCTCTCTTGAAAAACTTTGCGCAAACCTTCCTGCCATATTCCCTGGTATGTGTCAGCATAAAAATCATACCATACTGAGGATCCAGGCAATAGAATATTCTCAAACCGTCGGATCTGCGCATCTTTGGACCCAGATCGCCGGACCAACCCAAACACAGAAACCCCTTCAAGCTCAAGCTCGCAAAATCCCAGATCCCAGGCATTATCCGGGACAATCACATTTACCGGATCCAGGCCTGGACGAAACAGATGGGTTCTTGATAAATGATGTCTGCCCTGGCCTGTTATATATACCCGATCTGCTTGCTCCCCAAAAGGCACCAGGTTGTGTAGCTCCAGTGTATCACTCGAAATATTCCGGAAATATAATCTACCCTTAAATCCGGGATGGAAATCATGATCTACAGTCCAACCTATCGACAGCTGATTTTTATAAACCCAAAGGATAGAGTCACCCGAGGCCCCCCCCGAACAGTCGGCTGAAGTGATTAATTTCTCTCCCAACAAAAAAGAAAAAAGGGCTGAGTTATTTGTAAGGAAAGAATCGTTTCCAGTCTGGATCGATTTAACAATCACACCATTGCTATCCAAAACTGTCATATTAGTTACCTCCTGTCCATAAACAGAATCTAGAAAACCTAAAACCAGTAAAACCCAAAGTAAGCTTTTCTCTAACATTCTTAGTTTTTTTAAATCGATAAACCTATTCCTCTTTCCACTTTATCAAATATGCCATAAATTTAATCAATTCAGATCCGGATAAAAACCATACTTGTTTAAAAACGCAAAAAACTATGAAGGAAGCAGTCGCCTTTCCAACTTGGAACTGGATTTATTGTATACCCTGAACAAGCAATTTATTCTGGATCTTGATCATCATCTTTAGTATTCAAAAACAAGCTAATTGCTTCAGGGAGCAATTCATTGTACCGGTTTCCTGAGATTTTTTACTGGGACGAGCCCAACACAACGGATTCCATTTCGGAGTGGTACCAAACCAAGCGTATCGAATTGGATAATTCTTTTTTATATGCATTTGCACCAAATATATATGCAGGAGGTATACATCGTTTCCAGCAGCTTTATAATCTGAAATTTCAGGAAGGGAGTCATATGGTGAGGGATCAGATAACAGGAATTGATGGTGGAGTTGCTAATGGTTTGGGAAATGCTGGCAATAATGTTACTGACCTCTTTGACCGTATCCCTATGTATAGTTTTGGGAGCGGACTACGGTTTCAGATTGATAACGCCAACCGGGGAAATATCCGCCTTGATTTTGCCTTGGGGCAAAATAGCAGCGGAATTTATTTAAGCTATGGGGAATGTTTTTAGCTTAAAGCTTCTTTTGAAAAATACGGTATCTCTTGTAAATCTCTCCTCCGATTCGCTCAACCTCTGCCCTCATTTTAATATTTTCTTCCAGGACCAGATGACTGTCCATCACTACCTTACCCCTTTCCCTTGCAGACTTCAGCAACTTTATAGCCATCATAACATCTAATCCTCTACCTCTGTACCTCTCCTCAACGGCACCAAGCAGCAGGTTAAGTTGGTTAGAACGTCTACCGCTCCTCAGCATAGTAAAAATCCCGAACGGAAGTACTTTCCCTTTTGCCTTCCTTATGCCATTACTGATATCCGACATTCCCACAACGTATGCAACAACCTGGCCATGTCGATCCTCCACAACTTTAATAAAATTGGGATTTAGAAAGAGGATAAAACGATTCGCAAATTCATTCATCTCTCTATCCTCATATGGCATTGAACCGTATACCTGTTCAAATGCTTTATTAGTTAGTCGAAGTACCGGCCTGATATATTTTCTCAGCTCAAAACGATTGCTAAACTCTTTCAGTTTGAACTCCTGATTTAGCTTTTCCAATCTGGGTAAAATTTGCTGATAGACCGGAGGCAGAGCATCCGAAATAGGTGTTTTATAGGCCATCAGGTTAACCTCAGTATGGTAACTCTCATTTTCAAGTAAAGTAACCTGGTAGGGTAAATTACAATAAGTTGCCAGTGAAATGGGTTGATCAAAACCATCAATCATATATCCCTGCGGTTCCTTGTCGGAAAAGCCAATAGGCCCAACAATTTTTTCCGTCCCAAGAGAACGCGCCCAATCTTCAACATGAGTGATAAGCGCATGAACTACATCCTGGTCCTGGTAGGTTTCAAGATATGAGAAACGAGCATTGTTCTCGTTCCTGCGTTCGTTATAACGATGATTGATCAGGCCCATTACCCTTCCTACTACTTCACCTGACCGGTAAGCAAGTAAACGGATGTGATCACAATAAGAAAAAGAAGAGTTCTTTTTAGGATTAAAAAAATTAAAATCATCCATATAAATCGGAGGCACCCAGTTTTTGTGGTTCCTGTGAATTTTTGAGGGTAGCAAAACAAATTCTTTTAGATCCTTTGCATTTGTAACCTCTCTAATAATGATTTCCTTTTCTAGCATAAAAAAATTTTATATAGCTAATCTGTAAAGCCGATATCGTTTATACAACTGGGCATCCATTTTTGCCATTGCATTATTCATCATTTCATTATTTTCCAGCACTCTGGAGGCTTCCCCTGCCAGGTACCCCTTTTGCTGAGCTGCCTCAAATGTTTTAATATAGAAATATGAATCTATACCCATCCGTCTGAAATCATTTTCAATACCAATTGCCACTATTCTTATGGTTTTGATTTTCCTGGTCAGGCTCCCTAGCCTTAATAATTCCAGCAGAGGCATTTTACCCCTTTTCAATCGGGTATACACATCATTCAAATTGGGAAGGGTTAAAGAAAAGCCAATAAGACGACCTTCCTTTTCCGCAACAAAAATCAGGTCTGGGTCTAGAAAAGGCTTATACTTCCTGAAATAAAACTGAAATTCATTTCGTGAAACAGGAACAAACCCCTGGTTACTCACCCAGGCCCTGTTGTACAAATCCGAAATAGCATCCACCTCCTGAGCAAACCGGTTTGGATCAAAGTTCCGGATCCGTATTCCCCTTTGGGCAAAACGGGATACAAGGATAGGCTTGGCTTGGATGAGCCGTTCAGGAAAATCCATGGTGGCAATATAATACGCAAAGAGGTCAATGGATTTCTTAAACCCACATCCCTGAATAAGCTGGTCGTAATAAGGTGAATTATAAGGCATTTCATAATAAGGAGAGTGATTGAAACCCTCCACCTGAACCCCCAGGGAATCATTAAAAGAAAAATTCTCCGGACCTTCCAGTACTGATAATCCCCAATCCTTTGCCTGCTCGGTTCCTGCGTCAAATAGTCCCTGTGCTACTTCGTGGTCATCGATAGAATCAAAAAAACCAAATTGGGCACAATCCTTATCAGCTTCCGGCTTATCGGCCCGGTTATGAACCACTGCAATCCTCCCTACAATAAGTTTTGACCGGGATGCAATGAAATAACATCCTTCAGCATGATCAAAAAAAGGATTAACCTTAGTACTCAGAAGATTCTTTTGGTTCCTATATAAGTCACCTATAAAAGCATGATCAGATCGATTAAGATCATAGTGAAAATGTATGAACCGTTTCAGATCTTTTCTGCTTGCAACCCGCTTAATTGTCACCATTGCCAACTTAATTTAGTTCGGCAAACCGGGGCGAATTTCAGCCACCATCTAAATATATAGAATAAATGCTTAATTGCACACTAAATCCAGAAGGGGAAAAATCCTCGATACCAGAGTGAATGAAAACCCACCAAGAAAAAACATAATGCAACACAATCAAACCCAGGTGTGGATAAAGCCTGACCGACTTCGATAACAATGATAAAATGAAAAAACGACAGGCTCCTACCTATGTGGCTCCAACTTTTTACTTTTCATCATCAAGATCTTCGAACTCTACATTCATATAAGCATCCTCATCTTTTCCATCAGAATGTGATGGAACTTGCTCAGAGAAATCTCCCTTAACACTTTTTATGTAATCAACTGCATCGGTGAAACCATCAGCAAACTTCTCGAAATCCTCTTTATACAGAAAAAGCTTATGCTTCTCAAAATGAAAGTGCCCTTCTTTGTCGAAAATCTTTTTGCTTTCGGTTATAGTCAGATAATAATCATCCTTTCGAGTGGCTTTTACATCAAAAAAATAAGTCCTTTTTCCGGCTCTTACTACCTTTGAATAAATCTCTTCCCGATCTTGTTGATCATTTCCACTGCGTTTATCTAATTCCTCCATATTCCACAGGTCTCTAGTTTAGGATAACGAGGTCAAAAATAGAAAAAATATAATTAAGTTAAGATCAGACAGAAAAAATATTTGGAGTAGTGATTCTGACTGGACATTTGATATAATCAAAAAAAAACTACCTTTGCGAACCCTTAATATGGATACAGGATTAGTTCTTTAAGCTTATGATTAGCAGACGACTACTTAGAATAAAGGCACTACAGATTATCTATGCCTATAACATGTCGGATAATCCAAATTTAAACAAAGCGGAAAAGGAATTACTTTTTAGTGTGGGAAAGAGCTATGAACTATACCACCTTATCCTGTTGCTGATCCTGGAAATTGCCACCTATGCTGAAAACAGGATAGAGATAAAAAAATCAAAACACTTTCCAACGGAAGACGAATCAAATCCTAACACTCAATTCATTCTTAATCCTATTATTTTGAAATTGAGGGATAATGATTCCTTTCTAAGGTATGTTGATCAACATCATATTTCATGGGCCAATTATCCTGAACTGATCAAGCATTTATATTCAACTATGATCGAAACCGTAGAATATACTACCTACATGGGATCAGAGACCCTGACTTTTAGCCAGCACAGAAATTTCCTTATTTTCTTGATTGAAAGCATTTTGACTCCTGACGAGAATCTAAGTCAGGTTCTTGAGGAGAGAAGTATTTTCTGGAATGATGACATTGACTTTGCAGCCGGGATGGCCATTAAGACTCTAGGTAAATTCAAGGAATCACAAACCATAAAAATGTTCCCGATGTTTAAGGATGAGGAGGACCAGAAGTTCCTTACTGATCTTTTCCGCAAATCCGTTGTTCATGGAGATGAACATAGGCTTTTAATAAAAAATTTTACAAAAAATTGGGATTTTGATCGTATAGCTATCATGGATATACTGATTATGCAAATGGCTATTACCGAAGCCATTGAATTTCCTTCGATCCCAACAAAGGTGACCCTGAATGAATATATTGAAATTGCCAAGTATTACAGTACAGAAAAAAGCAGTGTATTTATTAATGGAATTCTTGATAAAACATTCCAAACCCTGAAAACTGAGAAAAAAATAATAAAAACCGGAAGGGGATTGATTGGAGAACCATAATAAGCAAAATAACTCGTTTTATTTTCTTACTTGCGATTATTTGCTGTGAATCATTAATTTTGTAGGCGTTTAAGAATTATCAAATCATGAAAAAGAAAATTTTAATACCTGTTTTATCTTTGTTATTCCTGGTTCAGTTCCTGTCATGTCAACAAAAACAGGAGAAGGACGATGATACCGCTATTTCAGCTGATCTTGTCAGTAATCCCATTTCTGCCAACGAGGAGAAAGGGAAAGGGAAAGAGACTGAGAAAAGTAAATTACCTGTAATGGAATTTAAAACAACCAGTCATGACTTCGGCCTGATTGTCCAGGGGGAAAAAGTCGCAAATACTTTCAAATTTACTAATACTGGTGGAGCAGACCTTATTATCTCAGATGCCTCTGCCACATGTGGGTGTACAATTCCAACCTATAGCCGTAAACCTATCAAGCCAGGTGAAGAAGGTGAAATCGAGGTGGTTTTCAACACAGCTGGAAAAACGGGTGCTCAACACAAGACAATAAGCATTCTTACAAATGCTCAACCTAATACTATTCGATTAGAAATTGAAGCTCAAATTGCAGTATTAAATAAATAGCAAACCAAAATAAAATTATAAAATGAATTTGTCAATTATTCTATTCCTTCAGGAAACAACGGGCAAACAGCCCAATCCTTATTCTTCTCTATTATTTTTTGCGGTACTAATCATAATCTTCTATTTTTTTATGATTCGTCCACAAATGAAGAAGCAAAAAGATTTGCGTAATTATCGTGAAAGCCTCAAAAAAGGGGATAAAGTAGTCACCACAGGCGGCATTTATGGCAGAATTCTTGAAATCAAGGATAACATTGCCATGATCGAAATTGACCAGGATGTCAAAATTAAAGTTGACAGGGGGTCAATCGTACGCGGAGCTGAAGACCTCGCCAACCAACAGAAGAAGTAGCATAAAACGGTTCTTTGAGGAGCCGTTTTCAAAATAATGTCTGAGAACGGATTATTAAAAAATAATCCCGGGCTGACTACCCGGGAAAAACTCCAGCTTAATAAAAGGTTGGTTATATTCTTTATATTCATAGGTATAGCAACTTTTATCTGGTTGCTGTGGACTTTGGAAAAAGAATATAACACTCTGATCTATAACCCAGTTGAATACGTTGGATTGCCTAAAGACAGGGTTCTGGTAAACGATCTTCCGTCGAAGATTCAATTGGAAGTCAAGGGTAATGGCTTTGCAATACTCAGACATAACTGGGATGTTTCCAAAAGCCCGCTTCGAATTGACTTCAGAGAACTTTACCACGACCAGCTCAATAATGAAGACAATCATAAATTAGATCTGTCCCTTAAACAAATAAAGACCGGACTGGCAAACCAACTCCACCATATCGAGGTAAATTCAGTTTTTCCAGACACAATTACCTTCAGGTTTGTCCGGTTGGTAAAAAAAATGGTTCCCGTGGTAGCTAATCTGGAAATGGAGCTGGAAAAACAGTACATGGTGAGGGGAGAGGTTAAAATAATTCCGGACAGTATTGAAATATCAGGTCCGTCGGTTATAATCGACACGGTGATGTCAGTAGCCACCAGCCCGCTAAAACTGAAAAATCTTGGAAAGAATATTCAAAAAAGCTTGGCATTAGTGGCGATTCATGATAAGGTTAGCATGTCGATGACAAGGGTTCAGATAGAAATCCCTGTTGAACAATTCACAGAGAAAAGCCTGGAGGTACTAGTCTATGGTACAAATATTCCGGATTCGCTGCACCTCAAATTATTTCCAGCCGCTGCACAACTTACATTTAGGGTTGTTGTTTCTGAATTCGAGGCCATCCAGCCTGAAAATTTCAAATTATGCGTTGACTACTCAAATGTCATTGAAGGGATTCCTTCCAAGCTTAAGATTTTAATTCTTCAATCTCCTGAGTACATCAGCAATATAAAGATCAATCCGGAAACTGTTGGTTATATACTCGAAAAATAATGATCTGTATAGGACTAACAGGAGGTATTGGAAGTGGGAAATCTTATGTAGCTCAAATTTTTCATGCCTTGAACATTCCTGTTTATCCTGCTGATTCCAGAGCCAGGGAATTGAGTAATAGTTTACCATCAATAAGGAATAAAATAATTTCCCTTTTCGGGGAAGAAGCATTCAGCCAAGGTATTCTTAATCGCAAGTTTATTGGCAGCCAGGTTTTTGAAAAGCCGGTCATGCTACAGAAGCTCAATGAAATAGTCCATCCGGAGGTGGAATATGATTTTGCAAAATGGTGTACAGAGAATAATAAATATCCCTATATTATTAAGGAAGCAGCCATCCTTTTTGAAACCGGGAGCTATAGACGACTCAACTCCACCATTCTTGTTACCGCTCCCTTAGCACTTCGAATTGATCGGGTTAAAGAGCGAAATCAAATGAGTCCCGTCCAGATAAAAAAGCGAATGCAAAACCAATGGAGTGATGAGGATAAACTTAACCTGGCGGATTTTGTTATCGTAAATGATGGGAGGTCCCTCATTTTACCACAGGTTTTAAACATTCACAAGAAATTAATACAATTGCAATAATGGGAAAGTTTGGAAAATGGATTGGTGGTGGACTAGGCTGGGCCTTTCTAGGTCCTTTAGGAGGTCTACTAGGATTTGCACTGGGATCAGTCCTTGATGAAGGAGGAACCCAGATTTTCAAAGAGCAGGGTCGCCCAGCTTCCGGTACTACACATGGTGATTTCGTATCCAGTCTGGTGGTTTTAATAGCAGCAGTCATGAAAGCCGATGGAAAGGTTGTTCGTTCAGAGCTGGACTATGTAAAAACTTATTTCACACAGAGCTTCGGGCCGGAAACAACAAAGGATACCATGCTTGTTCTCAGGGACATACTTAAACAAAATATTCCTATAGAACAGATATGCCGTCAAATAGGACGTCATATGGATTATAGCTCCAGGCTCCAATTAATACATTTTCTCATTGGGGTATCAAAAGCCGATGGAAGAGTAAGCGAAACGGAGATTAGAATGGTAGAACAGATTGCCTATTACATGGGTATATCTTCCTCCGACATGAATTCTATCAAAGCCATGTTCAGGGATAATCTTGATGCTGCTTACCAGATCCTGGAAATCAATGAAGAAGTCAGTGATGAAGAGGTAAAAAAAGCCTACAGAAAAATGGCCGTTAAATACCATCCAGATAAAGTTGCATATCTTGGTGAGGATGTGAAAGAAAAAGCAAAAGAGAAGTTTCAAAAGCTTCATGAAGCTTTTGAGAAAATCAAAAAAACGCGGGGAATGTCCTAATTTCCTATATTTGTGAAAGAATAAAAATTTAACTCGGATGGATCTCAAAGGAATACTATCAATTGCCGGACATGGAGGACTGTTTAAAATGATCTCCCAGGGTAAAAATGCTGTTATTGTTGAACATCTTGATACTGGTAAAAGGATGCCGGCTTATGCATCATCCAGGATAAGTGGATTGGAAGACATTTCCATTTATACTAAAGAGGATGAATTGCCTCTTGCTGAGGTATTAAAAAAAATAATGGACAAAGAAGGGAATAAGGAAATAGACCATCCGAAAAAGATGAGTAATGATGAGCTCAAATCATATTTCATTGAAATTGTACCTGAATATGATACCGACAGGGTATATATTTCTGATATGAAAAAGGTGTTGGTCTGGTATAATGAACTCTTGAAACATGGTTTATTGGAAAAAGAACCCGAGCCCGAGTCCGTTCAGGAACCTGATCCAGAACCCGTATCTGAGCCTTCAAAAACAGATGAGATAGAAAATACTCTCCCGAAAGAGACCGGTAAAGAAGAATAATCAACTAAAGGCGGATCAGTGATCTGCCTTTTTTGCATCCTCCCAGATCAGATCCATCTCCTTAAGACTCATATCCCTGAGGCTTAAACCCTTGCTAATGGTTTCGTTTTCCAGGTAATTAAACCTGCTAATAAATTTCAGGTTGGTCCGCTCCAGGGCATTTTCAGGATTGATCCCATATAGGCGCGCTGCATTGACAAGTGAAAAAAACACATCCCCAAACTCCTGCTCAATAGCTGCCGGATCTTTATCATCTGAAAGCTCTTCTCTAAATTCCTGAATCTCTTCCTCTACCTTATCCCAAACCTGCTCCCTATGTTCCCAGTCGAAACCAACCCCCCTGGCCTTGTCCTGAATACGATATGCCTTTATTAATGCCGGCAGACTGCCAGGAATACCCCCAAGTACTGTTTTACCCTCATTCTCAGTTAATTTGATCTTTTCCCAGTTGTCGGCCACCTCACGGGCACCCGACACTTCCACATCAGAAAAAATATGAGGATGCCTGAAAACTAATTTTTCGTTGATGTAATCCAAAACCTCTTTCAGGGTGAAAGCATTTTTCTCCAATCCAATTTTCGAATAAAATATCAGGTGGAGCATCAGATCACCAAGTTCCTCTTTAACTCCCTGCTCATCATTGTCGATAACAGCTTCAGAAAGTTCATATGTTTCTTCAATGGTCAGGGTACGTAAGCTTTCCCATGTCTGCTGTTTATCCCAAGGGCATTTTTCTCTTAGTTCATCCATGATATAGAGAAGGCGGGTGAAGGCCTGAATTGTCTCCTGATTATTTTGACTTGTCATAAAATTTAATTTTAATGGTTGAGCCGGGTTCAAGAGATAGTAATTCTCCAACCTGGCCCTGAACAATAGCAATTTCGAGGAATCCAACTGAGTTAAACAAGGCTATCAGATCCCCTGCCTCTGCATCCCGATAACTTAAACTCAACTGATCAATTTGATAATGATTGCTTTTCACAAAGATCCCGAAACCACGATCTTTCTGCTGGCTTTCGAATAATGAACGCGTAATGTTGCTGATGGCATTCTGATAGGAATCAATATATATTACTCGTCCTGTAATAGCCCCGTCCTGAATTACAGGCTGCCATGGCGACTGCCCGATATGGGTAGACTCAAATCCTTCAAAAGACATATTCGGCCTGTCAGTCAACCACTTGAGTATATTAGGAAAGAGGGCCATTTCAGGGAATGCAGGTGAAAAAACCTTAGTATCGGGTGTATTAGGATCTTGAAAACCCATGCTGGCAAATACCTCTGGTGTAATATTAAGGCAAAATTCAGGTTCTTCGTCAAAAAGCAAACCAAGAACCGCATCGTTCCAGGATAAGATGTATTGACCCCTATACTTGCATATAACCGGATTAATATCAGCATCGTAACCCTGGTTAACCAGGAAAATATGGATTGTTCCTTCCGGGAATTCTGTAAGAGCATGACGAAGGACAAATGCTCCCTGCAAGCTATGGAAGGGTTGTATATCATGACTTATATCAACCAAAACAGCTGAGGGGATCATCCGAATGATCCTGCCCTTAAGCATTCCGGCATAATAATCCTGCTTATTCCAATCACTCGTTAAGGTAATTACCGCCATCTCCGGGTTCTACCATTAATAATTCGCGAATATCTGTATTTTTGTCAGTAGAGAAACAAGTTCTTTGCGTCGCTGCAAGGCCAAAATTAACTATTCTAGTCCACTTTATGATTGAAAAGATTTTATATTTAAAGGGTAACGATCCGGTAGTATTCTATGGGCAAAATAATATCCACATAGAAATCATCAAGCGTTTTTTTCCAAAGATAAAGATTATTGCAAGGGGTGACCAGATCAAAGCGATAGGTAATCCCAAGGAAATTGAACTGTTTGAGCAGAAGATTAATAAAATCATTGCCCATATGAACCAGTTTAACAGCCTGGATCCATTATCATTGGAAGGGCTGCTGGAAGAATCTATACCCTCCGGATCCAGGGAAAAAGAATTTGAAAATGATATTTTAATATTCGGCAACAGTGGCAAACCGATACGGTCACGAACGAAACACCAGAAGATAATGGTGGAAAAGTATAAATCTCATGATCTTTTGTTAGCCATCGGACCGGCTGGATCAGGGAAAACGTATATCGCTGTATCTCTGGCTGTTAGAGCCCTGCGAAATAAAGAAGTCAAGCGTATAATCCTCAGCAGGCCTGCTGTTGAATCTGGTGAGCAGCTGGGGTTTCTTCCTGGGGATCTAAAGGAGAAACTGGATCCCTATCTGCAACCTCTGTATGATGCACTACTCGATATGATGCCAGCCAAAAAGTTGTCAGAATACCTGGAGGACAACACTATTCAGATTGCCCCACTGGCATTTATGAGAGGGCGAACACTGGAAAATTCTTTCGTAATCCTGGATGAGGCGCAAAATGCTACGATTAATCAACTGAAAATGTTCCTGACCCGTATGGGATCAAATTCCAAGTTTGTTGTTACAGGCGACATTACCCAAATCGACCTGCACCAACCGTCAAAATCAGGCCTCGTCCATGCTCGTGGATTGCTGAAAAATATCCCTGGAATTTCTATTATCGATTTCGACAAGGGCGATATTGTCAGGCATAAACTAGTGGAACGCATAGTTAATGCCTACGAAAAAGATCAAAATTCTTAACTTTGTTTTTTTAACCATAAATACACACGCCAAATGGCCCAGGCAATTATCCAAACTCAATTTGATCTACCCGGATTAATAGATCTGTACAAAGGTAAAGTACGGGATGTATACAATATTAATGATGAGTATTTAGTGATGGTCGTAACGGACCGCATCTCTGCTTTCGATGTAGTCCTACCGAAAGGAATTCCTCACAAAGGACAGGTTCTGAACCAGATAGCTTCTAAATTTCTTGATGCTACTTCGGATATTGTTCCTAATTGGAAAATCAGTACTCCCGATCCAATGGTGACCATCGGGCACAAAGTTGAACCTTACCAGGTGGAAATGGTTATCAGGGGATACCTTACCGGCCATGCCTGGAGAGAATACCGGTCAGGGAAAAGATCTATCTGCGGGATTCCGCTCCCCGAAGGAATGAGGGAAAACCAAAAATTCAAGGAGCCGATTATTACACCCACTACCAAGGCTCATGAGGGTCATGATGAAGATATTTCCAGGGAGGAAATCATAAACCTGGGATTGGTATCTGAGCACGAGTATATCCAACTCGAAAATTATACCCGCAATCTTTTTCAAAGGGGTACAGAGATGGCCGAAAAGATGGGATTGATACTGGTAGATACTAAATACGAATTCGGAGTTAAAAATGAGAAGATCTATCTGATTGATGAAATTCACACTCCTGATTCAAGCCGGTATTTCTATTCCGATACTTACCAGGCCAACTTTGATAAAGACATCAAGCAAAAGCATTTGTCAAAAGAATTTGTACGCCAATGGCTGATCGATAATGGATTCCAGGGCAAAGAAGGCCAGATTCTTCCTGACATGCCAGAAGCAATAATCACCAATGTATCTGAGCGATATATTGAATTGTTTGAAAATATTACAGGCGAGAAATTTGAAGCGCCTGGAGAACAAGATGTTGAAGCAAGAATAGAGCATAACATTAAAAAATTCTTGAATCAGGATAAAGGATGAGCCTTCAGGGAAGTCTAAAACGAATATCTTTTTGGGCAGGTCCGATTACAGGCCTGCTCATTTTGTTTTTTTTCAAACTGGATCCGGAACATCCGGAAACAACAGCTACCCTGGCAGTAGCAATATGGATGGCCATCTGGTGGATCACGGAGGTGGTTCCCCTGGCCGTGACTGCACTCCTTCCGGTAGTCCTTTTCCCAATGCTGGGAATCATGGACGGCAAAATGGTTTCCGGAACTTATTTCAATCACGTTATCTTTCTTTTTATTGGAGGTTTCCTGGTGGCCCTGGCCATGCAAAAATGGGATCTTCACAAGAGGATTGCCCTGCGTATCCTGATGTTAACAGGAACCAAGCCTGCAAGGATCCTTCTAGGCTTCATGCTGGCTACAGCATTTTTATCGATGTGGATTTCCAATACGGCAACCACAATGATGATGGTTCCTATCCTGATCTCTGTCATTTCCCAAATGGAAGAGCAGGGACATAATGGTCAAGCAACAAAAAATTCATATTCCACCGGCCTCTTACTTGGAGTAGCCTATAGTGCTTCTATTGGTGGAATGATGACCCTTGTAGGCACTCCTCCCAACTTATCATTCACACGTATATTCCAGATAATGTTCCCTGAGGCCCCGGAAATTAGTTTTGCTGATTGGATGATTTTTGCCATGCCTGCAGGAGTAATCCTATTTCTTTTTGCCTGGCTGTTCCTTTATTTTCGATTTGGCAAAAATAAAGAACAGCAGCCTCTGGATGAAAATCACCTGAAAAAACAATATCTGGCTCTTGGGAAACCCAGCTATGAAGAAAAAATTATCCTGATAATTTTTATCAGTCTGGCTATCTTATGGATCAGCAGGGCAGATCTTCAGCTCGGTGGATTACGCATACCAGGATGGCAGAATCTTTTCAGGTTTCCAGAATATATTAACGACGGGACTGTAGCTATTGCTCTATCAATCATATTGTTTGCTATTCCATCAAAAAATAAAAAAGGAGCCAGACTGCTTGACTGGAAAACTGCTGCACGACTTCCATGGGGAATTGTTCTGTTATTTGGTGGCGGTTTTGCACTGGCCTCCGGCTTCAAAGAATCAGGCCTGTCCAATTGGTTTGGCGAACAACTGAGCTTTGTATCCCTTATGCATCCAATATTCATTATCGCCATAGTGGGACTCATGATGACCTTCTTAACAGAGCTCACATCTAATACTGCCACAACGGAAATGATCCTGCCTGTTCTTGCCGGCTTATCCGTGGCCACACAGATCCATCCCCTGCTGTTCATGCTCCCGGCAACAATGTCCGCGTCTATGGCTTTTATGCTCCCGGTAGCTACCCCTCCAAATGCCATCATTTTCGGTACAAATAAATTACGGATAATCGATATGGTAAAAACCGGGTTGATCATGAATCTCATGGGAACACTAATCATAACCTTATCAATTTATTTTATTGCCCGCTGGGCATTCGGGATCGACCTGGATATCTTTCCTGAGTGGGCAATGACCTCATAGAACATATCTCATCTTTTAATTACAGAGGCTAATCCTATCGAGATTCATGAATCAAAAGAAGAAGGCATTGAATACCTGTTCCTGAACAATCCGGTGAAAATCACTAAAGACAAGAATGGAGATATTCGATCCATGACATTGATAAAAATGGAATTAGGAGAACCTGATGCTTCTGGATGGAAAGATAAAAAATATGTTCATTTTCGGGGAAGATCCAATGGGCTCCGCCGTTTATCGCGAGGAAATAGAGGGATGGATAGATAATTGTGAATTCCTTGTTCTACAGGACTCTCTGAAAAAGCCACTGTGAAAGACATGAAACTCCCAATTCATCCCTTTTACACGATATTATCAGGCTAGACCAAGGCTATACCATATTTTGGTTTGGATCGTTTACTTATTACCTTAGCCCAGCTTAATAAGAGGTATGCTTCATCACATATTCGGACAATCAAAGGTATTGTGTAAGAAGACTTTAGTGCTCGTAATATTCTTCATGATACCCCTATTCCAAGTACAGGTTATCGGCCAGTTCAAGCCGACAATAGTTACCCGCTCCAATAATATCATGGTCCTGGATGGGAAGAAGTATTATATGCATGAAATTAAAGAGGGACATACCCTTTATTCTGTTTCCAAGGCATATAATGTTTCTCAAAAGGTAATCAGCCAGGAAAATCCAAATGTCCCGCATATTTCTTCAGGAGTTTTGCCTCTGGGTGTGGTTATCAGAATACCGTTTGTTGAAGTGCTTAAAACCTCGGTGGAGGCGGAAAAAGATTTTGATCGATTTTATTATCATGTAGTTGAACCAAAAGAGACCCTTTCGAGCCTGTCAAGGCAGTATAAGATACATTATAAATTGATCATAGAGAATAATCCAGGTGTTGAGAACAACCTGCCAATTGGTATGGAAGTTAAAATTCCTAAAACCCGGGTTGCCGCGGTGCGTGAGACATACACTCCTCCTGACACCATTTATATTTACCATAAGGTTAAGAAGGGACAGAATACCATTCGCTTGGCCAATATGTATGGTATTAAGGTCAAAGATCTGAAAGACTCAAATCCTGGTATTCGTTGGGGGCTTGATGAAAATGAGATTATCAGAATTCCAAGGCAGCTCATTACCAATAAGGATATGCTTCCGATTATAAAAGAAGGAATCATAACGGATGACATAGTCGACCTTTTGGAAGAAGACGAAGTGAAAGACTTAGGAGTGATTACTAATCCTGATTGCCTGGAATATTTAAAGCCACATGACAATCAGGTATTTGATGTGGTTTTTTTACTTCCGCTTTACCTGAACACCAATGATATCTTGCATATTAATGACACCCTTCCTTTCTCCGCTTATGACATTTATGATGTTCGGTTTTTGGAATTTCTTGAGGGAGCATATATGGCAATTGATTCGCTAAAGCAACTCGGACTATCTATGAACATTAATGTTTATGATACTGAAAGAAAAACCTCGGTTGTCAAAGATCTTTTTGAATCCGGCAAACTGGATGGTGCGGATCTAATCATTGGCCCGGTATACCCCGGCCCTTTGGGTGTGGCATCTTATTATACAAAAGAACGTGAAATTCCGCTGGTGTCCCCCTTGTCCGGCAGTGGTATTGGCCTGGATAACAACCCATATTTATTTCAGGTTAATCCCAGAGAAAAGATACAATATGAATTAGCGAGCCTGTATCTGGCCGATTTCTACAACATGAATATTATTATGGTCCAGGATACCAGTAGCTTGAACCCAACAGCCAGAAAATACGGCAGCAAGATATTCGATTACCTCACATACCGGGTCTATCCAGAGGATCTTTTATCGGGAAATATTCAATTTCATCCCACTTTTTCCAACGAACTGCCCGAAAAAGCAATTATGGCACCAGTTGAAGATATGCTTAGTCTGGGACGGCAAAACCTTGTACTCATTCCTTCCAATAATGAGATTTTTGTTACAGACATCATAAACAAGCTTAATGCCCTTGCCTTACATTATGATATCACAGTGTTTGGAAGGCCTGAATGGGGTTCCAATGAAGCCCTTGAGTTAGAATATTTGTACAATCTAAAGCTGCACTATTATACAAACTTCAGCAATCCTTTTGTGAATTACTCCGATTCTTTAACTCTTGGATTCTGTGAAGGTTATCGTTTGAACTGGAACAATGAACCCAGTAAATTCAGTTTTCAAGGCTTTGATGTGACCTATTATTTTTTTAAGGCACTCTATCTTTATGGAAATGATTTTGTCAGGTGTGCCAGCTGCCTGGAAAATGTCCTTACTCACCCTACTCTGCAAACTGAATTTTCTTTTCAGCGTAGAAACGCTGATCAGGGATTCGAAAACCAGGCCCTGTCTATTATCCGCTATAATCCTGAGACTCTGACCAAAGAGAAAATTAGATCTACCCTACCCTTTAAAGCAGTTAAGGACAAAGTGAGTAAATGATTGTCTATGAGTGTATTATGGGTATTATGCTCCCAGGGTGGCGACCATCACCGCTTTTATAGTGTGCAGTCTGTTCTCCGCTTCATCAAACACAATCGAATTTTCTGATTCGAAAACTTCTTCTGTGACCTCCATGCCATCCAGCCCGAATTTCTTAAATATTTCTTCTCCAACCACTGTTTCCCGATTGTGAAATGCAGGCAGGCAATGGAGGAATTTTACATCCGGGTTACCAGTCATTTCAATAACATTGGCATTAACCTGGTAGCCCTTAAGCAAATTAATTCTTTCCTTCCAGTCCTCATCTGGCTCACCCATTGAAACCCATACGTCGGTATAAAGAAAGTCGCAGCCCTCAACTGCTTTCCGCACATCATTGGTAATCAGGATACTGGCACCGGTTGATTTGGAGATGTCCATGCAGGTATTGACCAATGATTTAGCAGGCTGAACGGCACCTGGTGCAGCGATTCTAACATCCATTCCCATTTTAGCCCCGCCAACCAGTAGTGAATTCCCCATATTGTTCCTTGCATCCCCAAGGTAACAGAAAGACATTTGGTTCAGCGGGCCGCCATGGTGTTCAATCATGGTCAGGAAATCAGCCAAAATCTGGGTGGGATGAAATTCATTAGTAAGCCCGTTCCAGACAGGCACGCCGGCATAGGCTCCCAGCTCTTCAACAATTGCCTGCCCAAAACCACGGTATTCAATCCCATCATAAAGCCTGCCTAAAATCCTGGCTGTATCTTTCATCGATTCCTTGTATCCGATCTGTGAACCTGTGGGGCCCAGGTAGGTAACATGAGCTCCCTGATCCAGAGCAGCTACCTCAAAGGCGCATCGGGTCCGGGTGGAAGCCTTTTCGAAAATCAGAGCGATATTTTTGCCCGTAAGACGTGCTTGTTCATATCCCCCATACTTTGCTGCTTTCAAATCCATAGAGAGATCCAGCAGAAAATCAATTTCCCTGGGGGAAAAATCAAGTAATTTCAAGAAATTTCGATTTCTTAGATTGTATGCCATTTTGGAAGTGTTTTATCAATTAATAAAATCATTTTTATCGTACTCCAGAGTTATCTTCGTGCCAAAAGCTTTGTCTTTGAGTTTAAAAGCATCTGTGATGATAGCTTTTTTACCTCCGTGCTTAATGAATTGCAGGCAAGCCCGTATTTTAGGAGCCATGCTGCCTTCGGAAAACTCCCCGCTTTCAAGGTATCTGGTTGTATCTGCATAATTAAGGAATTCCAGTTTTTCCTGATCGGGCTTTTTATAATTGCGGTAAACAAAGTCAACATCAGTCAGGATATAGAATTCATCAGCCTGAATTCTTGCTGCTAACAGAGATGAGGCCAAATCCTTGTCGATCACTGCTTCAGCAGCTCTTATCTTTCCTCCTTCATCAAAATAAACAGGGATTCCCCCACCTCCAGCAGCTATAATTATTACTCCTTCCCTGGCCAGGCTCTTAATTACTTTCTGGTTCATTATTTTCACAGGTTTTGGGGATGGGACTACCCTCCTCCAGCCATTTTTTACCTTAACCTCCTCCCGAAATTCCCATCCCTTCTTTTCAGTCAGTTTTTCCGCCTCCACTTTGCTGTATATCTTGCCCACGCGCTTGGTTGGGTTAGAAAAAGCCGTATCATTTTCATCAACAACCACAGCTGTAATTAAGGTAACCACCTCCTTATCAATATCATACTTATTCAAAACATTTCTCAGCATTGTCTCAATCATGTACCCGATTCCACCCTGAGAATCAGCCACACAAATATCCAGAGGCATCTGCGGAATGTTGTATATATGCTCACCTGCATCGTTACGCATGAGGATATTGCCCACCTGAGGACCATTTCCGTGGGTAAGAACAAGATCATACCCCTCATTTATCAGGAAAACAAGATTTTCAATTGTATCTGTGGTATTCTGCTCCTGCTCTTCGATGGTACCCTCCTGGTTGTCACGCAGCAGTGCATTCCCGCCCAAAGCAATTACAGCCAGTTTTTTCATTACCTTTCTTATGAGGTCTACAAAGCTAAAAATATTTTTGAATTTCACTCGTTTAACATGAGCCGGATTTGCCCTGAATACAGCTATTCTTAGGCTGATCCAGGATTTCATTTTCGGATTTATTTTTTCTAATTTAGGCATTTATAACGCCTCTTAGAAAACAGACAGATTAACTGGAAATATTATTGAATTATTAGTATGGCTAAAGCCAGAAAAAAGAAACCTGCTTCAGGGAAGACAAGGAAAAAGCTGAAAATGGTTATTGACAAACGGATCCGGGTAGTGCTTGGATTGATCTTCTTATTCCTGGCTTTATTCGCCGGAATATCATTGGTATCCTACTTTTTTACCTGGCAAGCCGATCAGAGTTTTCTTGATCTGGATCAAAATATTACCCTAGCTGATCCGAGCATCGGAGTTGAGAACTGGGCGGGTAAAGCTGGGGCTTTAATCAGTAACCTCCTTATTTATAAGTGGTTTGGCGCATCATCCCTCATTTTTGTTTTTTTGATCGGGCTGATGGGGTTTTTCCTGCTGGGAGCAAAACCTATGCCTCTGGGCCGGACAATTAAATACTCATTGATCCTTGTTATCTGGCTGTCTATTAGCATGTCCTTCACCTTTGGAAATTTTGCATTTTTATTGGGAGGAGGTCACGGTAAATATATTTCTGAATGGCTAACCGCCCTCCTTGGCAATTTAGGCACTGCCATACTAATTATAATTTCAGGATTAGTGATCATAGTGTTCCTTTTCCGGATCACTGCTGATCGGCTCAAACTGTTTAGTAAAAAGTCAGGTGATTACCAGCCCAAAGGGGAAAAGACAAATTTCAATTCTGACAACGATGGTCCATTTAAAGTTTCTGACCTGGAACCTTACGAAGAGGGCAAAAGATTTGGAGATGATGGGCATGTTTCTATAACTGTTGATGAAAACGATCAGATTGAGGTGGATTTTAACCCTGATGTTCCATTAAGGCCCGTGGAAGAAGGGAATGAAACAGATCCGGAGGATTTTTCACCAGAAATGACAGTAGAAAATACAACCGAGAAAAAGGAAGAGACCGGCAATAAAAAAACCCCGGAAATGCTTGAAGATTACGATCCTACCTTAGACCTGGAGCACTATGTGTTCCCAGGACTTGATCTGTTGCAGGACCATTCAAAGGGCAATACCAAAGTTAGTGAGGAGGAACTCATTGGAAATAAGAATAAAATTGTAGAAACTCTGGGGAATTATAAAATCACTATTGAAAAGATCAAAGCCACTATTGGTCCAACGATTACTCTTTATGAAATAATTCCGGCGCCGGGCATACGTATCTCAAAAATCAAAAATCTGGAAGATGATATTGCCCTTAGCCTTTCAGCCCTTGGTATAAGGATCATTGCGCCTATTCCCGGACGAGGAACCATAGGTATTGAAGTCCCAAACAGGAAGCCTGAGATCGTATCCATGTTTTCCATCCTCAACTCCAAAAAATTCCAGGAGTCCACAGCTGAATTACCGATAGCCCTGGGAAAAACCATTTCCAACGAAACTTATATGCTGGACCTGGCAAAAATGCCACACCTGCTTGTTGCTGGTGCCACCGGACAGGGGAAATCAGTAGGGCTGAATGCTATTATTGCGTCTCTGCTTTATAAGAAACATCCCTCGCAGATTAAATTCGTGATGGTGGATCCTAAGAAGGTTGAACTAACACTTTATAGTCGCCTCAACAAGCATTACCTTGCTCAATTACCAGATGCTGAGGACGCTATAATCACTGATACCAACCAGGTGATTTCTGTTCTTAACTCGCTAAGTTTAGAAATGGATAATCGATACAATCTGTTGAAAAAAGCTGAAGTTCGGAACATCAGGGAGTACAATAAAAAATTCATCAAGCGGCGGTTGAATCCCGAAAAGGGGCATCGGTACATGCCATATATAATAATGATTATCGATGAGTTTGCAGATCTGATTATGACTGCAGGAAAGGACATCGAAATTCCCCTCACCCGTATTGCCCAGCTCGCCAGGGCTGTAGGAATACATATGGTTATAGCAACACAGCGGCCCTCAACCAATATTATAACAGGAACTATTAAGGCAAATTTCCCCGCCAGGATAGCTTTCAGGGTATCCTCTATGATCGATTCCAGAACTATCCTCGACAGCCCTGGAGCCAACCATCTGGTCGGACGCGGGGATATGTTGATATCTCAGGGTGCGGATCTTGAACGTTTGCAATGTGCTTTCATCGATACGCCAGAGGTGGACGCCATTACTCATCATATATCCCTTCAGCAAGGCTACCCGAGCCCATGGCTGCTTCCCGAACCCGGAACAGATGATGGAGATGGCCAGGGCGCGGTTAATATGGATAAGCTGGATGAACTATTTGAGGAGGCTGCCCGTTTGGTAGTTAGTTCACAACAAGGCTCAACCTCCAGTATTCAGAGGAAATTTTCTATTGGATATAATCGTGCGGGTAGGATTATGGATCAGCTGGAGGCCTCTGGTATTGTTGGCCCGGCAGATGGCAGTAAGCCCCGTCATGTACACTTTTTAGATTCGTATAGTCTGGAAAAATTCCTTAACCAGAAGGCTGGTGGAGAGGTCTAAAACTGGATTCTCATATTTTAAAAAGTTCTATTTGTCAGGCTATTTATGTTGGTTCAGTTCATGCAATTGATAAAAAATACTGAAATGAAATACTATTTTTGCTATATGCTCCTGCTAATTTCAGCATTTACCGGCAGGGCCCAGGAGGATCCCGGCGCTATACTGGATAAAGTATCGGCGCTAATGCAATCATATAATACCATCCAGGCTGATTTCAGCTTCTCACTGGAAAATAAAGATGCTGATATTTACGACACCTATGAAGGAAGCCTGGTGATGCAGGCAGAGAAATTCAGACTTTCGATTATGGGAATGCTTGCTTTTAGTGATGGAAAGACTATGTGGGTTTATATGGAGGAATTCAATGAAGCGAACATTATGGATCCTGCTGAAAGCGATTTTTTTAATCCTAAAACCATATTCAATATCTATAAGGAGGATTATAAGCTCAGGTATTTAGGTAAAGAAAATGGGCTTAACCGGGTGGAACTGATACCCCTGGAGGAAAATGAAAATTACAAGCTTCTAATTCTTAATACCGATCCTCTGAAAAATCAGATTAAAGAAGTTTTCTATGAGGGCCTGGACGGGAACAATTACATTATAAAAATTAAAAACATGCTGACCGATATTCAGGTTGATGACAGGTTTTTTATTTTTGATAAATCCAAATACCCTGGAGTTGAGGTATACGATATGCGATAATCATAACTTAATCCAATCATATGCAAAAAGTTACCCTTGTTGTTGTCTTCCTTGTAACCCCTGTTTTGATACTCTACCTATGCGAGAAAATAAAATGGGTCAACAAGATCGGAGCTATTCTTTGGGCCTATGCTATAGGAATCCTTTTACGTGTTCTTGAAATTATACCTCCAACATCTCTTGACCCGGTAGTAGCGATGTCGGACATGACTATCCCCCAATGGATTGCAGAAATAACTATTCTACTTGCTCTGCCTTTGCTGTTATTTTCATTGAATTTCAAAAAATGGTTAAAACAGGCAAAAAAGACTTTGCTAAGCATGATTCTGGCTTTCGTGTCGGTGATTTCTATGGTTGTACTTGGGTTTTATATTTTCGGACCAGATCTTGAAGAAGGCTGGAAAATTTCTGGATTATTAACCGGCGTTTATACTGGAGGGACACCCAATATGGCAGCTATTAAAACTGCCCTGCAGGTAAATCAGAACACCTATATTCTCACACATACCTATGATATGGTGATTTGCCTGGTCTGGTTTATCTTTATCATCACAATTGGACAACGGGCTCTGAATCTTGTTTTACCAAAATCGAAACAATCAATTGAAGTAAATACCAATCCGGATGAAATTGATGTTGCAGAAATGGATTCCTACAGTGGTATATTTCAAAAAAAGATCCTGCTTCCCTTGCTGGCTGCTCTGGGTTTATCCATTTTGATTTTCGGCTCGGGTTTTGGAATTATGTCTCTGTTTCCCGAAGATGCCCAAACCACTGTAATTATCTTGTTCATCACTACCATAGGAATAGCTGCTTCGTTTATTAAAAAAGTGAATCGGATAAAAAAATCCTTCCAACTCGGGATGTACCTGATCATTGTCTTTAGTATGGCTGTTGCTTCCATGGCCGACCTTAAAAGCCTGGTGAATATTTCTACCAGCTTGTTTTTCTATGTGGCCCTTGCTGTATGGGGGAGTTTGATCATCCACGTTCTACTGTCCATGATTTTTAAGGTTGATACTGATACTGTTATTATTACCTCAACCGCACTGGCTTTTTCACCGCCTTTTGTTCCGGTTGTTGCCGGAGCATTGAAAAACAAGGAAGTTATTATCTCGGGGCTTGCAGTTGGTATTATTGGATATGCACTAGGCAATTACCTCGGGGTAAGCCTGGCATATATACTAAGAGGATTGATGTGACACATTATTTAATGAGCTGCAAATATGAATTGGAATTCTGAAAAATGATAAAAAAACTGTTCGTTATTGCTGTCCTTTTTATTTGGGTACAGTCCGTCTCAGCTCAGGATTCCTCTGGGCGTGATCTGATTATTTCATACTACAGCAATGCCCTGGGACAGAAATCCTTCAGGGGGATTTGGGGGTTTTCTATGGGTGCCTACGGGGCATTTAAACAGGTTTTCAAGCACCCCGAGTATTATGCAGCTGTTGCAGCTCATTCGGGTCCGGTAAATTTTGACCTTCTGGATAATCTTATTCCTGATCTTAAAGCAGAACAGGGAAATCAGCCTCCCTACGATTGGCGCTATGAGCCGGGAAAAGGACTTACTAATCTTATGGTTTCCATGGCAGGCGCTTTTTCCCCCAACCCTGATGCAGATAATCTGGTGGATTTTCCAATGGATGAGCAGGGTGATATAATCCCTGAAGTGATGGAACGATGGAAACCCCATAACATTTCTCAATTAGCCGCTTCCCTGCCCGAAAACTTCGATACCCCGATCTATTTCGACTGCGGCATACTGGACGAATACAAATTGATACATCACAACCGGGCTTTATCCGACACCCTGAGCAAATATGGTATTGAGCATGAGTTTGTGGAATACATTAGAGATCATACATCTGGCCTCCTTTTCAGGATACCTGTTTCTTTGAAGTTTTTTGATGATATCTTTAAATCGGTAATAAACAGTACAGAGCCAGACTACCTTTTCACCAGTGAACAATTACAGGTATACCCAAATCCCGCCAGCGAGGCTTTCCACATTAACTGGCTTTCCGGGGAAGACGGTGAAGCAGTCATTAAGCTTATTGATGTCCTGGGCAGGGTCACTTACACAGGACTGATCCAGGCCGATGGATCCCTGTATTTAGAAACAGATTCGTTTTCGCCCGGCCTTTATTTTATCTCCCTTGAAAACAGTAAAATCAGGCTAATATCAAGAATTCTAATAAATTAAGGCTGAAATCCATTCAAGGGAAGGGTTAGGGCTGGAATCAGTAGTATAAAACCTTATGAATAAAGCACATATTATTCCTGAAATACACAAGTACATGAGAAGTAACGATCTCGATGCCTGCATTATACCTTCCACCGACCCTCACATGGGGGAATACATTCCATCTCATTGGTCGGCTCGCGAATGGGTTTCAGGATTCAATGGCTCTGCTGGTACAGTAGTCATCACTATGAATTTTGCAGGCTTATGGACGGATTCCCGATATTTTATTCAGGCCGAAGAACAATTAAAGAATAGTGAAATAAAATTAGTCAAACTTAAAATACCCCATACACCGGAACATATTGACTGGTTATCGGCAAATCTTGCTGAGGGCAGTAAAGTAGCCATCGATGGGCAGGTTATTTCTCTCAGCATGTTTCGCCTTATGGAATCTGCCTTTAAACCTGTTGGGATAAACCTGGTTTCAAATATTGATATACCGGGTAAGGTGTGGAATGATCGGCCTGAATTACCTAAAAATCCTGTTTTTGAACATGATGTAGTATTTGCAGGCGAATCCAGGAAGGAAAAGATAAGCAGAGTCCGGAAAGAACTGGTAAATAATAAAGCCGATTATATATTGGTTTGCACCCTGGATGAAGTTGCCTGGCTTCTTAATCTTCGGGGCAAAGACGTTTCTTTTAATCCGGTATTTGTTTGCTATGCAATGATATCTGCAAGGCATGCTATCCTTTTCATTGATCCCGAAAAAGTCCCCAGCCTGCTGAAGATTGAGATGCAAAATGATGGGGTTAGCTTCATGGATTACCGGGATGTTCAACTTGTTGTGTCCACCCTGGAAGAGAACGCCGGGATAATGCTGGATCCTGGAAAAACTAACTACCAGCTTTACCAATCACTGCCATCAAACAGCCGCATTATTGAAGGATTAGGTATAGTTGCCAGGATGAAGGCAATAAAAAATGATATTGAGATTAAAGGACTTAGGAAGGTCATGATCAGGGATGGAGTTGCCTGGGTGAAATTTCTTTACTGGCTCGATAAAAACCTTGGCAAAATTAAAATCACCGAACTTTCAGCGGCAAGAAAGCTGGAAGCATTCAGGGGAGAACAGGCTAATTTCCAGGGTCCAAGTTTTTATCCTATTTCCTCCTTTGCTGAGCATGGAGCTGTGGTCCATTACAGTGTTAACGAAAGAACCGATATTGAGCTGGAGCCCAACAACATTTATCTTTGTGACACCGGGGGACAATATCTTGACGGCACCACAGACACCACCCGGACCATAAGCCTGGGAGAGGTAACTGCCGGGCAAAAAAGAGACTTCACACTGGCTCTCAGGGGAACCATAGGGGTATCCATATTACGGTTCCCTAAGGGTACCAGGGGTTACCAGATGGATATCCTGGCCCGGAAAGCCCTGTGGGATCATGGCCTGAACTACGGACACGGGACAGGCCATGGCGTGGGTTTCTTTCTTAATGTTCATGAAGGGCCGCAAACCATTGGGACGGGGGCATCCGGACATATGAACACCCAAATGGAGCCCGGTATGGTGACTACCGTCGAACCGGCAATTTACCGGGATGGACAGTACGGGATGAGAACGGAAAATGTAACTCTGGTGGTGGAAGATATGGAAAATGAATTTGGGCGCTTTTATAAGTTCGAAACTCTTACTCTGGCCCCTATTGATATTAATTTGATTGATACGGAATTGTTGAGCCCCGAGGAAAAAAGCTGGCTCAATGCTTACCACCAGGAAGTCATGACAAAGCTTGGACCAGGCCTTGATGATGAGGAGATAAAATGGCTCAAAGCGAAAACTCAAGCCATATAAAACTAATCTATGGAAATACTTATCCGGAACGCAAAATCCCTTCTCCAGGTACACCGGGAAAATATCCCAATGGTTTGTGGGAAAGACATGTCAGTCATACCAGCCATACAAGATGCATTTCTTCTGCTCAGGGATGACCGTATTATTGATTATGGCAAAATGGAAGATTGTCCTGAAAGCCAGGGAACGATTATTGACGCCAGAGGCAAACTAGTAATGCCGGCTTTTTGCGACTCTCACACTCACCTGGTATTTGCCGGAAGCAGGGAACAAGAATATATCGATAAAATCCATGGCTTGTCCTATGAGGAAATAGCCCGGCACGGAGGAGGTATTAACAACAGTGCCAAACTATTACGCTATACTAGTGAAGAAGATCTTTACCAACAATCATTATGCAGAATTCATGAAATTATTTCCTTCGGGACAGGTGCCGTGGAAATCAAAAGCGGCTATGGATTGGATGTTGAGTCTGAAATTAAAATGCTTCGGGTGATACGTCGACTTAAGGAAACAACACCACTAACCATACGGGCCACGTTTTTAGGAGCCCACTCCGTTCCCCTGGAATACAGAGGCCGTCAAAACGATTATGTCGACAAGGTGATAAAGGAAATGCTGCCCCGGATAGCCGGGGAAGGACTGGCTGATTTTGTTGATGTTTTTTGCGACCGTGGGTTTTTCACAGTAGGTGAAACTGACCGTATCTTGCAAGCCGCCGCCAATTATGGACTAAGGCCCAAGATACATGCCAATGAACTTGATTTCTCGGGTGGGATACAGGTTGGTGTCAAAAATAAGGCCTTATCGGTTGATCATCTTGAATTCACCGGAGAAGAAGAGATTGAGGTGCTGAGAGACTCCGGTACCATGCCTACTCTTTTACCGGGAGCTGCATTCTTTCTGGGAATGAACTGGCCCCCGGCTAGGAAAATGATCGATTCAGGACTCCCTCTGGCTCTTGCTTCAGACTTCAATCCTGGCTCATCCCCAAATGGGAATATGAAGCTTATTATGTCCCTGGCATGTATTAAACTGGGCATGCTTCCTACAGAAGCATTAAATGCAGTTACGCTAAACTCAGCCTATGCCATGGGTGTGGAAAAAGAAATGGGCAGTATCGACAGGGGGAAAAAAGCGAATATCATTATTACAAAGAAGGTACCGAGCTTGGAATTTCTACCATATGCCTACGGCTCTCATCTGATTGACCTGGTTATTCTTAACGGACGGATGACAGGTGACGGGGGACGGGTGACGGGTGACGGGTGACAGGTGACGGATGACAGGTGACGGATGACGGATGACAGATGACAGATGACAGATGACAGATGACAGATGACGGATGACGGATGACAGATGACAGATGACGGATGACAGATAACGGATTAAAATATTTTGGAGATGAAAAAGAAACTTATTGAATGTGTCCCTAACTTCTCTGAAGGGAAGGATATGACAATTATAAAACAAATTACTGATCAGATTGAGTCGGTGGAAAGCGTACGTCTGCTCGATGTAGACCCCGGGAAAGCCACCAACCGGACGGTAGTAACCTTCGTGGGAACTCCTGACGAAGTAGTGGATGCAGCATTTCTGGCCATAAAGAAAGCTGCAGAGCTGATTGACATGAGGCATCACAAAGGAGAACACCCCCGATTTGGGGCAACGGATGTTTGCCCTTTTGTTCCTATAGCTAATATTTCCATGGAAGAAACCGTGAAATATGCCCGCATGCTTGCTAAGCGGGTAGGCGAAGAGCTTAAGTTTCCGGTTTTCTGCTATGAATTTGCAGCTTTCTCAGAAGGGAGAAAAAACCTTGCTCATGTGCGGAGCGGAGAATACGAGGGCCTGCCTGAAAAACTGACAAACCCGGAATGGAAACCGGATTTCGGCCCGGCAAAATTTGTTGCCCAGACTGGAGCAATTGCTATCGGGGCCAGGAATTTCCTTGTTGCATACAATGTCAACCTAAATACCACATCCACCAGGAGGGCCAATGCAGTTGCTTTTGATGTTCGTGAGGCAGGGAGGACAATGCGGGAGGGGGATCCTGTTACCGGGAAGACAGTAAATGAGGAAAATGGGCAGCCCGTCCGTATTGCGGGAAGCCTGAAAAAAGTTAAGGCAATAGGCTGGTATATAGAAGAATTTGGGATCTGTCAGATCTCTATGAACTTAACAGATATTACTGTTACACCGGTTCATATCGCCTATGATGAGGTATTTGAAAAAGCAAGGCTCCGTGGCTTAAGAGTTACCGGGTCTGAGTTGGTTGGACTGATCCCTCTGGATGCCATTCTGGAAGCTGGGAGATATTTCCTGTTGAAGCAGCAAAGATCTGTTGGACTGCCAGAATCAGAATTGATCAAGATCGCTGTTAAATCCATGGGGCTGGGCGAATTAAAACCATTCCATCCCAGGGAAAAAATCATCGAATACCTTTTGGAGGACACAGGTTCTAAGCGGCTGATTTCTATGAATCTTAAGGAATTTGCCTATGAAACGGCTTCAGAATCTCCCGCTCCGGGAGGTGGTTCAATCTCTGCCTATATGGGCTCTCTTGGAGCATCTCTGGCCACCATGGTTGCTAATCTCTCGGCTCATAAACGAGGCTGGGATGATCGCTGGGAAGAGTTCTCCAACTGGGCAGTCAAGGGACAGTACTATGTTGATGGACTCCTCAAGGTGGTAGATGAAGATACCCTGGCATTTAAGCGGATCATGGATGCTTTTGGCTTACCCAAATCTGGCGAGGAAGAAAAAAAGTTACGGAACCGGGCCATACAGGATGCAACACGTTATGCTATTGAGGTTCCTTTCAAAACGATGAATCTGGCATATGAATCAATGGAAGTTATAGCTGCCATGGCAGAAACAGGCAATCCAAATTCTGTTTCAGATGCCGGTGTGGCTGCTCTTGCTGCACGATCCGCGGTGATTGGAGCCTATTTGAATGTGAAGATCAACACGGCAGGCCTAAAGGACAAAGCCTTTAGTAAGGAAATACTTTTAAAAGGGCAACAACTTGTGGATCAAGCCTCTGAATTGGAGAGAAAGATACTGGCAATAGTCGACAGCAAGATCTAAAGGAAAATTACTGCTTTGGAGTAAGGCCCTTAATAGGCCAGTTTCCACAGTTTCCACTGGATTTTGGTTGTGTCATCTGCCATACGCTCAAGCCAGAATTCTGTGTATGCCAGTCGAATTATTTTCCAGTTGTACTCCGTTGTGTCTTGAATGGCATCAACACCAGGCCAAACCTTAATAGTGGTAATCATCCGCAAGGAATCCATTTCCTCCGAGAACCGCCAGAACCCATAATCTATTTGTGCCGCACCGGCTGTATTAACACCCATATTGCGATTCCATGTATAGGCACTCCAATCTACTCCACGTTCCGGATCCAGGAGGAACTCAATCGCCTGAATAGGCTCTACACGGTATACATCAGTAGAATCAACATCATTATAAAGCACCCGGCTGAAATACCATCTTCCCTGAACCCTTTTTCCCTTGGAATAAAGGCTCAAACCAGGCCCTTCATCGTATTTACTGCAGGCACTGGCAAAGATCATTAGTGCAATCATTATCATTCCGTACAGAAGGAAATTCTTTTTCATGTGTATATAATTTTGTAAACTATTGAAATTCAGTAAAATAAAAAA
>CAYXJR010000024.1:0-52237 GCA_964465145.1 uncultured Porphyromonadaceae bacterium | reverse complement strand
CGGTTACCTTCGTGGGCTCCGGAAAGCTTGAGGAGATCCGGTTATATGTGGAGGAAGAGGAGATCGACCTGGTAATCTTCGATGATGAGCTGAGTCCCACTCAGATCCGAAATATTGAGAAGGTTGTCAATAGAAGAATCTTAGACCGTACCAACTTAATACTGGACATTTTTGCCAAAAGAGCTCAGACGGCCCACGCTAAGGCGCAGGTTGAACTGGCACAGTACCAGTATCTTCTGCCCAGGTTAACACGTATGTGGACCCACCTGGAGCGTCAGAGGGGTGGTATAGGGCTAAGGGGGCCCGGAGAAACTGAGATCGAAACAGACCGTAGAATAATTAGGGATAAAATAAGCCACTTGAAGGATCAACTCGAAAGGATCGATAAACAAGTGGCTATACAGCGTAAAAACAGGGGAAAGATGATTCGGGTTGCCCTGGTTGGATATACTAACGTGGGTAAATCAACCATCATGAACCTCCTAAGTAAATCTGATGTGTTTGCCGAGGACAAACTGTTTGCTACACTTGACACTACCATACGAAAAGTAGTAGTAAGAAACCTACCCTTCCTTCTTGGAGATACGGTGGGTTTTATTCGCAAGCTTCCACATCACCTGGTTGAGTCTTTTAAGTCAACCCTGGATGAGGTGAGGGAAGCCGATCTCCTTATACATGTTGTGGATATTTCTCACCCGGCTTTCGAAGACCAGATAAAGATAGTCAGGGAAACCCTGCATGAACTTGGAAGCCAGGAGAAACCTGTGATAATGGTATTCAATAAAATTGATATCTTTGACTATGAACCGAAGGAGGAAGATGATCTGACTCCTAAAACACGCGAGAACTATAGTCTTGAAGAATTAGAGCAAACCTGGATGAACAGGGAAAATCAATCTTGTATTTTTATTTCTGCAAAAAATAAATCCAACGTGGATTCGTTGAAAGATGTGTTGTATCAGAAAGTCAAGGAGATACATGTTACCCGGTTCCCATATAACGATTTTCTTTATTAAGGGATGAAGTTTAAATTTATCATTTTACCAATCATAATTTTGCTCCTTCTGGTCTGCCAGCCGAGGGAGAGGCAGCAGGAATTTCAGGGGGGAATGCCCGCCCCTTCCGATCAGCTGCTTGGGGGACCAATGATTCTGCCCGAACATTACGAACCCTCTGAGGGTGCCGCCCGTATCGAGGAATATTTTACCCGTAAAGGCAAGAACGGGTTCAACGGAACAGTGCTTTATGCCGAGAATGGGCAGGTGACCTTCTCAAAAGCCTACGGTTTCTCCAACCTGAGGAGCCGCGATAGCCTGAGCATGGAATCGGCTTTCCAACTGGCCTCAGTCTCCAAACCTATTACTGCACTTGCCGTACTCAAATTATACGAAGAAAAGCGGCTTAGCCTGGAAGATACCGTACAACAGTATTTACCCGAGTTCCCTTATCCAGGAATTACCATCCGAATGCTGCTTAACCACCGCTCGGGACTATCGAATTACATGTATTTTTCGGATGAATTATGGCCTGATCCTGAGATCCCGATAACTAACCATGATGTACTGGATCTTATGGTTAAATATCAGCCTAAGCCCTATTATCCTCCTAACAAACGCTATAACTATTCAAACACAAACTTTGCTGTCCTGGCCCTGATAGTTGAAAAGGTTAGCGGCATGTCATTTGAAGGTTTTGTTAAGGTTAATATATTTTTGCCTCTTGACATGTCAAACAGCCTGATCTACAATAAAAGTGCTTACCCGGAAAATTTCAACCAGGTTAAAGGATATTCAAGTGGCCGCAGGGTCGCCGAGAATACCTATCTGAACGGAGTAGTTGGTGACAAGGGAGTTTATGCTTCCGCCATCGATCTTTTTAAACTTGATCAGGCTCTTTATGATGGAAGCCTGGTGTCCTCTGCAACCCTTGAAGAGGCATACACCTTGCAGCATAAAGACCTGAAAATATGGGATAATTATGGGCTGGGATGGCGGATTAACGCTACGGATCCGGATAACAAGATCGTTTACCATAGCGGATGGTGGAAGGGGTTCTATACCTATTTCATCAGGGAACTGGGCAGCCGTAAAACACTTATTATCCTCTCTAATACCGACAGGAGCAGCTCAATGGGAATCAGGGAACTTTTAAGCCTGATTTAAAAACTCACCAGTTTATTTTTAACCAGATATTCGGCTATCTGTATGGCATTGGTGGCTGCACCCTTCCTTAGGTTATCTGAAACTATCCATAGATTGAGGGATTTATCCTGTGAATGATCACGACGGATGCGGCCTGCAAAAACATCATCCTTACCACTCGCATTAATGGGCATTGGATAAAGGTTTGATGCCGGGTCATCCTGGACAACAACCCCTGCGGTATTCATAAGAATGCTTTTTAACTCATCAATATTGAAATCCTTATGGAATTCAATATTAACCGATTCTGAATGGCCTCCAACTACCGGTACCCTTACAGCCGTGGCAGTAAGCCTTATGGTATCGTCGCCCAAGATTTTTCTTGTCTCATTAAGCAGCTTCATCTCCTCCTTGGTGTATCCGTTATCCGTGAATACATCGCATTGCGGGAGGCAGTTTCTGTAAATCTGATGCGGGTACGCCGGGGAAGAAAAAGTGACCCCTGCCTCCGCAGGGGCAGGCTCAAGTGAACCCTGCCTCCGCAGGGGCAGGCTCGAGTGACTAATGACTCCATGGTTTTGACTTTCCTCGGAGTTAAGTTGATCGACAGCTTTTTTGCCGGTGCCGGTGACGGACTGATAGGTACTCACCACCACACGCTTAATCCCGTACTTCCGGTGCAGGGGAGCCAGCACCATAAGCATCTGAATTGTTGAGCAGTTAGGGTTGGCAATGATCTTATCATCCTTAGTCAATCCTTCAGCATTAATTTCCGGAATAATCAGTTTTTTCCCCGGATCCATCCTCCATGCGGAGGAATTGTCGATTACAGTTGTCCCATTTTTGGCAAATTCCGGGGCCCAGTCAAGTGACGCCTGCCCTCCAGCTGAAAAGATGGCAATTGCCGCTTTCCTGTTTACAGCTTCCTCCATCCCGATGACACTGTACTCCTTACCCCTGAACAAGATACTTTTACCAACGGAATGGGATGATGCAACAGGGAGAAGTTCCTCCAGCGGGAAATTCCTCTCTTCAAGAACCTCAAGTATTTTCTGGCCAACAAGTCCTGTGGCTCCTACAACAGCAATTTTCATTTTTTGACTAATAAATTTTCCATTTACAGGCCGTTTTCCCATCTATATTGTAAACGGCGCATCAAAAATATGTAAATCATGCGAAAATCAGGCTTCCTTTTTTTATTAACGTTAATTGGCATGCCTTGCTTCATGGCTGCTCAAACAAATAAAAAAACTTATCCCTCCCCAGATCCATTATCATTGTTGATTACTGAGGTTTTGTTTGATCCTGAACCAACCGTAGGCCTTCCTGCTTATGAGTATATTGAATTATTCAACAGGGATAGGGATACGGTGGATATTTTAAATTGGTCAATCATTGTAGGTGAAAAAGAAGTCGTACTCAGCTCTTACTATCTGGCTCCAGGCAATTTTGTTGTTCTATCAGGGCTTGCCGGAGCCCAGGAATTTTTCGATCGCAATCTGCCGGTTCTACCCGTGGAGAAATGGGCCACCCTCCGAAATTCCGGTCAGTTTTTGGCCTTGCTTTCACCCAAAGGAGATATAATTCACTTCATGACTTATCACCCTGCTCAGTTTGTCGATGGTTTGAAACAGGAAGGTGGTTGGTCCTTGGAGTTGGCAGACATGGATCATCCCTGTCGGCCCGAGGCCTGGCTTCCTTCACTTGATTTTAATGGCGGCACTCCCGGCCGTGGAAATTCTATGTGTGTGACAATTATGGATAGTTCACCTCCATTACTATCAAGAGTTGGTGTACAGGATGAGGGTCAACTGGTGGTTATCCTGGATAAGCCCGTATTACCTTTAACTACCCGGGACTGGTTTAGCTTTATGATCGAACCTTCGATTCTATCTATCGAAAGTTGGAAATATAAGGATAACCAACCATGGATGATTGAAATTGTGCTGAGTGGTTCCATACCGCATGATAGAAGGTTTTCTTTGTTTGTCGGGGGGGAGGCCGCCGATTGTACAGGAGCTGGTCTGGTTTCCGGTAAGGTGGAATTCGGAATGCCTGAAATACCCGACTCCGGTGATGTGGTAATCTCCGAAATAATGTTTGATCCGGATGATAAGCAGGCCGAATTTTTAGGGATACATAACCTTTCCGGTAAAATACTGGCACTAAATAGGTTGTATATAGCGATAAGTGATGAAGAGGGAGTAATAAACCGGTTCTCCAAGCCCGTAACGGAGTCTTTTCTGATGTTTCCGGGACAGGAATATGTGCTTACTTCTGATAAATATCTTTTCAGCAGGATGGATGCCCGGATACCATCAGGCCGGATTTGTGAAAGATCAGATATGCCAGCCCTGTCGAACCAGGGTTCAATTCTCTGTTTGATGGATGAGAATCAACGATTATTGGACAAGGTTCGCTATGATCCTTCATGGCATGACCCCCGCCTTAACGAGACAAAAGGTATATCCCTGGAGAGGATTCGTTTGGATATTACCGGTTTGTTTTCATCTAACTGGCATTCGGCCTCTGCGGTAAGCGGGGGGTCAACACCAGGATCCCTGAATTCACAGCGTTCAGTAATATCAGATGATCCTGCTGTTTTCTCACTTGAGAACCGGGTTTTTTGTCCCAATCAGGATGGTTCCGGGGATTACCTGTTGATCAGGGTGGCTACTGGTGAACCCGGATGGATTGGCAGTGCGGGAGTATGGGACCTTTCTGGCAACAGTGTCAAGGTGTTGTCTGAACCAGGTGCTTTGCCCGTTACCGGTGTGATCAAATGGGATGGAAGCGATAAATTGGGAAACCAGGTACCAGCAGGTTATTATGTGGTTATCCTGAATTTTATCCGGGCCAACGGTTCAAAAGGCCGATGGAAAGAGGCTTGTGTTGTGATCGCTTACTGAAGTTTTCCGATGACAGCCATTAGAAGGCTTCCCAGGTTTTTCTGGGCTTTGGAGGCGGCTTTTTGCACGTCGAAGTGCGAATTCTTGTCAAATTTGCCGGGAATAGCCAGATTGGTGATCACCGATAAGGCACAAACGCGCAAGTTCATATGACGGGCGACTATCACTTCTGGTACGGTGGACATCCCAATAGCATCTGCACCAATAGTACGATAGTGAATATACTCAGCCGGAGTTTCAAAACTAGGCCCGGTATTACCCAGATAAACTCCCTGGTGTAATAACACTCTTAAGTCTTTTGCCTCTGTAATGGCCATGTCTATGAGTCCAGGATCGTAAGCCTGGCTCATATCCGGGAACCGGGGCCCAAAATCTTCCAGATTGGCTCCCCTTAGTGGATTTTCCGGGAAAAAATCTATGTGATCACGGATCAGCATAAGATCACCAATATTAAAATCAGGATTCACTCCCCCTGCTGCATTAGATATGAATATTTCTTTTATACCCAGGAGTTTCATGATACGTATGGGATAGGTGACCTTCTCCATTGAATAGCCTTCATAATAATGAAACCTGCCCTGCATGGCCACCACCGGACGATGGTTTAAAAATCCGAATATCAGCTTACCATGATGTCCTTCAACCGTGGAAACAGGAAAATGAGGGATATCTTTATATAGAATTTCAGCCTTAATATCCATATTCTCAACCAGGTCACCTAATCCAGTACCCAGGACAATACCCGTTTTGGGTTTAAATGTTGTTTGAGAAGCCAGGTAGCCAAGGCTTTCATGAAATGATTTATCCATGGTTTAAAATGCTATCGATAAGTTTCTCCTTTTGTTCATTTGCCATGACAACCTGCCGGATAAGGCTATACATGGGTAATTGTTCGAGCTCGGGGAAATATTTCAGTTTCATGGCATCTTTCCCGGTGGTAATTAAAATTTTATTTTCCCCTCCCATTAGGCTGAAAGCAGATAAGATTGTTTGAATATCCTTTGGTATATATGTATGATGATCAGGGAATCGCATCAGTTGGGTGGTTGCCCTGGATTCCAAATCTTTTAGCAGATCAGCGGGCGAGGCAATACCTGCAACAAGCAGGATTGCATCGGCCCCCTCAGGTGAAAAATTTCTGGCTTTTTCCGTGATAGCTACTGGTTCCTGATAAGCAAACGAACTGTTGAAAAGCTGCTGTTCTTTCCTAAGTCTGAAGGCCTTTCTAACTTCTTCATTCTTCGATTCATCGCCTGCCGCTGTATTGTCTGTGATTATCAATGAATTGGCACGATGAATTGAACTGACCGGTTCCCTAAGCCGGCCTGCCGGCATCATTCGATCAGTATAGGCAGGCCGTTTTGCATGCGAGAGAATGAGTGCGTAATCGGGTATAAGACGGCGATGTTGGAATCCATCATCAAGAATGATCAGATCAGGTAGTGGGTTGAGTTCTTTATACATTTTTTTCAAGGCCCGGATACGGTTAGCATCTACAGCAACAGGGATATGTGGCAGCAGGGTTTTCATTTCCAGGGGTTCGTCGCCTGCCTGATCGGGATGATCTTCCGGTTTGACCCAGCGAAAACCCTTACTTTTACGCCGATAACCGCGGCTCAGAATTGCCAGTGTGTGTGTTTTGGCTAATTCTCTGGCCAGCCAGATTACATGAGGGGTTTTTCCTGTGCCCCCAACGGTTAGATTGCCAACCACAAGCGTCCTGACCGATGCTTTTCTACTCCGGATCAGGCCAGTGTCGAAAAACAGGTTGCGTACCCTTTGGATCAATCCATAAATCCAGGCCAGGGGAAGCAGGGCGATTTTAACTTTGTTTTGGATGGTCAATTCATCAGGTTTATCGGATAGTTATAGTATAGGGCATTCGTGCCTGAACCCGTCCACCCCGAATTATTTCACGAATATCCCCTAAGGCCGGAACTTCGGTTTCCATGATTTTCTGAGCTTGTACCGAACGGCCGGTTATCTGTTCCAGAAGCTCGTTCAGGGGATCTTTGAGGTAAGGCAGTTGCCGTACTCTGTAATTGTCAAGGCCAGCCGCTTCGGCAGCTTCATCAATAGCCTTTGATAAGCCTCCCAATTCATCGACAAGGCCATTCTTCAGGGCATCGGTCCCGCTCCATACTCTTCCCTCGGCAAGTTCGTAAACTTTATCCAGGTCCATCTTACGGCCTCTGGCCACCTGACCAGTGAAAGACTTATAGAACTCATCGATCCCTCCCTGGAGGATTTCTCGTTCCTGAGGAGTCATTGATCTGGTAAAACTTCCTATTCCAGCCATATCGTTTGTTTGCACCCCATCGAAACTCAGACCGATCTTATCTTCAAGCAGGGTTTCAAGATTTGGGAGTAATCCAAACACTCCGATAGAACCAGTAAGAGTAGTTGGGCTTGCCAGTATCTTTTGTCCTGGGATAGAGATCATATAGCCCCCGGAGGCTGCATAGTCGCCCATAGAGATGATCACTGGTTTTGCTTCAGCTGCCAGTTCCACTTCACGACGGATGATTTCGGATGAGATAGCATTGCCACCCGGGGAATTTACCCGCAGGACAATGGCCTTTACTCTCTTGTCTTTCCTGGCCTCCCTGATAGTATTCGCCATGGGGTGCCCCCCAATCTTAGTGGCACTTTCCTGGTTCAGGCCTATAGTCCCGGAAGCAAAAATCACCGCAATGCGGTCGGAGGAATACTCCCGTTTAACTGCTGGTCGGACATGAATATACTGCTTCATACTCACCGTGGGAATCTTGTCGTTTTTCGACAGACCAGACAGGCTCCGCAATTCATCATGAAGCTGGTCGAGGTACAACAATCCATCTACAAAGCCATACTCAAGGGCCGATTTTGGCGACCGGATAGCCACCTGGTTGGCTAATTCATTAAGCTTTTCCTTCCCGATATTTCTCTCTGAAGAAATGCCATCCAACATATGGCCCCAGATAGCATCCAGGTAAGCATGGGTTTGTTCCTGGCTGGCAGCACTCATTTCTTTTTCCAGGAAAGGTTCAACGGCTGCTTTAAATTTGCCGTAGCGCAATACCTGGACATCCACACCGAGTTTTTCAAGTGCCCCTGTGTAAAACATCACTTCGGAGCGCAGCCCCTTAAACTCTAGTACACCCTCCGGATTTACATAGATCTTGTTCGCTGCAGTGGCCAGGTAATAACCTGCTTGCGTAAAATAATCACCATAGGCCAAAACAAATTTCCCGGATTTCTTAAATTCCACAATAGCCTCGCGGATCTCTACAAGAGTGCTTATGCCAGGCGTGATAAGGTCCGTCTGCAATAATAAGCCGGAAACATTGGGGTCTTGGGCAGCCTTACTGAGGTTTTCAAGTATATCATACAGACCCAGGGTACCGGTAAGGTTCATAGTCGTTATACTCATAATGTCGTAAGGACTACTGATGGTTCTATCGGTAATCGGGGTTTTCAGATCCAGCTGAAGCACCGTATGGGGTTTGAGCTTAACCTCATCGGGCGCATTGGATAAAATTGCTGATGCTAGGCCAATCCCGATAAATATCAATGCTATTAGAGCCAGTAAAACTCCCAGAAAGCTTGCCAGGGTATATTTAAAAAAGTTTCTCATCGATATAAAATTTATTAAATTACAACCTTGTAAAAATAAGGCTTTATTAGGCAATTAATGATGTTGATGAAAATTTTATGACTCAGGTAATTTTAGGGATAGGCGGTAATACAGGCGATAGGTTAAAAAATCTCATGCTGGCGGGTAGACTTATTAATGATCGACTTGGGAAGATAGCTATTTTTTCCCCTATTATTGAATCGGAACCCTGGGGATTCCAGTCAGACAATTGGTTCCTTAACCAGATTTTAGTGGTAGAAACAGATGCTAAGCCTGCCAGGCTTTTGGAGGTTTGCCTGGAAATTGAAGCTTACCTTGGTAGGCACAGGGCCACAGCCTACATTGATCGTATTATGGATATCGATATTCTTTTTTATGACAATTTGGTGTTATCAAAGGAGGGATTAGTCATTCCGCATCCCAGATTACATGAACGCTTATTCATTTTAAAACTACTGACCTCCATATGTCCGGAATTTGTTCATCCAGTCCTGGGGTTAACGATACAGGAATTGTTGGAATTTTGTGAAGATGATTCTAAAACAAAATGGTTTAAAGGGAGTTATTCAGTTCCCTTACTCCCATAAGCCAGGTCTCCGGCGTCCCCTAGGCCGGGAACAATATAAGCTTTCGAAGTAAGCTCATCATCGATAGCACCTACCCAGATAGAGGTTTTCTTCATCGGTAGATTCTGCATTACATATTCAATGCCCTCCTTACTGGCGATAATTGAAACTATATGTGTATGACTCGGAGTCCCTTTTTCCCGTAAGGCTTTGTAAGCCAGTACGGCGGAGGCACCGGTGGCAAGCATGGGGTCGGATAGGATGACTATTTTACCCCTTATAAAAGGGGCAGAGATATGCTCGAAACGGATATTGAATGTACCGTCCTTACCATATACCCGATATGCCGAGACGAATGCGTTTTCTGCCCTGTCGAAATAGTTCAGGAACCCTTGATGGATTGGGAGTCCGGCCCGTAAAATGGTAGCGAGTACAACATTGTCAGCAATAACAGGAACTTCTGCTGTACCCAGGGGTGTCTTAACTTCCAGGTTATTATAGTTAAGGGTTTTACTTATCTCATAGGCGAAGATCTCACCACATCGCTCGATATTTCTTCTGAATCGCATGGGATCAGTCTGAATCTTCTCATCTCTGATTTCTGCAATATAATTACTGAGCAGGGAGTTGGTGTCGCTTAGGTTATGAATCATGATCAGGGATTTATCGGTCAAAGCTAAAAAAAAAGCTGATAATACTCTACTTCAGGTAGTTTATTGGCCAGGGGAGGGTGTTCTGGCGGATCTCATTATAGGATTTTTTGCGTGCACCGAACCCGCTATAGAATTGTGCCAATCCAATGATATCTGAACCCTCAAAATCCAGGATTTCATTATTGCCGGTGCGGTTTTGGATAAGGTGATCAATAATAGCAAACAGAGCCCTTTTTTCTCTCCCCTCATTACTGTTTACCGGTACAAGGTAAATCCAAATGTTGTGGCTGTGTCCAAAAAGAACACACGAAATTGTTTTGCCTTCCTGGTTGTTAATTCCGATGATGCGTATTGCATTGAAGAATTGCATCTGCTCAATCAATTGGGTTATTTGGATTAGATTTTTCTTCCTGGCAAGGATCTGGCTTCCAGGAGAGTTATCCCGGACAAGCATGTCAATGAACTCCTTATGAGGGAGGCCTTCCACTATTTCAAGACCTGCAGAGGCCGCCTTCTTAATATTCCTACGGTGGTTAGCGCTGAATTGGCTCCTGATCTGCTCATAATCTGAATTAAGGTCGAGCTCATATGTGCTATGCAGGATCGGGCTGAAGTTGTCGGATGGATGATTATGCTTATTAAGACAGATCTGGATAAGCCTGAATTTTGCAGGGATGGCCTCAAGAAAAGCATCCACTTCTTCCTTCAGGGGAATAGATCTTGAAAATAGCCCAAGTTGCTGGCTGAGTGTGGGCCGGAATAGGTAATGGAAACCGAATTTCCTATTTCCCGTCAATGGCATTATAAAGTCATAATCAGGACTCAGCAATGCATCCCAACCAGGGCAGACAACATCCAGGTACCATGAATAACCATACAGATTTCCATTAATGGCAATTCTGATAGCCTCATCCCATTTTGATTTGTCAATTTCGTGGTGCCGGGTGTAATTTATTTGCATACCTATATATTTTTACCCGCCATGTTCAGCATTTCACGGTACACTGTAGTCCAGCCCTCCCAACCCGACCATTCTGAAAAGGACTCATTGTGCCAAAGACTAATAAAGGTTCCACCTACGGCTCGGGTCTTCTCCATAAGACTTTTTATTCTTTTGAGAGCCAGGGTAGGATCGCAGTTTTCATAATCACGCAGGCTTGTATCCATTACCTGAAAAGGAAAAACGCGGAGGGGCGTGGCATTGTTGTTTACCAGATCGAAGAAATGAAATGGCTGAGCAATGCCTGCCCTAAAACCTGACCGGTCAGCATAACCCATACTGTAATCAGTAAATATTCCAGCCTTCAAAAGAGCCTGATAAGTTAGAGGAAAACGCAGACGAAGATAATGTTGCCTGCTGCTGTTGATTTCCTGACCGGTAATTTGCCCAAGGATTTTTTTCTCCTGAATAATCGCTGACGGATCGGAAAAAGATGCATATGATGGGTGCAGCCCTGTTTTATTTCGACCAGCTATTTCCCCAACCAATTTCCTGAAGGATTTATTACCGGGTGAGATGTTCCTGTCGAATTTTCCATAAGGTCCTACCAGGAAAAAGAAGCGGGGTTGATATCCATATTCGGCATGAATCCTTTCCATTTTTTGATACTGGTCGAATGGATCCTGTTGCTTGCCTCGCAAAGCCTGATACCTAAAGTTCCGTGTTTCCATGCTTTGCCCGGGCCGCAATACCGATCCAAGAGTTCTCAAGATACCTTTGTGCTTGAATGCCCAGGCATTGTCAATATCAATGGTTGGTTCATAGACAAAGTTTCCCTGCTCCGTTTTAATAGCCCCGGGAAAATAACTTTCCAGCAATTGTCCGAATTTTAAAACCCATTGATCGACAATTGGCTCCTCCAGGAATCCCAGCCTGGATGACAGGCTTATTCCTGAATGAAAGCGTTGATGATTATCGGCTTCGAAGGGGAGGTATTCCTCGTAACGGGAGACCAGGTAAAAGACAGCAGAAAAAAGGTCGAATGGCAGCAGGGATCCTTTTCCGGCGGAGAAGAATACAGGTAATCCATCCCAGAACAGGCCGTTGTGTATATTCTCCGACTGATCCCTGATACTATCCTCAAACAATAAGCCATGTGCTTCAAGGAATGGCAAACCCTCAATCTTTTCCTGTGAATAATTCAGGCAGGCTCCTTTATGACTGACAATATCCTCTCTTTTGTCAGTTACCCGGAAATCAATATGGAGAAGGCTTCGGAAAACCAGGTCCAGGGTATAATTCAAACGTGGGCTGACAACCGGGGAATATATGAGCATCGCTTGTGGATTTACTGCCTGAAGATAGCAATTTTAATAAAGATGCCGTATCAGGATTAAAGCAGGTTCTCATCGGCAAAGGAAAGGTATGAATCATCTCCGACAATGATGTGATCAAGAACGGCAATGTCCATGAGCTTTGCTGCATCCCGGATCTTTTTAGTGATCTTCAGATCGGCCTCCGAGGGTTTGAGATTGCCTGAGGGATGATTATGACAGAGGATCATGGCAGAGGCCAGCTTACTAAAGGCCGACTGGAGAATAATCCGTATATCAGTGATGGTTCCTGAAACTCCTCCCTGGCTGATTTTCACCTTCTCCATGAGCCGGTTTGAACGGCTTAGCAGCAGAATCCAAAATTCTTCTCTGGGCAATTCGCTCAATTCGGCCCGGATAAGTTGAAAGGCATCACGGCTGCAGCTAACATTATTTTTCTGGGGTTTAGGAGCATCCAGTCTGCGTTTCCCCAATTCTATTGCAGCAATAATGCGTATGGCTTTAGCCTCCCCTATGCCTTTAATGGTCTGCATTTCCTCCCGGCTCATTTTACCAAGATGATACAAATCATTTTTGGCAGTATGCAACAGCCGGGCGGCAAGGTTCAATGCGGATTCCTCGCGTGAACCAGTCCCTAATAAAATTGCCAGAAGTTCAGAATTGCTTAACCCCTGGAGGCCCAGCCGGGCACATTTCTCACGCGGCCGGTCTTCAACTGCCATGTCCAGGATACGAATTAGCGGGTATGATTTCATATGCACCTTTTCTTATACAGATGCAGAAAAGCCACTGAAATGGAAAAGTATATGCAAAAAAAACCATCTCCTTTTATGGAGATGGTTTTTGAGATGTATGATTTAATTTATCTATAAGCCATTTACGTGCTTGTTGAGGCTGGATTTCAAATTTGAAGCTTTATTATCATGAATGATATTCTTCTTGGCCAGCTTATCCAGCATAGCGCTTACTTTTGGTAATAAACCGGAGGCGGCTTCCTTATCCGTTGTATCCCTTAAATCCTTTACAGCATTACGGACTGTCCTTGCGAAATAACGATTGTGAACCTTTTTGTCTTCCGATTGCTTAATTCTTTTCAGTGCTGATTTGTGATGTGCCATTTATTTTACTTTCTGTTAATTTCTTTGTAGCCCGTAGGGGAATCGAACCCCTGTTACCAGAATGAAAATCTGGCGTCCTAACCCCTAGACGAACGGGCCCTGATTACCTCACTTAGCAAGTTTGGATTGCAAAAGTAGTTATATTTTTTTTACTCACAATACTAGAACAAAAATTTTCAGAAGAAATTGGGACACAGGGACAGAGGGGGATATGGGGACAAGTCTTTTATTGTTATTTGGTTAACAGTGCGGTTTTGTACATTTTTAGAACTATAATCAAACAGATTGATATATGGCCTATAAAGTTGGAATAGATATTGGTTCGGTGTCCGTCAATACTGTAGTTGTTGATGAGCAGAACCATATTATTGAGGAGTATTATGATTATTGCCACGGGCGCCCTTTTCACATATTGCAGGAAAGACTGGGAGAAATACTCAGATCACACAAGAACGATCAGCTATTTGGTGTTGCTTTTACAGGTGTTGGAGGTAAAAAAGCAGCAGAGTTGCTCGGAGGGATTCATGTAAATGAAATAATAGCTCAATCCTGTTCAGTTGCTGAACTGTATCCCGAGGCCAAGACCATTATTGAAATAGGAGGGGAGGACAGTAAGCTGATTTTTATGGATAAAGGGGAGGTTTCAGAAAAATCCGTTCTTTCAGATTTTTCCATGAACAGCTTGTGTGCTGCGGGAACAGGATCTTTCCTGGATCAGCAGGCCAAAAGGATCGGAGTGAAAATCGAAAAAGAATTTGGGGAGCTGGCTCTGAAGTCAGAAAATCCCCCCAGGATAGCAGGCCGCTGTAGTGTTTTTGCCAAGAGTGATATGATCCACCTGCAGCAGATTGCCACTCCTGTACACGATATTATTGCTGGTTTATGCCATGCTGTAGCCCGGAACCTAAAAAGCACACTTGGGCGGGGGAAGCAAATTGTTCAGCCAGTGATCTTTCAGGGTGGTGTGGCTGCCAATGCAGGAATGATACGTGCTTTCCGTGATATTCTGGAACTTAAGGAAGAGGAACTGATTGTCCCTAAGCATTTTGCCTCCATGGGTGCAATTGGAGCATTGTTGTATGCGGAGGATCAGCAAAATGGTGGTGTGAAGAATTTTAATGGGTTTGGAGCACTCGACGATTATTTAGCAACATATGAACAAGGAGCCGGAGCCTTTCTTGATAAGCTCTTCCCTACTATTTCCAATATTGATAAGGAAATAATGCCCATACCCGAAAACGGGCTGCCTCTGGAGGTGAGCCTGGGTGTGGATGTTGGGTCCCTAAGTACCAACCTGGTGCTTCTTACCGATGACAACCAGGTTGTAGCGCGAAGGTATCTTCCTACCGCTAGTAAGCCGATTGAGGCCATCAGTCAGGGACTCAGAGAGATCGAACAGGAAGTGGGCAACAGGATTCTGGTCAAATCAGCCGGGACCACCGGGTCGGGGAGATATTTAACGGGCGATTTCATCGGTGCCGATATTATACAGAATGAAATCACAGCCCAGGCCACTGCAACCATTTCTATCGACCCGGATGTGGATACAATCTTCGAGATTGGCGGGCAGGATTCGAAATTTATATTAATTGAGAACGGGGTAATCGTTGATTTTGAGATGAATAAGGTGTGTGCTGCTGGTACAGGATCTTTTCTGGAAGAGCAGGCGGAGAAGTTGGATATCAATATTATTAAAGAATTTGAATCTCTGGCTTTTAAGGCAGAAAACCCTGCCAAACTGGGAGATCGTTGCACAGTTTTCATGGAGAGCGACCTGAATTCCCTACAACAGAAGGGCGAGGGAAAAGAAAACCTCATTGCCGGACTGGCCTATTCTACTGTTCAGAATTATCTGAACCGGGTGGTAAACGATAAACCGATAGGGAAGAGGATCTATTACCAGGGCGGAGTAACAAATAACCGGGCGGTAGTTGCGGCATTCGAGAAGATCACAGGACAAAAGATTCATATTCCTCCACATTTCGATATCACAGGTGCAATAGGGGCAGCCATGTTGGCCCGGGACAGCATGAAACCCGGCCAGAAAAGCCGCTTTCGGGGATTTCAGGTAAGTGAGACTACCTACAAAACCGAAAAGTTCGTTTGCGAACATTGCTCTAATCATTGCGAGATCCGTCAGCTGACCGTAGAAGGCAGAGATCCTCTTTATTACGGGGGGATATGCGACCGGTATGAGATCGAAGAGCGTAAAGGGATAGGAAAAGACATTCCCAACCTGTTCAAGGAACGGACCAGGATGCTGCTTGGTGACTATAAACCAAATAAGAAATCAGGAAAACCCACTATTGGTATTCCCAGGGAATTAACAATTTTTTACCAGCAGTTCCCTTTCTGGCGTACACTGCTCGAAGATCTTGGTTTTGAAATCGTCCTTTCGGCCCCCTCAAGCAAAAAAACACTGACCCGCTCGATTGATCTGATGACCGCGGAAACATGTCTGCCAATTGAAATGATTTTCGGCCATGTGGACGATCTGCTTAACAAAAAGGTGGACCATGTTTTTCTGCCATTTGTAGTGAATTTAGAGGCTTCCGACGACAATCCCACTAATAATTGTAATTGCCCATGGATACAGTCGCACCCATTTATGGTGAGGGCAGCCTACCGGGATTCTGAGGCGAATGAAAAATTGCTCATCCCTACTTTTCACCTGAGGCATTTCGAAACTGCTTTCCAAAAGGAGTTTATTGAATTTGCAAGGGATAAATTTGGAATTCCAAAAAAGAAAGCACTGGCTGCCACTCTTAAAGCCCGTGAGGCCCAAAAAGATTTTGAAAAAAGGATAAGGGAAAGGGGCAGGGAAGTGATGGCTAATCTGCCTGAAGATAAGCGGGTGTTTGTTGTTTTGGGCCGGCCCTACAATACAAGCGATCCTGCACTCAACCTTAATCTTATCGAGAAGCTTATCGGGGTTGATGTGATGCCAATACCCCTTGATTTTCTGCCTATTGAGGAGGAAAATATATTTGATTTCTACCCAATGATGTATTGGCCCAATGGTGATAAAATTCTCCGGGCTGTCAGGCATATCAGTAAGAATGATCGCCTGAATGCAGTTTTCCTGGGTAATTTCCGATGTGGCCCCGATTCTTTCCTCCGTCACTATATGCGGAGAGAGATGAAGGGCAAGCCTTACCTTCACCTGGAGGTGGACGAACACAGTGCCAATGCGGGTATGATAACCCGTATAGAGGCATTCCTTGATAGCCTGGATGGTTACAATGCAAAAAAAATCAAAGAAGAGCAGGCTGAGGTTGCAGAGGTCAAACATTCCCTTCCTGTAACGGAAAGAACAATTTATTTCCCTAACGCCAATGATGTGGTGAATGCAATGGTAGGGGCTTGCAGGCATGTGGGTATCAAGGCGGAAATCCTGCCGATGCCGGATGAAGAAGACCTGGAATACGGTAGGAATCAAACGAATGGGCAGGAGTGCTTCCCCATGATATGTACTACTGGCAGTTTCCTTAAGAAACTTTATGAGCCAGGTATTGACCCGGCCAAAACGGCCTTTTTTATGCCTGCCCACAACGGACCTTGCCGGTTTGGAGGTTATAATAAATTACAGGAGATCATATTTGAGAAATTAGGATTTAAAGATGTGATGATCGTTAGCCCCAGCAACGAAGATAATTACACCAGTATCGCTCCTGGCAACCCTGTAACCTGGCGGACCATATCCTGGAAAGGAATGGTTGCCATCGATTTGCTTCGGAAACTCATTCAGCAAACACGGCCCTATGAAATTAACAAAGGGGATGCAGATAGGGTGTATGAGCAGGAATTGCAGAATGTTATCAAATCTCTTGAAAGAGGTGCAAAGGATTTGGAAAAAACTCTGACAGCAAGTGCTACTCAGTTTAAGGCTATACCCAGGACTAATGGGCAGCGCAAGCCCATCATTGCCGTTGTGGGGGAGATTTACATGCGCGATAATGAATTCTGCAGTGCTAACATTGTTAGGCGATTAGAGGAACTTGGGGCTGAAACCCTGATGGCACCTATCGCTGAATGGATCAGCTATTCTACTTATCGCTTCACCCGCGACAGCAAATGGAAAAAAGACCGGAAAGGGGTGCTTAAATCAAAAGTCCAGGGAGGGTTCCAGCATTACTTCGAACAGAAACTGATCAAGGCTGTGGAGAAAGTTATGCCTGTGGGTCCCTTCGTTCATGTAGCGGATATGCTTCAACGTTGCGATGATTATATTCATCACGACTATGATGGTGATCCGCCACTGTCTATCGGTACCGTGTCCATTTTGTCAGAAGGCCATATTTCAGGTGTGATGAATATTTTGCCATTCACCTGCTTGCCCGGAACTTTGAACTGTTCCATCAGCGGATTATTTAGGAAGGACCATAAGAACATACCATGGGAGAATTTTGCCTACGACGGACAGGTCGACTCATCCATTGATAGCCGCCTCCAGGCTTTTATGCACCAGGCAAAGGAGTATGCTCAAAGGGAAAAACTGCACCCGAAACCAATAGAATAGCCAGGCAATAATATTCCAGGCTGATATCGTTAAGAAATTTGGAACAGGTCGTTGATCATAAAGAATGAGAAAAAGCAGCTTAAGCCAATTTCTTAGAAAGATCGGCCTGATGCAGGCCTCCGACAAAGTGCGGTATAATCTTCACCGCCTTAGGATGAGAAAGAAGAACAGCAGCTTTTTGAAAGAACATCAGGGCCTTGTCCTTCCTCCCGATTATCTCATGTATGAATCCTTCCTGCTTGATTATCAGAGGTATTATGAAAACGGCAGGATGACAGCTCAATGGCTTATCAATCTGGTTAAGAAACACCGGAGCCTGGAGAATGCCGCTATTCTCGACTGGGGCTGCGGCCCTGCCAGGGTACTGAGGCACATGCCCGATATCGTACCGGAGGCAGAATTACATTCCGGCACAGATTATAACAGCAAAACCATCGCCTGGTGTAAAAAGAGCCTTCCTGGAATCAGTTTTTCTGAAAATTACCTCATGCCTCCTTTATCATATCCCGATGAATCCTTCGATCTGATATATGGGATCTCAATATTTACCCATCTCTCAGAAGAAGCACATATCAAATGGCTCCAGGAATTGATCCGTGTATTGCTTAAAGGCGGGATACTTTTCCTGACCCTCCATGGTGAAGGATATTTAAATAAACTCTCCGAACAGGAAAAGCAGATTTTTCAGGCTGGGAAACTTGTTGTCCGTGGTCAGGTAAAAGAAGGACATCGGACCTTTGCCGCCTTCCAGCCTTCCGAATATGTTAAAGAATGGACCAAAGATCTCACCCTTCTTGAACACATCCCTGGCAAGAATGAGCAGGATGTTTGGATATTTAGAAAATGATCAGCCCTGTCCCCGCCAAAATCCCCACAACCACCAGGCTGACAATGGTTTTTCGTTGCCGATTTCTATCTCATAAACCTGGTCGAAGAGCATCCTCCTTGGATGGTAACTGAACCGGACACCTTCCCAGAAAGGATAATTGCGTCCGGCAGCAACCATAGTGATATCATTTGGAGTGATCTGGTTTACGTACCAGTGAATAGCATCTGCTACCATAGGGGCCAGGTTAGAGGTTTCCAGATTGGTTTGTTCGTTGAACAGCAAATCAAAATTAGTTTCAACTACTGTTTCATTTGCATTGATATTCATGCTGCCCATAACCTGACGGTTGATGTCGTCCTGGTAGGCAGAGATCCTTTCCTGGATGGCCGGATCACCAGGAATCTTATCATCAATGGGGGTAAGATTTCCACTGATGACCTTCCATCCGTCCCCATTTTTTTCATCAGCCTGAGTTGGAAACCCTCTTTTATTTCAAGTGTATGGAATATGGTCCCCATCAGGAAATCCCCGGCATCCAGGACCAGGGTTTCTTCTGGATTTTCATTTACCCTTTCTTTAATAAGATGTGCCAACCGCGCAAAGCCTCCCCGTGTCTGGTCATCATTCAAACTGAACGGACTGTATTCACTGCTTGGGGCGAAACCCACCAGTCGTGAATGCATGTCATTGGTGTGAAGGATGGTCAGTTTTTGTGCTTGTGTAAATGTGGTCAAGAGCACCAGGGAAATGAGGAAAGACAGGTATTTTTTCATAGTTCTTTTCCAAAAGTTGTAGAAAATTAATCAATCAGAAATAAAAAGCAGGCATTTTGCCTTCAGGATTTCTTAATTTTCCTGCAAAATATAGATTATGATACGATTTTTTTCAATTCTAATAATATGTAATGTCTTTTTGCTTCCACCAGTTTTTGCCCAGGAAACCGATAGCCACCTTTGTGTAGGGCACTATTGGACTGAAGAAAAAGGAGCCTTGTTTTTAGACAGTGTCCGGCAAAGCCTAAAAAACTTGAGCGATTGGGAAGACCGTGCAGAAAGTATCCGGGAAGGAATTATCAGGGGTGCCGGCCTTCCGGATCTGGAATCACCCAGGGAAGTTCCTGAAACAAGCGAATATAGCCACGACCACCCGGAGGCTTTGAAAGTCCAGACCTGGAACAGTATACGTATACTGGATTATTTGCTTTCCCTTCCGGAAGCCGATAAAAGCAGGGTTGGTGTTACCGGGGCATCAGGAGGAGGGACACAAACATTTATCCTTACTGCCATCGACCAGCGTGTAAAAGTTGCTGTTCCAGCTGTTCAGGTCTCGGCCCATTTCTTTGGTGGATGCATTTGCGAAAGCGGTAAGCCGATCCATGCATGGCAAGGCTTTCAAACAAACAATGTGGAGATCGCAGCCCTGGCCGCTCCCCGGCCCATGCTGCTAATCTCAGACGGGGATGATTGGACTAAAAACACCCCAAAAGTTGAGTTCCCTCATATACAATGGATTTATTCACTCTTTGGAGCCGAAGATAAAGTCGAAAATGCTCACTTTGCAACTGAGGTACATGATTATGGTCCAAACAAAAGACAGGCAATGTACAGGTTCATGATAAAGCACCTTGGGCTGGAAGCTGGGAAGTTGATGAAAGACGGGATTGTTGATGAGGGGTTTGTCTCTTTTCTACCTATGGAGAAGCTAAGCTTTAATTAAAATAAAGCTTGAGGCTACTTGTACCTTAGAAGGCTTGGGGCTTAAGGCTTTCGGCGTGAGTATAAGTAAAAGTAATAAGGGATTGGTAAATAAGGTTTTTTTAGTCAATTGAAGGAACTTTAAAGTTGCTTTATTTTCTCCCAGGCTTCAAAAAGGTCTTTTACAATGATATCTGCTGTGCTGAAATCCTGGTGGTTTGTGTATTCTGATGGAACTGCAATAACATAACAACCGGCTCTCTTGCCTGATATGCAGCCGTTTGAAGAATCTTCCAGGACGATACAGTTCTCGGGCTTTTCGCCCAGTTGTTGTGCGCATTCCAGAAATATATCCGGGTGGGGCTTACCGTTTTCTAATTCATCGGAAGGTTGAATATGCTCCATATAATAATCAAGACCCAGCTTTGCTACTACCAGGTCAACGATGTTTCTGGTTGATCCAGTGGCAATTGCCATTTTATATCTTCCTTTAGCCTGATCCATCAGCTCCCTGGCCCCTGGCATAAAATCGATACAGTTCCTGTATATCTCCATAATCAATCTGTCCCTCCAATCAACAAGCTCTTGAGTAGTGTAATGCTGTATCCCTAATTCTCTGCGATAAATATCCATGGATTCAAATGGAGATCTCCCCATTTGACTGGTAATAATTTCCTTCGTCAATTTTTTACCCAATCCAGAGGACATTTGATAACCTACCTGATGGTACACCTTCTCAGAATCAATTAAAAGACCATCGAGGTCGAGTAACAGAGCAGAATAATTTTGTTTCATAGTATCTGTTGCAGGTTGCAGGTCATTTGTCATTTGTCAATCCCAACTTTTTCCTAAATATTTCCAATCTCGAATTCCCAGTTTCCATCTGTTTATCTGGTGCGAACGCAAACGCAGGAGCAATCACTCCCCTTCCAAAACTCACCGGGCCCGTGAATACCCTGGCTTCATCCCATAATCCCTTTTCTATGAAGGAATTCAGCAGCTTTGGCCCTCCTTCAACCATAAGGGACTGAATGGAACGCCGGTACAGGTCGTCCAGTATGTTCAAAAGAACATTGTTATTAAAATCCACACTAATGTATTTCAGATTTTCCCGGCCCACGTGATCTTCAGCGGTATAGACGCAGGTGGGGATGCTCCCGTCGAACAGATTGAGTGATTCTGGCAACCTAAGATGCTGGTCCACTACTACTCGAAGCGGGTTTTTACCTGTCCAGGACCGAATATTGAGACTGGGATTATCTTTCAATGCGGTTTCTGTTCCCACCATGATGGAGGATTCTTCAGCTCTCCATTTATGCACCATCCTTCTGCAATGCTCATCGGTGATCCAGATAGGTTTTTCCAGATCATCATTTTTCCTGATAGTATCTACGAAGCCGTCAAGTGTTTGGGTCCATTTCAACAGGATAAAAGGACGTTTTTCTTGATGAAAAGTATTAAACCGGCAATTAAGTTCCCGGGCTTCATCCTCAAGTAGGCCAAATTGAACATCAACCCCTCTCTTTTTAAGCCTGTCGACACTTTTACCTCCCACCAGTGGATTGGGATCTATTTGCCCGATGACTACCCTGGGAATTGAGTTTTCCAGGATCAGATCTGTACACGGCGGTGTCAACCCATGATGGTTACATGGTTCAAGATTGACATAGAGGGTGGAACCTGAAAGCAGGCTGGGGTCTTGAATAGAATTGATGGCATTGACTTCTGCATGTGGCCCTCCATAAATCATGTGATATCCTTCGCCGATGATCCTTCCCTGGTGCACAATAACCGCTCCCACCAAGGGATTTGGTGCTACTCTGCCCAATCCTAGCCGCGCCAGATCGAGCGATCGGGCCATATATCTTGAATCCATGTCCATCAGAGGGATAAAAGTATTTAAATACGAATAAAAAAAACGAAAAATCCTACATTTACCTTATGTTATTCAGCTAAGCTCAGGCAATAAGGTGGCAATACAGAAAAAACAAAAACAGAAGAAATTCCTTCCGGCATATTTCAGCAATGAACTTGCCGGGCATTTCGAAGAAAGAGAAGCCAGGAACCTGGCTAACTGGGTGCTGGAAGATATCACTGGACTGGAAGCAATGAAGGTTCTCACAGGTGAGGACGAGGTTTGGATGGATAGTGAGATTGAAAAAATTGATCATATCCTGCAACGGCTCCGGGCGGGGGAGCCAATTCAGTACATCCTGAAACAGGCTGATTTTTATGGATTAAGGTTAGGGATTGGGCCTGGAGTATTGATCCCCAGGAACGAAACGGAAGAACTGGTTGAGTGGATAATTTCCGACTGGAAGAGTGTTTTATGCGGATTTAGGATCCTGGATGTAGGCTGTGGCTCTGGAGCCATAGCAATTGCCCTTGCCAAAAATCTCCCTATGGCGGAGGTTTTTGCGGTTGATATTTCAGAAAAGGCATTAAAAACCTGTGTTAAAAATGCAAAAAAGCACTCGGTGAAATTATCTTGTGGAATAATGGACATCCTGAATCCGTCTGGTGAGCTGGCCAGTCTGGAATTTGATGTTATCGTTTCCAATCCCCCTTATGTTTTGGAATCACAAAAACCTTTTTTAAAGAAACGGGTATCGGCCCATGAGCCCTCCCTGGCCCTTTTTGTGCCTGACACGGATCCTCTTCTCTATTATCGGGCAGTAACCGATTTTGGTAGTAAACAGCTCAAACACGATGGGAAAATTTATGTAGAGATCAATGAACTTCTTGCCTCAGAAACCTTGGGTGAGCTCAGAACCCAATTCTCATTCACAGAATTGCGGCAGGATATTCACGGAAGAGACAGGATGATAAAAGCAGCTTATGGAAAAGAATAAAGCATTGGCAAAAGCCATGGAGTATTGTGCCCGGTCGGAAAGAAGCACGCAGGAAGTCAGGTCAAACCTTGAGACTATTGGAACGAAACCATCAGATATTGAGGAGATTATTGCTCAATTGAAAAAAGAGAGTTTTATTGATGAGCTTCGTTACGCCCGTTCATTTGTGGCCGATAAATACCGTTTCAACTCCTGGGGCAAACAAAAGATCAGATACCAGCTAAAGGGCAAAGGCATCCCAAACGAAATTATCCAGAAAGCTCTTGAGACTCTGGATCCTGATGAGTATTTTGAACATCTAAAGGAGCAACTAGAGAAAAAAATACCCTCAGTGAAAGGCGATAATTACTACACAAAAAAAGCCAAGCTAATGCGATTTGCAGCCTCCAAAGGCTACGAGCCGGATTTGATCTATGATGCGATTGATGAGATTTTGAAAAAGTGATGCGGTATGCGGTATGCGGGATAAACCCTGCCCCTACAGTTTCCTTTCCAACTTTTCACTTAATTCTTTGACCCTACTTTTGCCTTTTGCCTTCTGCCCTTTGCCTTATTCTTCCTCTACTTCCCAGCCGAAATCAATATATTTCCACTCAAACTCATCTCCTTCCACTGTGATATAGAGAAATCCCTCTTCCATGCCGTGCCTTGGCCCTTTCCACCAACTGGCGGATACTGCTCCCCCGGTGATAAAATGTGTTTTACCTCCCATAAACAGGTCTTCCAGATAATGAAGATGCCCCTGGAGAACAAGTTTAAGGTTTTTGTCGTTAAAAAGGCTCAGTACTTCTTTTGAGTTGTTGATCACATCCCCAAGATCATTGGGTGTCAGGGATCCGCTAAGGATTTGGTTCATGCCTGTTATGAATGGGATATGAACGGAGACAACAATCGGTGTCTCTTCGCGAACTGAAGCCAGATCCTTTTCCAGCCAGCTCACCTGCTCCGCACTTATCCCACCCCGGTAGCCGCGGTCTTCTGTCTCAGTAACGGAATTAAGTGAGATGAAATGCCAGCCATTATGATTAAAAGAGTAATATGGTAAGCCTATGTAGCGACGGAACATTTTATCACCGTAATCGGAGTTATCCCGGCTAATTTCATCGCGGTTGTAAAAGGCATAATGCTCGTGGTTACCTATAGTGTTGAAAACCGGCATGGCAAATTCATTCTGGAGCTTTAAATAAAGCTGGTATAGAGAGTCGGCGCGGCCTTTGGTCTGGCCCAGGGCATCCATGATCAGATCCCCGCCGGTGATTACGAAATCAGGATTGAGTTCGTTGATTTTTTTAATAGCCATCAAAAGTCCTTCATCTGCCTTTAATTCTGGCTGGACGTGAATATCCGTCATAAAAACGAAACTAAATTTATCTGAGTTCTGGCAATGCTGAGAGATTCCGGGTTGGATCTGCAGGGAGAGAAGCAGTACAACAAAAAGGGCCAGGTAGCGATTCATAATAATTTGGGTTTTAAATTATTTAATTTGGGTATATAGTTTATAAATGGTCTAAAAATAAGTGAATATTAAGGGTATAGCAATTGTTCCTGTCGAAGTGCCAAGAATTCATCCCTGCCACGATTTGCTAGTTCATCCAGCTCCTTTAAAGGCAGGCCTTTCTCTATCCAGTTTCTGATTTTATCTGTACCATTGATCCAGTCGATAGCATATCCCTGGAATTCATATTCATAAGGATTAGTGCTCCAGAAAATTTCACTTCCCATTCTTTGATAGAAAAACTGCATCAGAAGCTGTCCCAGTTTCCATGGGTTAAAGGCCTTTGGGTCTGTAACATGTATCTGGTATCCCCCACAATGCTTACCGGCGAATTTGTGAAATACCGGCTCAAAAAATACAGGACGAAGCACTTGTCCTTTGGCACCCGATTTTGCCAAAAAGAATTCCAGATCTGGCTTCCATTTATACGGTTCAAGATCAGGGTGTCCGAAAATCTCCAGGCTCCTGGTGGTGCCGCGGCCTTCTGAAAGGATTGTCCCTTCGAAAAGGACTGTTCCCGGATATATCAGGCAGCCACCCGGAGTTGGAAGGTTTGGAGAGGGATTGATCCACTCAAGCCCTGTATTCTTCCAATGCATCCATCTTTCCCATCCTTTCATTGGGATCACTCTCAGTGAAACATCGGGGAAGTGAATTTTTTTGAACCAACCAGCTATCTCTCCTATGGTCATTCCATGGCGCATAGGGATTTTCGACCGGCAAACAAAAGAATAATAATCAGACTCAGGGAGATTTCCTTGTACATTTATACCACCAATAGGATTTGGGCGGTCGAGAACCAGAATCTGAATTTTCTTGCCATGAGCATATTGCATAACATAGAATAGGGTCCAGATATAGGTATAAACCCTGGTCCCAACATCCTGCAGGTCAACGATCAGACAATCGGTTTGATCCAGCATATTGTCTGTTGGTATTCGGGTTTCACTATACAGGCTATATATCGGAATCCCGTGCAGGGGATGGATCCCATGTGGGGTTTCAATCATATTATCCTGTGCAATGGTTGAGAATCCGTGCTGCGGACCGAAAGCCCCGGTAACCCGGTTTCCAAACAGGGAAACAATCACATCCAGACCATTCTGGAGCCTGCTGTCAACCGAAGCCTGGTGCCCCAGGTATGCAATATTACCCTGGATTTTCTTCTGTTCTGTATGCTCGCCGGCCAGGATATCCAGGCCGGTCAATACTTTATGCATAAATGACATGGATTGAATCAGCTAAAAGTAAGGATTTTATTCCGGTCTCATCAGAACGAAATGGGGCAATTCTCCCAGGATTTAGTAATTTTGCCACAAATCACTCATTGATGATAACACAGGAGCAACTAAAGGATCTTAGTAAACGTCAGCTGGCGTTAAGGAGGCATCTTTGATGTTGATGGCAAGCTCATTCAGATAAAAGAAGAGGAGCTGAAATCCCAGGTTCCGGATTTTTGGGACAATCCTAAAAAAGCTGAGTCTCAGCTTAGAAATACCACATCCTTAAAGCATTGGACAGATTCTTATGAGGAGGTCCGGGGAAGTATTGATGACCTGCAGGTTCTTTTTGAGTTCCATAAAGATGGAGAGGCCAGTGGGGAGGAGATAGACGTGCAATACCTGCACTGCTTAAAGCTAATTGAAGATCTTGAAACCCGAAATATGCTTCGTAAGGAAGAGGACCAGCTGGGTGCCATCATGAAAATCAATTCCGGAGCAGGCGGAACAGAGAGCCTCGATTGGACGGAGATGCTCATGCGTATGTATATACGTTACGGTGAACGAAATAATTACAAGGTAAAAGAATTGTATTACCAAGCTGGGGATGAGGCCGGGGTAAAAACTGTTACCCTGGAATTTGAGGGTGAGTTTGCCTATGGTTATCTGAAAGCGGAAAGCGGAGTCCATCGACTTGTTCGACTTTCTCCTTTCGATGCCGGCAATCGCAGGCATACCACATTTGCATCGGTTTTTGTTTCTCCAGCTATTGATGATTCGATCGACATTGATATCAATCCGGCAGATATTGAATGGGATACCTTTAGATCCGGTGGAGCTGGTGGTCAAAATGTGAATAAAGTGGAAACGGCTGTCCGACTCAGGCACCTTCCTTCAGGAATAGTAATTGAGAATAGTGAGTCCAGGTCTCAGCATAAAAACAAGGAGAACGCCATGCGTCTGCTGCGCTCCAACCTGTATGAGTTGGAAATCAGGAAGAAAATGGAGGAACAAACCAAAGTTGAATCTCTGAAAAAGAGAATCGAATGGGGTTCCCAGATCCGTTCTTATGTGCTCCATCCCTACAAGATGATTAAGGACCTGCGAACCAATTATGAAACTGGAAATGTACAGGCTGTGCTTGACGGGGATTTGAACGATTTTATCAAAGCTTATCTTATGGAATTCGGAAAAGATCTTTAAATCATAATTATCCACTCATTTTCCACTTTTTTCTGAAATTTTTGATACAATATATCTAACTTCGTTAGCCTAAAAATCATTCAAAACATTATGAAATACAGAATAGAGAAAGACACCATGGGTCAGGTGGAAGTTCCTGCCGACAAGTATTGGGGAGCTCAAACCCAGCGTTCAGTTAATAACTTTAAAATCGGTACGGGCCGCATGCCTGTAGAAATTATTCGGGGCTTTGCTTATCTCAAAAAAGCTGCGGCACTGACCAATATGGATCTGGGGGTTTTACCGAAAGAAAAGGCCGAACTCATTGCCAGCATCTGCGATGAAATCCTTTCTGGCAACCTTGATGACCAGTTCCCTCTGGTGGTTTGGCAAACAGGATCAGGAACCCAATCCAATATGAATGTTAATGAAGTAGTTTCGAACCGTGCCCATGTGGTGCAGGGAGGAAGGTTGGGGGAAGGTACCTGTTTCATCCATCCTAACGATGATGTTAATAAATCACAATCATCCAACGACACTTTCCCGACGGCTATGCATATTGCAGCTTACAGAATTCTTGTGGACACTACTTTGCCCGGTGTTAAACTGCTTTGCGATACTCTCCAGAAGAAGGTGGATGAGTTTATGAAGGTTGTTAAGATTGGTCGTACCCATTGGATGGATGCCACTCCCCTGACACTGGGACAGGAATTTTCAGGCTATGTGAGCCAGTTGGATCATGGTTTGCGGGCCATAAAGAACACGCTGCCGCATTTGTCGGAAATTGCCCTGGGCGGAACAGCCGTTGGTACAGGAATTAATACACCTAAAGGCTATGCTCCCAAGGTTGCTGAGAAGATTGCTGAATTGACCGGACTTCCTTTCGTGACAGGTGAGAATAAATACGAGGGGCTCGCTGCTCACGACGCCATTGTTGAATCTCATGGAGCTCTAAAAACGATTGCTGTCAGCCTGATGAAGATTGCTAATGATATCCGGGTCCTGGCCAGTGGGCCGCGAAGCGGGATCGGGGAGATTATTATTCCGGCTAATGAGCCAGGTTCTTCTATCATGCCGGGTAAAGTCAATCCAACCCAGGTGGAGGCGATGACCATGGTTTGCGCTCAGGTGATCGGGAATGACACTGCCATAACGATTGGCGGAATGAGTGGGCATTTTGAGTTGAACGTATTCAAACCCTTGATGATCCATAATTTTATCGATTCGGCTCGTTTACTGGGAGATGCCTGCGTTTCATTCGCTAATAATTTAGTGGTCGGAATTGAGCCTAACTATGCGGTAATCACTAAAAATCTTGATAATTCTCTAATGCTGGTGACTGCCTTAAATACCTATATAGGGTACGAGAAGGCGGCAGCGATTGCCAAAAAAGCCTATAAGGAGAATTCTACTCTTAAGGAAGCGGCACTGGCTTTGGGCTATGTTACCGATAAACAATTCGATGAATGGGTGGATCCAGGAAAAATGATTGGCAGCCTTGATTAAGGCCTGAACAATGAATATATCTGGGTATATATCTCCTGGCAAAATAGATGTCCATCAACATTTTTGGAGGTATGATCCGGTCCAGTATGATTGGATATCGGATAAAATGGGCGTGCTGCGTTCTGATTTCTTACCCCGGGATTTTAAAAAAGCTAGTCATGAATCCGGTTATCTGGAATCGATCGCCATTCAAGCCAGGCAATCCATAGAGGAGACCGATTGGCTATTGGAGATGGCAGGGAAAAATCTCAGTATTAGGGGAGTGGTGGGCTGGCTCGATTTATGTGCATCTAACATAGAGGAGCAAGTAAATGAATATGCCTCCAATCCTTTGTTGAAAGGACTCCGTCATGTTCTTCAAGACGAGCCGGATGATTCTTTTATGATTCGCCCCGAGTTTCTTAACGGAATTTCATGCCTGGAACCTAGCGGTCTGCTATATGAGATTCTCATATTCCCCCGGCAGCTTACCAAGGCAATCCAGCTGGCTTCTCTTTTTCCCTCTCAGAGATTTGTTTTAGACCATTGCGCCAAGCCCAGGATAGGACATGGTGAAATTCAGGAATGGGCAGAAATGGTCACTCAGCTAGCCTCTTTCCCCAATGTCAGCTGCAAAGTTTCCGGATTGGTTACTGAAGCAGATTGGAATTTGTGGCAACCGGATGATTTCTACCCTTATCTGGATGTGATATGGAATGCTTTCGGAGAGGACAGGATAATGATCGGATCCGATTGGCCGGTTTGTCTTCTGGCTGCCTCATATTCGCAGGTTGTTGGTATGGCAGAAGGATATTTTGAGAAATTTGGGCCCGAAGTTCTGCGAAAACTCACTGCTGCCAACGCCATCCGGATTTATCAATTGTAAAAAATTGAATGACAAAAATCACAGGATCAACAAGTTGGTTCTAGTTGAAAGTGTATAATTTTGCGGTTGCAAACAGAAATCAATTTTTATGGCCACCAACGAAAAACAGGAAAACCTGTTCGATGAATTTGACCCGGTATCTACAAAGTCCTGGGAAGAGGCTATTAAGCGGGATCTTAAAGGTGCTGATTATAATAAAAAGCTGGTTTGGAGATCAGTAGATGGAATTACGGTGCTGCCATACTACCGTCATGAAGATATTGAAGACCTGGACATACAGGACGCAATGCCTGGTGTTTATCCTTTTGTCAGGGGCACTAAGCCGGATTCCAATACCTGGCTGATCAGGCAGGATATCGATTTTCAAACAGTGGAAAAAGGAGTTGAAAAAGCCTGTTTCCTCATCAACAATGGAGTGCAGGCGATCGGATTCAACTTCCTTAATCCTGTTGGAACAGAGGAGCTGACTGAGCTTCTTGGCAGATTGCCGCTAAAAGATATTGAGGTAACTATCTCCGGCCTGGATACGAGAAATGTCTCTGAAGTATTGGATTTCCTCTCAAGCCATAAGGGGTTTATGAAAACAGATCTAAGAATTCACTGGGATTGGGATCCGCTTGGGGAGTTTAGTATGTCTGGTAAACTTGGAGATGAGGATGAAATATACTCCAGAATGGCAGCTTTACTCGAACAAACCATGCAATATCCTGGAGTGAAAATCATCGCTGTCCATGGAAACTATTTTCGTCAATCAGGATCTAAATTTGTTCAGGAACTGGGATTTTCCCTGGCCCTTGCTAATGAATATCTGGCAGAAATGGATGATCAGGGTTATACGGCCGATGAAACAGCAGCCAGCATGGTTTTCAATTTTGCCATTGGATCAAATTATTTCCTGGAACTTGCTAAATTAAGGGCCGCCCGATTATTATGGTCGAGAATAATAGAAACATATCCCGGATCTGTTACGGATTCTGCAAAAATGTATGTTCATGCTGAAACTTCCACCTGGAATAAAACTGTTTATGACTCCCACGTTAATCTGCTGAGGACTACTACTGAAGCAATGTCTGCCGTTTTAGGAGGGGTCGACAGCCTGACAGTTCATCCTTTTGATAATGCCTTTAAAATTCCGGATGCTTTCAGCGAGCGGCTAGCCAGGAATCAGCAAATTATTCTAAAAGAAGAGTCGAATTTCGATAAGGTGGTTGATCCTGGAGGGGGATCCTATTATATTGAAAAATTGACAGATTCTATCGCTTCAGAAGCATGGAAACTTTTCAAGGAGGTGGAGAAGCGGGGAGGATATACCGAAGCCTTCTTGCAGGGATATATTCAGAATGAAATTACCACCTCAGCCCAGCTGCGCGACGAGAATATTGCATTACAGAAAGAAGTGTTACTGGGAACAAACCAGTATCCTGATAATAATGAATTCCTAAGCCCTGAAGCTGATCTTTCTCTTGTCAGGACTATTGTTGTGGATCCTACAGGAGCTGATGCTCATCCTCTGATTCCATACCGTGGCGCGGAAGGTTTTGAAAACTTAAGAATGGCAACAGAAAATGCCGAAAAAAGGCCTAAGGTTTTTCTCCTGACCATTGGAAATTCCACAATGCGACAAAGACGTGCAGGATTTGCTGCAAACTTTTTTGGTTGTGCAGGGTATGAAATCTTGAATAATGTGGGTTTTAATTCGATACAAGATGGCATAGCAGCGGCTGTGGATGCAAGTGCAGATATTATTGTGTTATGTTCTTCAGATAAGGAGTACGCCGATTTTGGCCCCGAAGCAGTGAAGGTAAACCAGGGACAGGCAATTTTAGTAATAGCAGGGTATCCCAGAGAGATCATAGAGCATTTAAGGACAGAGGGAATTACTCATTTTATTCATGTCGGCACTAATATCCTGGATACCCTCTGGAAGTTTCACCGGGAATTGGGACTTCCTTCAGCCGATTTGATTTGATCTTTATTAATTGAATATTACCAAGATGAAGCCAGATTTCACAAAAATAGATTACAAGCCTGCTGTCAGAGAACGGAAGTATTCCAAACCTGATGAAAAGGTGTGGACAACACCTGAGCAAATTCCGGTGAAGTCTGTTTATACAGCAGCAGACCTGGAGAACAATAAAAATCTCAATTATGCAGCGGGAATACCTCCCTTTTTGCGGGGCCCTTATTCCACCATGTATGTAATGCGCCCCTGGACGGTTCGCCAATACGCAGGCTTTTCCACTGCAGAGGAATCCAATGCTTTTTACCGCCGTAACCTGGCAGCCGGGCAAAAGGGATTATCCGTTGCTTTCGACCTGGCCACCCACAGGGGTTATGATTCAGATCATGAGCGTGTTGTGGGTGATGTTGGGAAAGCTGGAGTTGCTGTGGATTCCATTCTGGATATGAATATACTATTCGACCAGATACCTCTTGATAAGATGTCGGTTTCAATGACTATGAACGGGGCCGTTCTTCCAATTATGGCTTTTTACATTGTTGCAGGACTTGATCAGGGGGTTAGCCTTGACCAGTTAACCGGGACCATTCAGAATGATATTCTTAAGGAATTTATGGTTCGGAATACTTATATATACCCGCCGGATTTCAGCATGAAAATTATTGCGGATATTTTTGAGTATACATCGAAAAATATGCCCAAATTCAACTCTATAAGTATTTCCGGATATCATATGCAGGAGGCAGGGGCAACTGCCGATCTGGAACTGGCTTATACATTGGCTGATGGACTGGAATATCTTCGTGCTGGATTAAAGGCGGGAATGGATATTGATTCTTTTGTTCCCCGCTTGTCATTCTTCTGGGCATCCGGGATGAATCACTTCATGGAGATCGCCAAGATGCGTGCCGCCAGGATGATCTGGGCCAGGCTGGTTAAGCAGTTCAACCCCAAGAATCCAAAATCCATGGCTTTGCGCACTCATACGCAGACATCGGGGTGGAGCCTTACCCAGCAGGATCCGTATAATAATGTTGCCCGAACCTGTATTGAGGCAATGGGTGCTGTTCTTGGACATACCCAGAGCTTGCACACCAATGCCCTGGATGAGGCAATAGCCCTGCCAACGGATTTTTCTGCCCGTATCGCCCGCAATACACAGATATACATAATGGAGGAAACGGGAATTACCAAATCGGTTGATCCCTGGGCGGGATCATATTATGTTGAGAGTCTCACAAAAAACCTGGCTGAAAAAGCCTGGGCCCTGATAGAGGAGGTTGAGGGATTGGGAGGTATGGCCAAAGCTATTGAGACCGGGATTCCAAAGATGCGTATTGAGGAGGCAGCCGCCAGGAAACAGGCACGTATTGATAGCTGCATGGATACTATTGTCGGGGTAAACAAGTACCGTCTCGAAAAGGAAGACCCCATCGATATACTTGATGTTGACAATACCAAAGCACGTGAGCAGCAGATCGAAAGATTGGCACAGTTGCGTGCCGGGAGAAATGAGCCTGCCTGTCGGGCTTCTCTGGATGAAATAACAAAATGTATTGAAACAGGAAAGGGGAATTTGCTTGAGTTAGCTGTTGTTGCTGCAAAAAACAGGGCAACTCTGGGAGAAATTTCGTATGCTTGTGAAAAAATAGCCGGGAGGTATAAGGCTGTGATAAGATCAATATCAGGAGTTTACTCTGCGGAATATTCGGGAGATGATTTATTTAACCAGGCCCGCCAGATGGCAGATGACTTTGCCGGAATGGAAGGGCGCCGGCCCAGGATAATGATTGTCAAAATGGGGCAGGATGGACACGACCGGGGTGCCAAGGTGATCTCGACCGGGTATGCTGATCTTGGGTTTGATGTTGATATTGGACCATTGTTTCAGACTCCGGCGGAAGCAGCCAGGGATGCAGTGGAGAATGATGTCCATATTCTGGGAGTATCGAGTTTGGCAGCAGGCCACAAAACCTTGGTCCCGCAGGTTATTGAACAACTTAAGAAGATGGGGCGCGAGGATATTATGGTTATTGTTGGAGGTGTCATACCACCTCAGGATTATGATTTTCTGTATAAATCGGGTGTGGTGGGCATTTTCGGTCCGGGTACTTCGATTCCCAAAGCAGCTATGCAGATATTGGAGGTGTTGATAAGCTCTCGCAAATAAGTATATACCAAAAACCAAATGAAAATTTCGGAGATCGGATTCCATACTTTAGATGTTTCCGAAAAGGGCAGAGTTGGTTGGCTGGCCTCCAATCATGGTAAGGTCATGAAAATGGCCTGGTAAATCATTTAAAAAGTTTAATTATGAATAATTTAGATTGGTGGGCAATCATTCTGCTTCCGCTTCTGATATTTTTTGCCAGGATTGTTGATGTTTCGATCGGGACCATCAGGATCATACTGGTCTCCAAAGGTTATAAGTTCCTGGCTCCTTTGCTGGGGTTTTTTGAGGTTCTGATATGGATTATCGCCATTGGGAAAATCATGCAGAATCTTGACAGGTGGTACTATTATCTTTTTTATGCAGCCGGATTTGCTACAGGCAATTTTATCGGGATAATTCTTGAAGAAAAGATTGCCCTGGGATTTGTCGGGGTGCGTGTCATAACTAAAAAACCAGCAGATGAGCTGATTGGAAAAATGAGAGAATCTGGTTATGGTATTACCTCCGTTTCCGCAGAAGGAGCTACAGGCCTGGTTCATGTTTTATTCGCTACGGTGAAGCGATCAAAATTACAAGACCTGCTTTTCCTTATAAATGAGTTTAATCCCAAAGCTTTCTATACTATTGAAGATATTAAGAAAGTGTCAGATAGATCCAGACTGAGCATGGATCTAAGTGACAACAGGAAATTTTTAAGGAGCAGAAGGGGAAAATAGCAAAAGGGGCAGTCCTGTATCAGGAATGCCCCCCTTACTAACTGTATGATAATGCTAATTTACTAAACCTACCGACTTGAGTATTTCAACATAGTCGATAATGGATTGTAAATCAGATTCTCTTGAATATTGTGTATCAAGTATTTTTTTTATCTCTAACAGGTTATATCTCCCATTGCATAGTCTTTGCAGTTCACCTGTATCACCGATACCTCGCGATAAAGCCATGGATTGATCCCGGTTTGTCCGCGGGATTAAGCTTGAATAGCCCCTGTAACCATTTTCTTTTACCTTGGCGGTTGCTTTTGGCACAATAGCCATAGCCTTTTTCTCAAGGGCTGTTGGCTTCAGGGAGACAGGATTTATTCCCATACCAGAAGTCTTATTTTTCATAAGTGCATCAATAGCTTGCAGCTGGCTTCCTGCAATTGATTTCAAGAGCGATGTTTGCTCCTTGATGTAAGCCTTAAGTTGAGCATCTTCGGGTGCCAGCTCCAATACAGTTTCAAGGGTCTCTACCTCATTGAGTAATGTGCCCTCCACATAAGAACGTGTCAATTTATATAATCCTGCAATATTCTCTTTTTCTGCATTTCCCAGTTCATCCAAACCTCTTTGTAATTGGTAACCCATGCGCCTGATTCCGTTTGAGAAGACTTCCCCAGCAATCTGAATAGCCATATCTTCTTCAGCAAGAGCGATTGTATAGGCTCCGGCTGCAGCAATAATACTGCATCTTTTCATTTGAGTTGGATCACATTTGTTTGGTCGATCCTCCGAGGTATGATAATAATTATCCGGCCAGGTGATCATCATAATACCAGGAACCCCAACTGCCCAATCATTAAATACTTCGTGGTCAGATGCTCCGTAATGAGCTTCAATGGCATAATTAAAAGGTTCATCGGACCCACTGGGCGCCACTATACGGTTCAAATAGCCTCCTCGCCCACTCAATACCAGGCTCACCCTGTTAGTTTCTCCCACGTAGCGGAAATAGTTCTCCATAACATCATTCAGATAATGGGCATTGCCAAAGGTGGTCCGCTCAAGGTTGAAACATGATTGACTTTTACTTAGCCATAATCCCACCATATCCAGATTAATGTTGCACAGAGTTTTTTCCATTAGGTCGGAATGTTTGATTACCCATGGTCCTGTTCCTGAAAATTCCGGAACCCAGATAAACCTGATGTTCCTTTTTGTTCGGGGAATCCTCCCTTCTTCTATCAGTGTATGAAGGGTGCGGGCCACCTCCAGAATAGAAGCACTGCCTGAGATATTGTCATTTGCACCCTGCTTGGTATATCCCTCAAATAAGTGGGCCGAGAAAATGATCTCTCCGGCATCAGGATCCGAACCCGGGATAACGCAGGTAGGTACCTGCAAGTCAAGATCCTGCATTTCTGCCTTAACAACGGCATGTACTCTGATTTCTTCACCCCTGATAAGGCGGTCACGTAAAAGATGGCCCTCCCTTGGTGGCAGGGAAAAAGCAAAGGTTACGTTATCCGACCTGCTTCTAATCCCACTCCAGGGAATTTGAAGAGGATCCACCAGCGGCCGTGGGGAATTGAAACTGATGACTCCCACAGCTCCAAGTTCCACAACCCGGTCATGTATACCCCCAGGAGAGGCAGAGGTTACTACAATTTTACCCGTCAGATCCAGCCCTTCCAGGTCTTTTGCAGACCCTTCATTAACCCAAACCAGTTGGGCTTCCACATCCGCATTCTTGCTTCCGGAGGCCAGCATAGCGCGTAAATCATCATAATCCGCCAGTTTTTTCTTTCCCGGACTGATCTCCCAGAGTTCCCCGCTGATACCATCCCAGGTAGGCCTTCCTTCAAACCGCTCAATCTCGGCACCTGGCAGGCCGTATTCTTTTAGCATTTGTAAAATATATTCAGCTTCCCAAAGGGTACTGCTATATTCAGAAGCGGGACGATTCCTATTGTATGCACCCATCTCAAGGATATGGTTAAAGGCTGTCTCACCCGAGGTTTCACCAATGATTTCATCCATGATCCCCTGATCAAGGATAGTCCACTGGTGATGGGGAGATAGCTGACCCATAGCAACAATTGAAATAAGAGCTAGTAATGGGGTTAGAAAAAAGGATTTTGTTTTCATATGATCATTATTAGGAAATTACACTGCCAAATTATTAACTTTCTGACCTATAAGAAATAATAAGGAAAGTAATTTGGCTTTTGAGAACAACAATTAACATAATTTAAGAATAGGCAAATCTTCAAGAAGATTACTTTTGCAAACTATGCGAAATATTAAAACAATAAGTGTTTTGGGAATTTTCCTTGTATTAAATTCCTGTAACGGAAAACTTGAGCAGGAGATAGACTCTACCTGGCCAGATGGTAATCCACGGAAAGTAATTTATTATGAGATGGTTGGGGGTGAAAAAGAAAAGGTCCGTGAGGAGCGGTTTTATGAAAATGGCAATCAGGAGATGGTTGGTGGTTACCGGGGAATCAAAAAAGAGGGTGAGTGGATATACTGGTTTCAGGATGGACGAAAATGGAGTCAGGCCAGCTATGTTAACGATATTAAGGAAGGGAAAGCCACCGTTTGGAGAGAGGATGGAAATAAAAATTATGAAGGGACTTATACTACAGGTAAACCCCATGGTACCTGGATTTTTTATGATAAAGACGGAAGCAGGTTGAAGGAAGTCCTTTTTGAGTACGGGGAGAAAATAAATGAAATAGCCTTCAAGGAAAGCGCACCCATTAAATTGCCGCCAGGGGATTCTATTCAGGTCAGGATTGAGTAAAATTTTTCAAGCCAAGACTGAGATCCAACTGATAGCCACGTTTTCCCAACTTTACTGTCCCACATTCGTGCTGAGTGTCATGCTGGAATATTATTCCGTATCCATTGATATGGATCTCACGCAGAAACCTTTCCTTTTCTTCCATTGTTTTTAACACCTCAAGATCATAGGCCATATTATATTTTACAGGGATGTGGGCAGCCATTGGGAAGAGATCGGCTCCATAAACAAGCGTTTTCCTTCCGTATCTGATAATGGGAATAATTTGGCCCGGGGTATGTCCATTTACCATTCTTAATTCAATCCCCGGAAACAACTCTCCTTCTTCCTCAATAAATGATAATAGATTTAGCTCCATCATAGGGGCTATATTTTCAATCAGAAAGGAATCGGCCTCCCGCGGATTAGGATTCATGGCATTTTCCCATTGAATGCGGCTGACCCAGTAACTTGCATTTGGGAAAGCAGCTGCATATTTCCCATCATTATCCACATAGATTCCACCTCCACAATGGTCGAAATGAAGATGGGTGAGTATTACATCCGTCACATCCATCCTGGTAAAACCGGCATCTTTAAGCCCTCCTTCAAGTCCAACACCACCTGACATATTGAGATGCCTGACAAATTTGTCATCCTGCTTGTCTCCAATCCCATTGTCGATAAGAAAAACCCGATCTTTGGTCTGGATCAGTAATGACCTTAGGGCCAAAGGAATCAGGTTATGCTCATCTGGCTCAACATAGCGCGACCATATCACCCGGGGCACAACCCCGAACATGGCTCCGCCATCGGCTTTAAAATTGCTTATGTTGAAGGAGTATAATTTCATTTCTGATAGGAGGATTGTATTCTAACAGCTTTTCCTTTCACGGGATTTTCTCCAAAATTAACAATGATATTCAAGCCTTCCTGGTTTTTTCATAAATTCAGCCCAAATAAAAACAAGATGAGGATCCATTTTATCGCTATTGGGGGGGCTATTATGCATAATCTTGCTATTGCCCTGCACAAACAAGGTCACTTTGTAACTGGTTCAGATGATGAGATTTTTGACCCGGCAAGATCCAAGCTTGATCGATATGGCCTGTTGCCCGAGGCAGTGGGCTGGTATCCCGAACGAATTAATAATGATTTAGATATTATTATCCTTGGAATGCATGCCCGGCCAGGCAATCCGGAATTGACGACGGCAGAAGAACTGGGGCTTAAAATCTATTCCTTTCCCCAATTCATGTATGAGCAAACCCGAAGTAAAAAACGAATTGTTATCGGGGGCAGCCACGGCAAAACAACAACCACCGCCATGATTATGCATGTTCTTCGTTATGCCGGTGTGCCCCACGATTATCTGGTGGGATCCTCCCTTCCTGGCTATGAGACCATGGTGGATTTTTCAAATGATAGTAAAATTGCGGTATTTGAAGGAGATGAATACCTTACCAGCCCCCTGGATCCAAGACCAAAATTTCATCTGTATCATCCACATATTGCCCTGGTCACGGGTGTGGCCTGGGACCATATGAATGTGTTCCCAAGCTGGGAAAATTACATGGAGCAGTTCAAGTTGTTTGCAGAAATGGTGGAAGAGGGGGGGAGTTTCATTTATTATCAGGATGATCCTGTTCTTCAGGATATATCGGGAAAGCTGAGGAAGGATATTGAAAGTGTGGGCTATGGAACTTTTAATGCCAAAGTACGGGAAGGTCAGACTTACCTTAGAGTTAACAGGCAGGAGTTTGCCGTGCCGGTCTTTGGCCGGCATAACCTCCAGAATATGGCCGGTGCCTGGGAGGTGTGCAAAAGACTGAGCATTAAGGAACAGGATTTTGTTGGTGCTATGCAGAGCTTCACCGGGGCCGGCATGCGTCTTGAGAAAATTTATGCGGATGAAAAGAAAATGGTATTTCGTGATTTCGCCCATGCCCCCTCAAAAGTTCGCGCAACAGTTACCGCCGTGAGGGAGCAATACCCGGGAAAATACCTCATTGCCTGTCTGGAGCTGCATACCTTCAGTAGTTTGAATAAAGCCTTCCTGCCCCAGTATGCCGGTGCATTGGATAAAGCCGATGTTTCAGTTGTTTTTTATAATCCTGATGTTGTCCGTCATAAGAAGCTGCCTGAGATCAGTAAGGACGATATCATTAATGCCTTTGCAAGGCATGACCTGCTGGTTTTTACTTCCGTGGATGAACTGACCCTCTGGCTGGAGCATAATGCAGCTCAGCCTGGTGTCCTCCTTATGATGAGTTCAGGAAATTTTGGCGGAATAGATCTTCAAAGCTAAGCCAATCCCTCTGTTCGCGTAGCCACCCTAAATCCCTCCCTAGCCAGGGAGGGACTAAAGGTAAATATTCCCCCTTCCTGGTTAGGAAGGGGGCCTTGCCAATGTCTATTTCAGTACAAGGCTCTCAATAAAGAACTCCATCATTCTGTTACCATTCACACCTGTATGTCCTCTGTCTGGACCAACCTGAACCTGGAAATATTTTCCAGCTTTCTGTAGTGCCTGAATGAGTTGCAGTGAATTGGATGGATGAACATTATTATCCTGTGTGCCGTAATAAATCATAAGATCTCCTTTGAGATTCTCAGCATAATTCATTAGCGAACCAGCTTCATATCCTGCTTTGTTGGTTGATAATAGTCCGCAATAACGTTCAGCATATATATCATCATAATGTCGGAAATCTGTTACGGCTGAATTTGCACATGCTGCTTGATATACATCTGGATGCTGTAAAATTGCTGCAGCCGAAGAGGTCCCACCATATGATGTTCCAGAAATACCAACTTTGTTCTTATTAAAATATGGTCTGTTCCACAAAGATTTTACTCCTTCAGCCATATCAGCTATTTCAAGCTTGATAAGGTTACCGTATGTTGGATCCATATATCTTTTTCCCCGGCCAGCAGCAGTTCGTGAGTCAAAACCACCATAAAGGAAACCATATTCAGTCCGAGCATTTGGTAAAGTGAAATTCTCACTTGCAGCATTGGTTTCAGGGCCACCATAAACACCTATCAGGATAGGATATTTTTTACCTGGATCAAAATTGGAGGGGAAGTGTAGCATCCCATATAAAATTGTTTCTCCATCAGTTGCTTTATAAGTAAGCATTTCAACTGTTTTAAGTCCAAGTTCATTAAACTTTGTCATATCACTTTTTGCCAGTTCAGCCAGTACTTTTCCATTTCTTGTTTCTGCCAGGGTTGAAACTGGTGGAATATTATGAGTTTGAGCTACATCAATGAAATATTTTGAATCAGGAGATAATTGTACTCTATGGTTAAAGGCCGGATTGGTTAATAGTACGTCACCTTTTCCGTCAAGTCCTACCTTATGGAATTGCATTTTCATATGGTTATCACCACTGCGGGCCATATAATATAATATTCCAGCCTCTTCATCAATCTTCACAATATTGGAAACTTCAAAATCATGATTTGTAAGAGTGGCAAGTAATTCACCACTTAAATTGTATAAGTAAAAGTTTTGATAACCTGTTCTTACTGAAGTCAAGATAAAACGATTATTGTCGGAGAGGTAACTAATAGAAGGAGAGTTAGATGTATAGCTTGCTAACCATTCTTCATGAACAATAACCCGGCATTCTCCGGTAACAGGATCTCCTGCACACCATTCCATAATATCCTGCTTACGATTTGTGCGGTGAAAAAGAAGTTCCATCCCTACAGGAGCCCAGTTAATACCATATATATATTCTCCTACATCGTAATTTCCAAAAGGCTTGCCATTTCTTACATCAAATTTGGTCTCCTTTTTTGTCTCTAAATCATAAACAAATAAGTCAACAGGTGGATTTTCTGATCCAACCTTCACATATGATTCAATATCCAAAGAGTCCTGAATTTTAGTTTGATTGTGTAATACATAATAAACTTTCGCAACTGTTTCATCAAAACGATAATAAGCAATTTTTTTACTGTCTGGTGACCACCACATTGCGTCGGTTTGACCCAGCTCTTCTCCATAGGTCCAGCTGGCTGTTCCATACTTAATTTTGTCTTTACCCTTTGTTGTAATTGCCCTGACATTTGTGCCATCAGGATTACTTAACCACATGTTATTATCCTTATAAAAGGCTTTTAATTTCCCGTCTGGGGAAATTGCTGATGTATATTGTCTACCTCTCTCTGGTCTCTCACCTGTACCTCTATTGCCTCTTCTTCCCGCAAATCGTGATTGTCCTCCAGTTTGTTCTCCCGCTCCTTCAACTTCGGTTTTTTTATTAGCGGCTAAATCATATTTATAATTCTTTCCGTTAAAACTGTATGTGAAAGATTTCATATCTTCCGCCCAACTTGCATTAACGCTTCCCATAATTACAGAACCCCTGATCTTTGGACTCATCTCGGTATATCTGTCATAGCCTGGCATATTTGGAAGTCTGTCCTGTGCCATAATTACAGTATAAGATCCGATAAATAAGAATATCAGAAGAATAATAATTGATAAAGTGTTTTTGGTTTTTAGATTTTTCATTTTTTCCCCTCCAGGTATATTTTATTATTTATTTTATTTATTCAGAATAGTAAGATCAGGTGTTTGTTTTTCATTGCAAAATGGGTTAGTACAGAACAAAAATGGAAACAAATTATTTTCTAAAGCTTGGATGTGATTGATTATTAACATCTTTTAACAGAATCCGTAAGAGAACCAGATTTTAAATTGCAGAATTAATAAGGGACTCGATTAACTCCTGCTTGCCCGATTGAAGTTCCGGTTCCCCTGTTGTTTCAGCCAGGGAAGCCAGGTCATCCAGCTTGAGCATATTATTTTCAAAAGCCAGCCCCTTATCTTCCTTGAAGGAGAGGTAACGGTTGTCTCTGAAATCCAATATCCGAATATCATTCAGCAGCTTTTCAGCAATCAACAGAGCACGGGCAAAAGTATCCATCCCTGAAATATGACCGATAAAAAGATCCTCCAGGTCAGTTGAATTACGACGCAGCTTGGCATCGAAATTAAAGCCGCCAGTCCCCAATCCACCTGTTTCAAGTACCACTATCATAGCTTCAATAGCCTCATATAAATTGGTAGGAAAATTATCAGTATCCCATCCGTTTAGTGACTCCCCATGGTTTGCATCAATACTGCCCAGCAATCCAGCATCTGCTGCGCTGCGCAACTCATGGGCAAAACTATGATTGGCAAGACTGGCATGATTGGCTTCAATATTCAGCTTAAAATCTTTTTCCAGTCCGAATTTATGCAGGAAGCCCATAACCGCAGCTGCATCGAAATCGTACTGATGGAGAGATGGTTCCATTGGTTTGGGTTCGATCAGGTATGTGCCTTCAAATCCGATTTTCCGACCATAATCCCTTGCCATTTGAAGGAACCGTCCCATGTGCTCCAGCTCTTTCTTCATATCTGTATTCATAAGAAAACTGTATCCTTCCCTGCCTCCCCAGAACACATAGTTTTCCCCACCAAGTGCCACGGTGGCATCCAAAGCCGCTTTCACCTGAGCGCCTGCATAACAAACTACCTGGAAATCGGGATTAGTAGCAGCACCATTCATGTAACGTGGGTGAGAGAATAGGTTGGCTGTACCCCATAAAAGTCTGATCCCGGTTTTTTCCTGGTATTGTCCAGCAAGCTCAACCATCTCCTTTAGATTTTTCTCCGATTCACGGATATTGATGCCGGCGGGGGCAAGATCCCTGTCGTGAAAACAATAGAAAGGGATACTCATTTTCGACATGAATTCGAAGGCTGCCTCAAGCCTGGCCCGGGCATTTTCCATTGGATGAGTAGAAACATCCCAGGGGAAAATTCTGGTACCCGGGCCAAAAGGATCTGATCCGGCATTGCACATGCTGTGCCAATAAGCCATGGCAAAACGAAAGTGCTCTTTCATGGTTTTTTCAGCCACAACATAATTCTCATCATAATATCGAAAAGCAAGATGATTATTTGTCCCTGCTCCCTCGTAGGTTATGGGCTCAATTCCAGGGAAATATTCTTTTGTAAACATAATAATATAGGTTATTGGTTTGAGATCATTTTTTCCAGTTCAGTTTTCCAATGGTTATATAAATCAGCATAGATTGCTGCTAGTTCTGGTTTTGGGTCAATTGTGCTGACGGTTTTAAGAGCTTTAAATGCCTCTTTCGGCCCGGAGAAAAATCCAGCTCCTATACCGGCACCTCTGGCAGCCCCAATGGCTCCATCAGTATTATAAAGTTCTACGGTGGTTCCTGTTATAGAGGCAAATAGTTCTGAAAATAATTCACTTTGAAACATATTGGCTGTCCCGGCACGAACAGTTTGGGTTTTTACACCCAATTCCCGCATCGCTTCAAAACCATAATTAAGGGCGAAAATAATCCCCTCCTGGGCCGCCCTCACCAAATGGGCTCTACCGTGTCGATTAAAATCAATGTTACGAACTTGTCCACCGAATGGCCGGTTTTGTAAAATACGTTCAACACCATTACCAAAAGGAAAGACGAGCAAGCCATCCGACCCTGCCGGAACAGATGTCGCCAGCTTATTCATGTCCGAATATTCCAGCAGTCCCCCAAATACCTGATTTCGCAGCCATCTGTATTGAATCCCGGTACCGTTAACACATAACAGGACCCCCAGCCTGGGTGCTTCGGCTGTGTGGTTGACATGTGCAAAAAGGTTCACACGGGATTGAAGATCGGCATTCAACTGATCCAGTATTCCATAGATCACTCCAGAAGTTCCAGCTGTAGCAGCCAGCTCGCCAGGGTTGAATACATTAAGGCTGAGGGCATTATTGGGTTGGTCCCCGGCACGGTAACTCACTGGGATTCCTGCTGGCAGACCTGTCTCTCTGGCTATAGCAGAGTTTACCTCCCCCTGTATTCCAAAAGTAGGGACCAGCTTAGGTATTAAACCCTGATCCAATCCATAATGATCCATCAAATCGCTTGAAATGCCGGAAGATCTGAAATCCCAGAAAATTCCTTCCGATAATCCGGATATGGTGGTGCCTAATTCTCCGGTTAAGCGGAATGCTATATAATCTCCGGGAAGTAGGGAAACGGCTGCCCGGTCATATATCCCAGGTTCATTCTTTTTTACCCAGGCAAGCTTGGATGCAGTGAAATTTCCAGGACTGTTTAGCAGATTGTGCAGGCATTTATCCTCACCGATGCATCGAAAAGCTATCTCACCAATGCCGGCTGCCCGACTATCGCACCAGATAATAGATGGCCTTAAAATCTTATTATTCTTATCCAATATTACCAGGCCATGCATTTGGTACGAGATCCCGATTGCTTTGATATTTTCCCTTCCTGACTGCTCCGGGAAAAGCCTGTTAATGGCCTCTTTGGCATAGTTCCACCACGACTCCGGATCCTGCTCAGCCCAACCAGCCTGAGGAGAACTGATCGGAAGCTCCATATCCGGAGCCTGGGCGGTGGAAATTGTTTCCCCGGTATCAGCATTAACCAGAGCTGCCTTGATGGAAGAAGATCCAATGTCGAGTCCAAGAAGGTAAGATTGATTGTTCATAAAAGAGTAATTAAGGTGCATTATAAACGAGTAAATAAATTACTCAAAATCTATTAATTTTAGCCACTGATTATATGCTTTGCTCCATGATTCCTGATCTTCAGGTTGATAGTTTTTAGTAATAACTGAATTCCTGGCCAGCTGCCTTATCTCATATACACCGCTGATTTTCCCCGCGGCATAAGCCTGGACAAGTATATTTCCCAAAGCCGCACCTTCGGCGGGGCCGGCAATCACATTTAGTCCTGTAGCATTTGCGGTATATTGGCAAAGAAGTTCATTGTGGGTGCCTCCGCCAATGATATGAATCTTCTCGGGCTGTGCCGGATGTGCTTTCAACAACAGGTCGAGAGTGTATTTATATTTCAGTGCCAGACTTTCAAAAATACATCGGGCGAATCCTGGTATCCCATCGGGAATTTCCTGTCCGGTCCTTTGGCAATAGTTTGCTATTGCTTCCTGCATATTGTCGGGGTTCATAAAATCCTGGTGGTCTGGATCAACTAGCGATTGAAATGGTAGAGCATCAATACTTTTATTAACCAGTTCGGAATATGAAATTGGCTGGTCCTCGTCCCAAACCTTCTTGCATTCCTGCAATAACCAAAGCCCGGTGATGTTCTTTAGAAACCGGGTTGTGCCGGCAAATCCACCTTCATTGGTAAAAGAAGCAGTAAAGGCAGCCTCATTCAATACCGGTTCGTCGAGTTCCATTCCCATTAACGACCAGGTTCCGCTGGAGATATATACCCAGTTATCTCCGGTAGCCGGTATGGCCGCAATTGCAGCAGCTGTATCATGGGCACAACTTGCAACTACTGGTATTGCCTGACAGTTAAGTTCTTCTTGTATATCAGGTAATAAGGCCCCCATAGTGTTACCTGGAGAAACTGATTCCTGCAAAATATTTACTGGGAGATCTAATGTATCCATCAATTTTGTGAGCCATGACTTGCTCACTGGGTCTACCATTTGAGAAGTTGAGGCGATAGTATCTTCTGACCATGATTTGCCGGTAAACATAAACCCTAACAAATCAGGCATGAATAATAGCTTTTTAGCCTTTCTTATTAAATCAGGATATTGCTTTTTTATTGACCAGAGTTGAAAGAGGGAATTAAACTTCATAAATTGTATCCCGGTCATTTTGTACAATTCGTAAGGTTCCACAATTGAAAATACCTCCTGCATTGCATTATCAGTGATAGAGTCCCGGTAGGCGAATGGCCATCCTAAGAGCTTATTGTCGGCACCAACCAGGCCGAAATCTACACCCCAGGTATCAATAGCTATAGAATCTGGAGTGATCTTGTATTCGTGGATGCATTTTTTTAATCCGAGTTTCAATTCTTCAAAAAGGAGGAAGATATTCCAGTGATAATGTCCATCTTGAAAGCTCATTTCATTCGAAAACCGATGTACTTCCTGTAAAGTGACACGATCTCCAAACAGGGTGCCCAGAATAGCCCTGCCGCTGCTGGCACCAATATCAAAAGCCAGATAATGAGATTTTTTCATTCCAGAGAAATAATTAGAAAGGTAAATATAGTGAGATTATGGAAATTCTTAATTACTCCTTATGCTCAACGAAGGTTCTTATTGAAATGTCCCTCAATACTTATTATTATCTCGTTATGACTTAGAGGGAATCCCCGTTCATGAATGCTGGTGACAAACTCAAGGTGGTCCCTTCCCATTCTGTAGGAAGGTTCTCTTGAAGGATGTCGGAGATATTTACCTATCATTTCGATGTCTTCAGAAATATTAAGAACAGCTTGATAGAAAACCAGATTTTTTTTTCTGTAGATGGAGGAACCCAGGATCTTTTTTTCGCCAATACATATATCCGAAATTCCCCGGTATGCTAGGTTTTGTACTCCCAATCCTGCAAGACCTTCAATGATAACATTATTGATTTTTCTGAATGATACCTGTGGGTTTTCCAGTTGTTGAGCGATTAGCCTCACCGAAATCACAAGGGTCTTTGGTGTTAGAATAACTGATTCGCCTCCTGAAGGTCTTTTGTAAACTGGAATTCTATCAGCTATAACTCGATCAGCATAAAAAGACTGCTCTGCCTTGTTGCTCTGACCAAGAACCAGGTAAGTCCGATCAGGAGGCCAAAATATCCAATCATTTCCTTCAGCCTCGATATCGATTAATCGGGAGTCGGGAAGGTCGTATTTTTTAACTTCAATCATTTTTGCGGAACACGTTGCTCGTTACTGGTTACTCGTTATTCGTTAAAAGTTAAAACTATTTTATACTAAAAACTTAATCCATAAAATTTTAAACAACTTTTACCCCTTTCAAAAACAGAATAAAGTTTGGTAATTATCCAACAAAAAAGAAACGGTTTTGTTTATTTTGGCCATGCGGAAAGGTTCGGACTTTTCCGGGCAGCTTTTTTTATTATTTCAACTATTACCGTTGTGGCCAGGATCATTGACTGGATTGGGATGAATTCAAATTTCCCGTGGTAATTATGTCCACCTGTAAATAGGTTTGGGGTTAGAAGGCCCATAAAGCTAAGTTTAGATCCATCTGTCCCACCACGTATGGCTTTGATAATTGGCTTGATACCAATGTCTTCCATTGCTTCACGTGCCAGGTCAATGATGTGCATCTGTGCCTCAATTTTCTCCTTCATATTATAATACTGATCCTTCATCTCAACATGCACAAGCTCTTTCCCAAATCTTTTGTTTAGGAGATCTCTGTTCTGTAATATCCGCTGTTTCCGTAATTTAAAATTCATACAGTCATGATCCCGGATAATGTAATTCAGTTTGGTTTTTTCCACAGTCCCGCTAAATTCAGTAAGATGATAAAATCCTTCGTATCCTTCAGTGTGTTCTGGTCGATCAAATGCAGGAAGCATGTTATGAAAATCTATTCCCACCTGTATTGCATTAATCATTTTATCCTTTGCGGTGCCAGGGTGGACATTTCTGCCCAGGATTGTTACCAGGGCCCCTGCAGCATTAAAATTTTCAAACTCTAATTCACCAACAGGTCCTCCATCCAGTGTATAAGCAAAATCGGCTCCGAAAGATTTTACCGGAAATAAGTCGGCTCCTCTGCCAATTTCCTCATCCGGAGTAAAGGCCACCTTCACAGTTCCATGTTTAATTTCAGGATTTGAAACCAGAAAGTGAATAGCTTCCATAATTTCTGCAATCCCGGCTTTATCATCAGCACCTAAAAGTGTAAGGCCATTGGTGACGATCAGATCCTGGCCGGTATAGTTCAATAATTCCGGGAATTCGGAGGGATCCAGCTTAATACCTTCCTGCTCTGATAGAGTGATCGAGGAACCATCATAATTTCTGATAATGTCAGGCTTGACATTGTCCCCTGAAAAATCTGGGCTGGTATCCATATGGCCAAGGAATCCAATTACCGGTGCTGAAACGTCGATGTTGGATGGCAAACATCCCCAAACATATCCATCAGAATTGAGGTGCACATCTTCCAGGCCAAACTCCAATAATTCTTCAAACAGAACGCGGGCCAGGTCAAGTTGGCCACGCGAACTCGGGCAGCTGTTAGACCCGGCATTCGACTGGGTATTTATTTTAGCATAACGGATAAATCGTTCAGCAACAGGTTCCATAGTAATTATTTAACACTTTACGCTCTACAGGATAAACAATCCACGACAGTCAACAAAAAGCAATATTGTTCCAACAGGATAATCCATTTGCAATGGTTGGTTATTATCTAACAAAATAAACTAATTTTAGATTAAAGAGAAAAGATTATCCTATTTCAACTGGCTGATAACAAAACATTGCTGTACTTACAATTTTAGAAATAGGAATTAATTTGTAAATTTCCCCCAAGCTTAATAATTATGCCTGCTCGAATATTCTACTTTTTTCAGGGAGAGGGTTGGATTTGGATAGCGCTGGATATTACCTTCCTGGCTTCGATCATATTCATGGTTGTGGTAATTATTCTTGAGAATAAAGACCCAACAAAAACCGTTTCGTGGTCTTTAGTATTGGTCCTCTTACCCATAATCGGGATTATACTTTATCTGTACCTGGGCCGGTCAATTCATAAAAAGAAGTTTTTCTTGCAAAAAGAGATATCAGATCATCTTAGTCTTGATCGACTGATACAGGAGCAGATGATTCAGTTAAACGACAAAAGGTTCATTAAGGATGAACGCCTCGTGTCAAAGCGCAATATGATGAAATTGCTCCTGCAAAACAGCAAAGCTCTGATTACCGAGAAAAACCAGGTCAGGGTGCTTAACAATGGGCGGCAAACTTTTGGTTCCATTATTTACGAGATGGAAAATGCAAAAGATCATATTCACCTGGAATTTTATATTATCGAAGATGATAATATTGGAAACAGAATCAAAAATTTGCTTGTGCGTAAAGCTGGCGAGGGAGTGAAAGTAAAGGTTATATACGATGATGTTGGGAGCTGGTTTCTGCCGAGGCGATTTATCCGGGAGTTAACCATTGCCGGAGCAGGAGTATTCAGTTTTATGCCCGTAAAAGTGTATGCTTTTGCCAACAAGGTGAACTACAGATTGCATCGGAAAATTGTTGTGGTGGATGGGAAGGTGGGCTTTGTTGGGGGCCTGAATATTGCTGATCGTTATCTCCGGGGGCTGGGGTCGAACAACATGTGGCGGGATACTTTTCTTAAGATCCAGGGCGAGGCCGTTAGAAGCCTGCAGGCTGTTTTTCTCATGGATTGGAGATTTGTAAGTGGTTCTCTTGAAATCGAAGAGAGTTTTTTCCCCCGGAACGATATAAAAGATAACCTTTTAGTACAGGTTGTTTCCTCCGGGCCTGATTCCGACTGGCAGAGTATCATGCAGGCATATTTCTCGGCAATTGCAACTGCCGAGCTGTATGTTTATATATCCACACCCTATTTTCTTCCCAACGAAAGTATCATGACAGCCATAAAAACGGCAGCCCTGAGCGGTGTGGATGTCAGGATACTTCTACCTGATAAAAACGACTCCTGGGTTGTTGGCCGGGGCAGTCGCTCTTACCTGGAAGAATTACTCGAAGCAGGGGTTAAAGTTTATTTTTTTATCAAAGGATTTACTCATAGCAAATTAATGATTGTAGATGATATTTTTGCTTCGGTAGGCACAGCGAACATGGATATCAGAAGCTTCAGCCAGGATTTTGAGGTAAATGCTCTAATCTACGATGGTAAAACAGCCCATACACTGAAGCGGGATTTTATAAATGACATTGCCGGTTCCAGGCTGATCAGCATAGATGAATGGAGGAAACGACCAGGAATGGAAAAGGTGTTGGAATCGATAGCCCGGATATTTAGTCCGCTGTTGTAACAGAAAAAAGGTGACTCAGAAACTCATTCCACTGTTCCCTGTTAACTGTTAACCGTTCCCTGTTCCCCATTCCCCATCTAGTACAACTTGCTCCGCTTAATCAGGAAGGGCAGCAATACGTCCTTAAAATCTTTTCTGATATCCGCTTCGGCCAGATCAATTTTATATTGACCACAACGAAGTTTTATCTCATTAAAAAAATCATTCGTTATTCTGGAATATTGTTTTTTCAAATCTCCGGGGTTGAGCCTCATAATCTCACCAGTTTCCATGTCAACAAATTTGTGGGGTCTTGCCGGGTATTCGAAATTTCCCTCCAGTTCCTGATCTACTACATGAAAAAGAATCAATTCATGTTTATTGTATCGGAAATGCTGCAAAGCTGAAAAAAGTTCCTCTGCATTAGCTTCTTCAAACATGTCGGTAAAAAGGATCACCAAACTGCGGGTAGGGAGGCTTTCGGCAAGGGTATGAAGAACTTTGCTGGTGTTGGTTTTCTGATTAAGAAGAGCTTTAGTATTGCCATTCGATGACAATTCCAGTAAGCGGCTTAACTCCCCATAGAGAAATTGAGCATGTACCTCTGAAAGCTTGGCCTCGGTATGAAGATCAATCTGATCTGTAAAGATACTCAGACCGACTGCATCTCTTTGTGACCGGAGAATACGGATGAGAGCAGCAGCACAATAAATACTGAAAAAAAGCTTGTTATGGAGTTTGCCTTCGGGGAAAGGAAACAACATGGAACTGGAATTGTCTATAACGATATGCGCCTTAAGATTTGTCTCTTCTTCGTACCTTTTTACGAAGAGTTTCTCGGAGCGGGCATATAGTTTCCAATCAATATGTTTGGTTGATTCACCGGTATTATAATGGCGGTGTTCAGCAAATTCAACCGAAAAACCATGATAGGGGCTACGGTGCAAACCTGTAATAAATCCTTCAACCACTTGTTTGGCGATGAATTCAATCTGGGTAAATAACTCCAGTTCTTCTATATCTGCCAGGTTTCTCATAGACATTATCAGACAAAAAAAGGCAAAGGATTATTCCCATGCCTTAAGGATAAAAAAGGCTCAATTTTTTACATCAATGACTGGATTTTAGCAGCCAGTACACTTTTCGGAACCACTCCAACTTGTTTGTCGGCTACCTCACCGTTCTTGAAAAAAAGTAGTGTGGGAATGTTCCTTATGCCAAACTTTTGGGAGATTCCAGGGTTGCTGTCAACGTCAACTTTTGCAACCACAATCTTATCCCCATATTCTTCGGCTAGTTCATGTACAATGGGGGACACCATTCGGCAGGGCCCGCACCATTCGGCCCAAAAATCCACAATTGCTGGTTTTCCGGCATTTGTAATCACATCATCAAAGGTGGCATCTGTAACTTCTATAGTCATGAGTTGGGAATATTTGTGCGTTTAATAAATATTTGTTGCAAAATTATAAAAAATCTCTGTGCCCTTGGGCATTATTCAATTTTATATTCAATGGCTTTATGGTTGTCAAGGAAGTTTATGAAATCACGGCTTAACTCAACACTGAAATTTCGGCTAAACATCTCCACCCGGATCTTTCCTTTGGGGTCGAATATCAGGAATTTAAGAGTAGCTTTTCCCTTGCTGGCCTCAAGAAGTTGACGGAGATCTGTGATTAGCTCATGAGTAATATCGACAGATGAAATACGCAATTGAACTGACTTGACAAGGGTTTCTTTTATATCCGACAAAAGATGTATTTCACTAATCTTGAATTCCAGCTCATCTTCATTGAACTGACGGGATCCCACTTTACCTTTTAGAAAAAGAGTGTATCCCTCCTGCATGTAGCTTTTAAATTTCATATAATCTTTTGAGAATAACATCATGCTCAGGGAGTCGGTGAAATCCTCAAGAATCAGCTTGCCGTAGGGTTTGTTGTTTTTAGTAGTTTTATGTTCAATAAGGGTAACGATACCTGCCACCCTTATATCCTTGCCTTTTAGTTTGTCAAGGTCTTGTAGGTCAGCCAGATTAGCGTTACAAAAATGATCAATTTCAAGCTGATAATCATCAAGTGGATGAGCCGAAAGGTAAATACCTACAAGCTCCTTTTCCTGGTTTAACTGTTTAAGGCTCGACCACTCCGCACAGCTGGCCGGCTGGGGCTTTTTCAAATCCAATGCGGATATTCCACCAAAAAGGCTTTGCTGGGCTGCATTTTTTTCTTGCTGGACCTTCACTCCATAGCGTACAAGGTTTTCAATAAAGTTTGTACCTTTTTCGTCTTCAGATATGTATTGGCATCGGGAAAAGGATGAAAC
>CAYXJR010000023.1:0-52866 GCA_964465145.1 uncultured Porphyromonadaceae bacterium | reverse complement strand
CCTTAGTTTTTTGTTACTAAGATACTAATTATTTTATTAAGTTAGCACCATTACTAACCAGGGGGGAGGGAATCATCACTTTGTCATTAGTCACTTGTCATTAGTCACTTACTTACCATATTCACCTCATAACTGCCCGAACCAAGTTCAATTATCCTGTCGACAGGTATTTTTGCTATTTTGTTCCCATTTATCTCAACCTCCGTCAGATATCCTGAAGGCAAGATAAAACTTGCCGTTGTATTCGCTGGAATTGAAAATATCAGGTTTAGTTTATTCTCCCTGAGTTCCCAGGCCATGGAAATGGTCCCGTTAATCGAATTATATTCACCACTGGCACTTGTGAGTGAACCACCTGGTTTAGGCTCAAGAAAGAAATGCCTGAATCCTGGAAAATTATCATCAGGCTGAATACCAAGTAAATGTTTTACCATCCACTCACCAATGGCACCAAAAGTATAATGATTAAATGAATTCATTCCGGCGTTTTGAAAGCCTCTGCCTTTAACGTAAGCATCCCATCTTTCCCAAATAGTTGTAGCTCCCTGATCTATGGAATAACCCCATGATGGAAGCCTGTGTGACTCAGCCAACTGGCATGCCAGTTCGTGATAACCGTTTCGACTCAGTTCGTCGAGCATGCAAATTGTGCTGATAAAACCTGTCGACATACGATTATCATAGACCTTAAGAGCCTTCACAAGATTATTTACAGCCAGCGGTTTAATAGAGTCGGGCAACAGGCCGAAACTCAAAGCTATGGCATATCCCGCCTGGGTTTCGCCCAGGATCACTCCATCCTCGCTAACAAATTCCTTAAGAAACATTTCATTGGTTCTATCGGCAAGGTCATTATATTTTATTGCATCCTCAGTTTTCCCCAGCAATTCTGCGGATTTGGCCACAATTCTTGTTGAACGTATGAAAAAAGCTGTATTAAAAACTGGCCTGGGAATTTCCCCTCCTGCTTTAGGGTAGTCATCTGAAATGATGGTATTTCCGTTCAGCCAGTCGTTATACTGATGAGAACGTGTATTGGTATAGATCAAATCAGGATTTGTTTCAAGAATACGGTCGACATACTTTTTCATCGACAAATAATGCCGGTCAAGGGCCTTTAGATCTGCATAGTTTTCATAAAGGCGCCATGGGACTATTAATCCGGCGTCAGCCCATCCAGGTGCGTTCCAGAACCTTGGAACAAAAGGCATTCCTCTGGGGGAAACATCCGAGAATTCACCAGTTTCGAACTGGGCATCCATCACATCATATCCCCACTTTGTAAAAAAAGCCGACATATCCAGATTAAAAATGGCTGTTTGTGCAAATACCTGGGCATCACCCATCCATCCCATCCTTTCGGAGCGCTGGGGGCAATCAGTAGGCACGGATACCATGTTTCCCCACTGGGTCCACCGGATATTTTCCCATAGTTTGTTCAGCATGGGGTTTGAGCAGGAGAATGTTCCTGTTTCCGGTGCGGCTGAAGACACCACAACTCCAGTTATCCCTTCTAATGGAGGAGGAGAATTAAGTCCTTCAATCTGCACAAATCTGAAACCATGAAAGGTAAACAATGGTTCTACCCTTACTTCTCCTTCCTTTCCCAGGATGTATATATCTATCTGCGGGGCATTTCTCAGATTATCCCTATAAACGACTCCCTCTTCTGTAAGCATTTCAGCATGCTTCAAAACAATTGTGTCTCCTGGATTACCTGTTAGATAAGCTCTAATCCAGCCCACCATATTCTGGCCCATATCAACGACATAAACACCTTCTTTAGGCTCGGTTAATCCTATTGGTGTCAATTCCCTGATTACTTCAACGGGTTGATCAGGCTGAGATACCAGTAATTCTTTTGAATCTTCCTCCACACTTACCTTTAACCAGGCAGAATCATCAAATCCTGCATTCTGCCATCCCTCCTGTACATAGTTAAAATCATAAGTTACACCAATAAAATGATCGGCTGACCGGAAAGGACCATCATCAAAACAGGTCCAGGATTCATCACTATTGAGGCTTTCTCTGGTACCATCATCATACCATATCTCAAGCTGACCTATAAACCTTAAATCCCTGCCGTAATATCCTCTCCATGGAAAGTTTTCAAAACCAAAATCAATAGTACCCAATCGTCCCGCATACCATCCATCGGAAAGGATAACCGACAAACAATTATTGCCCTCCTGAATAAGTTGGCTTACATCATGGGCCTGGTAATAAATCCGTTTGTTGTAGTCGGTCCAGCCAGGAGCAAAAATATCAGAACCAATTTTCTCCGCATTTAAATACATATTGTAGATCCCTTTGGCAGAGGAAAAAAGAATTGCTTTGGTGATTTTTTTGCTGGAGTTAAATTCCTTCCTCAAAAGTGGTGAAGGGGGAATTGTAAAATCTGTCACAGGTTTTGTATCAGCCTCCTTACCTATCCATTTCGCTCTCCAGTCCAAGTTTAGTCCGGTATGAAACCTAGCAGGTTCACACCAGGCGGATGCCTTATTTTGATCATCCCAAATTCTCACAGACCAGAGGTAACCGGTATTCGGATCCAGGGCAGGGCCCCTGTAATAGACCTGATTACTTGAATTGGAATCTATTCTATCTGATTTCCAAATCATTTTCTTCTCACTCTTATTATCAGAGGGGTCTAAGAAAAGTCTGACCTGGTAGGCTTTTTGATGAAATCCTGAATCAGGAGAAGCGATCATCCAGGAGAATCTTGGATTTTCCTGATCGATGGCGAGTGGATTTTCAAGATATTCGCATCGTAAATCCTGAATTTTAATTCTACTCTTGATCTCACAACCCCAAATGAGCAAAAAAATGACTGGAAGAAAGGCAAACCTCTTCATAATTTATTATTTACAATAATTTAATCATATTAATTATAATTCCCAGCCTGCTCTGTTCACCCGCCTGATAAATCTGTTAGCGTCATCATCATTGGTGACTTTCATGTTCACTCCGTCCCACAACAGACGTTTCCCCGGCACTCTGATGGAGAGATTTCCCATAAGGACCATTTCAGTTAAAGGCCCTGAATAATCGAAATTCGAACAAGCTGCTTCACCTCCTTTGCATGCTTCAACCCAGTTCATTTCGTGGCCGACTTCAATCCGTTTCAAGGTTTTGGGAATATCTTTATACTCCATGTACCTCTCTTCGGGGAACATCTGTACATCGCCGCCATAGGTACCGCATATAATAACACCTTTATCTCCAACAAACATTGATCCTCCGTCCATTGGTATCTCAGCACCATCCAACTCTGCGGGCCATTCGGGCAGTATTCCACCATCATACCATTTTAGAGTAACCGGTGGCATCCCTTCACGTGCAGGGAACCGGTAGGTGATCATTGAAGCCCTGGGGTATGTTTCCTGATTATCAACACGTTTCCACATTTCCCTTACATCATAACTATGGCTTCCCTGCACCCATAATGGATAGTGAAGTTTAAGCGCGTGAAAAACCGGATCAAGAATATGACAAGCCATATCTCCAAGAGCTCCCGCGCCAAAGTCGAACCATGCTCTCCAGTTAAATGGCAGGTAAGCTGGATTGTAGGGCCTTTCAGGTGCCGGTCCGAGCCACAAATTCCAGTCCAATGTATCCGGAACCTGAGGGGTACCAGCAGGCCTGTCGATTCCCTGTGGCCAAACAGGTCTGTTGGTCCAACTATGAACCTCTTTTACTTCCCCTATAGCACCGGACCATATCCATTCAGCAAGCCGACGTGTGCCCTCACCTGACCTTCCCTGATTTCCCATTTGGGTAGCCACCTTATATTCGCGGGCCGCCTGAGTTAACATCCTGGCTTCATAAACATTATGTGTTAAAGGCTTCTGCACATAAACGTGCTTACCTAATTTCATAGCTGTTAAGGCTGCCAGGGCATGTGAATGATCAGGCGTAGCCACGATAACTGCATCAATATCTTTTTGCTTCTCAAGCATCACCCTAAAATCCTTGTATTGTTTGGCCTTGGGGAACTTTTTGAAAGTATTGGCAGCACTGTTAAAATCAACATCACACAATGCCACAATATTTTGTGATGCAACATTGTTCGTGTTACCGGATCCCATACCTCCTGCACCAATGGTTGCAATATTCAATTTATCACTAGGTGCGGTGTATCCTTTTCCTCCAAGGACATGGCGGGGAACAATCATAACACCTGCTGTTGCCAGCCCGGTGCGGGCCAGAAAATTTCTTCGGGAAACGCTTTTATTCATCATATTAGCTTTAAATTATTATTTATTAAAGGTGTATCGAACACAAAACAAACAAAGTTAATCGCTGGCTTGGCTGCTGAATTAACTAATCTTTAAAGATATTAAGTTTTAATAGATTACTAAAATTTGTCATCTTTGTAACAAAGCCATCTAAATGCAACATAAAACACTGTCAATATTGTTGTTGCTAAGCTTTTGGACTATTATAGAAAGCAGAGCTGAGGTTAAAATATTAAGCCCGATGGCAAAAATAAGTCTGTTAACATGTGGTCCGGGTGAAGCAATCTACTCCAAATTCGGTCATAGCGCCTTGTGGGTATTTGACCCTACTCAAAGAATTGACCGTGTATACAATTACGGTACATTTGATTTTTACTCCAATGATTTTTACCTGGAATTTATTAGGGGGACAGCAAAATATATTCTGTCAGTCACAAATTTTCAGAAGTTTTATGAGGAATATGAGCTGGAGAATAGATCAATAGTTGGACAGGAATTGAATCTGGCTGTTAAAGAGAGACAGGATCTTTACGAAAGATTAGAAGACAATTATAAACCAGAGAACCGGTATTATCTGTACGATTTTCTTTTTCAGAATTGCTCCTCATTAATACGAGACATCGTTTGGGAGGCAACCTCCGGGCGTTTCGCCATCCCCGAAAAATCTGATTCACTGCATACTTACAGATCCATGATGGTTCCTTATCTGTCGGCGACGCCATGGCTGATGAACGGGGAATTTGTCCTTTTAGGCCCACGTACCGACAAAGAAGCAAGTCCCTGGGATCAGATGTATCTCCCGGATTATATGTTTAATTGGTTTGAAGCTGCTGCTGATACTAGTGGCAGCTCGCTGGTGGGTAATACCCGGATGTTGTTTATTTCCAGACCTGAAAATGAAAAAGATAAATTTTTCACCCATCCCGACTTTCTCCTGGCGCTTTTTCTTGTGATTGTGTTATGGTTTACCTATCGCGAAATACGGCTTAAAAAAAAGTTCAGGATAATGGATTCTATTATCTTCTTCTTTACAGGTGTTTTGGGACTCCTGATGATCTATATGTGGACCACCTCCAAACACATGGTAACCCATGAGAATTTTAACCTGGCCTGGGCTTTCCCATTGAACCTGGGTTTGGCCATCCTGGTATGGTTTAAAAGATCGGCTGGCTTCCTAAAATATTATGCCATGATAACGGCACCCTTATCAATTCTGTTTCTTTGCTTTTTCTGGCTTATTCCCCAATCTTTTACTCCTGCAATTGTATTATTTAGTACCATAACCGCTGTAAGGCTTTCCAGGTGGGCCTTTTTACCGGCTCCTCTGTAGAGGAACATCTGCTGTTTTATTAGTTTACTATCACCAGGTGTGCTTTGGTATGGGTGAGACCTCCGCTGTCTATAACCTGCAGCTTAACGATATAGGACCCCGGTTCCGGGTATGTTCTGAGCAACACCGGGGAAGAGGAGTACTGGGTATCATAGATATCATCATTATTCCAGTCCCATCTGAACTGCAGATCCTCAAGACTATCCTCCAGGTCAGTTGATATAGAAGCATCAAAAGTAAACTCTGTAGTTGTATCCCCAACCGCTGGGGAAATTGTGAAATCAGCCTTTGGTTTGGTATTTGGATTGCTCACCCTGACTTCGCGGAAGAAGCTGTTAGAGAAACCATCGCTGTCCTTTACCTCCATTACAACCGTATAGTTGCCCGCTATCGGGAAAATATGGTTAATTGTTTTAATTGTTCTGTATTCGGTATCCCAGATTCCATCATTTTCAAAATCCCATCTTACCATTAAGAGGCTTATATCATCTTCAGGATCACTTGATCCGCTGGCATCAAAAAGGAAGTTGGTACTGATTGTCCCGTCTACAGGTGTGACGGTAAAGAATGCTAAAGGCTTAATGTTGGCTGCTTTAACTTCAATAATTGTGGAAGTTGAACTAGATAATCCCTGTGTATCCTTAACATCCACCTTAGGATGATATACTCCTGGCTCAGGGTAAAAATGAAAGGCTGTTTTAACTGTAGAGAATTGAGTGTCCCAGATATCATCTCCTTCAAAATCCCATCTGACTTTAAGTTGGCTAACATCATCTTCTGTGTCCCATGAACCTGAAGCATCAAAAGTGAATCTATCAGAAATCCTTCCATTCTCAGGATTAACAGTGAAATAGGGTGTGGGTGCTGAAGAAGCAGCCTGAACATGAACATTTTTCGCCAAACTGGCCGTAAGATCTTGTGAATCCTTAACTTCCATCACCACAGTATAATTACCCGGAGTAGGGAAAATATGGAAAACTTCTTTGCCGAAGCTATAATTGGTATCCCATATTTCATCGCCGTTGAAATCCCATCTGACCTGGAGTTGGGAAGGGTCGTCCTCAAAATCAGAAGAATTAGCTGCGCTAAAGGAAAAATTTGTGTCAGTAAAGCCGGAGGTGGGATTTACTGTAAAATCTGCCACTGGAGCCGTGTTGGCTAACTCCCCGTTTTCAGAAAACAAATTACGTGAAAGGCCCGGAATAACCGGGCTTTGAGCAGATATATCACTGAAAATCCTATTATCCGGTGTCAGCTTAAAATCAATATTATTTGAAACCAGGTAATCCCAGACAGGCCAATCCAGATTTGCTGATACCTGCCATTTATTATTCCAGCTCATCATTATACTGTGGATACCGCAGAAAACCTGCGTAAGTTTTGTGTTCAGGTTGAGCGATAACTGGCATGAATTAAGCTTATCCCATTTAACAGAATCGGATTTTTCGCTTCCCTGGCTAAAATCCTGAGTAATTTCCCATGCTCCATCCTGCCGGTATGAAACCCCTGCGCTGGAACGGCCATCCAGTCTAAAGCCGGTATTCAGCCTGTTATCACCAGAACAGTTAAATTCAATTTTAAGCCACTCTTCTACGAGATAGTAAACAGGAAAAGAATCAGCAAAATAAGGGCCAATCAGGCGGGTTCTGACTTTCAGGCTGTCCTGGACCTGAAAATTTCCCTCAGCAACAATATTTACGTCTGCAGCAAAATGATATTGTTGAGTAAAATTAAGATCAAGCCGGCGGGTCCCTACCCCGCTGTTCCAGACAGGGCCCATATAAAAATTCTGTGTGCCTTCTGGGTCATTGTAAATTACCAGACTGTCAATTTTAAACAGGCCGTATTGCCCCACCCCAATATCCCACAAAAGCTCAATGGGTTTAAAATAAAGGGTATCAGCCACCTGATTGGCCAAACCATTGAGATACAGGGTGTCAACTCCATTTTCTGACAGGTCATTCTTCAGTGCCATGAAGCTGAAAATATCGTTCAGAGGCACAACTGACAATGACAACCAGAGAATCTGCCCTTCTGAGCTGGCCGTTTCAACCTTTCCAAATACCTGGTTATCTGAATTGTAAAAATAAACCAGGTCGCCTGGTGAAGGGAGGTCCTGAGTGCCGCTAAATTCAAAAATATGTTTTTGATCAAGAAGACCCAGATATTTATAATCAGTTGTATCAAGCCAGATCACTCCGGGGTTGATCATGGTACCAAGTTCATCCCCTTCCCCATCAACGCCAACAGGCTCTATCCTCTCACAAGCAAGAAAAAGGCTTGTGATAAGAGCAAAAATCAATAACAGGTATGTTCTTCCTCCCTTGCTCATTCTATTGTAATGGTTACCCTCCTTATTTCATTTATTTTCAAAGCTTCATCCAATCTGATCTCATGTCCTATGTTACTCAATGAATCACCATCAGCATAAAAATAATAAACCTGTTCATGCAAGTCAACAAAAAGAACTTTACCGCTCTGGTCAGTCTCACGCCATGCCTGCACCGGATTTTCCAGCATGCTCCACTGATCCAATTCGTCGAACAATCCAACCAGCACCTGGGAGACAGGTTGTCCAGATATGTTCACAACAGTAAGTTCTAATTGCGGCTGAGTATCTGGTTTCGTACAGGATGACACGCAACAAAGATACATTACCAGTAAAACTGTTGCCGCAAGATACTTTTTACTTATTTTTATTCTTGTTATCACTTATAATAAAAGTTTACTTCCAAATATTCTGTAAGTCAGTCCGATTGTTCCAGGAAATGACTGGCTATAATTAGATGAACTGGTTTTATAAAACAGGGGATTATACTGCCCCTGATAAATTCCATAAGCAAGATTAATGCCGGGATCTTTTTCCAGAGGATGCAATCCCTGCATGAATCCCACCTGCGCGAACAGGCTAATTCTCGGGGATATTACAAAACTAATTCCCAAAGCCATACTTATTCCCAGGTCGAATCTTGAAATACTCGAATACTCAAATGGATCAGACATAACCCCATACAATAGCTCACCACTGTGTCTGTTCATAGCTGAGGTTTGGATGTCCTCGAAAATGCAATAACCACCAAATACACCAGCCTGGGCCTCCAGGATAATCCTGTTAAAAAGCTGATAATGATATACGGCATAAAGCGGACATTCAAGATAGTACAATTCCCCTGCCCACTCTACATTTAACAGGTTAGGATTATGTCCCTCCATTGGATCAAATTTATCTAAAACCAGGCGATGCCTGTTTAATGCACCGTCTAAACCGATTCCAATGCCCCAGGATGAACTAATCATGTATTGGTAATGCAGGCCCGCTCTCCAGGATGTCTCCCATGGTAGCTCAAACCGCTGATCATCCAGCAGATCATGATTAAGGATTCTTGAAATAGAAGGTGACACGGCAAGTATTAAATCATGATCATGCTCCACAACAGGTTTAATTCCATGTATCAGAAAATTTCCGGGCTCCCCATTGTCCACATCAAATCCTACCATAAAAATCACCTTCTGTGTATGCTGGTATTTTTGTCCATTCACTACACCTGCAACAGTTTTCTTCACCTTAACCTCCACAACCTTCCGGTTTGTTTCATCATCAGGGATTTTTCCTATTTTCAGATTACTAAAATCCACTTTTGTTTTTAGTCCCTCCGGAAATAAATTTTTTATTGTCTCACTGTAATATCTCACTTTTATCACATCCAAACCCGGTATTACGTTCAGATCATTATAAACCTGAACAAGAGGGTTACGGAACAGCAGGATAAATGGACGGGCGGGATCAGGCTGAACCTCAGGCCTGATTTGTCCAGCCAGGATTACATACTTTTCCAGCAGACTTCTAACAGAATCTTCAACTTCAACTGTGTTAATCTGATTCTGCGCAAAAGAACCTAATGGCAGGAGTATGCCCAGCAGAGTCAGTTTGAGGGTCTTGAATATATGACAGCAGTATTGATTCATTTATCCCAGGCGGATGGTACAACTTCGGCTAAAAATACACAATTGGTGTCTGATAATATATTAACCAGTGATATTATTTTCAGATGAAGGTTTATGGGATTTAGCACTTTCAATAAGGGAGCCCAGGTTAAACTCCTCGGTTTCAATGGTATTATTATTCATCTCCATGGTATGCTTCCTGGAGAAAAACCTTAATTCATTCGTCTGAGTATTCACAAAGACAGCCAGTTGATATGGGGAATTAAAAACCTCAGTATGGTAAGGAATGGCTTGTTTCAGGGATTCGAAAATCTCCGATGCCTCAAATCTCAACCAGCCCAATAAGTCAAAGCCCGGTAGATCCCTTGGGTTTTCACTATTGGATGCAACGGCAAACTTGTTAATAAAAATCTCAAATGCCAACTGATCCTGATCATCATTTTTTATGGTCCAGGCTTCGCCATAGAAGAAACCATTTGCCATTTGTCCGGATGCTAATTGTTCCCTGTTGCTTTTCTCCGAAGAAATATCAAGTAAAACAGAGGGATGCAAAAACACCCTTTCTACAATGGAATCGCACCAATTCTCATTTAGGTTGATTTTCAAATAATCCGCAGTGTTTGGTTTCTTTTTTTCCTCCAACTGGCTTTTCAAAGGTGGATTGATAGCAAACTGGTATAGATCATCCCATTTAAGCTGATATTCTTCAGTTGGGATGGTATCAAAGAAACCACTCTTTCTGCGGATGAAGACTCCGGAATTCAGACTATCACTAACAGGATGAATAAGACAGGCTATCTGCCACTTATCCCTGAAAAACGTACGATGGACTTTAACCAGATTGTCTGGCATTTCCAAATCTTTGGCTATGGCAGAAGTAAACCATCCTAAAAGGGCCAGCTTCTTATTCTCACCTATCAGTTTTTCTATTTCTTCAACCAAAACAACCCCGCCTTCATTCCCGGGGGTCATATCAGTTCTTATGTTTGATGCCGGCACCACTTTCTCAACTAAAAGGATATGGCGACCAATGGATATGCCGATAGCCTTATATTGTCGGCCGAAAAACAGGCCGCCAAAATTCTCAGGATCTTTAGCTAATAAGGCTCCTTGTAAAAGTTGGTAAACCGATTTGATTACCCTGATGTGAAAATGCAATTCCGTCAGCATCATATCCGGATGATCCAGCGGCACATTCATTTTATAGTACTCAGCGGGTTGTTCTATATTATCTTCAAGCAAATCAAATACCCCGCCATCAGCTGATTTAGCAGTAACACCAGCCCTTACTGAAGTTTGGGATTTTCTTTCATTCTGCCTTACCCGTCTGGCCAGTAATATAAGCAGCACAAAGAACAAAAAAATACTTCCTCCAATAATCAGGTTTCGCATGGAAGGCTTGATATTTTGCTCATTAATGGCAACATCCAACCTCGACATCTCCAGGTCCATAATATTGATGCTGTTACCTGTGTTGCCATAGATATCATTAAAACGCAGATGAAGGTTCTCAAGTGAGTTTATAGCACCGGTTTCTTCTATACCTTCCCGATAATTAAAATAGTCCTCCTTATGATTATTATTGAGCGAATCGAGGCTGGCTTTTATTTGTCCATGTGCCTGACGAAATCCTTCCAGGACACTGTTATTCTGAGCCTTTTTCGGGCCTTTTCTTATCTCCTCCAGAAGTCCTGGTTCAATTTGTGAATAACTATTCTGTATATCCTGGATAGAGGCAAGTTGTTCCTGGAAGACATTGATGTATTTATCTTCAAGGTTTTTCTTTAAGTTAGTCAGGATCAAATCCGGGAAGGAACTACCCAACTCCTCAAACAAGGTCCAGATTTGGCCCCTGCTTTGGACAAATTCAACTCTAAGAGCGCGAAAATCATTATTTAATTCATCAACCTTCCGCTGATATCGGATAGCAGAATCTTCAGGAAATATTTTTCCATTGAGAATGTCGGAAACCCTTCTTATCTCAGGAAAAATTGAATCAATTTTACTCAATATTACGGTTGCACTATTGAGTGAAGTTTGCAGCTTAGATTCAATTTCATTCTTTTGGATTGTGTCACTTGGCTCAAAAGCAGAGATCTCTCCCCTTATCAGGCCGATTTTGCCATCCTCCTGTCCTAAAAGCCTGCTGAATTCTTCCAATCTGCTTACCAAAACGGTAAGTTCTCTTCTAACCAAAAAACAATTTTTGTCAGTATTTTGATCACTGTCAAGCCTGGAAGAATCCTTTCCTTCAGCATTTCTATTATCCACCTGTTCAACAGCTTTTACCCGAGTATCAGGAAGGGTGATAACTACCTTTTTTTGATTGGGAATGGTTATTGGGTCAATATTAGCCAATGCAATATCTTCCCAGGATAAAGAATATTTAAATACTATTTCAAGAGTCCCCGGTTTCTCTGTTTCGGGAGGCAACTCAAACCTAAGCTCTCCGGAATCCTGAAACTGTAAATCATAAATTTTATTGGAGACACTGAAATTTAAACACTTGACCACCTTATCGGTCTTTTTTTCGAGATCATATTCTGATAAATAGATAAATGGTTTTGTTTCCGGATCTGAAATAGTCTCACCCCTGGCATTATACCAAACAACGTTAATATGTAGTTTCCATCGGTTTAAAACCAGATCATTTTGCCATTCAAGAATCAAGCTGCCATTACTTTCTTTTTTCTGCTTGTCCTCCCAAAGGAAATTAATAGATTTTGATTGCCCGTATCCGGCAGAAACTACCAGGACAAACAAAAGTAAACTATTAATTATCTGTAATTTGTGAAACTTAAACATACTTTCCACTATTTCGAAAGAGGCATAAAAATATGAAAAAATTACTAATGGTATTTAATGAATTATCAACTCATGTGTACCTCAGGCGCTTAAGTACCTGACCTGTGGGAGTATTGCTTTTGTCAACCATCTCGCGCGGGTCGCCAGCAAATATTATTTGGCCGCCCATTTCGCCTCCCCCCGGACCAAGTTCAATAGCCCAATCAGCATGAACGATCAATTCAGGGTTATGCTCAACCATAACAACACTGTGACCATTTTCAATTAACTCCCTGATCAGAAGAATAAACCTCGAAGTATCCTTTGTATGCAGGCCTCTCGCAGGCTCATCAAAAAGATAAATGTTTTTCTCTTTACTCCCCTGGCATAATTCTCTTACCAGCAACAGCCTTTGCTTTTCTCCTGGTGACAAGCTGTTACCATCCTGTCCGGCCCTTAGATATCCAAGTCCCATTCGCACTGCCACTTCTATCCTGGGATAAATTCCCGGCCAGTTACCTGAGTTAAGAATAGCATTCAGTGGCATGTTCAAAAATTGATCAAAACTCAATCCGTATGACTTGAATTCCCTGGCTGCCTTAGTAAATCCTGTACCCTGGCATATTTCACATTGAATAAGGCTATGTCCAAAAAAATCCAGGGATACACTTTGAGTTCCTTTCCCCTGACAAACTTCACATCTCCCGCCTTTCCTGGTAGGCAGAAAATAATCGTGTTTAACAAGTCCCTGGTCTCCTGGTATTGAAGAGCAGAACTCCTTCCTGGCCTTTTCGTATATTCCAAGTCCATACAGGGGGTTATGATGCCACAACCAGTTTGAAAGGACCTTTTGCGGAATAATTATATGACCCAACTCATGATCATCCGGGAGTTGCTTTATCAATTCGTTCATGAGAGTGCTTTTCCCACTTCCTGAAACACCAACAATACAAGTCCAACCCCTGGGAATAGATACCTCATCGATACAGAGATTATTTGTATTAAGATTTGTTAGAGAACCGATAAGATCTCCTGAATCAAAATATTCTCTTTTTGAAGGAAGATCAATGCTGCCCTTTCTTTTCTGCTCCTTCTTTTCCCCTTTATTATTTTCTTGCCGGCTAATAATTTCACCACCCTCATCTCCTCCTCCTGGTCCCAGTTCATAAATCACATCAGCATTTTGATAAAATAGCGGATTATGATCCACCATTACCACTGTATTTCCCTTAGAACAAATGGTTTGAAAAACGTCCCATAATTCCTCCAGGTTTGAAGGATGCAATGCTGTTGAGGGCTCGTCAACCAGGTAGAGGAGGCCTGTCAGTTCGGATCCAAGTTGAGAGGAGAGGCGTACTCTCTGGTATTCACCGGACGAAAGACTTGAAACTGAGCGGTTTAGCTGGAGATAACCCATGCCGAGCTTAATAATAGCCGAAAGGACTTTAACAATTCCCTGGAGGGAGAGTTTAATTAGCTGAATTTCCTCAATATGGTACTTAAATCCTGTCAGTAGATCAGTAAATATTTGTATATTATTATAACAATCCTCCACAGATAAATCAAGCCATTCCGCAATACTCCTTGAACCAAGGGCATATTTCAATCGGTCGGGGTTGATCCGGTGACCCTGGCATACTGGGCAGGTAACTTCTATCATCACATTCTCAAATCTTTCCTGCCTGGTGGTTCCTGCTCTTTTGAAGTATTCCTCGGTAATAAGATTAGAAAATCCCTTCCACACAGAAGTAAAGCTATGGGTACCTGATAGGCTCTTTCTTCTGTAACCCCATATTACATCATATTCTGCCAGTCCGGTTCCATAAAGTATTAGTTGCTGGTCATGAGTGGAAAGAAATTCCCAATTGCAGGAAAAGTCTTTCCCCCAATGCTTTTCAACTGCCTTTAAAATAGCAAGATATTGACCATCCTGTTCTGCAAAAAAACTTCCTGCTTTGGTCCCTATCAGGGCTCCCCGATAAACAGACAAATGGGGGTGTGTAACTAGTATTCGTGGGCTGGCTTCTTTAACAGCACCTATCCCGGAGCAATTTACACAGGCACCGGATTTATCATTGAAAGAAAATTGCCTGGCCAACAATCCTGGTCGATTCCCGTTAGAATCCTCGGCAAATCTGGAAAACAATAACCTCAGAACGGGCAGGATACCTGACAGGGTGGCCAGTGTTGACCTGGGATTAAACTGTTGAACCTTCTGTTTTATTGCCAGGGAGGGTAACAGACCACTGGCTGATTGAAATTCCCCTGGTTGATTGCCCCCAACCATTGAGCGAACATTAGTTGAAAACGTCTGAGAAAAATAGAACTGGGCACTTGCATAAAGAGTATCGTATACCAAACTGGTTTTTCCAGATCCGGAAACTCCAGTAAAGGCTGTAACCTTATTTTTAGGAATTTGAATATTAATGCCTTTCAGGTTATGTGTCCTAATACCATTCATGGCAATAAATTCCCCTTTATTCACATCATTATTCAAACCTGGCAATAGTATATCAGTTCGGTTTTTGCGTCTTTCAATATTTTTTCTAACGGCTAAAGACATAGGTGTTTCCCTGCTTTTTAGCTCGTCGGGTGTTCCGGAAAAAATCAGCCTGCCTCCCTTGGTTCCTCCACCGGGTCCAAGTTCAACCAACCAATCGGCCAGGGCAACAAGATCAGGATCATGCTCCACTATTATCAGTGTGTGGCCATTTTTGACAAGTTCATCCAGTGCATCTAAAAGAATCTGAATATCAAAAGGATGCAAACCGCTTGCTGGTTCATCGAGCAAATACACAGTATGCCCTTTCGAGGGCCTCACCAGTTCAGTAGCAAGTTTGATGCGTTGGGCCTCACCACCAGAGAGCGTTCCTGAAGGTTGGCCTAATTTCAGGTATCCCAACCCGAGTTTTGACAGCCATTTCGCAAAAGGTGCAATGGACTTTTCCTCCTGAAAAAAATCAAGAGCTTCGTCAACCTCCATTTGCAATATTTCATAAATATTCTTATCCCGGTATCGTATTTCCAGGGTTTCGTTAGTAAATCTTTTTCCCTGACAGGATTCACAAACAATTTCTACACTGCCCAGGTAACTAAGCCCCATCTCCGTGGCTCCTGCTCCTTTGCATTCGGGGCAGCGCCCACCTTCCACGTTAAAAGAAAAATGAGATTTATCCCAACCACGTTCAGCCACTTCTGGCAGGCTACCGAACAGATCCCTGATCCTGTCAAACAGCTTCGTATAAGTTGCCGGATTGCTCCTCGAATTCCTGCCGATAGGCTTTTGATCTATTCTAATTACTTTTTGAATGGATCCATCCAATTTAATGTACGCATGAGAATTATGTATTTTGTCACCGCATAATAAAGGGTAAATTGTTCCATTAAGCAAGGAGGTCTTACCTGCTCCGGAAACCCCGCATATGATGTTTAGATGATGTGCCAGGAATCTAACATTTAAGGAATCCAAATTATGTAAATCTACTTTGTCGGCAACAATCCATTCCGGATTGTCAATGGCCTTTTTCTCCCTATGTATTGCTACTGATCCGCTAAGATAAGCCCATGATAAACTATTATGGAAATCGGGCATTTGTTTCAAATCCAGATGATCGCCCTCTACTAGCAACTCTCCTCCTTTATATCCAGCTCCCGGACCTAATTCAATCCAATAATCAGCATAGTCAAAGCCAATATTTTTATGGTCAATCACGATAAGAGTATTTCCCCTGTCACATACTTCCCGCATTATTTGGAGAAGGTTCTCATGGTCCCTCGGATGAAGGCCGACGGTAGGTTCATCCAGGGTATAAACAAGACCGCAAAGTACATCCTGGAGAAGGGTAGATAAACGAAGCCTTTTTATCTCCCCGTTTGAAAGGGACACACTCTCCCGGTCAAGAGTGAGATAATCGATACCTAGCCTGACTATGACCCTCATCCTTTCAATCATAGAATTAAGAATCCGTATTTCCCCATCTCCCATTCCTGTTTCTGAAATAAGTGTCAATACTCTTTCCAGTAATTCTTCAATTGACATAGCCGCCCAACCAGCAATATCATTATTGTGCCATTGATAAGATAAAGCCTCCTGATTTAAACGCTTTCCCTGGCATGTTTTACAAAGCCTGGAACGTGTATACTTAAGGATATTTTTATTTCTATCTCTGTGCAATATCTCCTCCATGATGGGGATCATACCCCGGTAATAACCTTCATCCCTGGGCTTTGCAGTAATCCCCGACCATTTCATCCGAGATTCCAGAGGATGTTTTCCGAAGGGTATTTTGATTTTCTTACTCCCGTAAAGAATAACATCTTTTTCCCTATCACTCAAGCGGTCCCAGGGAACACCCAGGTTAAATCCTTCGGCCAGGCAAACCTGTTCCAACACATCAAGAGTAACCTGGGAATATATGACATAACCGTCAGGAGAAGTTAGGCTGAGAGCCCCTTCCATGACAGATTTCCCGGGACTTTTTATGAAGGTTTCCGGATCGATATACTCTTCACGGCCCAGTCCATTGCAGTTCGGGCAAGCTCCTTTCTGATGGTTAAAGGAAAAGAGGGATCTTAAAGGAGTAGTTTCATGATTTATCGAAGAATGAGAGAACCTGGCAAACAGGAGGCGCAGCATATCATACAATTCACTGAGGGTGCCAACTGTTGACCTAACATTGCTTGAAAAAGAAACCTGGTCTAATGCCACCACAGGCGATAAACCACTAATGGATTCCACCTCCGGTTTGCTCATTCGTCCAAAATACTGCCGGGCTCTTGAATTTAACTGACTGAGATAAAGTCTTTGTCCCTCATTGGCAATAACATTCTGAACCAGAGATGATTTGCCAGACCCAGATACTCCAGTCACCAAAACAAAACAATTTCTTGGAATACGAACCGAAACAGATTTAAGATTGTGCTCTCTGGCTCCTCTAATTTCAATAAATTTCATATAGCCATATCAAATTATTCCATACGCTCCACACCTGCCAAAGATAGGAATCTGCCATGTTAAAGTTTGAGTAGGCCAGGGCAAAAAACTTCGGTCGGGAATTTATTCCAGGCTTATTTACCCAAGGCATCCAGAGCCTGATAACCTTTTTTCAGTCCTTCAGCCAGGTCTTTCTTAATGGTATGGAAGTATCTGCGGGAGCGCGTTCCGCTTTTAGGGTCAAATTGATTGATTCGGATCAATAGTATATCCTGTAGCTCAATGATATCATTTATGATTCGCTCATATCCAGAAAAATCCTTATCAGGGTTTTCATTAATACACGCATAACATTCTGATATGAGATCAAAAACAAAATAATCTATGTCTTTTTTAAGGTCCTTTCGGCTAGCCATGTTGCAACTGAGGTTGAATTAATGCTTTTCTAATGTAAGAATTTTTTTAACACTCTTTAATTTAAGTAAAAAAAATTTATTAATAATAAGATTGACACCAATTATCAACTTAAAAATTTAGATATATAAATTTTAAAAGGATTGGCGGCTCACTTATTAGACTACTGCAATTATGGGACAAAAAAAAATGATGTAGTGGTTTCGTAGGGTCTTATTTGTCCTTATTGGGAATTGAGTCTCCACTTTGTTGAACATAAAGTTGCTCAGGATCCTTGTAATCCGCGGGAAATTGTTTAACAACCCGAATGAAGTATACACCGTCCATGGTTACCATTACCCTAACCCAAACGGTAAATTCCTCTCCGGGCAGATTGAAAATTATCTCCCTTGGCCTGTTTTTAATAATATTTCCACCCGCTTTCATTGCTGCCCGGAAATAACTCTCCTGGATCTGTATATAAGAAACACGCTTATCCACTTTACCATCTTCATTCTGGATCTCCATCTTGATATCCCAATAGGGTCCCATGAGATTTTGTTGGTACGTTTTATTATCGGTAGTTGTGTATTTAAAGGAGTAATGGTTGAATTTACTCTGTTCTGCTCTGGTGACAACTGAATTAGCCATAAAACCAACTCTGGGTGGAATTTCCACAGGCTCTACAAAATCATCATAAATCAGCTCCTGGATTGTATCCATAACAACTGAGTTATAAAATACCCTTTCCTTAATTAATTTGAGCTTATAAATGCTATTGTTTATTAGCTGCACCTTTCCCCAAAGATTCCCTCCTTCATCCGGAATGGCAAAATGAATTGAGGAAGTATCCTGGAAAAAGGTAGTCCCCCCTTTCTCACTGATCTGCCCTACCATAAATTCCGCAAATTTTTGTTTCTGACGGAAAGCCGAATCATAGACATAGCTAACTTCCCAATACTGTCCTGTAGACTGACGGGTGTTATCGCCTGATTTGTCAGTCATTGTAAGGAAATTAAAGTAATTATATTTAATAATATTCCCCTCATTGCCCTTATAGCCTTTAATTACAGGGATCTTAGGAAATTTAACCGTTTGGGCCATTCCTGAAAACATCAGGATAAAACATGCAACAACCAAAGAAATCTTCTTCATCATATCCTCCATTATAAAATTTAATCTATTCATCAAGCTCAGCTTATCTTCTTAATAACTTTGTCTGATCCTCTCCTCCGTTTAACAAATACAATAAAGGAAGTGGGCGGTCAGTGCCCTCTACAAAGGCAGGCTTTTGGTGCCAGGGTGTAACAGAAAGAACATTGCTGAGATCCATCCAATATTGCAATCGGGCTACAGGAAGATCCCAGGTCATGTGAAGGTGATTGGCAGGGGCATAGTGCTTATATTCAGTCATCGTAGCATATTTTGGAGTTAGAAAGGTGTGAGGCCAGTTAGGGTCGCTGGAATTGGCAACTGCTTTTCCAAGTTTTTCGGGCAATGAAACGGTTTCTGCCTCATCCCAGATCATGGAAAACATATTAGACAGAGAACTATATGCCAACCGTCCGGCAATACCCTTGATACCTCCCGGAGACATAAAGGTCACAGAATTTCCCATTCCAGGGAAATAATTTTGGTCGGCCAGGGGGAAACTGATGCGTGGTGTGATGTCATTCCACTTCTCATTTGGAAGGCCAGCCCAGTTAAAGGAAGCTGAGCCGGAATTATTTCCATCGACAAAACCCCGTTTCACCCAGGATTCGTCAAAAGGTAAATTTAGCCCTAATTTTTTCCCAAGTCTGGCAATCTCCCATGGCTCCCACACTTTCCTGAAGTCCATGAACAATGGAGGATTACCACCACTCATTAGCGTAAAGAACAACATAGTCAATAATCCCTGTACATCTGCCTCGGTGGCAAATGGAAGGGGCGGTTTATTTCCATTGTGATCAAAAGTAGAATTGAATAAGGACTCCATAGCATCCGCAACAGGCAGGGGTGTTCCCCTCAAATCTGAACCCCATTCTAACTGAGACATGAATCCACCACCCACTGCGTCCAAGTCTTTTGCCAGATTCCTTACAATCAAATACATAGCCAGGCTTTGATTAAAGCGCTGATCATCAGCATCATGTCGAATTTCCAGTTTGCCGAAGTTAGTGTCAATCCAATTCCTTAGCGATTTAAGCTCTTCTTTATCATAGGCCTTTTTTTGCAGCATATCGGCCAATAATTTCATATCCAGTCGGGCAATCTCAATCCCGAAAGTATTCCGGGTTGGAATTATATGCTGAAGAGCCGTTTCCATACCCATACTATCGTGGCCAAAAACCAGTACCCTTCTGCCTTTGAGGTATTGAAAGGTGGTAGCAGCAAAAAGCCAATCGCAAAGAGCTGTGAAAGTCCCATCAGTCATTTCAGGTTCAGATCCTTCATCCGGCCATGTTCCAACATTAATATGCATCAGACGGCCATATTGTGCAACTGCTCCCGATACAGCATGAGTAAAAACTACACCGGGCTTAGGAGCGCTATTACCACAGGTGAAATTGAGCGGTGTATCTTTGGGGAAATGGCTAAGCAAAGAAATCAAGGTTAATTGAGGGAAAGCCCAGGTATCCGGCACACACACAAGGATATTCACTCCCGCATTAATAAAATTCCTGGCAACAATGTCGGCTTCCTTTTCAGTATCAACCAGCATATCAGAGTACACTACTGATACGGCCGAATTATCTGGAAGATGAATCACCCCTGCCAAACGATCTGCGGTTAATCTTACAATATTTTGGGCTCTTTCCCTGGAGCCTGGATCAATTCGTGGATCACCTGTAGCAAAAACTCCAATAACAGGACCACTAGTCCCTGTTTCATTACTTTTTTCAACTACTTTTGCTTTCATCAAGATTGTGAGATTAATTATTCTAAATGGATGCCAGAAATTTTTATCTGGTAAATTTATAAAAAGCCAGCAATTTGACACAATAACAGCAAGACTCTAGGAAATTATTTTGCCGAATCAGCCCAAAACCGGAAAACCCAGAAAAAGGAAAGTCAAGGTGAAGAAGAAGCTAATCATCACAGAAGATGGATCTCATACATATTTTGTCCCTCAATATGGAGAATGTTACCATTCTGTTCATGGTGCCATCCAGGAAAGCCGTCATGTCTTTATTGAAAGTGGATTGAAAATGTTGGACAAAAATACCTTAAGTGTTTTCGAAATGGGTTTTGGGAGTGGACTGAATGCTCTGTTGACCTGGGATTATGCCAGATCAGGAGGCCTGACAATTTTTTATGATACTATCGAAATGTATCCTATAAGTATAGCAGAGGCTTCTGAATTCAATTACCCTGAACTTCTAGGAATACCCAATGAGGATTTTATCAGTCTTCACTCCTCGGAATGGGGAAAGAGGGTTGATATGGAGCCCTGTTTCAAATTGCTCAAAATGAAGGCCGACATGAGGTCTTTTTCCCCTGAAGGGAACTACGATTTGATTTATTTTGATGCATTCAGTCCACAGGTTCAACCAGATCTTTGGAAAACCACTATATTTCATGAGCTTTTCAGAGCGATGGCTCCAGGTGGCATTCTGACAAGTTATTCTGTTCGCGGCGATTTCAGGAGGGCTTTGTCGGAGGTTGGATTCCAGGTAGAGAAAATTCCGGGGCCTCCAGGTAAACGGCACATTACAAGGGCAAAAAAACAATAATCAAAAATGAAACATCTGCTTAAAATTGCCATAGGAACAATATTTATAATCCTTTTTATGATTGGTTCCGCCACTGCTCAGTTAAATAATCATATGATTCTTAGGAAGGGGCCAAGAAGTATCATGAATTTTATGGCCGGAGATTCTATCCGGCTTTTAAAAAACGACTTCAAGACTCCTGAGGGTGAGCAGATCCAGGGTATTGGCGTTGATTTTATTGTAATAAAGGATAAGCCGCTTCCGATCAGCGATATCAGCGGGATAGTCCATATCCGGGCATTACATTTTCGTGCAGCCGGAACTGCCAATAAGATTGCAGGTCCAGGCTTGATTTTTATCGACGGCTTCAATTCCCTGATCAGGGGTTTTCGCCCATTGTGGAGTAAGAATATAGTGATCGCGGGAACAATCATTTTTGTCACAGGCTTCATATTGCCCACCTTCCAATCCAAGGTTTATTACAGAAAAAAAGGATACTACCTGATCATAGTACCCTCCGATCCTGAGACTTATCGCAATCTCAGGTAGATCAGATGCTTACCCTTATTGTAATAAAAAAATTCCTTCCGGGTGCCACAATCCCGGATGAATATGTCCTGTACCGGACATTCAATAAATTTTCAACCCCTGTGTTTATCTGCAGAAACTGCCTGACCTGATAAGCGACATTTAGATTTAGCGTATACCAGGAAGGAGAATAAGGATTTCCATTATCATCAGCCGCATACATATAGCTCTTTTCTATCTCTGAAGGAGCCATCTTATTAAAGGGCTTCTCCCCATTGTATCTAACAAAAAGATCAGTCTTGATCTTATTAGCCTGATATATAAAATGAGTAGCCCCAAAAAGTGGAGCAGCGTGGCGGCTGGGTATCCCGCCTGATTCCTCCCCGAAGGTATAATTCAAACTGGATTTGATCAGGAAGCCGTCCACCAGGTTCCAATTGATTGAACCTGAAAGTCCCCAAATCCGTTCACTTTCTGCATTAACAATGGCCTCAACCTTGCTCATTTCACCATCGTAAAAGATGGAATCCATACCATTGAACTGATAATCACGGCGAACCATTGCATCATTCAGTAGTGTATAAAAACCTGTAATCTCAACTCTAAACCGGTTGTTGAAATGTTTTATCAGGCCCAGGTCGGCATTATAAGCATACTCCGGCTTGAGGTCATCATTTGGAACAATAACGTGGCCTGGCTCAGAATCAAACACCTTACCAACATCATCAAGATTAGGTGCTCTAAATCCGGAGGACAGGTTAAGATTCATTTGCCAGGATTTGGCTGGATGGTAAACCAGACCTATACTGCCGTTCACCGCAGTATTCGTCAGGTCTATCCTATCAAAGGGAAAATCAAAAAAAGTTTTATCAACAAATTTCGAATGGAGGCTAACCAGGTTAGCCCGAATCCCTGTTGTAAGATTAAACCGTTCAGACAGTTGTTTTTTTATTCCTCCATACAAGCCGGCACTCATATAATCTGTTCCACCATCCGGATATCGGCTCGATTCGGGACGCAATTGTTCACTTATAACATTCCTGGAAATACCCTCGGAGAAAATCCGGTTAGAAACCCATTCAAGGCCATAAAACAATTCAAGGTTTTGGCTCAAACGCTTATCGGCATCAACATTGAAACTACCAATATCCAGATACTCATATCGTTCGGATATCCATTCCTTGGATAATCTCCTATCATGGCGGCTCTCAGTAATTGTCTGATACGACAAGGTCATTCGCAGTTTATCATAAAAAACCGTGGAATCGCTGATTTCTGCTCCTAACCGATGCATAGACCAAAGAGCTGGGCCGTAATACCATTCAGCATATTTTGGAAGATCGCCGCTGTATTGTATCAACCGGTCATACCGTGGAATATCACTCGAACGGGAATAGTGAAAAGCATAAGTGATATTCAGGTTTTTACCAGGCCTGAAACGAAATTTCTGCATAAGGTTCAACTGGCTGAAACCTGTATACACCTGCTTGTCGGGATTAGGATTTTCATGCACTGAATCCATACCCATAAATGAGCTGACGTAGTGATAACGCTGATACTCCTCATGACCCGTCTTTCCCATTACCTGATCATTGAAATCCGAGAAACTCACACTGGAAAGAAGTCCCCATTTTTTTGCCCCATAGCTAAAATCAAAATGACCCGTCTTCTCCATGTTGGCAGAACTGAAACGAGTAGAAGCATTTATCCGCAGGTACGGATCTTTCTGGGTTGACAGTTTTACCTCACGGGTATGAAAATCCATCACGCCGCCAAGGGCATCGCTGCCATAAATTATGGAACCCGGACCAAATATTATTTCCGAATTTTCCATAAGGTTTGGATCCAGACTGATAATATTTTGCAGATTCCCCGAGCGATAAATGGCATTATTCATTCGTACCCCATCGATAACCAGAAGGAGTCGGTTGGCCGAAAACCCACGTATCATCGGACTTCCTCCTCCAAGCTGACTTTTCTGCACAAAAACCTGGTCACTGAGAGCTACCAAATCAGCTGCAGTTTGAGGATTATAAAAACCTATTTCCTTAATTTTAATAGCTTCAATCTTGTTTGGGATCTCTGCTCTATCCTGCTCCCACCTGTTAGCCGAAACAATAACCTCATTAACTTTTACAAGGTTTTCCTCAAGTTTTACAAGCCATCCTGCCTTTTCGATCTGCCGCAGGGACATACCCTTCGACTTATATGAAGGGTGCTGAAACATTATTAATTCTGTTGTGGGAAAACCTTTCAGATCTACCTGCCCTTTCTCATCTGATAAGGCAGAAATATCGGTTTGATAATAAACGAATACATTGTTTATTGGCTGCAAATCAGTGAGGTCAATTATTTTAATAATCTGAGCACTGGAAAATGCAACACATCCAAATAGGAGGACAAGACAAAGGGCAAGGGTTTTCATACTTTTTGGAAAGCTGATTTATCAGGACCTCCCGTTGCAAAATCCATGCCTAATAAACCAATATCCGCTTAATAAATCTTAAAGAATCTTAAAATATTTGGGTAATACAGGATCCGCTATTCAGTTATTCCCAACTGATTAAAAATGAAAGCATATTCAAGAGCTGTTTCCCTGTAGCGTTTAAATCTGCCGGATGCACCACCGTGACCAGCCTCCATATTAACATGGATTAAAAGAATATTATCATCGGTTTTGGTAAGCCTAAGTTTTGAAACCCATTTTGCAGGTTCGAAATACTGGACCTGCGAATCATGCAATCCGGTAGTGACGAGCATGGCAGGATAATCCTGTTCCGTAACATTATCATAAGGGGAATACGAAAGCATATAATCATAATATTCTTTAAAGGCAGGATTGCCCCATTCATCATACTCACTGGTTGTCAAAGGTATAGAAGCATCAAGCATAGTGGTAACAACATCAACCCAGGGTACGTTGGCAATTATTCCCCTGTAAAGATCGGGTCGCATGTTTGCAATAGCCCCCATTAGTAACCCTCCAGCGCTCCCTCCTTTAGCGAAAAGAAATTCAGGTTGGGTATAACCTTGTTTGACCAGGTACTCTGCACAGTCATTAAAATCAGTGAATGTATTTTTCTTTTTGAGCAATTTGCCATCTTCATACCAATACCTCCCCATTTCCTGGCCTCCGCGAATATGAGCAATCACATAAATAAAACCACGATCAAGTAAACTAATACGGACAGAACTAAAAGAGGGACTCATACTGATTCCATAAGAACCGTAACCATACAGCAATACAGGATTTCTTCCGTCCATTTCTATTCCTTTTTTATAGACCATAGAAATAGGAATCAGAGTACCATCAACCGCTGTAGCAAACTTTCTTTCACTATAATAATCATCAGGATTATATCCGCCAACTACTTCATCCCTTTTAAGTAGTTTCCTTTTACGGGTTTCCATATCGTAATCATAGGTGGAATTGGGTGTGGTCATAGATGAATAAGAAAACCTAAGCAAATTGGAATCAAAATCCCGGTTGACAGAAACACCTGCGGTAAAAGCCTCTTCATCAAATGAAATGTAATGTTCCTTCTCCCCATCATATGGGATAATGCGAATGGCGGGCAGGGCATTTTGAGTTTCCTCGATTACCATAAATTTATTGAACAAGGTAAACCCAGTGAGCAAGACATCCTCCCTGTGAGGGATCACATCCAGCCAATTTTCTTTTTCCGTGGCATCCACAGAGGTTATCATAAGTTTGAAATTACTGGCGTTCAAATTAGTTCTGATATAAAAATGATGCATGTAGTGTTCTATATGATATTCCAGGTTCTTTTCCCTGGTTTGAAATATCGTAAATTCTCCGGAGGGATCGTTGGCATCCAGATACCTGTATTCAGTTGACAAAGTACTGCCGCTGCCAATGAACAGGAAGGCACCCGACTTAGAACGGTCAACAGAAGCACTGAAGGTTTCATCTTCTTCAAAAAAGACCAGATGATCTTGACCTTCCCTGTTCCCCAGCTCATATCGAAACACTTTTTCAGAGCGTAGAGTTTCAGGATTCTTACGCGTAAAAAAGAAAGTTTTATTATCATTTGCCCAGGCCACACCTCCGGTAGTTTCAGGAATCCTGTCTGTTAAAATATTGCCGGTAACCAAATCTTTAACGTAAATAGTATACTTCCTGCGGCTGACTGTATCCACTCCATACGCAAGCAATCGGTTATCCGGACTAACTGTTGCACCTCCAACCTGGAAATATGAATGGCCTTCTGCCATCTCATTTACATTGAGCATTACTTCTTCATCGGCATCCAGGCTGCCCTTTTCCCGACACAAAACCGGATACTCTTTCCCCTCTTCAAAACGTGAATAATAATAGTACCCGTTATCCAGGTATGGCACTGACTCATCATTCTGTTTGATCCTGCCAACAACCTCATTATATAGACTTTCCTGGAATTCTTCAGTATCGGACATTACCTCTTTCAGATAGGCATTCTCGGCCTCGAGATAAGCTATGACTTCCGGGTTCTCCCTCTGATTTAACCAGTAATAATTGTCGATACGGGTATGTCCATGCTCTGTTAATTCATAAGGCCGCTTTTCCGGGTGAGGCGGATCACTATATTGCGATTGTTTTTTCCCTGGTTCAGTTTGGCAACTGATAATACCTATTACTAATGTAGTAACTAAACCTAATTTCAGAAGATTTCTCATTTTCAATATGTTTTAAGATCCAGTAAAGAAGTAAATTTCAGGAATTATAATTCTCAATTCTTAATCTTCTCAGGAATTTTCACATCAGGATGATCAGCTGAGAAATTCTTCCAGTAATCAGCAATGGTGGTTTTAACCTCTTTCCTCAGGCTAAAGATCCCTATTAGGTTGGGAATTGTCATGAATGCTATAGTTATCCCTGATAAGGTCCAGATAATTGTTGTGTCGGTGAATGAAGCCAAAAAGAAACCGATCACATAAACTATCCGGTAATAAAATACAGATTTTGAGCCAACGAGAAAGGTCATAGCACGATCACCATAATATGACCATGAGATTGCAGTTGAAAAGGCGAACAGAAGCAGGCCGATACTAACAATGTATTTACCCCATTCACCAAGCCACGACCTTTTGAAGGCCTCTGTTGTAAGCGGTGCGCTGTGCAGGAGAGAAACACCAGATATTTCAACTTTTGGATTATCGCTGGTAATGGCCCCGCCGTCAACATTGATGGTTCCCGTATAGGCTTTACCATCGAGTGAAAATGCCATATCTTCTGCAAAGGACCTCGCATGAAGTATAGTAACAAGGCTCTGCAATTTCCCTTCAGAGATTTGCAGCTCTCCCGTAAATAACTGAACGGAATCTCTTCTGTTCAGTGCTGCTGAAATATATTCAACATCCATTTCATTATTCTCATCGTACTGCTGGGCGAGTACCTGAACATCAGTCATCTGGAAGGTATTGGGGAATTTTTCACTCCACACTCCTGAAGATAAGATAACCAATCCGGTAAGTGAGCAGATTATAATTGTATCGATGAAAGGCTCAAGTATTGCCACCAGCCCTTCGGAAACCGGCTCTTTAGTTCTTGCTGCAGCGTGGGCTATAGGAGCAGAACCCTGGCCTGCCTCATTAGAGAAGAGTCCCCGGTTTACCCCCCTGTTAAATGCAAATAAAAAACCCGCACCCATAAATCCACCCATTGCCGCCGTTCCGGTAAAAACATCCTTGAAAATGGAAACGAAGCTGGGGACAAGGTTCTCAATATTGAACCCGATGACCATAATTGCCCCAAGGAAATAAATCAGTGCCATTGCAGGTACAAGTCTTTCTGTAACCTTGGCTATTCTTTTAATTCCTCCAATGATAACAAAGGCCAGAAGAACTGCTAAAACACCTCCTGTTATTATTTGTTTAATCCCAAAAGTTGCTGCTACTGAGTTAGATATGCTATTTATCTGGGGCAGGTTCCCGGTACCGAAGGACGATAGGACGGTAGCCACGGCAAAAAATATCCCGAGATATTTCCCTGTCTTAATAATTTTTCCCTTAATCTTAATATTAAGTCGTTTCTTCATATAATACATCGGACCACCTGAAACCTGACCAGACTCTGTAAAATCACGGTATTTATGCGAAAGTGTAACCTCCACAAACTTGGTACACATACCCACAAGGGCTGTCATCAGCATCCAGAACAGTGCCCCCGGGCCGCCCAGGTGAATGGCAAAAGCCACACCAGCAATGTTTCCCGTTCCAACGGTACCGGATAAAGCAGTTGTCAAAGCCTGGAAATGCGATGTATCCCCCTTATCACTCTTGCGGTCAAACTTCCCCTTTACCACCTTGACAGCATGTTTCATATATCTGAACTGGGGAAATTTCAAGTAAATGGTGAAAAAGAGGCCCACTCCAAGGAGAAGGAACACAAACCATTGAGAACCACCGATAAAGCCATCAATGTTCAGGAGAAAATCATTAAGCTTTTGCATCTAAAGTCAATTTTTGAAAAATCAAGGAGTAAAAATGGAATATTTTCAGGTATGATACAAATAAAATGGGGAAAGGGGATTGGGGGATTACTAGTCTACTAGTCTCCTAGTCTCCGAACCCCGGGTTAAAAATCCATCGTTACAACAGTAATCCCGGATCCGCCAAGCCTGATATCTTCGTCTTTATATTTGCCAACAACATCAACGGTTGAGAGGTAATCCCTGGTCATTTGCCGGAGGATGCCATTGCCTTTGCCATGAAGGACCCTTAAGTTGCTAACCCCCAGCATTATGGCCTCATCGATAAAGGCCTGCAGTTTATGCATTGCCTCTTCACCACGCACACCGCGTAGGTCGAGACTGCTGCTAAAAGACAACCTGCGATGCTGCATATCAATCCCGGAAAAACTGGTAGAAGAGCTACTGGTTCCAACATGGTTAATATATTCCTGCTCACTGATCACCTCCATCTGTTCTACCTTGACAGTGGTAATCATCTGGCCAAATGCGACAAGTATACTGTTTGATTTAATCTCAAGGATTTCCCCAAACAATTCCTTGTCGATCAAACGAATTTTTGTGCCCGGGTAAAGGCTAACCTGATTGGGAATGAAATCCTTTTCAACAGGTTTAGGATCAACATCCCTCATTCGACTCCTAATCCTACGGTGCTCCTCCTTGATGGATTTGAGCTTGTCGTCAGTATCATGCTCACTTTTAGCCAGCTGACCATTAATCTCCGTCTTGAATTCTTCCGTTTTCTTCCTCAGCTCCCTCGTACACTCCTTTTCAGCCTGCTCTACCCGGATTTGTTGAATAGTTTTTTCAATCTTCTGATTTATTGACCCAAGTAATTGCTCAGCCTGGGCCCTGGTTTCTTTGGCTACTTTCTTTTTTTCCTTGTCGAGTTGGGAAATCCTTGATTCATACTCTTCCAGCAGGCCATCAAGCCTCTTCTCAGCTTTCCTGATCTTTTTCCTCTTTTCTTCCCAGTATCTTTTGTCGCGTGAAATCTCCCTAAGATGTTTATCAAACTTCACATGATCCTCCCCTATTTTCGATTCAGCAAGTTTAAGGATTGATTCCGGCAGGCCGATACTGCGGGCTATTTCAAAGGCAAAAGAGCTGCCTGGCTTACCCAGGTCAAGCTTAAAAAGGGGCTGCATGCGGTGATTATCGTACAACATGGCTGCATTTACAATACCTCCATTTGAGGCCGCAAAGTGTTTGAGGTTGGTATAGTGAGTTGTAATAACTCCAAAGGTTTTTGTTTCCAGGAGGCCGGCAAGGATGGATTCTGCGATGGCTGCACCGAGCTGAGGCTCGGTACCCGTACCAAACTCATCAATCAGGATCAGGGACTCTCCATCTGCATGATGCAGGAAGAATTTCATATTGAATAGATGGGAGCTATATGTACTCAGGTCATTTTCAAATGATTGATCATCCCCAATATCAATGAAAATACTATTGAAGATACCAGAAACAGATGATTCATCTAACGGAGGAAGGAACCCGGTTTGAATAAGGTACTGCACCAATCCGGTAGTTTTGAGAGCCACTGATTTTCCTCCTGCATTAGGACCGGATATCAAAAGAATCCTTTCCTCCTGATGTACTCGAATATCCTGGGGTACCACTATTTTACCCATCGTTGGGTATGTCAGGCTCAGCAGAGGGTGCCTGGCATTTTTCCAATCAATTTCCGGCTGATCGAGTATATTAATCTTTTTTCCGTTCCAGCCGCGGCAGATCTTGGATTTGGCCCTGATGAAATCAAAATACCCCAATTTTTCACTCCAGATCAGGATCTCATCAAAATAAGGCCGCAAAGCAGCCGTCAACTCAATCAGAATCCGGACTATCTCACGGTTCTCAGCTAGTTGGAGCTCCCGAATCTCATTATTTACCTCAACCAATTCTACGGGTTCAATAAAAGCCGTTTTACCCGATCCTGATTCATCATGGATCAGGCCTGAAATTTTTCTTTTGTGCGTTACAGGCATTGGGATTACCAACCGTCCATCACGCATAGCGGCTCCAACATCCTGATCTACCCAGCCTTCCTTACGTACCATATCCATAATCTTATCCATCCGCCGGCTGATCCCCGACTGCTTCTGGTTTATGGACCTCCTGATATGACTCAATTCCGGTGAGGCATTATCCTTCATTAATCCCTGCTTATTAAAGATGGCATCCAGCCTGTCTTGAATAAAGGGATAAACGGTAATATCTTTTAATTGGGATTTTAGATTTTGATATAATTCCGGCTTTGTTTTCGAGAAAAATACTTGTAATAGTTTGATGGTCTTCAGGTTTTTTCGGATAACAAGGAAATCCTGAATTTCCAGAAAGCTTCCATCAATCCGGCCCCGGGCCACGGCTTTGCTTATATTATCACCTGCCTCCAGGCTAAATGACTTCTCACTTTCAATAATTTGGATAAATTCATCTACCTCAGCCAGTAGGATTTCTATTGCAGGCTTATCCGTAAGCATGCAAATCTTATCCACCAGGTCACGTCCCATTGTGGTCTCACAATAGTTCTTTACCCGGTCCCTGACCTGGTCGAAGCCGATTTTTGATTCAAAATGGTATGGATATATCAAAGTATAATCCTTTTCTTGGTGTGTAAAAATACAAAAGCCCATGCAGAATGCCATCCAATCAAATATTGCTATCTTCAAAACTTAAAATTGAAAATGAAATACAAGCATATCATCTGGGACTGGAACGGTACTCTTTTAAACGACAGATGGTTATGCCTTGAATCAATAAATATTTTATTAACCATTAGGGGAAATAAGGCGCTTAGCGATCAGGAATATCTGGATCTTTTTGATTTCCCAGTCCGGGACTATTATGTGCGGGCAGGCTTTGATTTTTCCAGAGAGGATTTCAAAATCCCTGCCCTTCAGTTCATCGATTTGTATGAGAAAAAAAGAAAGGAATGTCAGTTGCAGGATGGGGCCATGGAGGTTTTACATCATTTCAGTAAACTGGGCATCTCCCAGTCGCTTTTATCAGCCAGTGAAGCTGGTGTATTAAACGATATGGTTAATCATTTTGGCTTAAGGGATTATTTCCAGCAGGTAACTGGCCTGAACAACCATTATGCAGCAAGCAAGCTTGAACTTGGCAAAGAATTACTCAAAAAGATAGGGATATCACCCAGTGAGATTTTGATGGTCGGAGATACCTGTCATGATCAGGAAGTGGCTCACGAGCTTGGTATATCTGTTATTCTTTATGATCAGGGCCATTTCCCGGCATACCGGCTGAAGTGGTGTGGGTGCAGAATAATCTCCAACCTGCATGAGTTAATCGACCTGTAGAGACAGATGATCATCTGTCTCTACAAATCATTAATTCTCCATACCCTTAAGGCTTAGCTGAATCCTTTTCCTTGGAATATCTATACTAATAACCTTTACCATTAATTGCTGGTTCAGGCTGAGCACCTCTCCAGGGTGTTTTATATACTTTTCTCCCATCTGGCTGATGTGTATCAATCCGTCCTGCTTGATCCCGATATCCACAAAAGCACCAAAATTGGTTATATTGCTTACAATGCCTGGCAAAATGATTCCTTCACGAAGATCTTCAATAGTTCGTATTTTTGGATCGAACTCAAATATTTTGATTTTCCCTCTCGGGTCACGCCCGGGTTTCTCCAATTCTGAAATAATATCTTTTAGGGTTGGGAGTCCCACTTTGCCACTAATATAATTTTGTAGATTGATTTGCTGGTGTAACTCCGGTTTTGTCACCAGATCCCCTAAACCGACCCCAAGGTCCCTGGCCATTTTCTCAACTACCGGATAACTCTCTGGGTGAACGGCAGTGTTATCCAAGGGATTTGAGGCTCCTGTGATCCTTAAAAATCCGGCAGCCTGCTCAAAAGCTTTGTTACCCAAGCGGGCAACCTTAAGAAAATCATTCCGGGAAGTAAATGGCCCGTTTTCTTTGATATATTTCACCAGATTATCTGCGAGTTGCGGGCCAAGTCCTGACACATGGGTCAATAAATGTTTGCTGGCCGTATTCACATGTACCCCCACCCTGTTTACGGCCGATTCGACCACTCTTACTAAACTTTCCTGGAGTTTCTTCTGATCCACATCATGCTGATATTGACCGACTCCTATGGATTTAGGATCTATTTTAACCAGTTCGGCCAGGGGATCCATCAATCTACGGCCAATGGATACCGTTCCCCGGACAGTAACATCATAGCTTGGAAATTCCTCACGGGCTACTACAGAGGCAGAATAGATAGAGGCTCCGCTCTCATTAACCACAAATACCTGGACATCCTTAGTAAACCGAATATTGTTACGGATGAACTGCTCGGTTTCCCGGCTGGCAGTTCCGTTGCCTATGGCAAGTGCATCAATTTTATATGTTTCAACCATGGATTGAATCTTCCTGGCCGATTGTTTTACTTCTTTTTGAGGATGATGAGGATAAATAGTTTCATTATGAAGAAGCTGCCCCTGGGCATCCAGACAAACGAGTTTACAACCCGATCTGAAACCGGGGTCAATTCCCAGAATTCTTTTCTCCCCAAGCGGAGGCATAAGCAAAAGCTGTTCGAGGTTTTGGGCAAAAACATTGATTGCTGAATCATCAGCCTTTTCTTTATATATGTTCCTTGTTTCATTTTCCAGAGATGGAGTAAGCAGACGTTTATAACTATCTGTTAATGCTTGACTTACCTGATCCGAACTTTGATTTTCCGCCTTAATAAAATACCTGCTTATTGAATCAACAGCCTCCTCGGGGTCTGGTTGAACTTTTACTCGCAAAATCCCCTCTCGCTCGCCACGCAGTATGGCCAGAAAACGATGAGAAGGACATCTTCTAACAGGTTCATCAAAATCAAAATAATCAAGATATTTCTGGCCTTCTTCCTCCTTACCTTTAATTAGCTTTGATGAGATTGTGGATTGGTTTTCGAACATATACCTTAGTGAACGACGAACCCTGGTATTCTCGTTTATCCATTCGGCAATAATATCCCTGGCTCCCTGCAAAGCATTCTCCAGTGTTGGCACATCTTCTGATATGAACTGTTTGGCCCTTTGTTCAGGGTTCATTTCCTGTTGAGTCATCAATATTTTTGCCAGCGGTTCAAGCCCCCTCTCTCTTGCCAAAACCCCCCTGGTCTTTCTCTTCTTCTTATAAGGCAGGTAAAGGTCCTCAAGCTCAGCCACAGTTTTGGCTTCGCTTAGCTGTTTTTGCAATTCAGGAGTCAGATTCCCCTGTTCTTCAAGGATTTCCAAAATACTGGAACGACGACTCTCCAAATCACTTAAGCGACTGAACTCCTTTTGAATATCCAGGATTTGAATTTCGTCAAGACTGCCGGTCCGTTCTTTTCGATAGCGGCTGATAAAGGGAATGGTTGCCCCCTCCTCAAAAAGAGCCAGGGTATTGGAAACCTGTTGTTCCATCAACCCCAGCTTACCCGCAATACTGGTGATCAGTTTGGCTTTCATAGAATATTAAATTTCATCAGAGCGCTTGGCAGAGAGTACTCCTTTCACTTTAAGAAGACGTCTTATAATAATATCCAGGTGTTTCTTATCAAGCACGACAAGAGTCAACAGTCCAGTAAAAAAGCCATCACTCGATGACACGTTCATGCTTTGCATATTAACTTTTAGATCACTGGAAATAACCTTACTAATCTCATTAACAATGCCTATATCGTCCACACCGGAAATGCGTATATTAACTGTGTAGTGAGCCTTATCCCCATGCTTTGCGGTCCAACGCACCTTTAAGATCCGGTAAGGATAACGAGTGATCATTTGTTCAGCATTAGGGCAATCCTGCCGATGAATACTGGTTCCCCCTACAACCCTTACAAATCCAAAAACCTCATCTCCAAAAATGGGATTGCAGCATTTCGCCATGGAATACTCCACATTATCCAGGGAGTCGTCAATAATAAGGTAATCCTCACTTTGAAGAATAGTTTTCTTGAAGCTTTCAATAGATTTATCACCTAAAGTTTTCTCTCTGAGATATTCAGCTGGATCTTTATCCCTGAGATAATTTTTCATTTCGGCCAGGTCGATCTTGTTTTCAGCAACTCGCTGATACAATTCCAAGGCATTCTTCAATCCAAACCGACTCACCAGTTTGTGAATTGTGGTCACATCATACTTTACTCTCCACTGTTCAAATTTTCTTTTTAAGGTATCCTTTCCTTCCTCGGCATTTTGGTATACGGCCTCTTTTAAAACTCTTTTTATCCTGGCCCGGGCTTTAGAACTTTTGACAATATTAAGCCAGTCGGATGTAGGCTTTTGCTGAGCTGCTGTCAGCACTTCCACCTGGTCGCCATTGACCAATTTATGGCGGAGTGGAACTATCTTTCCATTCACCTTTGCTCCTGTACAATGGTATCCAACATTAGTATGAACCGCAAAGGCAAAATCCAAAATTACCGAGCCGGACCTAAGTTTGATTAAATCTCCCTGGGGAGTGAATACAAAGATCTGATCTGAATAGAGTTCTTTTTTTGAATCTGGAGTATTTGGTTTTGCACCCAGTGAAGTTTCCAGCGATTGCCTTAAACGGCCCAACCAATCATCTGATTCACTTCCCTCCTTACTTTCCTTATATTTCCAATGTGCAGCATGTCCTACCTCGGCTATCTCATCCATCCTTTTGGTCCTGATCTGAACCTCAACCCACTTCCCCTCCGGGCCGATAACCGTGGTATGGAGGGACTCATATCCATTAGGCTTTGGGGTTGATATCCAATCTCTTAATCTATTGGGATTGGGTTGGTATTCATCTGTTACTATGCTATACACCTGCCAGCAATCGGCTTTTTCATTATTTCCAGGGTTATTTAATATGACCCTTATAGCAAAAAGGTCGTATACTTCATCAAAATCCACTCCCTGGGTTTTCATTTTCTTCCATATGGAATATATGGATTTCGACCTTCCTTTAACTTCACATTCATACCCGGCCTTTTGGAGCCTGGTAATAAGGGGTTTATTAAAGTCGCCAATGTATTTTTCCCTGTCTTCCCTTGTCTCACTGAGCTTTCTTGCTATATCACCATGTTCCTCAGGATACAGAATTTTCATAGAAAATTCCTCGAACTGAGTCTTTATCCGGTACAATCCCAAACGGTGTGCAATAGGAGCATAAAGGTCGGCTATTTCCCTGGCCAGTTCCTTTTGTGCAGAATTGTCAAGCTCTTCAATTTCCCGGGTGGCATGAAGTCGTTCGGCTAACTTTATCAGGATGACACGGGTATCTGCCGATAAGCCAAGCAGCAGAAAAATAAAATTCTCAGTATGAATGGAGGTTTTACTAGTGTTCAGTCCTGCGATCTTCCTAAGTCCCTGAACCAATGCAGCAACTGATTCCCCGAATCGCCCGGATAATTCCTTCTCAGGCAGGGGAGCTATCACATTTTGGAAGGTCAATAGGGTTGCGAGGACAGATGGTGCGCCCAATCCAAGTTCTTCAAGTACGATACGGGCAATGGCAAAAGGGCGAACTAGTCCTTTTACTATTCCCTTTAATGCTTTTTCATCCTCAACTGTATCAAGGAGCTCCATGATGGCCCTCAAAAGCCATTCTTTTTCCTCACCTTTGATCCCTCCTCCTAAAGAAGATATCAGGCTTTCCAAATCATTATGATAATTTTGCGTCATAGATTTTCATGGCTTGATTCCGCAAACAGGGCACAAAGTTACTCAATATTTGGCCTATCAAAAAAGTACAGATTGCATGGGAAATCCGTTTTAAAAGATTTACATACTTATTTATAAAAATGTTCATTCCGAATAAGGAATAAGGAGGCTTCAATGATTACAATCCTTTCGCCGGCAAAAACCATCGATGAGAATCCTGCCAGAAGATTTGAGAATTTGGCAGATCCAATGTTTCTCAAGGAAGCTAATTACCTGGCCAGCTTATTAAAGAAATTATCGGCCACCCGTTTGAGAAAACTGATGAATATTTCTCAGGAACTGGCAGAACTGAACCAAGAGAGATACATAGGTTGGGAAGCAGAAAAAGAGAATTAGCCAAGGGTGAGATGACCCGTTTCATCAATACACACAGGCTAACTGACCCGGAGGACTAGCCACCGGGCTATGGTCACCTTTTCGTAACCTTTTTTGTCACCCGTCACCCGTCACCCGTCACTCGTCACCCGTCACTCGTCACTCGTCACCTATTATTTTTTCTAGGTTTACTTCGGAAGATCCTTTTACCGTAGCTATTCTGTGAACCAGGCTTATAAGCTGGCCCGGGCTTCATGCCTTCAGGCAATGGTGATTTATATATTTCTTTATCGATGAGCTGTTCGATTTTCTTGAAATCCCTTTGATTCTTATCGTTAATAAAGGTGATAGCCACTCCAGATTTCTCAGCTCTGGCAGTTCTTCCTATCCTATGGACATAATCCTCAGGATCTTTGGGGACATCATAATTAATAATCAATTCAATGTCTTCGATATCTATCCCGCGTGAAACAATATCGGTGGCAACCAGAATCACAAATTTTCGTGCCTTGAAAAGCCGCAGGGTTTCTTCGCGTTCCTTTTGAACCAGATCAGAATGGATTTGCCCCACAGATAAGCCCCTATCTTTAAGAACCTTGGCAATAACTTTAACATTTGCTTTGGTAGCAGAGAAGATGAGGACCGACCCAATATCCTTGCCATAGAGCAGGTGGCTAACTAATTCTGGCTTTTGAGGGTCATAAACCATGTAGGCAGCCTGCAGGACATTTTCCGATGGCTTGGCAATGGCTATGTTAATCTCGGCGGGATTTATCAGGATGCGTTTTGCAAGGCTTCTGATTTTAGCAGGCATGGTGGCTGAATACATCAGTGTTTGCCGGATTTTGGGGAGATGGCTGATAATCTTATCAATATCTTCAATAAACCCCATGTCAAGCATTCGGTCGGCCTCATCCAATATCAGCATTTCTAAAGAATCTGCCTTAACATAATTCATGTTCAAGTGTGAAATCAATCTTCCAGGAGTAGCAACAACAACATCAGCCCCTGATGACAAAGCCTTTTTCTGTTGATCCCAGTATTGTGCATCATTCCCCCCATAAACGGCAATTGAGCTAATCCCGCTATAATAACCCAGGCCCTGAAATTGCTGATCGATCTGGACCGCCAGTTCACGGGTAGGTGCCACAACTAAAACTTTGATTCCCTCACCTTTGGATTGTAAGATGCGGTGTATGGCTGGTAACACATATGCAGCCGTTTTCCCAGTACCCGTCTGAGCACACGCTATCAGATCCTTACCTTCCATAGCAGGAGGAATGGCTCCTTCCTGAACCGGGGTTGGTTCCTTATATCCCATCATTCCCAGTGACTCAACCAGACTGGCATTCAATCCAAAATCATTAAAGCTTTTTTTAGCCATTAGTATGATTGATTACCCGAATTATTCAACTCCGACTTAAGCCTCAGGAATATCTGTAAGGCTACCCATGCATCCATAGCTGCATATTTTTGTTGGGCATCAGTTAATGTTTCGGCGTCCCAATTAGTTAATTGCTGAGATTTTGATATTCTGAAATTTAACACGATAGCTGTTAACTTCTTAAGGGATAAACTTTCAATACCATAATTTTTTACGATGTTCTGAAGATCCGTAAAACCCTGTGGTTCAAAAAATGTCAGCGCTTGCAATGATTTGATATCATCGTGTATCGCTGCCCCTATCTTGTGAATATGAGGGTTGGCTAGAATATTGCGAATATCCGCCGGAAGACCGATCTTACTCAGACGAATAAGATAGGACTCTTTGGGCGTAGCCAGTTGCAGCAGAGCAACACTATTAGACTTGCCTTTCTTAAAAGATGGTCTGGTCTCAGTATCAAAGCCTAAATATGGAGATGTCACAAGTTTGGGAATAACTGTTTCCAGTTGGTCAAAGCTCTCAATAACGTGGATAGTACCCTCAAAAATTCTTAACGGCAATTCATTTACCGCTTCTTTGTCAATCGTTTTTTCAAATAACATATTATAAAAAAGAATTCCTGCAAAAATAGCGGTTTTTCTTTCATGCCAAGCAAATCATCAAAATAGATTAGGGAAGTCTGTAAAAGCCCTTGTCAATAATGAGTTTCTCCTGGTCGATCAGATTATCAATCACAACAGCAATTTTGTCAAGAGGAAAGTCCAGTCGATTAACCAGATCCTTTCGGCTCAGAGGGCCATTATGCAAGGCGGACAATATCAGGTTTTTTATTTCCCTGGCCTGTTTTTGGTTAATGGCTGTATCGGAATTCATCTCACAAACATCACATATTCCGCAAAGAGGTGGGTTTTTATCGCCAAAATACATTAGCAGCAGTTGACTGCGGCATCTGTCATTGGAATGTCCATAGTGAAACATAGTATCCAGCCTCATCCGCGCTTCTTTTTGCCGCCAGGCATAGGTTTCGCGCGGCAGGATAAGTGATTTTTCTTCTACCTTTTCAGCAATAAAAACGATCTGAGGGGTTTTTTTTGGTTCAAGAAAATACACAATTCCCTGGTTTTGAAGACTCTCTATCACTTTCCTGATTAATTCAGGCTTTGCATTAGCTTTCTTTGCAACTAAATCAATATCCACCCTGCAGAAATCTGTAAAAAGGCCGGAATATATTCTAAGAAACAATTTAATGATGCCATCATATTTTGAATTGGCTACCTGGAATTTATACAGATCATCCCTGTTAACCCTGAAAAACAACCTCGCAGGCAAATCAATTTCTTCAGTCAGTTCAATAAAACCAGCTCTTTCGATATGTTTTAGGGAGTGATATGCCACTACGGTATGAAGCCCAAATTTTGAACAGAAGTCACTCAGGTTGAAATTGTATGCCTGCCCTTTTCCTGCTCCTGGAATGAGCTGGTAATAATGCCCCAGAGCTGTATATACCTGTCTGATCTTATCTATACCTGGAAAACGGACTACCATACTTTGTTCCAGGCTCTTTTTATCCGACTGATGATAAAGGAGAACTGCCAGGGCCTTTTTTCCATCTCTTCCAGCCCTGCCTGCTTCCTGGAAGTAGGCCTCGGGGGAATCTGGCAGGTCAAGATGTATCACAATGCGAACATCTGATTTATCAATACCCATACCAAAAGCATTGGTAGAAACCATAATACGCGTTAGTCCGCTTTGCCAATCTTTTTCACGTGCTTGCCTTAACTTGCTTTCCAGGCCAGCGTTATAATAGCTGGCGGGTATTTTATTTTTGATCAGGAATTCAGCAATCTCCCTGGTTTTCTTACGGCTTCGAACATAAACGATACCACTTCCTTCAACATTATTAAGGATTTTCAGCAATTGGCCCAGCTTATCTTCTGTTTGGTAAACCTTATAAGCGAGATTTTTTCGTTCGAAACTTTGCCGAATCACGTTAGGATGGGAGAATCCCAGTTGTTTCTGAATATCTTCTGAAACTGTAGGTGTGGCAGTGGCTGTTAAAGCCAATACAGGAACCCCAGGTAATTCTGTTCTGATTTTGACAATCTCCAGGTAGGAAGGCCTGAAATCGTAGCCCCATTGTGAGATACAATGCGCCTCATCAACAGCAAGGAGATTTACATTCATACTTTCCAACCTTGCCTTAAAAAGATCAGTACCCAAACGTTCCGGGGATAGATACAGAAACTTATAATTCCCATAGATGCAGTTCTCCAGTGCAATATCAATCTCAAAGCGCGACAGGCCTGAATGAATAGCTACTGCCTTAATGCCCCTGGAGCGGAGAGACTCCACCTGATCCCTCATTAAGGCTATCAGAGGGGAGATAACCAGACATATACCCGGGCGGGCCAGGCCAGGAACTTGAAAGGTAATAGATTTCCCACCACCGGTAGGCATTAAGGCCAGGGTGTCCCGGTTCTGCATCACCGATTCAATTATCTCCTCCTGCAAAGGGCGGAACTGCGCATAGTTCCAGTAATCGTTTAGTATTTTCCTGTATTCATCCAAATCGATGAGAAATTTGTAATTTAGCGCAAATTTATCAGTCCAAAAAATTACGGTATGTCATTTCTTCAGGATAAAATCGATTTTGAAGGCCTAACATTTGACGATGTTTTGCTTATACCCGCCTATTCCGAAGTGGTACCGCGGGATGTGGATATTTCCACGCAATTTACAAAAAAAATAAAACTGAATACCCCTATTGTATCGGCAGCAATGGATACAGTTACCGAATCCTCATTGGCGATGGCTATTGCCCGTGAAGGAGGAATAGGGGTAATCCATAAGAATATGAGCATCGAAGATCAGGCCCGACAGGTCATATCCGTGAAAAGAGCTGAAAACGGGATGATTATGGACCCGATAACTATTCATCCTGAAAAAAAGGTTAAAGATGCCAGGCTATTGATGATTGAATATAAAATTGGCGGTATTCCGGTTGTTAACCATGATCATAAACTAGTAGGTATTGTAACTAACCGGGACCTTCGATTCGAATACAATAAGGATACTCTGGTTTCTGAAGTAATGACCAAGGATAAGTTGATTACTACTTTGGAATCAACAGGAGTGGACAAAGCTGCTGAGATCCTGCAGAAACATAAGATTGAAAAATTACCTGTAGTTGACGAGGATTTTAAGCTTGTAGGCCTTTTAACATATAAAGATATCACCATTACCCGCGATCGGCCAAATGCATGTAAAGACCAGCGGGGAAGGCTGCGTGTAGCAGCAGCGGTTGGTGTAACTGCCAATTCAATGGATCGGATCAAAGCCCTTGTGGATGCAGGTGTTGATGCTATAACCATTGATACTGCACATGGTCATTCACTAGGTGTTATTGAAACTCTGAAAAAAGCAAAAAGCCTTTTTCCCGACATGGAATTTATTGTTGGAAATGTTGGTACTGCTGAAGGAGCTATTGCCCTGGCAGATGCAGGAGCAGCAGCTGTTAAAGTGGGAATTGGGCCAGGTTCTATTTGTACTACTCGAGTGATTGCAGGAGTTGGGGTACCACAATTATCTGCAATTTATGATGTGGCCAAAGCATTAAAAGGCAGAGGTATACCGGTGATTGCCGATGGGGGTATAACCTACTCCGGGGATATTGTTAAAGCCCTGGCTGCGGGTGCTGATTCCGTTATGGTGGGTTCCCTTTTTGCAGGAACGGAAGAATCACCTGGGGAAACCATCATTTACCAGGGAAGGAAATTCAAGTCCTATCGAGGAATGGGTTCTATAGAAGCAATGCAAAAAGGTTCTAAAGACCGGTATTTCCAGGATGTCGAAGATGACATAAGTAAATTGGTTCCGGAAGGAATTGCTGCCAGAGTACCTTTTAAAGGAAACCTTACGGAGGTTATATATCAGATGATTGGTGGACTGCGTGCAGGAATGGGGTATTGCGGATCCAGAAACATTGAAGAATTGCACCTGGCAAGATTTACCAGGATTACAGGATCAGGGGTGGTAGAAAACCATCCCCATGATGTAACTATAACACGTGAAGCACCAAACTATAGTCGTTAAAATAAGACATAACAAACAGCGAAATCAAACGTTTTAAATTGTTATGTATTACTCAACCAAAAAAATCTGTTAATCTTATGAAATTTAAAGCACTTTGGCTTTCATGTGCCATATTTTTTATAACATCTTTTGCTTTCTCACAGGAGCAGGATCAAGTGTTACTGAGCATAGATGGAAAACCAGTCTATACTTCAGAATTTGTCAGGATTTTAACTAAAAATCTTAATAATCAAGTCGATAAGCCTGACACAAGGGAATCCCTCGACATCTTCATAAACTTTAAACTTAAGGTAAAAGAAGCTGAAGCGCAGGGTATCGACACCACCAAAGTTTTTATTCGCGACCTGGAGCAGTACAGAAGTCAATTGGCCAAACCATATTTGCTGGATCAAAAAGTTACACAAGAGCTGCTGGAAGAAGCCTGGGAACGAAGTCAGGTAGAATTCAGATCCAGTCACATCCTGGTCGGGGTTGTGGCAGATGCTCCTCCTGGTGATACGCTGAGGGCTTATCAGAAAGCTTATAAATTCCGTGAACGACTTTTGGCAGGCGAAGATTTTGCAGATTTGGCCAGGGAAGTCAGTGATGATCCTTCTGCCAGAACGAACGGAGGGGACCTGGGATTTTTTTCAGTATTAGATTTGGTATATCCCTTCGAGAATATTGCATATAATACACCTGTTGGTGAATTTTCAGAACCATTTAGAACAGAATTTGGATACCACATTATTAAGGTTACCGACAAAATTCCTACACGGGGACAGATTAAGGTTGCCGTTATTCTCAAATCAAAAATGTATGGGATTAGTGAGAAAGAGGAGGCAACTCTTAAAACAGAGATTGACGAGGTTTATAAAAAGCTTCAATCCGGAGAAGATTTCGCTGACCTGGCAATGAAATATTCTGATGACAAGAATACCGGGTCAAGAGGCGGCCAGGTACCCTGGTTCGGCGTGGGTGCCAAACCAAAAGATTTTGAAGAAGCAGCATTCAGTTTAAATAATATCGGGGATTATTCCGAACCCATCGAGACAGAAATGGGCTGGTACATTTTTAAGCTCCTTGATCGTAAATTTCCCACTAAGGAAGAATTGACTCCCGTATTGGAAAGAAGGATCAATCGGGATGCCAGCCGATCAGCAAAAAGTAAAGCCGTGATAGTAGAACGTCTGAAAAAGGAATATAACTTTAGTGTGAATAAAAAGAATTACGAAGAATTTTACCGCATGGTTGATCCTTCGATTTTTTCGGCAAGATGGGATCCAAATCCAGCATTGCAGAAAAAAGGAGTTATCTGTTCTCTGGATGGAAAAGATATCCCACAATCTGAATTTGCAAAATATCTTGCCCTGAACATGCGCGTGGGCAGGGAGGCTCCGATAGCAGAGTACCTCGACAAGCAATTTGCAGGTTTCGTCGAAGGCACTATCCTAAGCTATGAAGAATCTCAACTGGAAAAAAAATACCCTGAATTTCGCGATCTGTATAAGGAATTCAGAGATGGAAACCTTCTTTTTGAGGTGATGGATAAAAAAGTATGGACCAAAGCCTCAACCGATTCAGTGGGTTTACAGGACTTTTATCGGGCAAACAAAAATAATTATTTGTGGGATGAGCGCCTTAACGGTACAATTATTTACTGCAAGGCCGAATCCGGGTTGGATGAAATGGCTGATGAAATGCATAAAGCAGTAATCAATTACAGCAAAACTGATACTTCTGCTAAGGCTCTGGAAGAAGTTCTTGAAGAGGTAGCAGTCAAATTTTCAGGTTCATTTGAATTAAGCTCTGGCCCCTTTTCAAAAAACGAAAATCCCATAATAGATAATATCAAGTGGAAAAAAGGAGTTTCTGATATCATTAAGGATGAGAATTCCAGAATATTTGTATGGACCAGAAGTATTCTTGAACCAATGCCAAAAACTCTAATGGAAGCAAGAGGGCAGATTACTTCAGATTACCAGGATTTTCTGGATAAACAGTGGATCAATGAGTTAAGACAAAAATATTCTATCGTAATTAATGAGAATGTCCTTAAAGGGATTAAAATATAAGGCCGACTGGCTTGCACTGGTTGCAATTGTTATTCTTGTAATATCCAGCTGTTCTCGTATCCCGGCGAAAAACGGAGAGGAGCCTATTGCAAGAGCTTATGATAAATACCTGTATGCCAGCGATATGTCAGGAATATTTGACGGGATTGCGAATCCGTCCGATAGTGCCCGTATGGCTCGCTCTTTTATCGATCAATGGATCAAAAGGCAATTACTGGTCAGGTATGCTGAGTTTAATGTGTTAGAAAAGCAAAAGAACTTTGAAGCAATGATCGAGGATTATCGATCCTCCCTGTTGATATATGAATATGAGAAACAACTGGTGAGGGAAAAAGTCGACACTATTGTTAGCAACAGTCAATTGGAGGAATACTATAATAATAACCTGCATGCTTTTATTCTTGAAAATCCAGTAGTCAAGGCTTTATATATACGGATGGAAAAAAATAATCCTAACGTTCCGGAAATCAGGAGATTTATTGTTTCGAACCGGAATCAGGATTTTGAGCAATTAGTTAATATTGGACATACACAAGCCGATCGATTCGATTTCTTTGATGATGAGTGGGTTTCTCTTCCTCTGATTATGGAGAAAATCCCAGGAAATCCAGAAAATCTTGATGAATTTCTTAAAAGGAATAAGTCGTGGGAAAGTGAAGACCAGGATTTTATCCATTTCCTGTTAATTCGGGATTATCTGGTGTCAGGGGAGAAGGCCCCTGTTGAATTTATCAGGAACCAAATCAAGGGATTGGTGCTTTCCAAGCGTAAGCTCGACTATATTGAGCAAGTTGAACAGGATGTTTTACAGGATGCCATTAGCCAGCAGCAAATTGAAATATATGAATAAGCAAATGAAGCCCAGACCGATGTTAAATAACCACCGGATATACAACTTTATATTTAGTTTTATTTTCCTCAACATAATTGTTACCAATTCTACAGCACAAACTGTAGGACAAAATGACACTATTATTATTGACCGAATCCTTGCTGTTGTGGGATCCCATCCAATTCTTCAGTCGGATGTTGAAAATACTTATATACAAAACCAGGCAGCGGGTGTTCAACTGCCAGGGGATGAAAAATGTTCTATTCTTGAAGACATTATGGCGAGTAAGTTATTGCTTGATCAGTCGGAATTGGATAGTATTGAGGTAACCGATAAACAGGTTGAAGTAGCCCTACAACGGCGATTGGATTATTTCATTCTGAAGGCTGGTTCGCAAGAAGCGATTGAGGAATATTTTAAGAAATCCATGCCGGAAATCAAACAGGACTTTTTCCCTGATGTGAAAGAGCAGCTTCTTACTGATGAGATGAAAAAAAATCTCACATCCGACGTAAAGGTTACCCCCTCTGAGGTTCAGAAGTTCTATAAAAAGATCCCCAGAGATGAAGCCCCTCGCATTCCGGAACAGCTGGAAATCAGGCAGATAGTTCTTAAACCTAAGGTCTCCGAGGAAGAGAAACAGCGGGTGATTGATCAACTGAACACTTACAGGGAACAAATCCTTGCTGGTAAATCCATGGCCACCCTGGCGATCCTTTACAGCGATGACCCCGCCTCACGATCACAGGGAGGAGAAATGGGATATTTCAGTCGGGCCGACCTGGTTCCCGAATTTACTGCTGTAGCTTTTAATTTGAGGGGAGACGAAACCTCACGAGTGGTGAAAACAGAATACGGTTATCACTTGATACAGGTAATCGATAGAAAAGGTGAATCGATCAATGCCAGGCATATACTGTTAAGGCCCAAAGAGTCGGAAGAATCAAAAAGACAAACAAGAATGAAGCTTGACTCTATTGCCAAATCTATTCGCGCTGGTGAGTCTGATTTTAATAAATCAGCTCTTCAGAATTCCGCTGATGAAAAGACCTTTGCCAATGGAGGGCTGATGATCAATATAAATAATGGGACTACAAAATTTGAACCCAAGGAAATCCCTCCTGAAATGTTGGTTGAAATCAATAAACTTAAAGTGGGTGAAATTTCAGACCCCTTTGAATCCAAAGACGATAATATGAATACAGTTTACAAAATTATCTCAATCAAATCCAGACTTAACGCCCATCAGGCCGATATAAAAACAGATTATCAGTACATACAGCAGTTAACTTTACAAAACAAACAAGCAGAAGCACTTAATGATTGGCTTGTGGATAAACAAAAAAACACCTTCATCAAAATTAACAAAGATTACCAGGGTTGCGAGTTCAGACTCCCCGGTTGGGTCAAATAATTATGAATTGTGAATTATGAATTACACTAACAATAAAGAAGCGGTTGATGCCTTGCGGGTTGCTTATGGTAAATTCTTCACTGAAATTCAGAAGGTGATTGTGGGCCAGGATGAGGTTATCAGGGAGGTAATCATTGCCATTTTATCAAGTGGACATGGTTTGTTGGTAGGTGTACCAGGTTTAGCTAAAACTTTATTGGTTAATACCATCGCACAAATTCTGGGGTTGGAATACAAGCGAATCCAGTTCACACCAGATTTAATGCCATCGGATATTATTGGTACAGAAATATTTGATTCCAATAAAAATTTCAAATTTATTAAAGGCCCCCTTTTTGCCAATATCGTTTTAGCAGACGAGATTAACCGTACCCCGCCGAAAACCCAGGCTGCTTTGTTAGAAGCTATGCAGGAACGAACTGTTACAGCAGCAGGAGTGCAACATAAACTTGATAATCCCTTCTTTGTCCTGGCTACTCAAAATCCTATTGAATTGGAAGGGACCTATCCCCTACCTGAAGCCCAGCTGGACAGGTTTATGTTCAATATCAGGGTGGATTACCCTTCTATAGTTGAAGAAATCGATATTGTAAAACGCACAACGGCCGATCATAAAACCAGCCTGGATCCTGTAATATCCAAAGAGGATATTTTGTTCTACCAACAGCTTATCCGCCAGGTTCCAGTGAACCAGAATATATTGGAATATGCCGTCAACCTATCAGCAAAATCTCGCCCTAAGCTGGAAAATTCAGCTTCAGTCGCCGACAAATATCTGGTATGGGGAGCTGGGCCGAGAGCCTCACAATACTTAATCCTTGGAGCCAAAACCCATGCCGTATTAAATGGCAAATATTCTCCTGACATTGAAGATGTTCAGGCAATTGCACCTGCCATCCTCAGGCATCGTATTGTAAAGAATTATAAAGCTGAGGCCGAAGGCATTTCAGTTGAAGATATCATCCATGAATTACTGGCTTAATGTCAAAACGATATTTCTGATAATTACCCTGGCTTTCCCCCTGATATCCCAGGGTCAGGAATCCCGGATTGTTGATTTTGAGGCCGACTTCACCGAATTTGATCAAACGCTGGGGAACAATATCTTTAGACTTATAGGAAATGTAAGGATGAGGCATAAAGATATTTTTCTGACTTGTGATAGTGCCTACCTTAACCAGGAAACCAATCAATTCAGAGGCTTCAGCCGCGTTCATATAATTAAAAGCGACACTCTGGATCTTTTTGGGAATCGGCTGAATTATAATGGTTCCACCCGGATGGCTAATCTGGAAGGTCAGGTAGTAATGGAACACGAATCAAGTACCTTATATACTGATCACCTTGATTATGATATGAATAATGAGGTAGCCTGGTATTATGACGGCGGGCAGATTATTGATAGTTTAAATATTCTCGAGAGTGGCTGGGGTTATTACTATGCCGACAAGGAGTTATACCACTTCAAAAACAATGTCTTTATGTCTAATGAAGACAATACCCTTTCAACAGATACTCTAAGATACGATTCCAGGAATAAAATCATTTATTTTCTTGGCCCAACTCAAATATTCGGCGACACAAACTATATATATTGTGAAAACGGATGGTACGATTCTCAACGCAATTTGTCAAGTTTCAATCAAAATGCTGTTTTTCAATCCGGAGAGCAAGTGCTGTCAGGAGACAGCTTATGGTACGATCGTGACAGGGAAATCAGTGAGGCCTTTGGGAATGTTACAGCCAGGGACACAATTCAGAATAGCATTATAAAAGGAGAAAAGCTCTTTTATAATGAGAAAGAGCAGAAGTTGATAGTAACAGAGAATACTCTCTTTATTATGGCTGAGGAACCAGACTCGCTTTTTTTACATGCTGACACTCTGTATTCCTACATAGAGGACTCTATTGATTCCAGACGGATCCTGGCCTATCATCATGTCCAATTTTATCGTAATGATATTCAGGGCCGATGCGACTCCTTGAATTATCTGGTTGAGGATTCGGTGATCTTTCTTTATCATGAACCTGTATTATGGCAGGAAAAAAGCCAGCTAAATTCTACCGGAATTAGTATTAAACTGGGTGATAAGGGGATTGATTATATTAAAATGACTGGCATTGGACTGCTAATCATAGAGTTAGATAGCATTCACTTTAACCAGATCAAGGGAAAAACAATTACAGGTTTCTTTTCTGATAATAAGTTGGCCAGGGTTGATGTATCAGGTAATAGTGAGGGATTATTTTACCCTGAAGATGATAAAGGACGAATAGGCTTGAACAAGGCTGTCAGCAGTGATACCCAAATCCTGTTTAAAAATGGTAAAATCGACAGAGTAAAATTTATTACAGATCCAGATCCTACATTAACCCCAATGAATCAAATCAAAGCTTCAGAGCTATTTCTTGAAGGATTCTCCTGGCGTTCAATCTTAAGACCCCTAAATAAGGACGATATTTATATCTGGGATAAAGAAAAAAAAGCACCGGAAGGTGCTTGAGATTAATCAATCAATATTCATCTTCATTAAAGAAAAAATCATCCTTGCTGGGGTAATCAGGCCAGATGTCTTCAATGCTTTCATATACTTCCCCTTCATCTTCAATCTCCTGGAGATTTTCGATAACTTCCAGTGGCGCACCAGATCTGATAGCAAAGTCGATCAATTCATCCTTAGTGGCTGGCCAGGGAGCATCTTCTAATTTTGAAGCTAATTCTAGTGTCCAATACATATCCGGCTGGATTTTTACTTTTTAATTTCCGCGAATATACTGATTTTAACCAAAATTACAACAGTAAAATAAAAAAGTTATAAAACCTTTCTTACTTATTGATAATCAGTTACTTTAAATTTATGGAAATTTCATTCCGACCCTGGTTGTATGGAAGTTGAGGCGTTTTAGTCCTTCTGATTTAATTGGTCAGACTCGACTTCTCCATCCCATAAGCGAATAATCCTCTCAGCTTTTTGAGCAATGTCATTCTCATGGGTGACCACAATAATCGTATTACCCTGATCATGAATATCTGCAATTAATCGCATGATATCATCAGATGTTTTACTGTCGAGGTTACCAGTAGGTTCGTCCGCAAGAATTATGGAAGGATGATTAACAAGGGCTCGGGCAACAGCTACACGTTGGCGCTGTCCACCAGATAGCTCATTAGGTTTATGTGTTACACGGTCATTCAAACCAACATTATTCAACACTTCCAAGGCTCTATCCTGTCTTTCATGCCTGGGAATACCGGCATAAACGAGAGGCAGGGTAACATTTTCAAGAGCCGTATACCTTTGCAACAAATTAAAGGTTTGAAATACAAATCCGATTTCTTTGTTCCGGATCCTTGCCAACTGTTCATCAACGAGATGACTTACGTTGGTTCCATTCAGAAAATAATCACCTGCTGTAGGAGTGTCCAATGCCCCGATAATGTTCATCAATGTGGATTTTCCGGAACCGGAAGGACCCATGATGGCCACATACTCTCCCTTCTTAATTTCAATGTCAACTCCTCTCAGAGCCCGCACCACCTGGGTACCCACATAATAATTTTTTACCAAACCTCTTATACTGATGACCGTTTCCATCTATTCATTAAATTTTATACAAAAATACCGGCATAAAGTTAATTAGCTCCAGGGTATTGGAATTATTAACAAAATTTAACAGAGGTTGCAGGTTGCAGGTTGCAGGTAAGGTCATAAGTTTATATGTTTATATGTTTAATTTTGTAACGTGTAAGCTGTAACCTGCAACCTGCAACCGACTATGAAAGAACTCCTTGATTCAGAAATAAAATTTCTACCCGGGGTTGGCCCGAAAAGGGCTGAGCTGCTGGCTAAGGAGTTGGATATTCATTCATTCAGAGATCTGTTATACCATTTTCCGTTTAAGTACACCGACCGAACAAAGTTTTACTCCATTAAGGATATTAACACTGATGAGGTTTTCATACAATTAAAAGGAAGGTTACAAAGTGCAGAATTGGTTGGGATTCGTCAACACCAGAGATTAGTTGCTCATTTTGTTGATGATACCGGTACAATCGAGCTTGTCTGGTTCAAAGGAATCAAGTGGCTTCGACAGAGTTTGAAAATTGGGCCAGAGTACATTCTTTATGGAAAACCAGCTGTTTACGGCGGGAAATTTAACATCCCCCATCCGGAATTGGAAGAGGTTGAAAAAGCAGAAAAAATAAAGTATCCCTTTGCATATCAGGCATCGTATCCAACTACCGAAAAGTTGAAAAATGGATTTATTACCTCGAGAACAATTCATAAATCACAATACTCTCTTTTACAAAAAGTTCATGATAGTATCCCGGAGACCTTACCTGGCTGGCTATGCAAAAACCTAGGTCTGCCTTCATTAAAAGAATCACTGTTGGCCATCCATTTTCCTGCGAACGAGGAGATTCTTAAGAAAGCCCGATACAGGCTTAAATTCGAGGAGCTGTTTTATATTCAATTGAACCTTCTCAAGCAGAAACATTTGAGAAAAGGCCGGCTAAAGGGTTTTATTTTCAAAACAATAGGAAATACCTTTAATGCATTTTATTCTCAAAATCTCCCCTTTGAATTAACCGAAGCCCAAAAACGTGTTATTAAGGAAATTCGCCGTGATGTTGGCTCCGGGGCTCAGATGAACCGTTTGCTTCAGGGAGATGTAGGAAGCGGAAAGACGCTGGTGGCCTTGCTAAGCATTTTAATGGCTCATGACAATGGGTACCAGTCTGCAATAATGGCCCCCACTGAGATATTGGCCCAGCAACATTTCCAGACTTTTTCAAAATTGCTTGAAGGCTTGCCCATAAAAGTTGACCTTCTTACCGGATCAACAAGAAAAGCAAAACGGGAAAAACTTCATGAAAGCCTTCGAACAGAAGAGATACATGTCCTGATCGGGACCCACGCCCTGATAGAAGACACTGTAAATTTTGCAAAGCTTGGATTAGTTATCATAGATGAGCAGCATCGTTTTGGTGTAGCTCAGAGAGCGCGTTTGTGGGAGAAAAATCCAGAGCATCCTCCTCATGTGCTGGTAATGACAGCCACACCAATTCCCCGGACTCTGGCCATGACCCTTTACGGGGATCTTGATGTATCAGTAATCGATGAGTTCCCCCCTGGGAGGAAACCGGTGCAAACAGCACATTACTATGATAGTAAGCGACTTAAGCTCTTCGGTTTTATGCGAAAGCAAATTTCCGAGGGACGCCAAATCTATATTGTTTATCCCTTGATTAAGGAATCAGAGACTTTGGATTATAAGGACCTTGAGGATGGACATGATAGCATTACCAGGGCCTTCCCCCCACCACAATATGCTGTTTCCGTATTACACGGGAGGATGAAAACAGAGGAGAAAAATAAGGCTATGGCCCTATTCGTGAAGGGCATAACAAACATCATGATTGCCACTACGGTTATAGAAGTTGGAGTAGATGTACCAAATGCCAGCGTGATGGTAATTGAAAGTGCCGAGAGGTTTGGACTTAGTCAGTTACACCAACTCAGGGGCCGTGTGGGTCGTGGAGCCGACCAATCCTATTGTATACTCATGAGCGGGGTTAAACTTTCTAAAGAAGGCAAAACCCGCATTGAAACCATGGTGAGGACAAATGATGGTTTTGAAATCGCCGAGGTTGACCTGAAACTTCGTGGGCCCGGAGATATTGAGGGGACCCAGCAAAGTGGTATTCCTTTCGACTTGAAGATAGCCAACCTGGCACGGGATCAGCAAATTCTCGAACACGCCAGACGAACTGCAGATGAGATCCTCGAAAATGATCCGTCCCTGGAAACTAAAGACAACCTGCTGCTCAAAACGCAGTTGCAGAAGGTGACGTCTACTCAAAAAGATTGGAGTGATATTTCGTGATTATGGTTAATTCCGCTCGCTTCGCTCGCTGTTAATTCAAGGGGAATTCAGGGGATTATCCCGTAGGGACAGGGCTCGTCCCTGTCCATGATGGCGAATTGATAAATCTACTGATCTGCAAATCTACCGATCCACCGATCTACGAATCTACTGTATTGCGCCCATCCACTTCAATACCTTCTCCCCAACCTGCGGAATATCTATATGGATTATGTATACACCGCTGGATACCGGTTTCCCGTACTGATTTTTCAAATCCCAGGGAATCCATGTGGGGCCCTCGGTTTTGTGGATTCTCCTGACAAGGTTTCCATTTAAAGTGTAAATCGATATTGTGCATTCCGGGGGGAGGTTTATGATCTTAACAATATTTTCATATTCAGGCCTTGTATAGCCTGAAATGCCGTAATATGGATTAGGAACAATATTAATCATATCCAGAACATCCTGTGGAGTGAACCATGGGCAGCAGAGAATAGCAATATCAGCAGTATTAAAAGTGTACATCGGCTTATTATTATTCAGCGAAAGCGAGTCGGGCACTGCATATCCATACACATCCACACAGTACTGTTCAACCACCCTCAGCCTGCTCTTTAGTTCATTTTTTACAAAACCATAGGGATCATATTTGATGTCTTCTTCATTAAAATACCTGGGATCAAGAATTGGGATGGCACACCACATGGCATTCTTGAAAAGCTCGCGTTTCTTGTAACGGCTTGTCTGTGGGTCAGTATTTAACATTTTCTCCATAAACCAGGCACCTGCATCATATAGCGGCATATAGTCAACATCCCTTTCGATCCCCATATTCTGGTTATGGCCCATAATATATATAAAGTGCTTCCCTCC